>DATGTM010000151.1:0-20243 GCA_035301845.1 Pseudogracilibacillus sp. | reverse complement strand
TAGTGGAGTGAACTTCATAATAGAAGCATAATTGTAGAGCTATTATTTCTTAAATTCAAGGATGAAGTTGTTGATTAGATATTATAAAGTACAATACAAATAATGAATGATGATATTTGCTTTTACATAAGAAGTGGATGTGATTTTTTGAGTTTGTATATCCGTTGCCGAAGGAAGTATGAATGAACAGAAATTAGCAACTTGGTTAAAGCGTAATTCTTATGAAATAAATGATGGAAAATAGACAAGCCCCACATGATATTGGACTGTAAGGCTTGTTTATTTAATGGAACTTTATCAAAAACAAACGAGAAAACGTAGGAAGCAAAGCCCAGTGGTAAGTAGAAGTTTAATCGCCTTCCTCAGTTGTCTGAATGTTCGAAAGCCTATTGAATAGTATGGACTATGATTCTTTTACTTCCTCTCCCCAACCTTTTCGATAACTTGATATAAATCAGGCGCTGATCGTTGAAGCCGGGTTGATTTGAAGTCTTGGTTGACCCACATATGTTTTGTAGCACCTGATGTGATAAGTTCACCTGCGGGTTCGTCAACGATTTGATTATGAGTTGTTGCAAAATCGGCTTCTGATATTTTCCTAGCCTCGTAAGCAAATGTGAGTTTGATAGGAGAATATTCAGCGATTTTTGTGTAAATCGCAACAGGGTCATCAAATGTTGCGGATTTTTTATAATCGCATTCAACCTTAAGGACAGGGAGTAAAAAACCCCTTTTTTCTACATCGCTGTAAGCTATCCCGTAATGACGCATGCATTCGGTCCGAGCTATTTCAAACCAGTTGATATAATTGCCGTGATGAACAACGCCCATTCGATCTGTATCTTTATAAGGGACGCGATAATTTGTTTGATGCCAATTTGCTGTCAATATAAAAATCTCCTTTTCTTTATCTAAATCAATTTCATAAATCTCATCCCTTACAGGACAAGAGTTCAAAACATATAAAAAAGAAAGTACCTTCCCAAAATCTGTATAATGATAGTTGTCCAAAACTTCCATAAAGACAGTAAGGGGACTCACTCCGACCATTATACGACAACTAAGCCTTTTTAGCATTCAAGAAATTTACAAATGGAATCTACCAATAAATATGATGCCATTATTTAAGCCATCGATATTAGGATGGTGTATTGCGAAGTCATGACAGAGTCTCAACGTAGCTCGTTTGAATAGCTTAATTATACTACAATAATTAAGCTATTTTCATTCAATATGTTGAACGAATTCCAACTATCAAAGATTTAATTAAGCAATTAATAAGTGAAAGAAGATACATCATAAAAAACTGTCCCTATAATGGCAGCTTGCAATTATTTGATTAATAGCATATAATAATATTTAATAATTCTGAACATACTGACCAGTAGGTTTTATGTAATGTTTTTTAATGAGACTCCAATGTTGAAATGCTGTTTTTTACCTGTTATCCAGTGCAACATTAAACAAAACATAAAAAGTAACAGGCATAAATGTAATCGCTAACAATATAATTTGTAAGGAGGGAAACATAATGAATAAAGTTTGGTTAGGGCAATACGCTAAGAATATTAACAAGATGTAGAAATACCCGTACGGAAGTAGAACTGATCACTTATTGTAGGGCAAGGTTTTCAATAAACATACCAACCAGTTAGGATGATGAAGAGATGATACAAAAGATAAAACAAACAGCCGTTATCGGTGCAGGATCGATGGGGCATCAGATATCAATGCTTTGTGCACTTGGAGGATTTGAGACTTATCTCCAGGATATTGAGGAGAGGTCGCTGGATAAAGCGAAGGAAACATTAACGAAACGAATGAATAAATGGGTGAAACAAGGAAAAATAAGCGAGAAAGAAAAGGACGAAGTGTTCGCGAAACTTCATTTTACAACGGATTTGAATACTGCTGTCAATGATGCTGATTTAGTTATTGAAGCAGTTGTGGAAAAACTTGATGTAAAACGAAACGTATTTAAAGAATTAGACAATGCAGCACCCGCCTATACTATATTGGCAACAAATAGCTCGACAATTGTCAATTCAAAAATTGCGGATGTCACATCGAGGCCTGACAAGGTGTTGAACATGCACTTCTTCTTCCCGCCGCTTGTTATGGACTGCGTGGAAGTCGTTAAAAGCGAGCAAACGTCTGAAGAAACAGCACAGACAGCAATGGATTTTTGTGAACAAATCGGCCGTACAGGAGTGTTGCTAGAAAAAGAGGTTTACGGATTCATTGCGAACCGTTTATTATTTGCACTGTCAAATGAAGCATTATTCCTTTATGAAAACGGCTATGCCGATTACAAAGATATCGACATTATAACTAAGAAAGCATTAAGTCATCCGCTTGGCCCATTCGAATTAATGGATCTTTCCGGAATAGATGTTGGTTACTATGCCAATATGCAACTTTATGAAGAAACAGGTAACCCAAAAGATAAACCGACAAAATCACTGGAAGAATTGATGAAGGCCGGTCATCTTGGACGGAAAACAGGCAAGGGCTGGTATGACTATACGAAAGGGGCTGAGTAAGATGACAGCACTCGTTTCATATAAATCAGCGGACGGCGTTGCAATTGTAATCATTGATAATCCGCCAATGAACGTATTGAGTCAACAAGTACAGAAGGAATTGAAAGAAACAGTGACTACATTGGAAAAGGATGATGATATTATTTGTGTTGTGTTGACGACGCCAGGAGACAAGGTGTTTATTGCCGGAGCAGATATCAAAGAATTTCCGAACATGATAGACAATCCCAATATGCGTGAAGATGTGATGGCAATGCATGATGTCTTGACCAGCCTGGAAGACATGACAAAGCCAACCATCATTGTGTTGGATGGTTTGACACTTGGTGGGGGCTGTGAACTTGCACTGGCATTCGATATTCGTATAGCGGAGGAACATACACAAATAGGGCTTCCTGAAGTTAACCTAGGTATTTTTCCGGGTGGGGGAGGAACACAACGATTGCCACGTCTTATCGGAAGTGCTAGGGCGAAAGAAATGATGTTTACAGGAGAGCCTATCTCATCAAGCAAAGCGGAAGAAATCGGCCTCATCAATAAGGTTGTCTCCACAGGTGAAGGATTAAATACAGCAATGGAATTAGCAAGCAAAATTGCGGGGAAATCGCTGCAATCACTGTCACGGTTGAAAAAGGCAGTTGACGAAGGGGTGGAGAAGAGTTTATCAGAAGGCATCGAAAGAGAAGTAACATTATTTGAAGAAGTATTCCAGACAGAAGATGCGAAAGAAGGAGTGGCAGCTTTTATCGAAAAGAGGAAGGCAAATTTCACTCATAAATAATATATCTAATTAAATTTGATTTTGTAAAGAAGGGAAATCGATATGGATAACATAAAGACGGGAGCTCGTGGGGGTTTGTTTTTATTAAAGCAAACAGATTTAGCGGATACTTTTTTTCCGGAGGATTTAACGGAAGAGCACAAAATGATCCAGCGTACTGCCCAGCAATTCATCACAAAAGAAGTTTTTCCCCGGAATAAAGAAATAGAAGAACAGCAAGACTTTGATGTCGTTGTGGAATTGCTGAAGAAGGCTGGCAATCTTGGCTTGCTTGCCCACAGTATCCCTGAGAAATACGGTGGTCTGGGCTTGGATAAAATCAGTAAAGGAATTGTTGGAGAAGCCCTTGGTAATGCAGGTGGATATAGTGTTGCACATTCCAATCATACATGTATCGCCACACTTCCGATTACGTATTACGGAACACAGGCACAAAAGGAAAAATATCTTCCAAAGCTTGCAAGCGGTGAATTTATTGGAGCTTATTGCTTAACAGAACCCGGGGCAGGATCTGACGCGATGGCTGCAAAGACAACAGCAGTCTTAAATGATGCAAAAACACATTATTTATTGAACGGTACAAAGATTTATATTACAAATGCACAGTTTTCAGACACGTTTATTGTTTATGCAAAAGTAGACGGTGAAAAATTCACAGCATTTGTAGTGGAGAAGGACTTTCCAGGATTATCTCTTGGACCAGAAGAAAAAAAGATGGGGATCAAAGGATCTTCTACTCGATCGGTTATCTTTGAAGACTGTGAAGTGCCTGTTGACAACGTTATCGGGGAAATAGGGAAAGGACATATTGTAGCCTTTACTGTATTGAATTTAGGTAGATTTAATCTGGGTTCTGCATGTACAGGCGGTGCTAAATATGCCTTTAAACAAACCATCGGTCATGTGAGGCAACGAAAGCAATTTCAACAGGTCTTAGCAGATTTCGGTGCTACCAAAGAGAAAATTGCTAAAATGGCAGCCCGTCTTTATGCTGCAGAGTCAATTCAATATCGCACTTCTTATTTATTGGAAGAGTCACTTGCAGGATTAGATCAGGAAGAAGATTCTTGCTTGGTAAGGGCTGGAATGTCTGAATATGCCATGGAATGTGCCATCTGTAAAGTGTATGGTTCTGAAACACTGGATTATTTAGCAGATGAGGGGGTACAGCTGCATGGGGGCGTTGGGTTTATCAGTGAATATCCAATTGAACAAATTTACAGAGATTCACGAATTAACCGGATATTTGAAGGAACCAACGAGGTGAATCGTCTTTTATTGACAGGAGAATTTTTGAAAAAGTCCATGAAAGGGTTGTTGCCGTATAAAGAAGCGGTCAAAAGCGCTTTTGACCAATTAGCAAAAGAATCAGCAAATACAGCAAAAGGTTTAGTCGAAGATTTAAGAGCACTATATCTCGTCCTGGCTGAATTTGCCCGAAGAAAATATGGCAATGATCTTGAAGCACAACAGGAAGTCCTTATGAAGCTGTCAGATTTGGCCATTCATTTATACGCTTCAGAATCAGTTGTCTTGCGTACAGAAAAGAATACTCAAGATAAAGAGTTGAAAAAACAATTACGAGATACGGTCTTGGAAGAAGCAGTGAATAATACATTTATCATTGTAAGGCAGTTGGAACAGGAATTGTTGGAGGATGAACAGGCAATCCGTCGGCAAATTTATGCTTCTTTGACGTCACATTCTTTCTCTCAATCTATTTATCGAAATCGAAATATTGCTGAGACAATGTATGAAAGTGGAGAGTATGCAGGGTAATCTTATTTCACACTAACCATTCTTATGCAAAAAGGAGCCGAGAAAATGGAAGTAGACGTACGTGTCAGTGAAACCGATTTGTTAGGGCATGTGAATCATGCCAACTACTTTACGTATATGGAAGAAGGAAGGTTGAGTTTTTTAAAAGAATTAGGGCTGCAGGTGGAGAATGAAAACTTTTCCATTATGCTTGCATCGGCTAAATGTGACTTTATTAGACAAGGCCACTTCAACCAAACATTAATCGTAAACACCAAGGTGACAAGAGTTGGTAACAGCAGCTTCAATCTTGGGAGTGACATTATTGAAAAAGCAAGTGGCGAATTGATTGCGAAGGGAGAAGTGACAATTGTGTATGTTGATATCTCGAAACAAAAGTCGACACCTCTCAAGCAATCGTTTAGAGAGAAGTTGAACCAATATTTGGAAGGTTAATATAAATGGCGGTAATTCTATAAAATTGGCACACACAAATATATAACAGAGGAGAAATAAATAGCATGAAAGCAATACAATTCAATGAATATGGTGGACCTGAAGTTTTGAAGCGTATTGATAAAGACATACCAGAAGTCAAAAAGTATGAAGTGCTCATAAAAGTAGAAGCAATTGGTGTTAACTTTGCAGATACTGCACGAAGAGAAGGAGAATATGTCGTCCCAACTGAACTTCCATTTATTCCAGGTTCTGAAGTAGCAGGAATGGTGGAAAAGGTCGGAAGTGAAGTAAATCATATCAAGAAAGGGCAACGTGTACTTGCATCGGTAGAATCCGGAGGGTATGCAGAATATGCAGCTGTAAACGAAAGAATGCTTATTCCTTTACCTGATCAAGTATCCTTTGAAGATGCTGTCGTCCTACCTGTGCAAGGACAAAGTGCTTACCATATATTAAAGACAATGGGACGTTTGGAGAAAGGAGAAACCGTTCTCGTTCACTCAGCATCAGGCGGTGTAGGATTACTTGCTGTCCAACTGGCAAAGTTATTTGGTGCAGGAAAGGTAATCGCAACCGCCAGTACAGAGGAAAAACGGAACTTTGCAAAAGACATGGGGGCTGATTATTTAATCGATTACACTCAGAATAACTGGAAGAACGAGCTCAATACGATCACAGATGGAAAAGGAGTAGATTTAGCATTCGAGATGGTGGGCGGCAGTGTCTTTCATGAAACAAGAAAGAGTTTAGCTGAATTTGGCAGATTAGTTGTTTTTGGTGTTGCAAGTGGTGAACAGGTGAAATTTAATCCAACATCACTGATGGGTAAAAACCAGGCAGTTATCGGGTTTTTCCTTCCGCAAATAATGAAAAGACCGGATTTATATAAGCAAGGGATGGAAGATCTTTTAGCTTATCTAAATAAGGGAGATTTAAAATTAACCATTGGCGGTACGTATGCACTTGAGGAAGCACAGAAGGTACATCAGCTTTTCCGCGACAGACAGACAATGGGTAAAATCGTTCTAAAGCCATAACAAGTGAAACAAAAAGTAAAAATTTTTCACTTTATCCATAGGAGGTTTCGAAATGACAGACTCTATAGAAACGGTTACTGGTACTATTCCAATAGATGAAATGGGTAAAACATTGATTCATGAGCATTTTTTGTTCGGTTATCCAGGTTTTGAAGGAGATGTGACGTTAGGTCGTTTCAATCAGGAGGAAGCAGTTGAGAATGCTGTTACAGCGGCAAGGAATGTGATGGAATATGGTGTGAAAACGGTGGTAGATCCTACTCCAAATGAGTGTGGGAGAAACCCCAAGGTGTTGAAAGAGGTGTCAGAAATCACCGGCCTGCAGATTGTTTGTGCAACTGGATTCTATTATGAAGGAGAAGGTGCTCCGCCATATTTTAAGTTTCGTCAAATGCTCGGGACGGCTGAAGAAGATATTTATGAAATGTTCATCACTGAGGTGAAGGACGGAATTGCGGGAACTGAAATCCGTCCAGGAATTATCAAATTAGCTTCAAGCAAAGGTGAAATCACTCCTTATGAACAGATGTTTTTTGAAGCGGCAGCACGTGTACATCGTGAAACAGGTATTTTACTTGTGACACATACACAAGAAGGGACAATGGGGCTTGAACAAGCGAAATTGTTGATTGATTTAGGTGTAGATCCTGCCAAGATTGTCATCGGTCATATGTGCGGCAACACAGATTCAGAGTATCATAAGCAGACACTTCAAACAGGTGTAAAGATTGGGTTTGATCGATTTGGCATACAACAGCTTGTTGGTGCTCCAATGGATGAAGAGCGAATGATTACGTTGACCGGGCTCGTGAAGCAAGGCTATGAAAATCAAATTATGCTGTCACATGACTCCATTAACCATTGGCTAGGAAGACCTCCGGAAATGAACGAATCAGTGGCTTCCCTGGTCAAGAATTGGCATCCCACACATCTTTTTGAAAATATCATTCCTGAATTGAAAGAAAAAGGCATAGAAGAAAAGCGGATTGAAGCAATGTTTTATTTATAAGCAACTGCCCAGAGAAAGTTGAAATAGTTATTGTGATCAGCAACTTAATTTAAAAGAAGGTGGAAAAATGAAATCTGTCTTAAAGAAAAGTTGGCCGAAAGAAATATCAGAAGAACTGAATTACCGTTTAGGTGAGATTCCTTTACATGAGTATGTCATGCAGAATGCTGTAGATAAACCAGATCAACCAAGTTATGTTTTTTACGGTAATGAGCTAACTTGGAAAGAATTAAGTGATCAAACGAAACGATTTGCACAATTTCTGAAGAATCAAGGGGTGATGAAAGGAAGCAGAGTTGCCTTGTTCATGCAGAACTGCCCGCAGTATGTCATTGGTCATTACGCCATTCAAATGCTTGGTGCAGTTGTCATCCCCTTAAATCCTATGTATAAAGAATCAGAGCTGGAATACTTCGTAAACGAAGCAGAAATCGAAGTAATTATAACAGGACAGGAATTATATGAACAGCTAATAGATATCAGAGAAAAGTTATCATCCTTGAGTTTAGTAATCACAACAAATTATGCTGACTTTTTATCTGAGAACTCTACATTGCCACTTCCTGAAGAATTGAAAATGATAAAGCAACGCTTTTCGGACACGTTAGATATGAAGGATGGGATTAGCGAATGTGGTCCAGTTCATGCAACTGAAAGTATTGACCTGTGGAATGATGTAGGATTAATGGTTTTTACATCTGGTACAACTGGAAGACCGAAAGCGGCCATGCTGACATATGGCAATGCGTTGTTTAAGACTGCTGCTGCGGCACAAGGTTACACAATGGAAAGCGAAGACGTCACATTGGCAGCTGCTCCACTTTGTCACATAGCGGGAATGCTGATGGGTTTGAATCTACCAATCTATAGTGGACATGAATGTGTATTGCTGACAAGGTTTGATCCTGAAACAGCGATTAGTGCAATCGAAATGTATACAGTGAATAAAATATATACAATTGCACCGATGAATGCCGCAATTTTGCATCATCCAGGAATTGAAAATAGAGATTTATCAAGCTTAGAAATAAATATGGCAACTAGTTTTGGTATGGATGTAGATGAAAAAATGGCAGAGGCTTGGAGTAAATTAACAAATGGTTGCTTGTTGTTCGAAGCCTCTTACGGATTAAGTGAAACACATACATTGGATACGATGATGCCAATAGATAGGGTTAAACATGGCACTTGTGGAATTGCAACGTTTGAGACAGAGATTCGTATAGTAGATTTAGACACAGGAGAAGATCTATCACCAGGAGAACAAGGTGAGGTTGCTATTAAAAGCCCTGGAGTATTTAAAGGATATCTTAATCGCCTTGAAGCAACTGAAAGAACATTAAAAGATGGATGGGTATTTACAGGGGACATTGGCATAATTGATGAGCAAGGTTACTTTTACTTTGAAGGCCGAGTTAAAGAAATGATTAAATCTTCAGGGTTTAGTGTTTTTCCAGAAGATGTGGAATCACTGTTAAGTGATCATCCTGCTATTTATCAATCTGCTGTAATTGGTGTGCCAGTAAAAGGAAAGGGAGAACAGGTAAAAGCATTTATTGTTGTGGACCCCGCACACAAAAATAAAGTAACGGAAAAAGACTTAATCAAGTGGTCCAAAGAGAAGATGGCGGCATATAAGTATCCACGTGAAATAGAGTTCTTGGATCGACTTCCTGTTACTTCCTCAGGAAAAGTATTACGAAGGTTACTGAAAGAAGAATAAGTTTTCTTTGTGTAAGGGGATAAATATGACAGAGAATTATGGGATGAACATTCAGATAGAAGATTTGAAGAAGCGAAGGGTTAAAGCTAATCTAAATGGTGGTCAGAAAAAAATAGATCGCCATAATGAACTTGGTTTTTACACTGCAAGACAACGAATTGCTAAACTAGTCGATTCAGACACATTTTTGGAATTAGGGAAATTAGCACACTCCGATCAGGCAGGCGCTGAATCTAAAAGTGCTGGAGATGGGATCATTGCTGGATTGGCAAAAGTGAATGACCGTCCTGTTGTTATACAAGCAGCAGATAAAACCGTTTTTGCAGCGACGGAAGGAATGGTTTATTTCAGAAAAATGAAATCGGTTCACCGTTTTGCAGTAAAGCGTGGTATCCCGATGATTAACTTGATGGAGGGCGGTGGATTGCGCATGCCTGATGGGATGGGTTCGGATGGAATAAGTCAGATGCTTTTCCCACAGGAGTTGCTGTTGCATCAAAGGGAAGTACCTATAATAACTGCAATCTTAGGAGATAGTTTTGGTGGTCCAACATGGTCGGCAGTATCTTCTGACTTTGTCACACAAGTGAAAGGAACAGCGATGGCTGTCGCTGGCCCTCGCATGTTAAGTGTTGCAACAGGAGAGAAAATTTCGAACGAAGAATTAGGAGGCTGGCAAGTCCACGCGGAGCATACAGGACAAGTAGATTCTTTTGTTGAAGATGAAGACAGTGCATTGAAGGCTGTTAAAGAATTTCTTGAGTATATGCCATTACATGGCAGGGAAAAGCCAAATCTTAAAAAGACAAAAGACAAACCACATCGAATGTTGGAAAAGATTGCGGACATTGTGCCGACAAAACAAAAGCGTGCCTACGATATGAAAAAAGTAATCAAAGAAATTGTAGATGATGGTGATTATTTTGAGCTAAAATCATTTTATGGAAAAGCTTTAATAACTTGTCTGGCAAGATTAGACGGGAGAGTTGTCGGCATTATTGCCAACAATCCAATCATGTATGCAGGTGCAGCAGGTTCAAAAGAATGTGAAAAAGCGACAGAGTTTATTGTGCTTTGCGACTCTTATAATATTCCACTAGTCTTTTTACACGATACACCTGGATTTAGGGTTTCGAGTGAAGCTGAAAAAGCGAAAATCCCAACTAAAATTATGGTGTGGAATCAGGCACTTGCACAGTCAACTGTGCCGAAGGTATCTGTAGTAGTGCGTAAGAGTATCGGGGCTGCATATGGAAATATGTGTGGACCAACGATGGGAGCAGATTTTGTAGTAGCATGGCCAACAGCAGAAATTAATTTTACAGGTCCTGAAGTTGGCATAAATGTCGTTTATGGACAGGAATTGAAAAGTGCGGAAAACCCTGAAGAAAAGGCTTCGGAACTATTGGATACTTGGAGCTTTGATAGTTCCCCATACAAAGCAGCGGGTAAATATTTGATTGACGATGTCATTGATCCAAGAGATACGAGGAAATTTTTATCTCAAACATTTGAATATATTCATATTGGAAATAAAACAAAAAGTAATCGTAATCTGGCCAACTGGCCAACTGGTTTCTAAATGAAATTCAATAAAAGGAAATAGGTGGTTTTATGCGCTTAAATGGGAAAACAGCCATCATTACAGGGGGCGGGGGAGAAATTGGCAGAGCGACAGCACTCAGGTTCTCTGAAGAGGATGCACAGATTGTTGTTGCCGATATCAACGAAAAAGATGGTTTGGAGACAGTTGATTTAGTAGAAAAGAAAAATGGTGAAGCAATTTTTATTAAAACAGATATGACACAGGAGAAAAATGTGGAATATTTGGTGGAGCAAACGCTAGATCATTTTGGGAAACTTGATATTTTATATAATAACGCAGGAGTTAACAGCGATGAGAAAAAGATTCCGGATGTCACTATGGAAGAATGGCAGAAAGTGATTGATATCAACCTGACTGGTACATTCCTGGGAATGAAACTAGCCATTCCACATATGAAACCTGGCAGTTCTATTATCAATACAGCAAGTATCGCTGGAATCAAAGGCCAAAAGTTAGTTTCCGCATACTCGGCAACAAAAGGGAGTGTCATCACATTAACAAAGACTGCAGCAACAGAGTTTGGCCGCCAAAACATTCGAGTGAATGCAGTAGCACCAGGGGTTATTAATACGAAAATGGTGGATGGTTGGAGAGAGATGGAGAAATGGCCTATTTTATCAACGGCAAATGTTCTCAGAAGAATAGGACAGCCGGAAGAGGTTGCGAATACAGTTCTTTTCTTGGGATCTGACGAAGCCTCGTTTATTACAGGCGAAACGATTGTGATTGATGGTGGAACATTAAATATTTAATGGGGTTTATCATTTATAGGAGCGATAAAAATGGGAAAAGAATCAACTGATCATTTATTGACCAACGTGGAAAATGGGATTATGCAGCTTACATTGAATCGGCCTGACAGTCTCAACGCTTTTAGTTCAGAGATGATTATTGGCTTAAAAGAAGCAATGAAGAGAGCAGGCAGTGATGAAAATGTCCGTGTTGTGACGTTATCAGGTGCCGGCAGATCGTTTACTGCAGGTGGAGATGTGAAAACAATGGGAACGGCCAGTGCGATGGAAACCTACGAGCATATTGGTGAATTGAATGAGGTAATATTATCGATTAAAAAATTGGAGAAGCCAGTCATTGCTTGTGTTCACGGCTTTGCAGCAGGAGCAGGATTTAATCTTGCGTTAGCGTGTGACATTATTTTGGCAGCGGAAGAAAGTAAATTTGCTATGAGTTTTTCTCAAGTAGGATTAGTCTCAGATGGAGGTGGTTCCTACTTTTTGCCAAACTTAATCGGACCATATCTCGCGAAAGAACTATTGTTCAGCGCCGAGCCGCTATCTGCCGAAAGAGCTCATGCACTAGGAATAATTAACCATGTTTATCCAGTAGATGCATTTGAAAGGGAATGTACAGCATTTGCTACCCGCATTGCAAATGGTCCTTCCGCAACCTTTGGCTTTATCAAGAAATTAGTCGATCAATCACTTATCACGAACTTGGAAACAATATTGGAACAGGAACGAATTACACAGGCAACATTGGTTTCCACAGAAGATCACAAAGAAGGGGTACAGGCTTTTAAAGAAAAACGCAAACCTAATTTCAGGAATACAAATTAGAAGTAATACGTTAACATACCAACTAGTAGGAATCATCATTTAGGAGGATAAATAATGATATTTTCAGAGTCAGATAAAGTGAAAGAAATGAGTAATAAATTAGAAGCCTTCATGGAAGAGTATGTTTATCCAAATGAGAAAGTCTATGAGCAACAGTTAAAGAAACAAAACAATAGATGGGAAGACGTTCCGCCTATCATTGAAGAGTTGAAAAAGAAAGCCAAAAAGGAAGGACTATGGAATCTTTTTCTGCCGGATGATGAATATGGAGCAGGGTTGACGAATTTAGAGTATGCACCATTATGTGAAATCATGGGGCGTTCGCCAATTGCACCTGAAACTTTCAATTGTAACGCACCTGACACAGGTAATATGGAAGTGCTTGCACGCTATGGATCTGAAGAACAGAAGAAACAATGGCTTGAACCTTTATTGAAAGGAGATATTCGATCATGCTTTGCAATGACAGAGCCTGAGGTTGCCTCAAGTGATGCGACAAACATTCAGGCAAGCATCAAAAAAGACGGAAACGAATATGTCCTGAACGGTCGGAAATGGTGGACTTCTGGTGCAGGAGATCCGCGGACGAAGCTGTCCATTTTCATGGGGAAAAGTGATCCCAATGCTGCTCGACATGAGCAGCAGTCCATGATATTGGTTCCAATGGATGCTCCTGGTGTTAAAGTAGAAAGGATGCTCCCCGTCTTTGGTTATGACAGTGCACCCCATGGTCATGCTGAAGTTACTTTCACAGATGTCAGAGTGCCAGCTTCCAATATGATATGGGGCGAAGGAAAAGGATTTGCAATTGCGCAAGGACGTCTTGGGCCTGGAAGAATCCACCACTGTATGCGATTGATTGGCGCTGCGGAACGGGCACTTGAATATATGTGTAAACGGGTGCGGGAAAGAAATGCCTTTGGCAGTCCTATTGCAGAGCATGGTGTGGTGCAAAAATGGATTGCTGAGTCAAGAACAGAGATTGAGCAGGCACGTCTGTTGACCTTAAAGGCTGCACATATGATGGATACAGTTGGCAATAAAGAAGCAAAAACAGAAATCGCGATGATCAAGGTGATTGCACCGAACGTTGCTACCTGTGTAATTGATCGTGCAATTCAAGCGTTTGGCGGTGCGGGTGTAAGCGATGATTTTCCTCTTGCAAGCTCATGGGCGAGTGCTAGGACACTTCGGATTGCAGATGGTCCTGATGAGGTGCACAATCGTCAAATTGCCAGATTGGAACTGAAAAAGTACAGATAAAAATTGAGAAATAAATAATAAAAGTAGGAGGAATCATCATGAGTGTATTGGACTTATTTAAATTGGATGGAAAAACAGCAATTATCACCGGCGGAGGACGTGGACTTGGCGCCCAAATTGCCGAGGCATATGCGGAAGCAGGCGCAAATATAGTTGTATGTTCGAGAAAAGTAGAGGCATGTGAAGAAATAAGTGAAAAGCTGAAGGGAAAAGGTGTCGACTCACTTGCGTTTAAATGTGATGTGACCAATCCAGAGGATATCAAGCATGTCGTTAAACAAACGAAGGAGCATTTCGGAAGCATTGATATTCTCGTCAATAATAGTGGTGCTACATGGGGAGCTTCCGTTGAGGAAATGCCACACGATGCCTGGGAAAAAGTAATGAATGTAAATATTAATGGTACATTTTACATGAGTCAGGAAGTCGGAAAAGTGATGATTGAACAAAATTCGGGGAAGATCATTAATATATCTTCTATTGCCGGCTTCGGAGGGACGCATCCTTTCATGCAAACGATTGGCTATAATACAAGTAAAGGAGCAGTTATGACGTTTACACAGGATTTGGCAGCAAAATGGGGGCAGCATAATATTAATGTAAACGCAATCGCACCTGGATTCTTTCCTACGAAGATGTCCAAAGTGTTGATCGAGCAGGGGAAGGATTATATTATGCAGAGCACACCGCTGGGGAGATTGGGAAGTGATTCTGATTTACAGGGGGCTGCATTATTTCTGGCGTCAAAAGCTTCTGATTATGTGACAGGGGATATTTTGACAGTTGACGGCGGTGCACATGCTATGTAGGGTGTAAAGAATTGGTTTGATGCTTGTGTTTGTGATACGTTATAGCTAGAAAAAAATCAATAAAGAATAGGCGGAGAGTAATATGATTAAAGAGGAAATCACCAAACACAGCATACAGTTATTTGAAAAAAAAGGATTCAGCCAGACATCCATCCAGGATATTGTGGATGTTTTGGACGTTACAAAAGGAACGTTCTATTATTACTTTTCTTCTAAAGAACAACTGCTCATGGATATTCATTTGCAATATATAGATAATTTGTTGTCAAGGCAGCAAATGATTTTTGATAACACATCTTTAAGCAATAAAGCAAGATTAGAAGAAATAATTTTGATGCTGATAAAAGATATAAAAAAGAAAGGTTCCAGTGGACGTGTGTTTTTCCGGGAAATACGTCACTTGAACAATATGAATATTAGTAAGGTGAAAGAGAAGCGTAATAAATTCAGGCTTAGAATTGAAGAGGTAGTGCAGAATGGAATTAAAGCTGGGGAATTTCAAACAAACCTGCCAGCAGATATGATTGCTTTTGGTATTTTGGGTGTGACGAATTATAGCTATAATTGGTTTAAGCCCAATGGTGAGGTCAGTCCGGAAGAGTTGGCAGCGATATTTTCCAAAATGATCTTGAACGGGATTGTTTCAGAGTAAGAAGCTTGTTAAAGCATAAAATAAAAGCTTTAATTGAAGTAGTCCATTAAAAATTTCGATAAAAGAGAATTATTTGCTTGAACATACTGACTGGAAAGTATGTAATAATAAAGCCATCTGCCCGGGCAGATGATCAACTTATCTAAATAAATTCAGTATTGGAGTGAATGTATAAATGAGCAAGGACTATAAAGACACCATTCCTGTCAGAGAGGGAGAAGAGCTTGCTCCTGATAAATTAAAGAAGTTTTTAAATGAAAATTTAAGTGATACTCCTGAAGGAGACCTTGTCGTCGAACAATTCGGTGCGGGTCATTCCAATTTAACCTACCTATTGAAGATAGGAGACTGGGAAGCTGTACTCCGCAGACCACCACTTGGACCTGTAGCACCAAAAGCACATGATATGAAGCGGGAATATACGATTTTAAAACATCTTCATCCTGTTTATTCGACAGCTCCAAAGCCATATATCTTTTCGGATGATGAATCTATTGTAGGTAGTCCGTTTTTCATTATGGAACGAAGAAAAGGGGTATTCCTTGATACAGATTTTCCATCAGATATAACTTATGACAAAGAAATGGGGAAAAAAATATCCAGTTTGATGGTCGATAAACTCGTCGAACTGCACAATGTAGATTACTCAAAAACAGAACTTGTAAATTTAGCTAAACCAGATGGCTTTATAGAACGCCAGGTGATGGGATGGATTAAACGTTATGAACGTGCAAAAACAGAAGAAGTCGCAGTGGTCGAAGAGCTAAAGACATATCTTAAAAACAATGTGCCTGTTTCTCCTAAGCCAACTGTGATTCATTATGATTACAAGTTGAATAATGCGTTATTTTCAAAAGATTTTAAGGAAATGACAGGATTATTCGATTGGGAAATGACGACAATTGGGAACCCACTGGCAGATATCGGCGTAGCCATGAGTTACTGGATCCAGGATGATGACCCTGAAATGTTGAAAACCGGCCTTGGTAAGCCTCCTGTTACTGTCAAGGAAGGCTTTTACACAAGAGATGAATTTCTACATGATTATTCAACAAAAAGTGGCCGTGATTTAAATAACATTGACTTTTACCTTACTTTCGCATATTTCAAACTGGCGGTGATTTGTCAGCAGATTTATTATCGCTATAAACAAGGGCAGACACAAGATAAGCGTTTTGCGCATTTTGACCAATTTGTCAAGAACTTAATTGAACATGCATGGCAAACAATGAAATGATTGTCATGAACAATGAAATGGGTGTTTGTTATAGATGAAAATAAACCTTTTAATGAAGAAGGAAGAAATCAATCATGAAAAAATAGATAACACAAAAATTGCTGTCGTGCTGGATATCTTGATGGCCACTACTTCTATCACAGCCGCATTATCCGAAGGTGCTGAATGTGTGATTCCTGTTTTAAACGAATCAGAAGCCAGAAGTGAACAACAGAAATATGGGCAGGATGAAGTTTGTATTGCTGGAGAGGATGGAGGACTTGTGATAGACGGGTTCATCAACCCTGTCCCATCCTTATTGTGTCAACATGTATCCGGGAGAAAGGTCATCTTATCCACGACTAACGGTACAATAGCCATCCGTGGTGCAGCAAAAGCCAAAACAACTTATGCTGCATCGCTGTTGAATGGTGCTGCTGTTGCTGAAGATATTGTTAATCATTACAACGGAGAAACGATTTTGATTATTTGTTCCGGTTCTTCCAATAAGTTTTGTCTGGAAGATTTCTACGGTGCGGGTTATTTCATTGAAGAGTTGATGAAGATAATTGATAAGGATCAGCTTGAACTTACTGACAGTGCAAATAGTGCGGCTTTATTTTATAATGCCTTCTCCAATCAGGCGGAATCGATTTTATATCAATCAAAAGTAGGACAGATGTTGTTGAAAGCAGGGTTTGATAAAGATATTGAGTTCACATGCAAAAAGAACACAGTGGATCTTGTACCAAAGTTAAAAGAACAACGAATTATTGTTTAAGTAATGTTGAAATATTCAAAAAGTTTAAAAGAGCAGGAGGAAACAGTAATGAGAAACACAGTTCATTTTGATCATTGGCTGCCACGAGTACCCAAGACGTTGACTGTACCTGAAACGACTTTATTTGATAATTTACTTATGACAGTACAAAAGTATCCAGATAAAGTTGCCATTGAATACTATGGCGCGTCAATGACTTATTCAAAACTTCTAGACGAAGTGGAAAAGCTGGCTGGCTATCTGGAATCGAAACTCAACATACAAAAAGGGGAAAACGTACTGTTGTTTATGCAAAACTCTCCCCAGTTTATCATCAGTATGTTCGCAATCTTACGTATTCGTGCAGTGGTGGTACCTATCAACCCGATGAGTATTACAAGCGAATTGGAGTTTTTTGTGGAAGACGGTAATATTAAGCATGCTTTGATTGGGCAGGAATTATATGAAAAAACGGCAGCGCCTTTAGTAGAAAATAAAGTGTTGGAGCAGCCAATTATTGCAGCTTATTCAGCTTATACAAATCCCGATGAAGCTCTGGGAGATATTCCAGAAGAAGTACAGATGTCGGCTGAAGACTATTCGAATGCAGTGTTATGGTCTGATGTAATGAAAGCGAGTACAAAAGTTTCTGCATACTCGGGGAAAAGCAGTGATACGGCAGTGATTCCATATACATCAGGTACAACTGGTATTCCAAAAGGCTGCATTCATACAAATAAAACTATTCAAGCAAATGTATTCAGCGCATACTTTTGGATGAGTTTAACTCCGGACTCGGTACCGCTTACGACCTTACCGTTATTCCATGTCACAGGAGTTCTTCACAGTGCATTGGCACCTATTCTGGCCGGCAGTAAGATGGTATTACTAACTAGATGGGACAGGGACTACGCAGTGAAAGCAATAGAGAAGTTTCGCTGTACAGATTGGATTAATATAAGTACAATGTTAATCGATTTTCTTTCCAACCCAGAATTGAGCCGTTATGACATATCTTCGCTGGGGATTGTCGGTGGTGGCGGCGCACCGGTCCCAGAGGCAGTCGGCAGGCAGTTAACAGAGTTGACAGGATTAGAGTATGTGGAAGGGTATGGGTTGTCAGAAACAATGTCCCACACGCACTTCAATCCACCACAGCGGCCAAAACTGCAATGCTTTGGTGTTCCTGCGTTTGATGTGGATGCACGTGTTATTGATCCTTCCACAAATAAAGAACTTGGTGCGAATGAAGAAGGAGAATTGATCGTTAACGGCCCACAGCTTTTTAAGGGGTATTATAACCGTCCGAAAGAAACTGAAGAGAGTCATATGACGATAGATGGCAAGAGTTTTTTCAGGACGGGTGATATTGTGAAAATGGATGAGGAAGGATACTTCTTCATTGTAGATCGACTGAAGAGAATGATTAACGCCTCAGGTTATAAGGTCTGGCCAACAGAAGTTGAATCAATTCTATTTAAGCATCCTGCAATACAGCAGGCATGTGTTGTAAGGAAAGAAGACCCAAAGCGCGGCGAAACGGTGAAAGCACTTGTTATCTTGAATGATGATTATAAGAATCATGTCACTGAAAAAGAAATTATAGAGTGGTCAAAGGATCAAATGGCTGCTTATAAGTATCCGAGAACAGTAGAATTCAGAGAAAGTTTCCCGACTACAGCAAGTGGGAAAGTATTATGGAAAAAACTGCAGGAAGAAGTATAGTTAGGCAGATTAATTGAGTTCTATGTTTTAAACTAAAAAGCCAAAAGTGGATAGATGTGGATAGATCGTCCAACTTTGGCTTTCCTGTTTTATCTCTGCTTGTCAGATAGTTAAAAGCTTTGGTCAAGGTAGCTCTTCACTTTATTAAGAGTAGCTTCAGATGCATACTCTTTTACAGCCTTTAATTTCTCTCCATTATTTTCAAATTCAATACGTTCTTCTTTTTCTACGAGTCCATTGCCACCTATCCATTTGCGGCTCATTCGCTCTTCGTTAATCGAAACCGTGCCATCCGGTAATGATTTGGCAATGAGTAGGGCTTTGTTAAAAGGAGATTCTTTCATTTCATGAATCATCTTTTTGCTGCGGTTCAATTCATCTGGCAGAGGCCTTGCTTCGGGGTAAAAGCCATACTGCCAAATCCAGCCGTCTTCAGAAAGCCATTCCGCAACAACTGTTCCATTCCCTGTTTCATCTTGTCGCAGACGAAATGCACCGACTGAAGAAGTGACGGGTTCACCATCCAACAGGACAGGTTTCATCGGCAGATTTGTGCCTGTTCCGCTGTCGACGAGATAAAGTTTGTCTTCAGAATAGAATAAGACAATTGAATGAGTTCTATCAGCACCCCAGAAAGAGTCGGTCCAAATGGTAGCAGAAGCTAATACGACCTCAAAGCCATTCAGTTCATAGCACAAACCGCCTCGCTTTTGGATAAGCAGCTTATCTGTCAAAAAGTCTTCATCTATTGGCTGTACATTTTCCAATAATACGTCGAGATTTTCGAAAGTGAATTGCTCTGCAAAGTATTGTTGGATAAGACTGATTTGTTCCAGTTCACTGTCTGTCTCATGGAAACCTAATCTTTTCAATTCCGCTTTAAGCAAAGTCTTTATATTCATGGAAATCTCCTTATAAATTAAGTTTGATAAAGATAACAACGAGTAGTACTCTCATCATAACTGATATGATTTTTTTGCAATAATCGTTATAGATGATCGAATGAGGGGCAGAATAGTATATGAACAAAATTGATTGGTCAAATCCTTAACCATCGTCTTCCTACATGCGAATCCTCTGAACAATCATTTTCTATCATGCGGAAGCGATTTTTGAATTAAAATCCGATAGAAGCGCACTGCCACCGCGGACCTAAATGCAACCAATATTCGAAATCAATCCCCGCTCAGCTTCATTTACCAAAAATCATTAACGGTTGAGCTTATCCGCTATTCGAGGGGCAAGCAGCTTCCACAGATGTTTATCACTTTATCTTTTAATTCGTTCTTCGGCGAGGTCCTGTAGACGGAACTTTTGCACTTTGCCAG
>DATGTM010000150.1:0-11640 GCA_035301845.1 Pseudogracilibacillus sp. | reverse complement strand
TTGTTTGGTGTACTTATTGTGTTAATGCAAAAAACAGGAGGAGCACAAGCCATTGCTAAAGCTATTTCAAACAAAGTACATACTGCAAAAGGAGCGCAAACTTCTACTGGTATATTTGGTATTATTGTTTTTTTCGATGATTACTTCAATGCGTTAACTGTTGGAAGTGTGATGCGTCCCGTCACAGATCGTATGAAAGTTTCCCGGGAAAAATTAGCTTATATTGTAGACTCTACATCTGCTCCTATGAGTTTACTAGCTCCTGTTTCTACATGGGTTGTCTTTGTTATGGGGCTAATTGGTTCTCAATTTGTTGACTTAGGCATTTCGGGTTCCGAATATCTGACATACATAGCAACGATTCCGTTTAATTTTTATTCCCTTTTAGCACTTTTACTTGTTTTTATTATCATTTGGACAAAATGGGATTTCGGACCGATGGCTCAAGCGGAATATCGAGCAAGAACAACTGGTGAACTTACCCGTCCAGGAGCAACACCGCCGTCTGATGAGGAAGAAGAAGAAGTAGCAGCAGTAGAAGAGCATCGCATGAAAAAGAGAAATATGATTGTACCAATCATTGTTTTACTCGCATTGATTCCTCCTATGTTTCTCTGGACAGGAGGCTATCCAGAACACGATATCGTAACTGCAGTCGGTGAAGCAGACGGCGGCGTTTCTATCTTAATAGCAGCATTTGTTGCCGGAATTGTTGGTTTAATCATGGGAATGCAACAAAAATTGTTTTCTTTCAAAGAAGCTATGTCTCTTTACGTATCCGGATTTCGCAGTATGACAATTGTTTTTATTATTTTAACATTAGCGTGGTCTATCGGAGAAATCACATCAGAGCTTGGCACAGCTGATTATTTAGTTGAATTTGCTCAAAATACAACTTCACCAATTATTATACCAGCGCTTTTATTTCTTTTTGGGTCGGTCATTGCTTTTACAACAGGAACTTCTTATGGAACATTCGCGATAATGATTCCAATTGCAATGCCGTTAGCTTTTTCCATGGACATGTCTATGACGATGACAATCGCAGCAGTGTTAAGTGGCGGAATTTTTGGAGACCACTGTTCTCCTATTTCCGATACCACTATACTGTCTTCAGCAGGTTCAGGGAGCGACCACATTGACCATGTCAATACGCAAATTCCTTACGCTGTTACTGCTGGAATATGTAGTATCGTTGCTTTTATAGTAGCAGGAGCAACGAACTCAGCTGTCGCAGCACTTATTGTTGGCATTGTGGTATTAGTTACTATTACGTTCTTGCTTTCCAAAATATGGGGAGCACCAAAAATCCAGGAAGAATAACGGGACGATTAGAGTAGAACTAGAATCTGTATACTAGCTTTAAATCTTTTTATAGAGTGAAAAATAAGGATTAAAAATACAAAGTAAAAACAGCTTTTCTCAAAGGATTTACTCTTAAGAAAAGCTGTTTTTATTTTAAAGATACAGAAACCTTAAAATCCGGATGCTTCGTTAACTGATTAATGGCTGGATTTCTGACGTTTTTGTAAATAACTTCCGCTCAACTCCTGCGAGTACTTCACATCCCGTTTCGGTTACTCTAAATGTTTCACTGATTTCCACTCCATATTTTTCCATCCAAATGCCTGGAATCATATGAAATACCATATTAGGTTGCAGGATTGTATCATCTGCATGACGCAAACTGGCTGTCCGCTCGCCCCAATCTGGAGGATAACTTAACCCGGCAGAATATCCAATTCGAGAGTCTTTTCGGTAGCCATAACGCTCTATTGTTTGTCGCCAAGCTTGCTCGATGTCTGAGCAAGTCACTCCAGGTTTCACTGCTTCAAGCGCTGTTCCAATACCTTCAAGAACTACGTTGGATAAATCACTGACTTCTTGTGACGGTTCTCCTAAAACGGCTGTTCTAGCTAGTGGACAATGATAGCGTTTATAACAACCCGCCAGTTCCAGAATTACTGGATCCCCATACTGATAATAATCCTCAGTCCACGTCATATGACAAGCATCGGTTTTCTCTCCTGATGGCAAAAGCGGTACAATCGAAGAGTAGTCACCACCGTACTCAGGTGTCCCCTGTATCTGTTTACGAACGATTTCACCGACTACATCTGATTCTCTGACCCCGACTTTCAACTTATTAATACCTTCATACATCGCTTCTGTAGCAATACCTGCTGCCCTCTTTATATATTCAATCTCCTGATTTGATTTAATGGAACGTATCCAATTGACTAAACTTGTCCCGTCCACGAATTTCGCATTCGGCAGATGTTTGATGAGTTGAAGATAGCTTTTAGCAGTGAAATAATATGCATCAAATTCAGCAGCAACTGTTTTATTGGCATATCCTTTTCGCTGTAAAATAGCTGCAACAATATCCATTGGATGCTTTTCAGTTGATTGTACATAATCATCTTCATAAGGTATGATATGATCGTGATGCAGCCATGTTGTCCATTTGGCTGCATTTGCATCCATCGCTCTGCCAAACCAAATTGGCTCTTCTTCATCTACCATCACAATGACTGCTTGGTGAACATAAAATGACCACGCATCGTATCCTGTAATATAATTCATATTCGCAGGGTCTGTTACCAAAAGGACATCAATACCATGTCTTAGCATACTCTCTTTAGTTTTAATAAGCCGACTTTTGTATTCAGGTACTGAAAAGTTCAACATATTATCCCACCTTTCCATCTTCACTCTTTTATTTATCTATTCGTAGAACAGTGGATGATAAACATTTATTCTTATGCATTATCAAGGACAGCTGCAATTGATGCATCCACAATATCAAGCATATCTTGCATTTGCTCTTCTGTTATAATAAACGGTGGCGCAAAAGCTAACGTGTCCTGCCCTCCGTATACTACAGCCCGACAAATAGAACCACGTTTTAAGGCTTCTTTTACAATTTCAGGACTGACGGGGGTTGCTTCATCTCCCTCTCTGTAAAAGCTAATCCCTCCAAGTAGTCCCATACTACGTACATCTGATATTTCTGCATATTTTTCTTTCAGTTTTTCAAAACCTTGCCTCATCTGTTCACCACGAGCTTGTACGTTATCGATCAATTTTTCCTCTTTAATAATGTCCAGGTTTTTAAGTGCGATAGCTGCAGCCGTTGGATGTCCACTATACGTATACCCATGCCAGAAATTGCCATCTGTTTTTTCATACATTTCTTGGTGGATTTTTTCAGAAATAACCATTCCACCCAGTGCAGCATACCCGCTTGTCACCCCTTTGGCCATCGTTATAATATCAGGAATGACGCCAAATTGCTCCATACCAAAATTAGTTCCCGTTCGTCCAAATCCACAAATGACTTCATCTGCAATGAATAAAATATCATTTTCTTCACAGATTTTTTTCACTTCTTTAAAATAGCCTTCAGGTGGAATATTCACTCCTCCTGATCCTTGAACAGGCTCCGATATGAATGCTGCAATCGAATCAGCGCCTTCTTTTGCAATCAAATCTTTTAAATCCTGAATAGACGTATCCACATAATGGAAGTCCGGCGCAATCGATTGTGTGAACGTATGAAATTCCGGGATTCCCGTTGCACTCGTCGCGCCCATGGCAACTCCATGATATGATTTTTTTCGAGAAATAATCTTCTTTTTTTCCGGTTTTCCTTTAATTTTAAAATAATGTCGAACCGTTTTAAATGCGGTATCATTTGCTTCTGAACCACCGGATGTAAAGAAAGTGACGTTAAGATCACCTGGGGTCCATTTAGATACTTCTTCCGCTAAACGAATGACTTGTTCATGGCTCCAGTTACTGAACGTTGAAGTGAATGCTAATGTGCTTATTTGTTCCTTAGCTACGTCACCGATTTCTTCGCGCCCGTGCCCCACATTCACATTCCATAAAGAGGATAAAGTGTCCATCCACCTGTTTCCATCTAAATCTTCTAAATAAATCCCCTCTCCTTTCGTAAAAATAAATGCCGGACCTTCTTCTTGAAGCTGTCCCATATTGGACGTTGGGTGGATAAAATGTTTTTTATCAAGTTCTTCTAATTCTTTTTTTAGAGCTGTATTTGCCATCACTCTCGCCATATTCGATTCCTCCTCAAACTTCAAATTATAGAATGATTTAAGATGCTGTTTCGGTTCTTTGAATCACTATTACAGTTTAAACTGCACTACTTTCGGCTCTGTCATCTCTTGAATCGAAGAGCTCACTCCTTCTCGACCCAGTCCTGAACCCTTTACTCCTCCAAAAGGCATGCCATCAATCCGGTAATCACTACTGTCATTTACCATGACGCCACCTACATTCAAAGATTGAATGGCCTGAAATGCTAATTTAGTATCGCTTGTAAAAATCCCTGCTTGCAGTCCATATTCAACATCATTCGCTCTTTCTATCGCTTCATCTAAAGAATCTACAGGAAAAAGCATGACTACAGGGCCAAAGATCTCTTCTTTTACAATACGGGCATGTCTAGGCACATTTGTTAAAACAGTTGCTTCATAATATGCGCCCTGTCGTTTTCCGCCGGCTAATAAAGTAGCCCCATTGGCAACTGCCTCTGCAACGGTTCCTTCTACACGTACAGCTTCGTCTTCTGAAATAAGCGGTCCCATTTTGGTCGACTGTAATTTTTTATCTCCTGTTGTGTATTCCTTCGACAATGCAGCGAAGCGTTCCACAAATTCGTTATAAATTGGTCGTTCAACAAATATTCGCTGCACCCCTATGCAGTTTTGGCCAACTGCGCCGTAAGCACCTGACACACAGCTTTCAACCGCTTCTGCTAGCTCTGCATCTTTTAACACAATGGTTGGAGAATTCGAACCCAACTCCATACTAAGCTTCTTTAACCCCGCTTTATGCGCAATATCTGTTCCTGTCTCCAGCCCTCCAGTGAATGAAATCATACGAACGGCAGGATGTGTAACAAGTGCATCCCCAATTTCTGATCCCTTTCCAGTAACGACGGATAGCACATTTTCAGGTAATCCTGCTGCTTCAAACGCTTCTGCCAAAAGTAAAGCAGAGAGAGGGGTTAAAGTTGCGGGTTTGACTACAATAGAGTTGCCGGAAGCTATGGCTGGTCCTATTTTATGTGCTACTAAGTTTAATGGGTCGTTGAACGGGGTGATAGCTCCCACAACACCAATCGGAAAACGGTAAAAATAACCAACTCTATTTTCATGCCCTGGCATTTGATCGAAAGGAATCGTTTCACCATGGATACGTCTGGTTTCCTCCGCTGAAATACGTAATGTTTCTATGCAACGCTCTACTTCTCCTTGAGCTTCAGTAATGGTTTTACTACCTTCTGTTGCAATAGTAATCGCATATAAATGTTTGTAATGTTTTACAAAATCAGCCGCCCGGTGTAAAATATCCATTCGTTCATGAACTGGCATCTCAGCTGCTGTCTTTGCTCCGTCTTTCGCAACATTAATTGCTTTTAGCATATCTGTCTCATTTGCTCTTGGAACAGTTGCAATGACTTCGTTATCTTGCGGATCGCGCACCTCGATAGTGTGTTCTTTTTCAACCCATTTTCCACCAATAAACATCTTTTTATTGTCTACTGTTGTCATCATAGTCTCACGCACCTTTCTGAATTGATTTATTCTTCACATTTTCGTCTGTCGTATCCTCCCTTTTTAAGAAGCGATTTACTGCTGATGCAAAGATAGCTGTTCCAACAGGTAAGCAACTTTCATCAATATCGAAAATCGATGTGTGTAAATCACGATTTAACCCGTCTTCTAAAGAACAGCCGAGAAAAAACATTGCTCCCGGAATTTGTTCCGTCATATAGCCGAAGTCTTCGCCTCCCATACCAAATGGTTCCCAGTGGATATACATGTCTGCATACATTTCTTGAATCGTTTCTTCTAGTAGACCATTCACATTTTTATGATTATTTAAAGCAGGCTCCCCTTTCTCCAGTTCAAAGGTATATGAGCCACCAAAAGATTCAACAAGTTTAAATACATTTTCTACTTCTTCAGCTAATTGCTCTCTAGCTGCAGGTGAATAGGACCGCAATGTTCCCTCTATTTCCACCTCTGCCGGGATAATATTACTTGCTGTACCTGCTTCAATTCTCCCGATGCTTGCTGCTACAACGTCCAACGGGGATATTCTTCGTCCTACGGTTCCATAGAAACTGGATAAAACCGGTCCCAGCATCCATAAAGGATCTGTCGCCAGCTGAGGGTAACCTCCGTGACCGCCTGAAGCATGAATTTTCGCTTGAAAAACGTCTACATTCGCCATACTAAAACCATGATTCATTTGAATAACTCCTACTGGATGCCAGGGACAAGAATGAAGTGCAATAACGGCTTCTACATCTTCTAGCACTCCTGTTTGTATCATATACGGCGCACCTGAAAGTCCTTTGTCATCTGTTGCTTCTTCAGCCGGCTGAAAAATAAACTTCACAGTCCCTTGTAATTCTCCTTTTGAAAACTGTTCATCTAACAAATGAGCAGCTCCAAGTAACATAGCGGTATGTGCATCATGTCCACAAGCATGCATTACCCCTTCATACTGTGACACAAAATCATGCTGATTATTTTCCTGGATTGGTAAAGCATCCATATCAGCTCTTAAAGCAATCGTCGGTCCCACTCCTGAAGTTAAAGTAGCGACAATACCATACCCCCCAACTTCTTGCTGGATTGTTATATTTTTTAACTTGGCTAATTCACTAGCAACATACTCTGACGTTGCTTTTTCCATAAAACTTAACTCCGGATGAGCATGAAGATGTCTCCGCCACATGATTAATTGTTCCGACAGCGCTTCTGCTTTCTCCACCAGACTCATAGGGACATCAACTCATTTCTTCTCCATCAATTTTTCATTCGCATAGAGGGCAATTTTTGTATCCTGGACTCCCGTACCAGTTAAATCAACTACTGTCACATCACGTGAAGATGTTCGAACAGATTTATTTTGTAGAATAACATTTCCCATTTCCACCACTTGATTCTGATGAGTGATAACTCCCGCTTCCTTGGCTCCCTGTAATTCTCCCAGTACTTCACATTGTGCGAAAACATCACAAACAATTGCATCTGCTTGTGAAAATATCTTGGGGTCTAACTCTTGTTTTTGTTCCGCATCAGAACCCATCGCTGTAATATGCATTCCCGGAGGTACCCATTCTGCTTTTACAACGGGAGATGTTGCAGGTGTAGCAGTAATCAGCAAATCGCTTTCTTCAACGACCGGCTGTGGATTCTCTTTTATGGTGACAGGAACTTGCAAGGTTGCTTCCATTTCTTTTTTAAAATTTTCCAGCCGTTTCCTGGACTTACTGTAAACAAAAACTGTTTCAAAATTCCGTACTTGTTGTAAGGCTTTTAATTGCAGTCGTGCTTGTGTACCTGCTCCGATGACTCCTACAGTGTGCAATGTTTCATTCGCCATATAGTCAGCAGCAATTCCACCAGCTGCTGCAGTTCGCAAATCAGTTAAATATCCATTGTCTTGTAAAATAGCATCCACTTGCCCATTCATTGCATTTATCAACAACATTAGCCCGCCCGTACTAGGGAGACCTATTTTGTAGTTATTAAAAAAACCAGTGGATACTTTTAAAGCAAACTGTTGATCACCAGGGATATAAGCGGTTTTGACATCCATCTCACCACGTTGTTCTTCAATATCAACGCGCATAACTGGAGGCATTTGCACTTCTTTCGTAACTAAATCAGTGTAAGCCCTTTCAATTTCTGTCAACAAAGAAGCGTTCAACGAAATAGCGTTTCTTATTTCTTCTTCATTATATATCCGCATAAGCATCCCTCCTTTGGTGATTACTTCTTTCTATCTCTATTATATATTTTTCTGTTTATTTAGACAATTGCGAAAATGTATGAAGTTTTTTGTTTATTTTTATCCAAATTGTATAAATAAAGTCGATATAAAAAACATATCATTGTTTTGCCGGTTTAAATCGCTAATTTTCTTATATATGCTTATATTTTCTTTATTTTAGAATATTAATTCATATAAATATAAAAAAGATAAGCACATTTAATGCTTATCTTTTCGTGACACGTCCAGTGAATATTACATAACGCCTGTTTGCCAGACTTTTATGCTAATGTTTAATAAAAAAACGTCATCAGGGTTATCAAGAGACAAATTCGTCAAACTCTCAATTTTCCGCAACCTGTATAATAAAGATTGCCGGTGTAAATTTAACACTCTTGCGGCCTGGCTTACATTTCCGTTTTGATTATCATAGGCGATGAATGTATCGATCAATTCCATTTCCCGCTTTTCCTCATAATCGACCAATGGCTTCAATGTCGCCATCGTAATCTCCTGTACTTCTTTATCATTTGCAAAATGAACGAGCAGGCGATTCAATTGCGTATCGTCGAAACTGACTCTCTCTCCTCTTCCTTTTTGTTTCATACTCATATCTAAAGCTAGTTGTGCCTTTTTAAAACTTTCATGAAATTGCATTACACCATCACGATGCATCCCAATTCCCCACGAAAAAATAACTCCTGGTATAAGTGCATGTAATCGTTTGTCCACCAAATCCAAAAAATGATGCACCGTGCCCTGTTCTTCTGTAATAGATTCTAAATAAATGATAAGTAAATCCTGATCTAACGTAAAAGCAACTTGTTTATCTACTGCGGAAGCTGCATACCGGACTTCTTCTTCAATATAATACATAATATTTTTTACATTATAATCAATTTTTCCGGAAGCAAGATGGGAGAGCGTTTCCAAATTTTCCGAATAGCCAACAATACATAAGTAAGGCACATCCAATTGATAACCAAATAATCTTGCACGGGAACGAAGGTTTTCATCCGTCGTATCTTGTGGTTTCTTCGCAAGCCCCCAAATAAATTCATTTCGCAGCCGAAGCTCTGTCTGCACAATAGCATCTTCTTTTGAAATCCAGAGTGCTGTTGCTGCCGTTAAACTTTCTACCATTTGATAAGCGATAGGTGTTAATAACTGTTCATCAAAAAAATAAAGAATAAAAAAGCCTTGTACACTATGCTGCGGACCGGAAGTTATTTCCTTTTTCATTAATATTCCGCCATTATATGGATATTTTTGCAAATGACGGAAAACCGATTCATCCAGATCGACTTGTGTACTCTGTTCCAGCTCTTTCCATAATTGAAGTAATTTTTGTGGTTCTTTGCGGTTGGCTTTCATCCGGTTTTTACTATCAATAAATATAATTTCTCCATTTATTTCTCTTTCTACCAAATGTAATATTTCTACCAAATTCTTTCCGGTAATGACATAATCCATCAATTGCTTTTGCAGTTGACGGGCTTTTTCAAAATACCATTCTTGTCTACGGTTGATTTCTTCCATCACTTTGCGTTGCAAGTCAGCAAATCTTAAATCCCACGGCACTTCGATTAATACAAATTGATGAGCTTTAGCGAAATTAATAATTTCATCTGGAATATCAAAAATATAGCGCCCTAAAGCGATACCTATCGCAGAAGCCCCTGACTCGTAGACATCTTTCACAAACTCAAATAATAAATCCGGTCTTTCTTCACACCCCATGCCAGTCGTGGTCACCAATTCTTTCGTCCGGACAAAGTTTTCAACGGGGGCTTCCATGGCCGAAACCCAATCTACATGACGCTCATCTAAATATTCAATACCACTTAAAACTCGAGCCGTATTAAAAATAGGTAAATTTACGATTTCCTGAACTGAAATTGACATGGTGATCTACCCCCATTTATCCGTTATGGTTTACTTCCCAATTGACATGCTTCCCGGATTCTCTCCATTGCAACATTGCGGCCTGTAATGATACAAGCAGTTGTTTTGTTTTTCAGATTTATTTTACCACTGATTAGACCAGCTATACTAGAAGCTGCTGCTCCTTCTACAGCCAATTGATGTTCTTGCAACAGGTAATTCATTCCCTCAGCAATCTCTTGTTCACTTAGTAAAACAAATTGATCCATATATGCTTGGCACATCCGTAAAGTGTAAAGATTATCCTTGCCAATCCCGCCTAACAAACTATCTGCTAAAGTCTCCTCTTCCTCTAACGATACAACACTTCCCTGTCGTAAACTTTCATACATAACAGGACTTTTCTCAATGGAAACACCTATCAATTGAATAGCAGGATTATACTGTTTTAACACTTTAGCAATGCCTGCAAAAAGCCCGCCTCCGGAAACCGGAATAATTGCTGCCTCTATTTCTGGTAACTGATGTAATAGTTCTAATCCAATCGTGCCTTGCCCTGCAATGATTTCTCTATCGTCAAAAGGCGGAATAACAGTGAGTCCTTTTGTTTCTTGAAGTTTATAGGCATACCTTTCCGCCTCGTCTTGGCTGGAACCAACTTTAATCACTTCTGCCTCCATAGCTTCCAGACGCCTGACTTTATTTGAAGGGACACGATGAGATATACAAATCACTGCTCTAATATTTAATTGTTGCGCCAGATATGCAACAGCTACCCCATGATTCCCTGTCGAAAAAGCAACAATGCCTTTTTGGCGTTTTTGTTCAGACAACGCTATTATTTTATTAGCGGCACCTCGTATTTTGAATGAACTTGTTTCATGCATGTTTTCCAATTTTATATAAACATTTCCCAGTTTGTCACTTTTGTGCAGTAAGGTTTGTGACACATAAGGTGCCACTCGCTTTCTCGCCAACCAGATATCTTTTATAGTTATATCATGTTCAGAAGACATTTGTATCCTCCTTTAGCGAATGAGGAATTCATAATCATTTAATTTTCAACAGGAGCAAATCTGCCTCTTCTATTGCTTTTAAATCATGCTCTTCATAAGGGTTCATCTGTAAAACTGTTTCATTCGTTAAAGTGACGGATTCTCCTTCTACGTTCATAAGAACTGTCCCTGTTCGCACTATAATTAAAGTTTCTTCTTTAGCATGATGAGCCGTAATTTCTTCTTCTTTCTTCATATGAATCTGGATCATATCATACTTCGCTTCGTTTAAAATTCGTTTGGCATATTTTCCTTTTTCTCCAATATGATGGATGGTTTTTTCCAGTTTCATAACATTTCTCTCCCTTGGCTTTTATGACTGCTCCTTAAATAAAAAACTTATAATATATTTATGCTGTATATTTTCTGATACGGAATTTTTAGTTCTCCTGTTCCCTATCGTAAAAGTAAACACAATGCCAGATTCGTTATCGATTATGTTCGACGTTCGTATTTACAGAAGTTTCCTGCGATTTCTCCTTCGTTTGTGCTCTGATGATGCCATAAATAATGAATAAAGCACCGACGATAACACTTATAGTGATTTTTTCTGCTAATAAAAGTGCACTGAAAAACAAACCAAAAACAGGAACTAATAAAGTCGCAATTGTTGCAGTTACCATGTTGATTTTACTTAAGACCTGATACCAGACAGTGAAACATAACGCTGAAGCAATCACTCCGCTGTATAATACATCATAAAGACTGCCTGCGTTAAGGATAATTGGTTCTCCCCACTCGGCAATGACTGCAAATAGCAGTAAAGCAAGCGCTCCGAAAGTCATTTGATAAGCAGACGATTGTACCTTGGGAAGCTCAGCAAGACGTAAACGAAAATATATATTTGAAATAGCCCAAATCATGCTGGCCAGAATAATCAATA
>DATGTM010000149.1:0-6478 GCA_035301845.1 Pseudogracilibacillus sp. | reverse complement strand
CTTTTTTATGATGCAGATAAGTATACTATTTTTACGAATGAAAAACCGCCTGCTTTTTAGGCAGACGGTCACTATAGCAATATAATTATTTTAAAAGTCAAATATACCATTTTTACTATACTTCAAATGGTTTACTGTTGTTCATTGTCGTGCACCTTAGAAAGTACTATGTCATTCAAGACGATAGAAAATTTTGTTTTATTAAGGATAAATCAAAACAGCCACAATGTCGTAATTAATTAAAAAGTTTTAACCACACACTTGTAAAAGTGGGTGTTCGCAGAGAACATTCTGCCGTCCCCTCAAAGGTAGGCTTGGCATAGAATCCCCGATACTAAAACTCCCTAATTCTTGTTTAGAGGTTAAACTTAAGTTGAATTACAAACACCGTAGCTGATTTGTATCTCTACTATATATGTTTTAACTTATTTTTTCAATGTTTATACTTTGTTCTGTTGTTTTTTAATACATACTATTTCGCTCCCTTCCCCTACTTCATTGCTATATCTTGAAAAATTCTGGTAAATACAACTGTATTTCGTTTATTCTAAACGCATTATTTTTTTATGCTTTTTAACTAAATATGCAGCTTTCGTTATATACGAAATGTTTAACTGGGGAATGATTTTTCTATAAGGTAAATGCAGATTATTATCTTTTATTTGTTTTTTAGCTTTCTATTTGCATTTTGTTATGTATAATAAAGGGAGAAATTTTAATCACGTAGGAGCTTGAATATATATGTCTAACCAAAACGACTTAAATGAAGGGCGATTACTGGTCAAATGTCTGGATCAACCTGGCATTGTTTCAGCATTGTCTACCTTTTTATTCCAAAACGATGCAAACATATTAGAATCTACTCAGCATTCCAGCGAAGATGAACACCATATGTTCTTTATTCGAATAACCTTTTACAGGAACAATCTCTTAGAGAATAAAGATCAAATGGAAGAACAATTTAAAGCGTTAGCCGCTTCTTTTTCAATGGACTATCGTTTCACTTATAAAGCCGAGAAGAAAAAATCAGCTATATATGTATCTAAAGAAATCCATTGCTTACTTGAATTATTATGGGAATGGCGAAGCGGTGATTTAGATACGTCAATTGAGCTGGTAATTAGTAACCATGAAACAGCAAGAGAGGTAGTCGAATCTTTTGGCATTCCGTTCTTCTATATCCCGGCAAGTAAAGAAAATCGACAGGAAGTAGAAAACGAGCAAATAAAACTGATGAAACAATACAATATTGATTTGTTGATTTTAGCTCGTTATATGCAGATTTTAACACCTGATTTTGTGGCTCATTTTCCTAATCGTATTATTAACATCCACCATTCTTTCTTACCAGCCTTCATTGGTGCTCGTCCATACGAAAGAGCTTATGACCGTGGAGTAAAACTAATCGGAGCCACTTCTCATTACGTCACCAACGATTTAGACGAAGGCCCTATTATCGAACAAGATATTGAACGCGTTGATCACCGTGATAATATCCGAAGCCTCAAGAAAATCGGACAAAAAGTAGAGCGGCAAGTTCTTGCAAAAGCTGTGAAATGGCATCTCGAAGATCGCATTATCGTAAAAGAAAATAAAACAATTGTATTTCATTAATATGAAATTCGGGCATCTTACGAAGTGGAGGATGAAAACATCTGCTCCGTAAGATGCTTTTTTCGGCTCAAACAGAATTGACAGCGAGAAACATTTTCTTTATACTTTTAATTGTTAACCTAAAATATAAAAGGTGAACAATAAAAGAAAGAAGGCTTAAAATGCATGCAAACAAATTATACAAGATGACCATCATCGCTTTATTTGCTGCAATTATCGGAATACTTGCGCAAATAACTATCCCCTTACCCCTCATTCCTATAACTGGACAAACGTTTGCAATTGGTTTAGCAGCAACAATACTCGGACCTAAATATGGCACTTATACAACAGCCCTTTATATCTTACTTGGGGCTGTTGGTGTCCCTATTTTTGCAGGTATGACGGCCGGATTTGGTGTTATATTCGGCCCCACTGGAGGATTTATTATAGGGTTCATCCCTGCGGTATTATGTATCGGTCTATATTTAGAGAAGTGTCCCTTTACTATTTTGCAGGCTGTTTTCGCCAATATCTTAGGAATGTTTATAACATTACTTTTTGGCACTGTTTGGCTGAAATTAATTGCACAGCTATCTTGGACAGAAGCAGTATTATCCGGTTTCATGCCTTTTTTAGTAGTGGGTATCGTAAAAGCAATATTAGCTGGGTGGGCAGGATATCTTGTGCGTAACCGGTTGAAGGAAGCGAATTTACTACAATTCATGAAACAAACTGCTTGAAAAAGCTATTTTTCAAAATGAATTCGTTTTTGTTGATGACGTTTTCTAAGTAAATGTTCCAAGCTACCTGATCCTAAAAACACACCGGTTATAATAAATACTAACCCGATGAAATGATTTTTCATAATCGGCTCCTTTAAAATAACAGCAGCACCTAATATGGCGAATAACGTATTTAAGTTGACGAAAATAGTTGTCTCCGCAGGCCCTACCTTGCGAATAGCAAAATTATATACCATATGGCCAAATGCTGTTGCGCATAAGGCACTAAACAAAAAAGCAAATCCGAGTTTTGGCTCCAACAAGCGCGTTACTTGAGAGACATTTTTTTCAACAGCAATGCTTGCAACAAATATGAAAACAGAACCAATGACAAGCATATAACCTGTTAAGAGTCGCGGGTCAAACGAAGGAGTTAATCTGCCTATTAAGATAAAACTAATTGCTTGGGCTATCATACATAAAAATATAAATAAATCACCTGTTGATACAGCAGCAATCCCATCTGTTCCTGCAATGGATGTGATTAGAATTCCAACAAACCCTAGTAAAAAGCCAATCACTCTTATGTTGGATACTCGGTAATGTAGAAACAAAACGGATAAAACCATCGTCACTAAGGGAGCAGCCCCCAAAATAATTCCAGCATTGACACCTGCAGTCTTTGTTAAACCAATTGCTAAAAATGAATGGTGTAAAACGACATTAAAAACGGTGATCAAGCCGATGGTTTTCCACTCTGTTTTGGTTGGAAATCTAAAAATACCAATCGTCTTGGTAATGACTAAAACAGCAACCCCAGCAGTAAAAATCCGTACTGCTGTTAACGTAATTGGGTCAATATGTTGAACTAAAATAGCTAATGCCGATAAATTAATTCCCCATAGTGCCATTACTAAAAGTAATAATCCGTAAATCTTAGCCAATCTATCACTCTTTTCTGTATTTTTAGAAAGATTGGTTTAACGTTAGCATGTATCTGAATTGAAAGCAATCGAATCTTATACTCGCCTCTTTCTTTATGATTCGAATAGTGCGTTATCTATGATAAAATAAAGGTATTGACTCTTACTACACAGTCATATACATCCTTTAAAGGAGAATATAGTACATGAAAAATACATCAACCATTAAATTAACTTCACTTTCACATAAGGGAGGGTGTGGCTGTAAAATCGGTCCGAAAGAGTTACAGGATGTTTTACAGGATCTTCCTCCAAGTCCTCCTAATAATAATGTATTAGTTGGATTAGATACTAGCGATGATGCAGGGATATACAAATTAAGTGAGGAACTGGCAATGGTCCAGACGCTCGATTTTTTTACCCCAATCGTGGATGACCCTTACGATTTTGGACAAGTCGCTGCAGCCAACGCGGTCAGTGATGTATATGCAATGGGCGGAACACCTGTCACCGCTTTAAATATTGTGGCATTTCCAATTACTCAACTGGAAAAATCGATTTTGTCAGCCATATTAGAAGGGGCAAAAGACAAATTGAGTGAAGCAAATATCGCCTTAGTCGGAGGGCATTCCATTGATGATGAAGAACCTAAATTCGGGCTATCTGTAACAGGGACTATACACCCAGAACAAATACGCACGAATACTGGAGCTAAACCAGGAGATAAACTTCTGTTAACCAAACCGATTGGTGTCGGGATTATGACCTCTTCTTTAAAAAAAGGACTATTATCAGAAGATGAAATCCAAGCTGTTACAAAAGTTATGACTACACTTAACAAAACAGCAATGGACGTTTCAAAACCTTATGAGATTCATGCTTCGACTGATGTTACCGGCTTTGGTCTGTTAGGCCACCTCACAGAAATTGCTCAAGGAAGTAATGTTGGTATACAAGTAGATTATCATTCTGTTCCTGTACTCCCCCGTGTTCGTGAGTTAGCGGAAGCTGGACACATCCCCGGAGGCTCAAAAAGTAATTATCAATATGTCAAAAATCGAATTCATTTTGCAGATGCACTACAACAAATCGATAAGTGGATCTTGACTGATGCAGTAACTTCTGGTGGACTACTACTTTCTGTTCGCAGTGAGGAAGCAGCTTCTCTAGAACAAGAATTACGTACCAACGGTGTAAATGCGTCCATTATCGGAGAAGTTACAACTAATACGCCAGGAGAGATTCGCGTGACAACGTAAATGAAGAAGGTGTTTGAATATGTTCCGAGATATCTCGGTAAATGAATTACAATCGTTCCAACAAAATATAAATCATACTTTGATTGACGTACGTTCTCCACAGGAGTTTCAAGAGGCTACCATACCAGGAAGTATCAATATCCCAATTTTTTCAGATGAAGAACGTAGCGAAGTCGGCACCATTTACAAACAAGTCGGCAAAGAGGAGGCTGAAAAAAAAGGACTGGAAATCTTCTCGAAAAAACTACCCACTTTTGTAGAAACTTTTCGTAATATCCAAACCGAAAAAACAGTATTTTGCTGGCGTGGTGGAATGCGCAGTAAAACAGCTGCAACAGTTGTAGATTTGATGGGCATCTCAATTCAGCGGTTAACAGGCGGAATCCGTGCGTACCGCGAGTGGGTGGTCGATTCGTTAGCACAGATGGATTTTCGCCCTTCCGTCTATGTCCTAGACGGTTTCACAGGAACTGGTAAAACGATTCTGCTGCAGCAATTAAAAAAACTGGGGTATCCTGTCATCGACTTGGAAAAAATGGCGGGTCATCGTGGATCAATTTTCGGACAAATTGGCTTAAAACCAAATAATCAGCGATCATTTGACGCATTACTCCTTGAAAAATTGCAACAGTACGAACAAGAACCTTTTGTATTTGTAGAAGGCGAAAGCAAACGGATTGGAAAAGTACTGATTCCTGACGTTCTTTTCAATAAAAAACAAAATGGATTCCATTTTCTGATCGATTTGCCAATGGAAGTCCGAGTACAAACTATATTAGATGATTATCAGCCTTGGAAACGGCCGAATGAATTCGAAGAGGCGTTCCATATTATTAAAAAACACATTCACACTCCTGTCCGCAAGCAGATTGCGGCTGCGCTTACCGAAAAAAAATATGCAATTGCTGTAGAGCTCTTGCTTAAGTATTATTATGATCCAAGATATTCGCATGCAAACCGTATTTTTACAGAAGATCAACAACATTCTATACAAGCTGTCAGTGTGGAGGATGCGCTTGAACAGATTACACAAACAGTAGATGCTCTTGTCTTTTAAAAAAGTTTCGAACCCCTTATAAGGGGTTCGAAACTTTTTCATTCAATCAGTTCACTCTTCAGAAGAAACAGAGTGATTATTTTGCTCTTTCAAGATATCGCGAATTTCTGTTAACAATTGTTCCTGCGCGTCCTCTTCAATCTCTTCCTCTTCTTGTTTTTTACGTAAAACAATCCGTAAAAATAAAAATATAGATAACGCAATAATTAAGAAATCCAAGACAGATTGCAAAAACACTCCATATGTAACGGAAGCCTCGCCTACTTCCCAAGTCAAATTAGTAAAGCTAACACCATTCATTAATACACCGATTAAAGGCATGATTATATTATCCACTAAAGCAGTGACAATCTCGCCAAAAGCTGCCCCAATCACAACAGCAACAGCTAAATCGATTAAATTACCTTGAAAGGCAAAATTCTTAAAATCTTCCCACACCGTTCATCCCCCCTTTTTTCCATGATCCATTCCAATTTAGCATTGACACCCTTATATAAAAGCTTGAGTATCTTTATCGTTTGATTTTAGCAAACAAGAAAATAAACCGCAAGTACCCTTGATTTGAGGATTGTATAAAGCAGTATGTCTGGATAATTTTAGTTTTTAAACTTTTTGAGACGACACATGACTGCTTTCCCCGTTTTTCTGTCGCATTTCATTTCCAACGCGAAACATTTATCTGCTTTTTCTTCCTTTTTGTCCATTAAAAAAACTGCCATTTTAATTTCATGGCAGTTTTACAATATAGTTTAATTAAATGCTGCATCTAAAGGAGTAACAATCTGTTTCTTCCTGGAAACAACTCCTTCTAATAAAGCGCGATGCTCGGCTAATTGTACTTGAAACGCATTTTCAACTTTATTTTCCGCTTCTCCAATTGCAAGTACTTCTGAATTACTGTTTAAAATATCCGTCACCATG
>DATGTM010000148.1:0-2843 GCA_035301845.1 Pseudogracilibacillus sp. | reverse complement strand
CCAATTGCTGTAATACAAGAGTTGTATTTCTTGTCGCCATTTCTAATGGAACATTACCGAAGTTGGTCGTAATACCCAAAATCTGAAAAGCTTTTGAACGCACTGCATAGGCGATTGCTAAAGCATCGTCGATACCAGTGTCTACGTCCATAATTAATTTCTTCTGCATTCTTGTCTTCCTTTCTGATGAGTAGTGCCAATCTATATTGTATCATTTTTCTTTCCAAAAAAAGAAAGTAAAACAGCTTATTCAACTATACTAAATATGTAAGAGGAAGTGGATACCATGGATTTATCTGAAAACTATATTAAATATTTTTTAATTGAAATGGCTTATCATTCCGTATCCATAGAAGGATATCGTTTAAGCAGAGAGGATGCTGTAGACGTATTGCTTAACAATCAAAGGCCTCCCTCTATGGACGACGAAGCTTATATACTAATAGATAATCATCGATTCGCTGTGGAATTTATTTTACGAAAAGCAACCAATCTTGCCGCATTATCATTTCCACTTCTTTCTGAATTGCATTATCGATGTATGAAGCAAATAGATCCAAACGCAGGGAAGTTTAAATCAGAGCAAAATTACATACAAGATAATACATTTAAAACAGCATCTCCATCGGAAACACCTTTGCTTATGCTGGAATGTATTGAAGATATCAACGAAAAAATGGCGCAAGACCTTCATGAGGAAGAGTTCTTTGAAATCTTAGCTCAATTCACAATAGCTATGGAACATATCCAGCCATATCAACTGGGAAATCGTATGTTTCTACGTTTAATAGCTAATTTCTTGTTATTACGCTATCAAAAAGGTCCTTGTATTTTCACAAAAGCAGATCGCCCATTTTTTGAAAAGCAATTATACCAGCAGAATATTTCAGGCGTTGCTCATTTACTAGAAGAAAAGTCTGTTGCGGAAAAGCAGCGTATGCTCACGTTCTCTTCCTAACCGAGTTTTGATCGTCTTATTTCATACTCAATTTTTAAAAAGGTGTGTATCCATGAAAAAACAACATAGACCTATGACCAAACGCCAATTTGTTTTTAAATATATTGCTTTAATTATTGGTGCAACGTTTGCAGCAGCAGCAATTGAATTATTTTTAGTACAGAATTCTATTATTGATGGCGGTATTATTGGTATTGCTTTGTTATTAAATAAAATTACGACAATAAACTTTGGTATTCTCGTCTTTATTCTTAATTTACCATTTTTAATATTCGGCTATAAGTATATCGGGAAAAACTTCTTCATTTCTTCTTTATTCAGCATTATCCTCCTAGCAGTGATTGAACCGAGTCTGGAAACATTTGAAGCAGTAACAACTGACCCCTTATTAGCTACTGTTTTCGGCGGCATTCTGCTTGGTACTGGCGTTGGAACTGTTATTCGTTATGGCGGAGCATTAGACGGAACTGAAATTCTAAGTATTATGTTAACGAAAAAAGTCCCCTTTTCTGTAGGGGAAATTGTTATGTTTTTTAATGTATTTATTTTTGGTTGGGCTGGATTTATTCTAGGGTGGGAACAAGCAATGTATTCGATTTTAACGTATTATATTGCTTCTAAAACAATCGATGCAGTAACACAAGGATTCAACGATACAAAAGCTGTGATTATTGTCTCGAATGAATATGAAGAGTTGACTGAAACGATTAATCAACGTCTGGGCCGTACAGTGACCAAATTGCATGGAAAAGGTGGCTATTATAACAACGAGAAAGACGTTATTTATGTTGTGATTATCCGCCTGGAAATCTCTAAATTAAAAGACATCATTTACGAAATAGACCCGAATGCTTTCACAACGATTATGGACGCACAAGAAGCTCGCGGAGGCAAATTCAAATCCGCCATCCACTAAAAAGTTGGTTAATATATTAATCTTGATTGCATTGAATTGGTAGATGATTAAAGAAATTCTATAGGGAGGTATACGAGTTCAGAACACAATATAGGGGAATTGGTTGTCGTTTTTATAAAAAATACAACAAAAAAACTGCGGACAGATCATAATCTTTCATGAATTATTAATTTGATGCGATTGTTGCATTAGTTCAATAAAAAAGAATAACTAGCTTTGCTTTTATTTTGCTTTTTTCAATTCTAGTACATCTGCCTGTGTTTCCAGTAAGCTATCAGACAAGACAGTCACTTTAGAATCCAATCGATCAATTTGTTGAGAGAGTTTTTCTTCTGTTCGATCTATTTTTTCAGCGTTGTTACTTATCTGAACTTCTAGATTGTCTATTTTTTGAGTATTCTTTTTTACTGCTTGCGAAACATCTTTTACTTCTTCTGATAATTCGGCAATAGCTTGTAAAATTTGCTCCGTATTGACATCGTTACTCATAACGTACCTCCTAACTCTATAACTTTATTTGATTATACCATCATTTCTTCGCCATTGCTATGCCACTTAATTCACAGATTGTGTCAAGTACTTGTGGGAGAAATAAAGCGGACCTTTTTTGACAATTAAGTTTCCAATAAAATAAATCAATTTTATAATGTAATGACAGCTCCAAAACCGGTCATTATCATGAGATGTGCAAGGCTTTCACTCTAGGCAGACGTTTTCCGCGGGCACGGCCTCAGCCTCCTTAAAAGCAAGCTCTGTCGGCTTGCTTTCTGCGGGGTCTTTGGACTCGTGCTGTTCCCGCAGGAGTCGTCTGCCTGCCGTTCTAGCCCGCTATCGAGGGGAGTATAAGCAAACAACTCGAATAAGCATGCAATTCTGTTCGTTGCAGGAGGTTTTAATACAACGTTTATTGTGTCTATTAAAATCCACGTAACCCCTTCAAAGCATCGGTTACTGGCTTTCCCACCGCTT
>DATGTM010000147.1:0-4022 GCA_035301845.1 Pseudogracilibacillus sp. | reverse complement strand
GTGAGCTCCAAGATCTCCGGAGCAGAATAAGCTGTGGCTGGTGTAAGATACAAATCATAGTTTTCATGATAGGCAGCCATTTTCGCTGCAGCAGCGTCCCACGCTTGTAAACTTTTTGAAAAAGCTGCCGCATTGACATTTTTTCCGGCTGTATACATCATCCAGGATTCTGTTTCCAACTCTTCTTGTTTTAGTGCTCTTCCTTTCATCTTTTCTATATCGGTAAGTAAAGCTCCCATTTCCCCGCAATTCATTAAGTAATAATGGCGCATCAATTCTTTTCCGTCAATGTCAGGTGCGACTTCTTCCACTTGATGGCCCTGTTCTTCCAACCACTGAATTGTTTTATAAACTGCTGCTTTGGCTTCTGCTGATACAGGCGTCCCTACCGGTGATTCGACAGAAAAACCTATCTTATAGCGAACATTATGTACTGTTTCGATGCTATTTTCATAGCCTGCTGCAAATAAAGGAGTTTGAAAAGCTGCCTCTTCCTGCACCGTTTGTAAATGATCTAGCATACGAGCGTTGTCGCGAACCGATTTGGTTAACACATGATCAATGGCCGCCCCTTGCCACTGCCTGCCAGCACCTGGCCCTACTGGAGTACGTCCTCTCGTTGGCTTCAGTCCAAATAACCCGCTAAACGAAGCAGGAATCCGGATAGAGCCTCCTCCATCACTTGCCCCAGCGATTGGAACAACACCAGAACTGATTAATGCTGCAGAACCTCCACTAGACCCTCCTGGAGAATGCTTGAGATTCCAAGGATTGCGAGTCGGTCCGTACACTTTTGCTTCGGTAATATTTTTTAACCCGAATTCAGGTGTTGTGCTATAAGCAATCGGTGTTAAACCAGCCTGTTTGAAACGATCCACGATATAAGCAGTCGATTGAGCAAAATTCCTCTGTAACAAAGCAGAACCGGCAATATTTTCTTCACCTTTGATCGTTTGCGCTAAATCTTTAAGCACTGTCGGAACGCCACTAAATGATTGCAAACGATTAGGTACGGAACTAATATGAGCTTGTTCCCTCTCCGCTTTCCGACTTCTTTCTCTTGCAACGGCGTTAATATCCGGATTCACCACATTTAACTGATCGATACTCGCTTGCAAAACTTCTTCCGGTTTGATTGCTTTCTTCTCGAGAAGTTCTTGTAACCCAACCCCGTCGTATTGAATATATTCTTCGCGCTTCATTATTTAACCCCCTTCATATGTACACATCATTTTGTACGTAATCTTTCCATCCTTTTCTCTTCTACAGAAAAAGAAATCACACTTCTTTTCTTCTTTAGATGTTTTATAAAGCAAATTAAAACATCTAAGAAGTAGTGTGATTTTTTTCTGCTTAGCTTCCATTATCAGGAAAATTTTTCTGCTTATTTATAGTAAAACATCCGTTAATACAGTGACATTAGGATGGTTCTGTAAAATAGAAGCAGGTACTTGATTGGTTACTTCGCCATTGATTACTTCTTTTAAAATAGCTGCTTTCTTTTCTCCTTGAACTAATAGCAAAATCTTTTCTGCTTCCATAATCGAAGCGATTCCCATCGTAATAGCTTGTGTAGGAACCTCATCAATACTGTTGAAGAAACGAGCATTGGCTTCACGCGTTGTTTCATCTAAGTCAACAACCCGTGTTCTTCCAGAAAAATCAGTACCAGGCTCATTAAAGCCGATATGTCCATTCAGACCTAAGCCTAAAATTTGAACATCAATCGGACCTGCAGCTTTAATCTGTGCTTCATAATCTCTACATGCCGTATCCATGTCAGTGGATAATCCATTAGGAATATGAGTATTCTCTTTATTAATATCAATATGATTAAATAAATGTTCGTCCATAAAGTAACGATAACTGTTAACATCATTTGCATCCAAACCGACGTATTCATCCAAATTGAAAGATGTCGCATGGTCAAAAGATACATTTCCCTGTTTATTTTCTTCAATTAATAGTTCATACAATTTTTCTGGAGTTGAACCTGTTGCTAATCCTAATACAGGATTCTCTTTTCGATTCACGATATCCGTTACAAATTCAGAGGCTTTATAGCTTAATTCATTGTTATCTTTACATACGATAATTTCCATGTTCCCACTCCCATATTTTATGTAAAATAATGTACGTTTCTAATTTTAACATATAAAAGTACGTGACATATAATCAAACATGTAACGCCACGCCGCCAAGCATTCCTGCCGTATTTCCTAAAGATGCTTGAATAATCGTCACACTTCGGAACGGGTTCATAATTTGTTGATCGACGCGTTTTTGAATCATATCTATTAATACAGATTGTTCCATAACACCGCCACCTACAATAATTGTGCTTGGATTAAAAGTATGTACGACATTAATTAAACCAATCGCAATTTCTTCTACCCAATTTTCTACAATTTCTTTTGCTGTTGCATCCCCTTGATGCCAGTGTTCGAACAATACCTTCCCATCTGTAAACGCTGGATTCACTTTTTGTGCATCTTGTAAGAGAGCAGTCGTTGAAGCATAACGTTCATAACACCCTTGCATACCGCAATTACACGCTCTACCAAAAGCATGTGTAATCATATGCCCGAATTCACCGGCAAATTCTTCATGACCACCATATAAAGCCGAATCGATGACAATTGCACCACCGACCCCTGTTCCATACGTTAAAAATAAAAAATCGTTGTATTTTTGACCGACTCCAAACGTATTCTCCCCTAGAGCTGCTGCATTCACATCATTTTGAATCGCTACGGGAACATTAAAGGCTTCTTCCAGCATTTCTTTAATGGGGATATGCTCCCATCCTGGTATATTGACAGACGTTAGAATTACCCCATGCACCGGATCAATTTGACCAGCCGAACAAATGCCAATTGCATCAAATGGCTCAAACCGACTAATTTGATATTTTATATTTTCCAATGCTTTTTCGGCACCTAAATGGCTATCCGTGGCAAATTCTCCTGTTTCCATCGATTCGCCCTCTTCATTAAAAGCGCCGATTTTCACTGAAGTTCCTCCAATATCCACTCCTAAAACCTTCATGATATCAACCTCGTTTTTATTTTAATTATACCAAGACATCATTGAAATTAATAGTGCTTTACGATATGATGCTATTAATTAGAACCGGTTCCAGGATGATTGTAACCCAGATGAGAGAAACTTTTTGCACATACAACCAATAATAAAATAAATGAATATAGAAATGAGGAATCCAGAATGCAGTTAGAAGAAATGAGCATCGACGAAAAGATCGGCCAACTTTTTATGGTTGGAGTGGATGATACAGCGGTAAATAGTGACCATATCCATCTATTAAAAACTTATCACGTTGGAGGAATATACTATAAAGAACACAATGTGAAACATCCGAAACAAGTGCATCGTTTCTCCGAAAAATTACAAAGCTACGCGGATGTTCATCACCCATTATTCATTGCAACGAAACAAAATGGTGGTCAGTTAAACACCATCCAAGATAAAACAACACCAGGTCTTTCCCCGCAACGGATCGGACATTTAAAAAATCGCGTGTATACCAAACGATTCGCTCACTTAATGGGGCATGAATTAAAAAATATGGGAATTCAAATGAATTTGGGTCCGGCGCTTTCCTTATCCAATGAAGATTTAGACAGTTATGGCAATACAAAAGACCTCACAGCTAAACAAGGAAGAGCTGCTATCGAAGGTTTTAAACAAGCCGGCGTAGCTGCTGTTCCCACTGGTTTTCCAGATGACGAGGTTATTCTGAAAGACGAGTCACCACTATATAAAACACCGCTCCACCCATTTAATTATGTCATGAAGCACGGCGCCGGAAGCATCGCTACAACAGACGCAACGCAAACAGCGAAAACATTGCGGAACAAGCTTGAATTCGATGGTCTGATTATACAAGATTGTACAATCCAGCCTCCCACTTTGAATCAACTTCTCCAGGCTATTAAAGCAGGAGCAGATATGATACTCATTTCATTACCTTATAAAGAACAAATGCAGGCGATGGAATTTAT
>DATGTM010000146.1:0-7860 GCA_035301845.1 Pseudogracilibacillus sp. | reverse complement strand
TACTCCTTGCTTTCATTCCAATAATAGCTGTCCGGATACTCCCGCTCACCAAAAATGGCTGTTCCAACCCGCACCATGGTTGCGCCTTCTTCAATAGCTGTTTCAAAATCATTTGACATCCCCATAGAGAGTGTATCCATTTCGACTCCTTTAAAATGTTGTTCTTGCACTTTTTGTTGGAGGCTTTTTAATAAGCGAAAGCACTTTCTCGTTTCGTGTGGGTCTCCCGATAATTTCCCAATTGTCATTAACCCTTTAATTTGTAATGTATTAAAATGAGTAAGTTGTTCAATGAGGTCTAAAAGCTGGTCGGGGTCTGCTCCAAATTTACTTGCCTCATACGAGGTATTGACTTGTATAAGAATATCTAGTGTTTGATTGTTATGGGCAAGACGATTGTGTAATTTTTGGGCTAATTTTAAACGGTCCACAGACTGAATACAAGTGACATAAGGTAACACATTATTGATCTTGTTTGTTTGTAAATGACCAATAAAATGCCATTCTGCCAGGTCATTTTCAACATAATCATGTTTCTCCCGCAGTTCTTGTACTTTGTTTTCGCCAAGTAGTGTAGATCCTGCCGCAACAGCGCTGGCTATTTTTTCCGGAGGAACTGTTTTGGTTGCGAGTAACAGAGTAACGTCTTCAGGATTTCGATGTACGGATTTGCAAGCACGATTTATTTTTTGGTTTACTTGTTCGATTCTGTGCTTCATGCTATGTGTATCCATAAAAGCCCTCTTTTCAAAAAAATAAGTAAGGGAGCATCTGGATTCGAACCAGAAATACAGGGTCTTGCACAACCCAGGCCTTGCCATTTGGCTATACTCCCACTATATGAATCTATTCTTCTATCTTTATCATAACGCTAAATATAAGCGGTTTCAATAGAATGGTTTTTCAATCAATATGGAAATGAAAAGAGAGGTTGGCTGATTTTTTCAGCGAACCTCTCTTTTGTAAGATAATGCGTGATAAGTTTACTATTAATACATTTATGACCCTGTAAATTCTATTGGTCCGTGTAGTCCTAGAGGGAAGCCTAAGAGCATCCAGACAACTAACATTAACGTCCAGAAAATCAAGAAATAGATGGAGTAAGGAAGCATCACTGAGATAAGGGTTCCAATCCCCATTTTTTTATCATATTTCTGGGCAAACGCAATAATGACTGCAAAATAGGTCATTAGTGGCGTAATAATATTTGTTGCAGAGTCTGCAATACGATAAGCCATCTGAGTTAACTCAGGTGAATATCCCAGTTGCATCATAATTGGTACGAAAATTGGCGCCATCATCGCCCATTTAGCTGAAGCACTTCCGATAAATAAGTTGATAAACGCTGCTACAATGATGAACAAAATAATCAAAGGGATTCCGGAGAGATTGATGCTTTCTAACAGTTCTGCGCCATAGACGCCAAGCACTGTCCCCATATTCGATTCCTCGAAGAATGCAACAAACTGTCCAGCGGTGAAAGCAAGAACAATAAACATCCCCATGGAAGCCATCGTATCAGACATTTGAGCAGCTACATCTTTGTCATTCTTAATATTTTTAGTGACGATACCGTATGCAAGACCAGGAATCAAGAATAAAATAGCTATAATAGGGACAAGCGAGTCCATAAATGGTGACTGAACAATCCTGTCTTGATATGTTCCTTCCGTTCCTTGGAGTGGAGCATCAGGAGGTAAGACTGTCAAAGCAGCCAGAATAATTCCAACTACTAACCAAATTGTGGCCCACATTACCCCTTTTTTCTCTTGTTTAGTAAGTCCTTTCATGGCGTCTTCATCTTCTGTACCAGCTGCATCTTCTTCTGCATCTTTTCCTGTATAAGCGCCTAAGCGAGGAATGACGATGCGTTCTGTAACCCAAGTACCGACTGCTGTTAATAAAAGTACAGAAGCAGCTATAAAGAACCAGTTCATGGCAATGTTCATGGAGTCCGCATAGGAAGAATCAATTGCTCGTGCGGCGTCAATTGTTAATTCCCCAAGCAATACATCCGTTCCAGATAACAGGAAGTTGGCACTAAATCCTGCCGATACACCTGCAAAGGCGGCAGCTAACCCAGCTAGTGGATGTCTTCCCATCGCAGCGAACAACAGAGCACCAAGTGGTGGTAATACAACATATCCGGCATCTGAAGCAACACTGGACATAATCCCTGCAAATACAAGTGCAACAGTAATTAATCTAGTAGGCATGGAGAGGACAAAGCCGCGAAGCAATGCACTGATTAAACCAGAACGTTCCGCGACCCCGATACCTAACATTGTAACAAGGACGACGCCAAGTGGTGCGAATTCCACGAAGTTCTCGGTCATTGTGCCAAATATGTATTCCAGACCTTCAGCATTCAGCAGGTTATGGATAGTTACCATTTCTCCTGCCTCTCCCGGATGCTCTACTTCTATGCCTAGAGGCTGCAATGCTGCTGAAAGAATGAGCACCAGAACAGATAGAATAGCAAAAAGAGTGACTGGATGCGGCAGTTTATTTCCTAACCATTCAATTCCATCGAGCGAGCGTTGGAAGAGACCTTTTTTCTTACTTTCCATTAATTATTCTCCTAACTATAAAAATAATGAAAAAATTACAACAATATGCTTGAGGGTAGCCCTGCTAGTTAAATGAACTTATAAATAAGTTGATGAACCATAAAAAATAAATCGTACTAAATGGTTTTGTTTGTTCGAAATCATTTATCGAAAAAGGTAAACTGAACTATAGAGATCCGAAGAAAGTGCCAGTAATCGAACGACTGTAAAGGTTGGTTTTGCCATGGAAATGTTATTATTATTTGTATTAGGTATACTCCAGCGATTTATCGGAACGTTAGCGGGCGGTGGTGGATTACTCAGTTTTCCTGCTATGCTTCTTCTAGGTGTGCCAGTGCATGCAACAATAGCCGCTAATAAATTGTCAACGACTTTTGGAGCGTTTACAAATTTTTTAGTTTTAATCAGGAATAAAGAAATCTCTGCTCACCATTTATGGTTGATTGCACCATTTGCTGTCCTTGGTGGCGTTTTAGGAAGTATGATTACAACGATTTTATCCGAAGATACGTTAACTGTTATGGCCGTTCTCTTATTGTGCTTTGCTTTTGGGCTGACATTTTTAAAAAAACAAGAAGTAAGTGCCACTTTTACAGGGAAAATAACCCGAAAAATGTATGCCAGCTTTTTGGGAACTAGTGTTTATAATGGAGCGTTCGGCCCTGGACAGGGCACTATATTGCTCTATTTATTGCTTAATCAAAAAATTTCCTATCTTTCTTCTATTGGATTCTCTCAAATAAATACATTTGTCAGTAGTACAGCAGCAACGATTATTTTTATTGCAACAGGGTCTATGATTTGGCATATTGCAATCCCTCTAACTGTTGGTTCTATATTTGGCGGGCAATTAGCTATTCGTTTAGCGTATAAATTATCCCGAAAACATGTTAGATGGCTGCTTCATATTATCACCTTTATCTTAATAGTACAATTAATTTGGAAATTGTTATGAAAAAACACCTTACTAAATAAGCAATAAGGTGTTTTGGCAACTTATTTTTTCCGATAATCGAATGTATTTTCCATTGTATTGTCTTTTAAATAAACATGTAACTGGGTTTCTTTATTTTTGGCAATTGCTTTTCCGTAATCTATTGCTTCTTGTTTAACGGTGAATAATTTGCTTGTCTTTTTAGCTGTTTTTGGCTGAACAGCCCATTGGTCCCCTTGTGGTAGCACCAACTCATCTTTATCTAAAAGCTCCGGTCGGCTAGGGTATTCTGTTTTATTTTGTTTCGGTTCTCCGCGTTCTTCATATTTTTTTCGTTCATCTTCGCTTGCATTCGCATACCATTCTTCCGCTTGTTTGGTGGCGATAGGAATAGCACGATCTTCGCCGTATCCTTCATCTGTAAGTGTATTTGCGATATCAATTACTTTCTTCTTTGCACTGTGTGGTAAATTTTTCAAAGAACTTGGATAATCATTTAATGTCCAAGGCATGCTTTATTCTCCTTTCTGTTTCTATCCTATATAATTCCTCATACCCGTCCTTTCTGAGACGAAACGTTTTATGAATCGGTAAAAAGTGCAACTATTGCTTATAGCATAAGTGTAACTAAGAAGTTTACCGTTAAAGTCTAGAAAATAGAGAGTGTTACATAGTAAATAATGGGCTTCAAATGACGGATTTATAAGAGTTTTCGAACAGGAGGATTTATTAGAATGTTTGAAGAAAGCCTTTTCGGGAATTTTACAAATAGGATGAAGGATAGAAAGGAGCAATAAAAGATGCGAAGTCATTTACCAGAAACAACCGAAGCTTTTTGGCTGGAAACCGGACATACGAATAGTTACCCAGCTTTACTGGAAAATCTTGAAGTAGATGTTGCCGTTGTCGGTGGTGGGATTGCAGGAATACTTACAGCCCACTCACTTGCAGAAAATGGAAAAAATGTTGCTTTGCTAGAAGCACGAGAATTATTACATGGAACAACAGGCTATACAACAGCAAAATTATCTGCACAGCATCAACTAATTTATGATCAATTGTTAAAACGATACGGTAAAGAGCGAGCGAAATTATTCTATCAAGCAAACATGGAAGGGATTGACTATATTCGGGAAATTGCGGGTGATTTAGGTATTGACTGCGGATTCAGGGAACGGGATGCTTATGTCTATACAGAACATGCTGCTAAAAAAGATTTATTTGAAAAAGAAGCAGGCGCATATGAGCAATTAAACATTACAGGAGAGTATGTAGAAGCATTACCTATCAACTTACCTGTAGCTGCCGGTGTGAAAATGAGCCATCAAGCAGAATTTCAACCGGTCACTTTTTTACATGGCGTCTTAGAGAAAAATCCGAAATTACAGGATGCAGTTTATGAACAAACGCTAGTGAAGGAATTGAAAGAAAATGAGGATGAAACATTAGAATTAACGACAGAAAAAGGATATACGATTCATTGTAATCAAGCTGTTTTCGCAACTCATTTCCCTACCTTTGAAATTGATCGGCATTATGAAGATAATACCGATCCAGAAATATCTTATGCACTAGCTTATGAAGCAGAAGATATTTCCATCAATGGGATGTATATTAGTGCAGACAATCCGAAAAAGACATTTCGAAAAATGACCCATAACGGAAAAGAATACTTATTAGTCGGCGGCCAGAGTCATCGTCTAGGTGATGATTCATCTGAATGGAGCAGGTATGAAGAAATTGATCAGTTCGCGAAAAAAGTTTTTGGAGTGAAAGATCCTCTGTATCGTTGGTCTTCCCACGACATGATTACAAAAGACAGGATACCGTTTATCGGACAGTTGGACCCTAATTACGCGCAAGTATATACACAAACCGGGTTTAGTAAATGGGGGCTAGCTGACGCAGCAACAGGTGCAAAGGTTTTAACTGATTTAGTCAATGGCCATGCAAATAAATACCGGGATATGTATCATCCTCATCGAGAGATTCCTGACTTACCAGAAGAAGCTGTTTCGACGGAAACAAATGACACCATTGAAAAACTTGTCTATAAAAAGAAAGCTGAAGATTTAGATCGCGGTGAAGCAACCATTATTGATGAAGGAGAAGAGACGGAATTTGGTGTATACAAAGATCCCGCTGGTGAATTACACTATTTAGATTTAGCCTGTACACATGTCGGTTGCGGTGTGAAATGGAATAACGGAGATAAAACTTGGGATTGTCCGTGTCATGGTTCCAGGTTCTCAGCAACGGGCAAAGTTATTGAAGGGCCTGCTATGGAAGATTTACCAATTAAACAAAATAACTGAGGAGGGGAAGGAACAAGTGACTGTTAAATTAAAAAGAGTATACGATGAATCTGCAACGAACGATGGCAAGCGTATTTTGGTGGACCGAGTATGGCCACGAGGTGTATCGAAAGAAAAAGCAGATGTATATGAATGGTTGAAAGAAATAGGGCCTACCAAAGAATTGCGACAATGGTTTAACCATGATCCGGAGAAGTTTGCAACGTTTAAAAAGAAATATCGCGAAGAACTTCAAAGCGGAGACCAGAAAGCAGCATATGATCAATTAAAGGAAATTCAAAAATCATATAGTACGATTACGCTTGTTTTTTCAGCTAAAGACGAAGAAAATAATCAAGCTCAAGTGCTGAAAGAAATGCTTGAAGGAAACTGAAAATAGCATCAGTTGTGGTGTTAGTGAATAATTCACTAGCACCATTTTTATTGAAAATGGTAAATCTGATTCTGCAAATAAAGCAGTCATAAAAGAATATCCTATTGGATAGTAAACATACATTAAAATCCCGCATGTCAGCATAAGCAATAGACATGCGGGATTTTAAAAGCAATATCGTTAATTAATTGTTATTTATCACTAGCATCAATTAATAAGATGTCTCCGTGATCCAATTTCTCCTCTAATTCATTTGCTTCTTCCTGTGTAAAGCCAAGTTCTTTAAATTGGGCGCGTAATTCGTCCCCTTTTTTATTAAAAACATTGCCGCTTTCCGTTGTAAACCCTTCTCCCAGTTTACCAGCAGCGATACTGTCAGCTACACGATCTGTACGATCGTCGTCATGGGACATTATATAAAGATTGCTCTTGGAAATGCCCTTATTACTTAATTGATCAATCTCTTCTTTGAGAGCGACATCGTCTTTAAATTCTTTTACATTTGGTTTCATATATATTTTCTCCTTTGTAAGCATGATTTTATTTCGTGAGCTGTTTAAAATAATCGAAAGCTTTTTTCTTTTCGCTTATTCATCTTCTAGTGCTTCAGCTAAAATATGGCTGACATTCCAATTCAATATATTTTTATTGACCATTTTATCAATGGGTTTTTGGAAATAAGGACGTATTCTTTCCAGTTCATCTTTTTCACCGACCAAGTATATTTGTTTCCAGCCATGTTTTTTACCTTTCTTTTCCAGTCTTGAGGCCAGGCTCTTATACCAACGTTGCTGATTTGCTTTGACACGCTCATTGAACTCATCGCGTTTAGCTCCGCCTTGCGTTAAGTCATCACCTTGCGGACCTTCATGTTCGCGCCAGTCATCAGTGTTTAAATCCAATGTGTATAGTGTTTTATCCAATAAAGTACCTGCCTCTGTTTCAATAGCAAGCACGGAATCCTGCTGCATGACAACGACTCCTGTATAAGGATATGCTTCTTCTAATTTTTCTAGTTGTTCTACATGGGGCTGATCTTCCCAATGGAATTCTGTTTCTACTGGGATATGCAGCATTTTTGAAAACCATAGTTCTTCATCTGCCGTTCCGAAAAAGACGAAACTACGTTGCATATCTGGTTCTCGGTCATATACTTCTTGTTCTACTTTTTCAATTATTGATTTTGCTTGATTTTTTTCTTCATGAGAATCACTTTTTTTCGTTGTTTCTGCTAAATCTTGTAATGATTTTTTTAATTTGATTTTCCATTTGCCGTTTTGTTGTTCAGGATCACGTGGATCCGTGTTTAAATACATAGAATACACTTTTTGTGGTTCATCGAATGTTTTATTCTTTAATTCTTCTATTTGTTGTTTTAATAACATAATGCACCTTCACTCCTTATCTGTTTATATACAATAAGTTACTAACTCATATTTATATGCATTCCCGTTTGTTATGAAGTGAAACCTGCATGAAAAAATCAATCCAGTATGTTTAATAAAACGATACGCTGGGAATAATAAATAAGCAGGCAGGATAAAATAAACTGCAATTTTTAAATTTAAACATAAACGTGAGGAGTGTAACTAATGAAACATTATTCTATTGCACCAAACAAGGATGCGACAGCATGGTTCGTTAAAGTTGAAGATGTCGCAATTGAAG
>DATGTM010000145.1:0-6632 GCA_035301845.1 Pseudogracilibacillus sp. | reverse complement strand
AGTAGACTTGTTAGTTAAAAGTCGCTGATATTAGTAAGGAAGGATGTTAATATGGCAAATTATACGGCAAAAGAGGTAGAAGAAAAATTAGCCGCAGGTGAAAAACTGCATTTAGTGGATGTGCGGGAAGACTTTGAAGTTGCACAAGGAATGATTCCCGGATCAGCACACATTAATTTACAATCCATTCCTGAGAAAATGAATGAATTAGATAAAAACACAGAATATATTTTAATTTGCCGTTCTGGAAACCGGAGTGGACAGGCACAGGAATTTTTAGAAAATAATGGTTATACAGCAGCTAATATGACTGGCGGCATGTTGAATTGGGAAGGGCCGGTTGAATAATATAGATTAAGAATCCTCTTGTTACAGTGATTTGCTACTGTGATAAGAGGATTTTTAAATATTAGCCTTATCTCAGGAGTTTCTTTAAAGTTCGGGCAGATACTTTTTAATATCAGCCTCATCTCAGGAGCTTCCATGAAGTTCGGTCACATACTTTTTGATATCAGCCTCATCCCAGTGGATTCTCTGAAGTTCGGGCACATACTTTTTGATATCAGCCTCATCTCAGGAGCTTCCATGAAGTTCGGGCATATACTTTCTGATATTTAGGCAGCACTCGGAAGTGAGGTCACAATCAGGGAAGATAGTACTTGCGAATCCGAGAAATGCTAGCACGAAATCAGCAAGTACCTGCTATACTAGCGCCTCTATAAAAAAAGCTTGAACTGTTTTTATAAAAACAGTTCAAGCTTGCAAGTTCAATTCATTATTTGATACGGTTCCCATCATCATCTAATAATGGATATACTCCATTTTCATCATGCGTTTCTGTTCCGACAACTGGCGGGTTGAACGTGCAGATTAAGCGCATGTCTTCTGTGCCACCCCGTAAATAATGTTCATCATTTTGGTCTAAAGCGTACATTGTACCATCTGTAATCGGGTAAACTTTTCCATCCTTTACTGTTTCAATTTCTCCATTTCCGCCTACGCAGTAAACGGCTTCTAAGTGATTTTGGTAATGGATATGTGTTTCTGTTCCAGCGTAAATAATTGTTTCATGGAAAGAGAAGCCCATATTATCTTTTTTAAGTAAAAAGCGGCGGCTTGACCATGTTTCAGCTTTAGTTTCATTTTCTGTTCCTTTGATTTCATCTAAGTGTCTAACAATCATTGTCTAATGTCTCCTCTGCATCTGTTGTGTTTGTATTATATTTGGTGCATAAGTAAGTAGTGAAAAATATAGTGAAAAAAGCACAATCAGCAGGTTTTGAAGTAAACCCACTGATTGGTTTCACTTTATTATGATTATTCAAACCTATTTTCTTAAGTTAGCTAAACATTCAAAGGACGTATCAAACGTCCCTGTCTCCTCTAGACATAACCTGGATTAATGTTTAGCTAAAACGGCTTGAATACTTTCTTCAATAATCGCAAAGCCTTTTTCTAAACCTTCCTGATCAATGACAAGTGGTGCTAAGAATTTAAATACTTCGTCATTCGGCCCTGAAGTTTCCATCACGAGTCCACGTTCAAAACATTCTTTAATAATTTCTGAAGCAGCCCCGTCTAAACCACAAGCAACTCCACGGAACATCCCACGCCCGCGCGATTCTGCTTGTAATTTAGGATATTCTTTTTCTACTTTTTTCGTGAAGTTAGCGATTAGCTTTTCATTTTCTTTTACATGATTTGCAAAATCGTCATTTTCCCAATACGTTAAAGCTTCTGTTGCTGCAACGAAAGCAGGGTTAAATCCACGGAAAGTACCGTTATGCTCGCCGGGTTTCCAAGTATCTAATTCTTCTTTGAAAAGCGTGAATGATAGTGGCAAGCCACCTCCGATAGATTTGGATACTGTAACAATATCTGGAGTAATGCCCGCTGGTTCAAAACTGAAGAAGGTACCAGTCCGTCCATTTCCAGCTTGAATATCGTCCACAATTAATAAGATATCATACTTTTCAGCAATGTCAGCGATACCTTTAATCCATTCCATGCTTGCTGCATTAATACCGCCTTCACCTTGAACTGTTTCAAAAATCATTGCCGCAGGTAGTTCGACTCCTGTACCGCCATCTTTGATATAACGTTCTACTAAATCGAGAGATTCTTGTGTCGGTAAATAACCATCGTACGGCATAGAAACCGTATTGGTTAAAGGAACCCCTGCTGCTTTACGTTTACCAAGATTTCCTGTCGCTGCAAGAGATCCTAAAGTCACTCCGTGGAATCCATTTGTGAAATTCATAATGGTTGTGCGGCCCGTTGCTTTACGAGCGAGCTTTAAAGCACCTTCGACTGCGTCTGTTCCAGTAGGGCCCGCAAACATTGCTTTATAATCGAGGCCTCGAGGTTTTAAAATAGTGTTATTAAACTTTTCTAAAAAATCTGCTCGAGCTTCTGTGAACATATCCAAGCTGTGAACGATATAGTCGTTTTCAAAATAATTCACCACAGCTTTTTTTATTTTGTCGTTATTGTGTCCGTAGTTTAATGTTCCGGCTCCGGCGAAAAAGTCAATATATTCATTTCCTTCTTTATCCCACATTTTGTAGCCTTTTGACTTTTGGAAAACTGTTGGGAAATTGCGACTGTAGCTTCTTACTTGAGATTCATGTTTCTCGATAATTTCTTTATCTGTCTTAGAACTGTTGTTGTTCAATGCCATGTTTACTTAGTACCCCCGTCATTATTATAAGGAAAAAATTTAATTTATTTTAAAGGCCCAATCCGATATGTCATTTCTGCTTCATGATCTGGATCAGGGAAATGTTCTTCTTTAAAGCACTCAAAGATAGAACAATCTGTATCATTCTTTTTAGCTAATCCTTGAAAAAGTTTACTAGACGGAATATTTGAAGGAGTTACAGTTGCTTCTAAATATTGCACATCTTTTTTCTCATCAACTTGATCAATTAATTGTTGGATTAATGTTGTTGCAAGTCCGTAACCTCGAAAATCTGAGTCAACTGCTACTTGCCACACGAATAATGTATCGGGAGAATCTGGTTGTAGAAATCCTGATACAAATCCAATCACTTTATCGTCACAAGTTGCAATAATCGATGTTTTACTAAAAAACTTACTCCACAACAAATAACTGTAAGAAGAGTTCACATCGAGAACTTTAGATTCCTCTACAATGCGATACATTTCTTTTCCATCGCTATCTGTAGGTTCTCTAAAAAATATAGTCTGATTATCCTTTGTTTTAATAGCCGTTTGTTCTTTAATTGCTGTATTAACGGCAATTCACCTCCTGGTAATTTGCATCTGTTTTCCATGATAACATGGTGGTAATTTAACGCAAACGCTTTTAAACTGTATATACAAGCATTAATTCTACTCAGCTAAGTTAAGAGACGTTTAAGCAACTATTTTCTACTAATCGCTCGTATATATGAAGAATTAGAGGGGGAGCAAAGAAAAAAGATTAAAAAAATGCTGTTTGAGGTTCTGGCTCACACTACAGCCTCTCTGAGCTAATATATATTCCATTTGCTCTTAAAGATTGCATAATTCGCTGGATTTTAATATAGTTAAAGAATACAGGTGAATGATCATTCATTATTCACTATTTATTTTAATCAATTTAGAAAGCGATTACAAAAAGTGGAGGGGAAAATGATGAAAGATAAAACAGTAATTGTAACTGGTGGATCAAGTGGTATGGGAAAGGCCATGGCGCAGCGTTTTGCGAATGATGGGGCGAACGTCATGATTACTGGTCGGAGTGAGCAAAAGTTAGAAGATGCAAAACTCGAAATGATGGAAACAGCAACGGGGAAAGTGGAAGTCTTCTCGATGGATGTCCGCGATATTGATGAGATTGACCAAATGGTAGAGCATACCATTAAAACGTTTGGGTCGATTGATCATCTGGTTAATAATGCTGCTGGAAATTTTGTCGTGCAAGCGGAAGATTTAACTGTTAATGGATGGAACTCTGTCATTGATATTGTGTTAAACGGGACATTTTATTGCACGAAAGCTGTTGGCGCTCATTGGATTGAAGAGGAAAAACGGGGTTCTATTTTAAACATGGTCGCAACATATGCCTGGGATGCTGGAGCAGGTGTCATACACAGTGCAGCGGCAAAAGCGGGTGTACTCAGCATGACGCGGACTTTGGCTGTGGAGTGGGGAGCGAAATACGGCATTCGTGCTAACGCTATTGCACCAGGACCGATTGAACGAACGGGCGGTTCAGAAAAGTTGATGCTTTCGCCTGAAATGGTGAAAAAAGTTAAAGACTCTAATCCATTGCATCGTTTTGGGACACCTGAGGAAATTGCTGGATTAGCTGCTTTTATTTTTTCAGAAGATGCATCCTATATTAATGGAGAAGTAATTACGATGGACGGAGGGCAGTGGTTAAACGATTTTCCTTTTTAAAAAAACAAAAAGAAGAGGAGTCAAGTGATGTCTGAAACGAAAAAGAAAAAGCATTTCACTTGGAAAAAAATCACTTTATATAGTGGATCCCTACTTATACCTCTGTTAGTTGGAGGACTAATTTATGTGAATCATTTTTTAAATAAATCGGAGCCTCAAGTGACAGGAGAGGTGGAAATGCCTGTATCTGATTCTGTTTCTGTTACGACAGATAATATGGGCGTTCCGCATATTGAAGCGGCATCATTAGAAGATTTGTATAAAGCGCAAGGATATGTTCAAGCGAAGAGTCGAATGTTTCAAATGGAAATGTCACGAAGACAAGCTTCCGGAACACTAAGCGAAGTAGTCGGTGAAGACACGGTTTCCAGTGATAAATATTTTCGTACTCTGGGGTTAAGAAGAGCAGCCGAGGCTTCCTATGATGTATATGATGATGATGCAAAAGATGTTTTAGATTGGTTCAGTGATGGAGTAAATGCCTATATTGAAGAAGCCAGTGAAGCAGGGACATTGCCGCCTGAATTTGCTATTTTAGGAGAGGACCCATCCCCGTGGACGCCAGTTGATTCATTGACGATTGGAAAATATATGGCATTTGATTTAGGAGGACACTGGGAAAGACAGGCTTTTAATTATTATGCTTTAGAACATTTTCCTGAAGCAAAAGCTGCCGAATTGATGCCGAGTTATCCGGATGAATATAAAGAAGTGATTGAAAAAGGCGAGCTTGATATTGCTGGAAGTTTCGACGATGCTGTCATTCCTGAAGATTTTAATGGCAGTAACGATTGGGTGGTGAGTGGTGATAAAACAGCTTCAGGAGAGGCGATGCTTGCGGATGATCCTCATTTAGGATTGGCGACACCTTCTATTTGGTATCAAATGCATTTAGAAGCAGATGACTTGAATGTGGAAGGTGTAATTTTTGCCGGAGTCCCCGGGATTATCTTAGGTCACAATGAAGACATTGCATGGGGAGTAACTAATACAGGTCCCGACGTACAGCAACTTTATTTGGAAGACAGAAATGAAGAGAAAGAGGATGAATTTAAGTTTGAAGGGGAATGGGAAGAAGCGGATCATATTGCAGAACCAATTGAGGTAAAAGGGGGAGACACCATTGATTATGAAGTGCTGGAAACCCGGCACGGGCCGGTAGTATCTGACTTTGCTGAGGAAGCCGGAGAAGATAATGCGCTTTCTTTACGTTGGACAGCGCTCGATCCGACCACGGAACTGCAAGCAATAATGAATATCAATCATGCAACGAATTGGAACGAATTTGAGAAGGGGTTAGAAGATTTTCTGGCTCCAGCACAGAATTTTGTTTTTGCGGATACAGATGGAAATATTGCTTATAAGGCAAATGGGAAGATTCCTATTTATGATGATGGGGATGACGCATTATTACCGCTTCCTGGTTGGGAAGAAAAATATGAATGGGACGCTTTTATTCCTTTTGATGAACTTCCTCGAGTTGTGAACCCTGATAAAGGATTTATTGCGACAGCAAACAATAAAATAGCCGGAGACGATTATCCCTATCATATTAGCAATGTCTGGGCACAGCCATACCGTTATGAACGAATTTATGAAGTGTTAGAAGATAAAGATGATCTAACGGTGGAGGATATGCAAGACTTGCAAATGGACGCGACAAATCTTAGGGCTCGTGAATTTGTTCCAGCCTTTCAAGAAGTGTTACAGGGAACAGATTTAACAGAGGAAGAGGACAAAGCGCTTCAATTGTTAGAGGATTGGAATTACGAGGACGATAAAGACTTGCCTCAACCGCTTATTTTTGAAACGTGGATGGAAAAGGTAAGTGAAACACTTTATAAAGACATTCCAGATGAGCTAGACGACTTGTTTGAAGCAGAAGGACAGACAACGGATGAAATATTGCGTTCAGGAAATAATTCTGCTTGGGTTGCTGAAGCAGGCGGTATGGATGAATTAATTCAAGACACCTTTTCTGCAACGTTGGAAGAGTTGGAAGAATCGTATGGCGAGGAAGCTGCTGATTGGAAATGGGGAGATTATCACCAAATTCAATTTAAACATCCGCTTTCTGACGCGAGTGATATTCTAGCCAAAGTCGTCAATAAAGATGATCCTATCCCGGTTGATGGCAGTGCGTATACACCCATGGCAGCCAGTCATGGTCCGGATGGAATTGTTGATCACGGAGCATCTTGGCGTTTTGTGATTGATATGGCAGA
>DATGTM010000144.1:0-5186 GCA_035301845.1 Pseudogracilibacillus sp. | reverse complement strand
TAGACAGAAACACTAATAACTATTATATTATTTTTTAAAATTTTAGCAACTAAAACCTATTTTAAATATCTAAATAGCAAAAAATGGAGAAAAACGAGTAGTTATATGAATGTTTTCTCAGCTTTCCGTTGTTATATTTCGTAATGATATTGTTAAATTATAATTTCCGTATATCCATTGTAAGTAATGATAATCTGCTGTAAAATAGCAAAGTAGTTTCTCTTACTATGAATGAAAGTGGCGGTGACAATGATTACGGATCAACGTAAAAATAAAACTTTTTTAATTTTAACTGGCGTTTTTCTTGTGTTGTTTTTAATTGTGGCGTTTATGACAACCAGTTCACAAGGTATAAGTTTAGATGAGAATGGTGAGTATTGGGCGAGTCAAAACCATGCTGCATGGCTAACCAAACTGATGATGATTGTATCGTTTATAGGTTCGAGTGAACTTATTCTGCTATTAACGGTTATTTTTGGTTTAGGTTTATTGATTACACGAAAATGGCGTCAATTCTTCTTCTTTTTTATTGTTTCTGTTGGAGGTGTAGCGCTGAATTTAGCACTTAAAGTATTGGTGCAGCGAGGTCGTCCAGGAGAAGAAGCGAAGTATATTGACGTGTTTAATTATCAATTTGAATTACAATCCTACAGCTTTCCAAGTGGGCATACGATGAGAGCGACGATTTTCTTTATGTTTCTCATTTATCTTGCCTATTATTTTATGAAACGAAACATTGCAAAAGCAATCTCCTATATTGTCTTTTTCTTACTCATTATAGGTGTAGCGCTTAGCCGTGTGTTGTTGGACGCTCATTTTATTACTGATATTCTTGGAGCACTCATGATAGGTGCGGCTTGGTTTTTCTTATGTCTATATTTTTTCCATAAACCGAAAGAAACTGGCTTCTCTTTTTCCTTTATGTAAGGTGAAAAGGAAGCCAGTTTTTTTATGGAGATAACATAACGAAGGAAATCGACGAGTTATTTTGATTTCTTTGACGTCTTCTATCCCAATAAGGTACTCGTTTTAAAATATAGCGAGTACCACGTTTTCTAGTCCTTTTTTAGTGATTGGTTTAAGGTTTGGGCGAGTTTTTTGTAATAAAAATGAAAACCTGTAAAAAATAACGCATATATGAAGATAAACATCAAAATGGCTGTTCCTATTGCCAATGGGTGGAATGGGATCCACTGATTAGGCAACGCAATGAGAAAGTAGACGACAATAGAAAGTGTAAAATGAATGGCTGTTTTTATAAGTGGGTTCCACTTACCCGACTCGATAATTAAGGATGCAAAGGCGAAATACATACCAAAAATAAAGGCATAAAACATATAGCTCCATATTGTTTGAATGGGCGGCGTGATATCGTTAAGCATTAAAATAGTAATCGCTATAAATGTAGCAATACCTCCCCACGCAATTCCAGAATAAATTCTTCTAGCTATGTTAATCCACATCATTTGTCCCTCCTATTGTTAAGCTCTCTTTGATACTAGCAACGTAGGTTCGAGAAATATATTCTTTATTGTTGGAGAAAAAATAGACACATAAGTTTCCACTAAATGATACTTCGAACCGCTGAATTTGCTGAATATTCCCGATTACAGATTTAGAGAAACGCTTGAAATGATTTTCGGATAATAATTGTTCCACTTCATACAATTTCATACGAATTTCAAAGTGTTTATGCTGAATAACAGCGAATACTTTGCGATTTTTGGCATAAACATAATCGATTTCCTCAGGTTGAAGCAGTATCGTTTGCTCTCCATCAATACCGAACAGCCTTCTCGGTTTTTGGTGTTGAATTTGGTTGATCAACTCTTCCAATTCTTTTGTCCATCTCTTTGCGTGAATTGTAACGGAAGTTTCTGAGTGTTCTTCATCTAAGTCGATGTTCACTTTCATGTATCCCCCTCCAATCTATTGAACAGAGTTTCTCTTGCTATGATTTATGTATCAAGTATAAAAGAAGGCATCTGTTTGATGTGAGATTTCTGCGTAACATGTGCTTTATATGCGATAAGAAGTAAATAAAAATGAGTGAAATTTTATAAGAAAAGCTGTTCCCATTCAGTCGGAAACAGCGTCATGTTTTTTATTGATCTGCTAAAACATCTGCAAATGTTTTGGCATATGCGGGTAAATCAGGTGGGCGGCGGCTCGAAACGAGGTGACCATCTACAACAACTGCATCATCTATCCACGTTGCCCCTGCATTAGTCATATCGTCTTTAATTCCTGGTGTACTGGTTACTTTCTTGCCATCTAAAATGTTGGCAGAGATAAGTACCCAACCTGCATGACAAATTTGTCCGATTGGCTTTTTTGCTTCGTTCATTTCACGAATAAAAGCAAGGACTTCCGGATAACGGCGCAATTTATCCGGCGCCCATCCTCCAGGCACAAGAATAGCATCGTAGATTTTTGATTCAATATCAGAAAAAGCAGCATCCGTTGTAGCTGGAACACCATGCTTTCCGAAATATGTTTTACCAGCTTCAGAGCCAATAAGGTCAACTTGTGCTCCTTCTTCTTGCAAACGATAAAACGGGTACCAAAGTTCTAAATCTTCAAAATCATGATCGACTAAGGCAATTACTTTTTTATGTTGTAAACGCATGTAATCCTCCTTGATTATTTATTACTTTCAGTTTACGTGAAAAGACAACAGAATGAAAGCTGCGTTATTTTGGAACAGATGCCTAAGAGGTTTATTGGATCCTTTTCTATGAACTCTAGGCGAGTGATTGCACTTTTTATAAAAAAACGATAGGATAAAAGCAGAAGAAAATGATTATAAAGGGGCTCATCAATGACGAATAAAATTAAAGTAGGAATTATTGGATATGGAAATTTAGGACGAGGAGCAGAAGCGGCGATTCAACAACAATCTGATATGGAACTTGTAGGGATTTTTTCACGTCGTGGTGAAATAGATATTCAAGATAAGAATGCGAAAGCACTGCATATCGATGAAGCAGAGAAGTATCAAGGAGAAATTGATGTGATGATACTTTGCGGTGGTTCTGCGACAGATCTGCCGGAACAGACGCCACACTTCACTAAACTGTTTAATACAGTCGATAGTTTCGATACACATGCTACGATTCCAGAGCATTTTGCAAAAGTGGATGAAACAGCGCAAGAAAGTGGAAACATAAGTGTCATTTCGGTTGGTTGGGATCCTGGAATGTTTTCAATGAATCGTGTGATGTCTGAAGCTATTTTGGCGGAAGGGAACACTTATACATTTTGGGGGAAAGGTTTGAGTCAAGGGCATTCGGATGCGGTGCGTCGTGTAGATGGCGTGAAGGCTGGAGTGCAATATACCTTACCTTCTGAGGAAGTAATGGAACAAGTTCGTCAAGGAGAAAATCCGGAAGCGTCTAAAAGCGAACGGCATAAACGGGAATGCTATGTTGTTTTAGAAGCGGGCGCGGATGCTGCGGTTGTAGAGGATACGATTAAAACAATGCCGAATTATTTTGACGAATATGATACAACGGTGTATTTTATTTCAGAAGATGAATTAAACGAAAATCATTCAACTATGCCGCACGGTGGTTTTGTCATTCATAGCGGTTCTACAGGGGAGGATAAGCATAATCAAGTAATTGAATACAGCTTAAATCTGGAGAGTAATCCTGAATTTACCGCTAGTGTCCTTGTAGCTTACGCCCGGGCAGCACACCGCTTATCTAAAGAAGGTCAAAAAGGGGCAAAGACGATTTATGATATTGGACCTGGTTATATTCACCCGGCTTCCCCAGCTGCACTGCGAAAGGGATATTTATAAAAAGTAGTGGAATTGTTTCATGCTTTTAACACAGTTGCTCTGTCCTGTTCAAGCATCAATTTCGATGGAAACGACTTACGCCACTAAAAGCGAACACATATTATACGAAAACATCATTGACTTTTCAATGAAAACACGATAAAGTAATATTTACAATTTTATAGGCAAGATTTTTCTTATCCAGAGAGGTGGAGGGACTGGCCCTTTGAAGCCTCGGCAACAGACTTTTTAGCACTGTGCCAATTCCAGCAAGCGTAACGCCTGATAGATAAGAAGAGGAACCGATAACTGTTTGACCTCTTCTTACTCCGATATAAGAAGAGGTTTTTATTTGTGGTTTTTACATGACTTAAGGGTTATCAAAAACGGGGAAATGGTGTGCACGCGATTTGTATAGAAGACGTAACGAAAAGATTCGGAATAATTTGTTTATTAATGATTTGAAGAAAATCTTATCTGAATTATTAGAGATGTAGACGGACTATATAATGCGCTAGTTTATAGTAGCAGATATCCCGGTTAGACGAAGCGTTTTTATATAAAATGCTGGAGCTCCAGTTGAAGAAGGTAATATTTAAAAAAGCAGAAGGAGAGTGGAATCATTGACAGATGATTGTAGAAACGAAACGCTATTAGTGCAAATAGGCAATAAACGGGATGAAGTGCATGGAGCAGTGAGTACGCCATTGTATTTTTCGACGGCTTTTCATCATGATCATGTAGGAAAATTACATGGCTATGATTATACGAGAACAGGGAACCCAACGCGCGCTGTATTAGAAGAGGCAATGGCAGACTTAGAAAAGGGGGATCATGCTTTTGCGACTTCTTCAGGAATGGCAGCTATTCAACTGGTGCTCAGTCTGTTTGAAAAAGGCAGTCATATTATTGCGTCTCGAGATATATACGGAGGAAGTTTTCGGTTATTTGAAGTATTGGAGAAACAATATGGTATTGAATTCAGTTATTGGAATGGGGGAGCGGAAGAAGAAATTCAAGCACTTATTCAATCAAATACGAAGGCGATTTTTACAGAGACGCCGACAAATCCATTAATGCAAACCGCTGATATTCAAAAGATTGCTCAGATTGCAAACGAGCATGAACTATTACATATAGTGGATAACACCTTGTATTCTCCGTACTTTCAACAGCCGCTTGAAGAAGGAGCGGATATTGTTTTACACAGTGCGACAAAATATTTAGCAGGGCATAACGATGTGCTCGCCGGTATTGTAGTCGTTAAAGGCGAGAAGCTTTCAGAAGAACTGGCTTTTTTACATAATACGATAGGAGCAGTATTATCTCCTTTTGATTGCTGGAATCTGATTCGTGGTATGAAAACATTGGCTCTCAGAATGAAGCAACACGATGAAAATGC
>DATGTM010000143.1:0-3400 GCA_035301845.1 Pseudogracilibacillus sp. | reverse complement strand
AACAGTATACTCCACTTTCGTTTTTCTTCGCTTCACTCCTTCCATGCCTTGCGTTTGATAAGATCTCACCCAATTTTTTAATGGGGAAGTACTGGGCATATTATATTTTTTCGTCAACGATGTATATCCAAGATTCCCATACAAATACTCTGTGACAAGCTTTATTTTAAATGCTTCACTGTATTTAGCCATAAAAACACCCCCGAAAGTTAGTTTTATCACTCTAACTTCCGGGGGTCGGTACCTATTGGAACAAGGCCTTTTTCGTTAACAATATGTTAAAACTCTTCGTAGACCGCAGGATCTTGGTCTTTTTGACGTCCGTCATTACGAGTTATCTCGTTTATTTTACTCATTTCAGATGCGTCTAATTCGAAATCAAAAATGTCGATATTCTCTTTTTGACGCTCTTTGGATGCCGATTTCGGAATCGCAATCGACCCTAATTGATAGTGCCAACGCAAAATAACTTGTGAGGCAGATTTTTCATGAGTAGCTGCGATTGTTTGGATAGCTTCTTTCTCAAAAATCTGATTCGCACGAGCAAGTGGACTCCAGGACTGTGTTTGTACATTGTTTTCTGCATGCCATTTTCGCTGTGCTTCCTGATTGAAAAATGGATGTAGTTCAATTTGATTGATGCTTGGTTTAACACCGGTTTCTTTCTCTAAACGATCAATATGTTCTGGCAAAAAGTTACACACGCCAATCGAGCGAACCAACCCCCATTTCTGTGCTTCAATCAACGCTTGCCAAGCTTCGAGATAAACATCCTGGATTGGGTTTGGCCAATGAATTAAGTATAAATCATAGTAATCCAAATTTGCTCTATAAAGCGATTCTTGGATTGCTGGCACAGCTTTTTCATATTCATGGTAACGACCTGGTAATTTAGAAGTAATAAATAAATCTTCCCTTGCTACCGTAGTTTGCTGAATCGCTTTCCCAACAGTTCCTTCATTTTCATAATTATACGCAGTGTCAATTAACCGATACCCTATATCGATAGCACTTTTGATTGCTTGTACTCCTTCATTCCCAAAAAGTTTATACGTTCCGAAGCCAATGGCTGGTACTTCCATTCCATCTCCAAGTGTTCTGTTTGGTATGATTTCTGTCATTTGCTTATGCCTCCTATGTTTTATCCTTTTAATGTCAAAGGCTTCTATTCTTTATGAAAAATATGTAATTGTATGTATTGTACCATTTTTTCAACTACTTCGTACCGCTTTACATATGTGAAAAACGATAGTAAATGAACCAACCGTTTTAACAACAATGAATCTTTCAGCAATGCAAAAAAGAATTTCGTTTTATTCCATCCTTAAAAGATAGAATGGAATAAAACGAAATCGAGAAACAATATTATTTACTTAGATTAACTGGCAGCAGAACGTTGTACCCAATTAATTAGGCCGCCTGCTTTAACAATGTCAATTTGACGTGGTGACAAAGCATGTGCTACTTTAACTGTTTTACCTTTCCCTTTGATTTCAACATCAAACGTATTGGATGTTTCAATTTTTGTTCGAATATCGTCGAGCACTAATACATCGCCACTTTCTAATGTGTCGTATGCATCTTCATGAACGAATGTAAGTGGCAAAATACCAAAGTTAACCAAGTTCTGCCAATGAATTCTCGCAAAGTCTTTTACGAAAACGGCGCGCAGCCCTAAATATCTTGGAGCGAGCGCAGCATGTTCACGACTGGAACCTTGTCCATAGTTAAATCCGCCAACAAGTGCGTGACCGCCCTCTTCTGCTATGGCTTTTGCTCGATCGTAATACGTAGGGTCGACAATTTCAAAAGAGAACTTACTTATCTCCGGTAAATTACTGCGATATGGCAACACTCGAGAACCACCGGCTAATATTTCGTCTGTTGAAATATTATCTCCCATTTTTAGTAATACAGGTAGTTCTAAACGATCTGGTAAGCTGTGCATGGATGGAATCGAAGCAATATTAGGCCCTTTTTCCAGAGGTATATTCTTCGCTTCTTCATACGGCAAAGGTTCTTCCAATAAATTATGACCTTCTGTTAATTTTTCAGGTTCTGTAACAGTCGGATAAGGACCATCCAACGTACGCGGATCCGTTATTTTTCCAGACAAAGCAGAAGCTGCTGCTGTTTCCGGACTGCATAGAAATACGCTGTCTTCTTTCGTTCCGGATCTTCCTGGAAAGTTTCTCGGTGTTGTACGCAAACTGTTCGTACCTGTAGCCGGGGCTTGTCCCATCCCGATACAACCGTTACATCCTGCTTGATGCATTCTTGCTCCACTTTTCAATAAACTTGCAATATGCATTTCACCAACTAAATCAACCAGCATTTGTCTCGAAGTTGGACTCACGTCGAATGAAACATCTTCAGCGATTTGTTTGCCTTTTACAATTTCAGCTGCAATAGCAAAATCACCAAAGCCAGGATTTGCCGAAGAGCCGACATAAGATTGGTAAATCGGTTTGCCTGCTTCTTCAGAAACCGGTACGACATTACCCGGGCTGGATGGTTTCGCAATCAGCGGTTCTAAAGAAGATAAATCAATTTCTTCGTTGATATCATAAGTAGCATCCTCGTCTGCCAGCAGTTCTGTATAATCTTCTTCTCGCTCCTGTTGTTGTAAAAAGCGCTTCACTTCTTTATCCGCTGGGAAAACAGTACCAGTTGCGCCAAGTTCTGCCCCCATATTCGCAATAACATGGCGGTCCATTGCACTTAATTCGTCTAAGCCAGGTCCATAATATTCAATAACAGTTCCGACCCCGCCTTTTACGTCATGGCGACGGAGCAGTTCTAAAATCACATCTTTCGCACTGACCCAATCTGGTAGTTTGCCGGTTAACTTAACACCCCAGACTTTAGGCATTTTTACATAAAATGGTTCACCTGCAATGGCCATAGCCACGTCAATACCGCCAGCTCCCATTGCTAGCATACCCATACTTCCGTTCGCACAAGTATGACTGTCTGAACCTAGTAATGTTTTGCCGGGTTTCGCCAACCGCTGCATATGTACCGGATGGCTCACCCCGTTGCCTGGACGGCTGTAATGTAATCCGAAACGTTTAGCTGCACTGTCTAAAAACAGATGGTCGTCAGGGTTTTTATTATCTTCTTGAATTAAGTTATGGTCCACATATTGTGCCGAAGCTTCCGTTTTTGCGTAATCTAACCCCATCGCTTCTAGTTCGAGCATCACAAGCGTTCCTGTCGCATCTTGTGTTAAGGTCTGATCTATTTTCAATCCGATTTCTTCACCTGGTGTCATCTCACCATGAACTATATGACCGTCAATTAATTTCTGGGTAACGTTTTGCCCCATTTCCTAATCCTCCTTTAACAATAGTGCTACTCTATGCTTTTCCCGAAATTTGAAAAGTTATGCATACTTTTT
>DATGTM010000142.1:0-14653 GCA_035301845.1 Pseudogracilibacillus sp. | reverse complement strand
GTTAAAATTAGCGGGTACAGAGGAAGAAAATATCTTTTCCTTAGCTGATGAGCTACTTTCGAATCCAAGTAAACATCAAAACATGGCAAAAGCATATAATCCTTATGGGGATGGTGAAGCAGCAAAAAAGATTGTGGACGGGATTAGTTCATTTTTTGACAAGTAAGAAAGTGTTATTTCCAAAGCCATTTAGATATCTTCTTAAAACTTTGACATTTATCTAGTTTCTGTGGTTTTGAATATAAGCAACAAAGATAATAAAAAAGTGGTGAAATGAATGATAGAGAAAGCCGAATTAGATAATAATTTTTTAAAGTTACAGTTAACGAGAAAAGTAACAGAGGAAAGTATCACTATTATTTTACGAAATCGTTCAACTAAAGAAGAAATCATCTTTTCACCGCTTATAGAAAGCAATAACGAAGTTTTAATTGATTTAGCAAGAATTCATTTTCACGTTACCAATTTTACTCGATATGATGTATTCTTCTTGAAAGAGAATAAAGAATCCAGAGCCAGGATGAAATCTGTTTATCAGAAAAAAAAGATAGACAGGTTCTTTTCTAATATATACAAGTATACTAATTCATGTATTTTAGCCCCGTACATCACAACAAACAATAATTTGTCATTGTTGCTTGGCAATGCTGTAAACGTCTTTGAAACTTATTGTCAATATGTTGCTGTGAGCACTCCCATTTTAGCTACTGCGAGTGCAACAGCAGCAAACTCCCTAAAACTTGAATTTAATTCAACCGATATGAATGCAGATGCTATATTCATAGGTTATTATGACAAAAAAACAGAAAAATATATTGCTTTGGACTATAAACTTTCTAATAATCATCGAAAGAAGATGGACATTTATCCAGAGTTAGTATCAAAATCTATTCTATTTAATAATCTTTATATGATGCGAAAAAAAAGAAATGTAATTGAATATGATGAAATAAGTATAACAAGCGATTCTTTAAGCAATGAAAACATAGATGAATCTCCGGCTCGTCAGGAGAACAAACCATTAATACACAGTAATATAACAGCGAATAATATAGAAAATAAAAACCATAAGCTGTGGTTAACCATAAGTCCTAACGACTTTAACCCGTCTTATTACAATTCAGTACGTGTCTTTTTAAAAGATAAAAACAAGAATATATACTTTTTAAATAATGAAGATATACGTTTAGATAAGTCTAACTTATTTGAACTGAATTTATCAGGCTTTTTAAAAAAACATACGCTGAAAAAAGGACGATGGTCTGTTCATCTGCTAACAGAAACAGATACGTTTCGAGAAGAAATGAGAGTAGGGAAGTTCGATCTTCCTACCCTGTTAAAGCACGAAAGGTATTACGAACCCATAGTTTTTAATGCCTATCATCTAGTTACTCCCTACTTAACAGTGAACAATGCATTTTCACTCGTTGTAAAACCCAAAATAGCTTTACATGAAGAAATGCTCCCAGCCAATACTGAGCTTTGTGACTTCGAGCGAAAGAATCGACGTGTTTATACGGGAGAAGTATTGTTGCAATTGGAAGAGACTGACGATTATAGTGTAGAGTCGATTGTATTAAAATATAGAAATAAAATGGATGATAGAGAGTATTCTTTCCCAGTACAGGAGAATAAACAAGACAATCATATATCGCGAGTAACATTTGATATAAATGTGAACAAGTTAAAGTGGGAACAGTTTTATTGGGATGTTTTTCTGCACGTTCGCATTCAACATCAATTGTTTCTAGTAAAAGTAAAGAATCCCTCAGAGGAATTAAACGAAAATATATTCTTTCAAGAGCATAAGTATACCATTAAATGTAAAAAAGGCTTTGTCTTGCATCCTTATATTGCGAACAACTTTAGTTTGGTTTTGTTTTATAAAGAGAATAGTTTATATGAAGATTTCTGGACAAGGATGAAATCAGCAATTGCTTATAAAGTGTATGAGCGATTTAAAAAACAATTTGACCAGAAAGAAATTTGGCTTATTTACGAAAAGTTCTCTCGAACAGCGCAAGATAACAGTTACTTTTTCTTTAGATACATGTATGAAAATCACCCTGAGGAAAATGTGTATTATATTATGGATAAAAAGTCTCCAGAATATCGAAATGTTCAACATATGAAAAATAGAGTCATTTCTTTTATGAGTTTTAAACATTTGTTGTATTTATATGCTAGCAAACTGTTAATTGGTTCTGATGCAAAAAATCATTCTTATATATTTAGACAAAAAAATGGTAGGGCTATAGAAGAAGTACGTAATAAAAAATTTGTTTATTTAAAACATGGAGTGACCGCGCTTAAAAATGTTGGATATATAATGAAAAAAACAGGATCAAATGGAGCGGATCTATTTGCCACTACTGCTGATTGGGAAACGGAGATAATACACCATTATTTTGGATATCCATATGAAAATATTATTTCTACAGGGCTATGTCGTTGGGATGCTCTCATAGACAAATCCAGAGAGAATAATAAAAGAGAGATTTTGCTGATGCCAACATGGCGGAATTGGCTTGAAGATGTATCAGATGAAACATTTATGGAAAGTGATTATTATCTTCAGTATATGGAATTACTTCAATCTAAAAAGCTGAATAAACTTTTAGTGGAGCATGATTTAATATTGAATTTCAATATTCATCCCAAATTTTTACCGTATATCAGTAAGTTCCAAATTAATTCGAAGCATATAAAAGTTTTTCAATTTGGTGAAGCAAGAATAAATGAATTGTTAATGCGCAGCTCATTGTTAATTACCGATTATTCTAGTGTGGCTTGGGATTTTTATTATTTAAAAAAACCGGTTGCTTTTTTTCAATTTGACTATGCTACTTATGAAGAGTTGCAAGGGAGCTATATCGATTTAAAAAAGGATTTATTTGGAGAGAGATTTACAGACGCTGATAAACTCATAGAAGGGATTAAGGCGTATATTGCGAAAGATTTTAAATTGGATGTTAAGTATAAAGAAATATGGAGTCAATCTTTCAAGTATGTAGATAAAAAAAATAGCAAAAGAACGTATGGAGCTATTAAAAGAAACGCTCAGAAGTTAGGTTTAACAAAACAAGTCGAAAAAGATATTTAACATTTATGGTGATAAAAAGTGTTGATCAATGTAGTCAGCACTTTTTTATTTAGTTCCTTCCCCGCTTGTGTTCTGTTTTCTGTCACTTATCTCTGAACAGGGTTAAACAGTAAAAGGTATTTGGTCTGTTTACTAAACTCGAATAAACTATTTTTCTACATATCAACGAATCACTTAAATGTTAACCTATAATTTTATTGGTTTACATTATGAAGAAATAAAGATATGATGTTGTTATATAATGTCAGATGGAGAGGAAGAGTGAAGGTGTCTACAAAAGAAATGGTATATGCAGCATTGTTTGCTGCTTTGGTTGGTGTGTTGGGAATGATTCCACCTATTCCGCTTGGGTTTATTCCTGTACCAATCACGGCACAAACATTAGGGGTGATGTTGGCAGGAGGGTTTTTGGGTAAGAAGACCGGATCAATCAGTATGTTACTATTCATTTTATTAGTTGCATTTGGTGCGCCTCTTTTGACTGGGGGAAGAGGAGGATTCTCCGCATTAGTAGGTCCTTCAGCCGGATATATTCTTAGCTGGCCAGTCGCAGCATATTTCATGGGTCTATGTACAGAAGGAGTCTGGGACAATCTTAAAGCTTGGAAAATCTCCCTTATCAATATTGTTTTTGGAGTCTTTCTGATAAGTTTAATTGGTGCACCGGTAATGGCCTTTATTACGCAAACTTCTATTTGGGCTGCATTACTTGGAGCGACAGTATTCTTTCCAGGAGATATCATAAAAGCTATTATTGCAGGGATTATCGTGATGCAATTACGTAGTGTCAGTCCGATTGAGCATAAAAAGCATCAAACATTAGAAAAGATAAGCTAATGGAAACAATAATCCAGCCGATTCTAGATCATTGCAGAAAAACACCAGATAAAATAGCCATGCAACAAGAGGGAGAGATTCGAACGTATAAACAATTTATGCAAAATGTTCGAAAGGTTGCAAAAGGCTTGCAAGAAATGAACATCACACAAGAAAAGGTGGCCTTATTATCTCGTAATCGTATAGAATATGCAGAAGTGTTTTTAGGCATTACATATGCAGGATATGCTCCCTTGACCTTGGACACAAAGTGGAGCCAAATGGAAATAACAGAAGTCCTGCAATTAAACCAAGTAGAAGTAATTTTTGGTGATAATAGGATTTTAAAGAATATAGAACACCCTTTATTAAAAGAACGCATCAGCTTCCAATCAACTGCTGAGAATACATTTTACAGAGACTGGTTGGAGGGAAAGCAAATGGCTAAAGAGCAAGTTTTTCACTCTTTGCTATTTATTGGCTATACGTCTGGAACCACTGGTGTACCAAAAGGATATAAACGAACGCATGTATCATGGATCAGAAGCTTTCAAGCAAGTGTGGACGTATTTGGAATAGGGTCTGAAGACCATTTTATCGCACCTGGTGGGTTTGCTCATTCCCTATCTTTATTTGCACTTATGCAAAGCTTGTATCTTGGAGCGACGTTTCATATTCTAACTAAATTCCAGCCGCGAAAAGTGAAAACACTTTGTAATCAGTATGCCAATAGTGTGCTATTCTTGGTTCCTACGATGATTGACACACTATTAAAAGAAGAAGGATCCTTGTCTGTGAAAGCATTAATTAGCTCGGGAGCGCAGTGGTCACACCAATCTAAATGTCATGCAAAAAAAAGGTGGGGACAAGCAAGTTTGTATGAGTTTTACGGACTATCTGAAGCGAGTTACATCAGTTTTACTCCTGTTCAGGAAGATACTGATACGCAACTTCGTCAACACCTTTTTCCTGGCGTGTCGGTAGAAATTAGGAACGAGCAAGGAGAGAAGCTACCTCCAGAGCAAATTGGTCAAATTTGTGTGAGAAGTGACATGTTGTTTTCTGGTTATGATCACCAGCCTGAAGCAACAAGAGAAACGCTAAAAGACGGCTGGTTGCTATCAGGTGATTATGGTTATTTAGATAGTCAGGGTGGCCTGCACCTTGCGGGAAGACAGAAAAACAAGATGATAACAGGCGGATTGAATGTGTACCCGGAAGAGGTAGAAAAGGTGATTAAACGTCTTCGCTTCGTCAAAGAGGCTATGGTTTTCGGGGAGGCTGACTCGTCTTTAGGTGAAAAAATTGTCGTCGTGATTGCTTGGGAAATAGGAGAAATGCTTTCCTCACATCAAGTGAGAAAGTTCTGTGCTATGTATTTAGCTGCATATAAAGTTCCTAGAAAAGTCCTCACGGTAGAGAAATTCTATTATACGAGCGGTGGAAAGATAGCAAGAAAAACAATGATTGATTTGGTGGAAGGGAGAAATGGATGAGGGAGTGCGTAATTGTCACAGCTAAAAGAACAGCTATAGGTAAAAAAGGCGGAATATTCGCGTCTGTAGAGCCAGAAGAATTGGTAGCTCCGTTAATAGAGCAGGTTGTACAAGATTGTCAACTCGCTTCACATGAAATTGATGATGTGATTCTGGGGAATGTGGTGGGCCCTGGAGGAAATATTGCACGCGTAGCTTTATTAGAGGCTGGATTGCCTATTAGTGTTCCTGGATTCACTGTCGACCGACAATGTGGAGCAGGATTAGAAGCTATTCAACTCGCTGCTCGACTTGTCCAAAGCGGGGCTGGAGACATTTATTTAGCAGGTGGAGTGGAAAGTACTAGCCGTGCTCCTTGGCGACTTGCTAGACCAAAACACATCACAGGTGACCCTATCTTATATGAGCGTGCACCGTTTACGCCTGAAGCATTTGGTAATCCAGATATGGGAGAGGCTGCAGAGCATGTTGCACAATATTATCAAATTTCCAGAGAAAAGCAAGATCATTTTGCAGTAAACAGTCATCGTAAAGCAGTTCAATCACAGCACACAGATCACTTTGCTGAAGAAATCATCCCGATATGTACACAAGGAGAATGGCGCCATAAAGATGAATGTCCGCGTGATCGTCAAAATCTTGAGAAGTTGTTTAACAGGATGCCACCTGTGTTTAAAGAAAATGGATCCGTGACTGCTGCAAATGCATGTCCTGTAAATGACGGAGCAGCAATATCGCTAGTGATGTCCCGTGAGAAGTGTGACGCTTTAGGATTGACACCGGCATTACGCTTTGTGGATGCGCAAGCTGCAGGTGTTGAGCCGGAATTTCTTGGTATTGGTCCGGTTCCAGCAGTTCAGAAAGTATTGGCACGTCAGCAAATGGATATCTCTTCAATTGATATTGTAGAATTTAACGAAGCTTTTGCCTCTCAAACATTAGCTTGTTTAGAAACACTTGGTATTTCTGAGAAAAAAGTAAATCTCGGTGGTGGTGCTTTGGCATTGGGTCATCCTTATGGGGCTTCTGGTGCTGTATTGGTTACTAGATTGGTCTCCGAAATGCAAAACGGCACCTTTCATTATGGACTAGCAACGTTAGGTATTGGCGGTGGTATGGGACTTGCTATGTTGGTAGAAAGGATTTGAAGAAATGCTACAACAGCAGATTTATCTTACGCGGGAATGGATTGAAAAGTACGCAGAAGTGATCGGTGCTCCTCTGATGAAATATGAAGGTAGAATGATGGCACCGTCTACAATGATTGTTATATTTTGGAAGGTATTTGATGCGGCTCCTATCTCAGAAAAGGATGAATGGATCCATGTTAAACAAAACTGTTGCTACGAATATCCGTTAGTGGAAGAAATGATATTGGATTGCCAATTAGAAAAAGTTACCGAAAGAAATATAAAACAAATTACATATAGTGAGTTCCAATTGAATTGTTTCCATGAGGGAAAGCTTCTGGCCACATCGACTACAACGCTTATGAAGGATGACAGCAATGAAAAGGTTTAAAAGCAGCATAACGATAGGAGAGGTAATTCGGTACGCAGAAGTGTCGAATGATTTTGCTGCTATTCATTTTACGGAGAGGGCAGATGGAAAGAAGCCGATTGTGCATGGCATGTACGTGATGGGCATAGCGCAATCTCTATTTCTTAAGGAATGTGCTGGTTATTGGATAACAGATTATGAGATGACTTTCCTGCGGCCGGTTATGGTCAATGACAGTATATCTTTTCACTTCGAGCAGGCCAAGTCAAAGGTAATTGTTTATGTATATCAGGCACATGATCAATTATGCGTGAAAGGAAGCATGATTATACAAGAAATTTCAAGAGGATAGAAATTAGCTAAGCTAGGAGGGAAGAGCGATGCTTGTATTTGATCAAGTTGATTTTTATTATCGGAAGGATGCACCTGTTTTACAGGAGCTGCAACTGACTATTCGAAAAGGGGAATATGTTGCAGTCATTGGTCCTAACGGTAGCGGAAAATCAACCATGGCAAAATTAATGAATGGATTGGTTGTACCCAAAAAAGGAGAAGTGACTTGCTTTGGAAAGACGACCATAAAAGCGACAGATGTGCAACAGATTCGGCAACATGTTGGTTATGTTTTCCAAAATCCCGAAGATCAATTTATTACGACATCCGTTTTTGATGAAATTATTTTTGGTTTAGAAAATATTCAATGTCCTAAAGAAGAAATGGAAGAAAGAGTGAGAGAGGTTTTATCTGTAGTTGGGATGTCGGCCTACGCTGCTCACTTGCCTCATCAACTTTCAGGAGGCCAAAAGCAAAAGGTAGCGGTAGCTGCTGTTCTGGCTATGCGACCGGATTTTGTTATTTTTGATGAAGCAACCTCCATGCTTGATCCTGCTGGAAGAGAAGCCATGTTACAGATTATCGATCAAATGCATGCTGCTGGAATTACGATTATCCATATGACCCATCATATGGAAGAAGTCCTCTATGCAAAGCGTGTGCTTTTTTTACATGAAGGATATTTGAAATTTGACGGGTCACCTTTAAAATTCTTTTCTTCTGTCGATATCAATCGCTATGGAATGAAGTTACCGTTTATCTTCCGGTTAGCTAAAACATTGCAAACCGAAGCAATACCAGTTGATTTTAATTGGAGGAAGTTGGTGGATGCTGCATGTGTTTAACGTTAACAGATGCGTCCGTAGAAATAGAAGGGAGAACCGTTTTACAACAGCTTGACGTAACCATTGAGCTTGGAAATTGGGTGTCTGTAATCGGAGAAACGGGTGCTGGTAAGTCCACTTTTTTAAGCGTGTTGAAAGGGTTACTGCCACTATCTGGCGGTACGTATACATGTATGGGGACGAAAGTAGGCGTGAATCAAAAAGAAATGCCAGTGAGTATACGGGATATAGGGATGGTCTTTCAATATCCTGAAAAGCAATTATTTCAAACGACTGCTTATAAGGAATTAGCTTTTGGATTGAAGCAGAAACGTCTTTCTAAACAGGAAATAAATGAAACAATCCGAGCGAGTATCCAGCAATTTGGACTGAATGAAGCCATCTTGAAAAAGTCTCCTTTTGAATTAAGTGGCGGTCAGCGAAGACGTCTGGCGTTAGCTTCTATTTTGATTACGAATCCAGATATATTGCTATTGGATGAACCTGCTGTTGGGTTAGATCCTAAAGCTAAAAAGAGCATTTTACAATTCATGAAGCAATGGCAAATGAAGGGGGAACGTACGGTAGTATTTATCTCTCATCAAATGGAAGATGTCATGCATTATTCAGAAGAGGTCATTGTGTTGCATCAAGGCAGAATGAAGACACAGATGGCTTCAGATACTTTGTTTCTGCACCATCCAGAGCTTTTACATGAAAATGGCTTGTTATTGCCCGAAGCTATACAATTGCTCCATTATGTGAAACAAAAAACCAACAACCATATGGAGTTGGAAACAGCGAGCGAAACAGCTATTTTTTCAGCTGTACACGATGCGCTTCATGTTGAGGAGGAAGAATATGGCTGATGCTGTTGTAGTAGGACAATATATAGAGGGCCAATCACTTTTACATAAGTTAGACCCGAGGACCAAATTTATTTCGATGCTAGCTATCATGCTGTGGATGACAATCATTCAAAAACCGTTAGAATATGTTATCGCAACTGTCGTAGTTTTCTTTTTAATTGGGTTATCAAGGCTGCAAATCGTTCTATATTGGAAAGCATTGCAACCAGCGTTGTTAATTTTGCTGTTTACAGTTATGTATCATGCCTTTCTTTCACCTGGAGAGCAACTGATATGGGAGTGGGGTGTTCTGCAACTAACGAAAGAAGGTATTGTAGCTGGTATTCAATTTGTCTGGCGCATTGTGTTGTTGATTTTGCTTGCGTCTATTCTTACGTTTTCAACAAAGCCTCTTACCTTGGCTCTTGGGGTAGAGATGCTGCTCAAACCTTTCAAGAAACTAGGATTTCCTGTACAACAATTTAGCCTGATGATCTCTATTGCTCTCCGCTTTATTCCTACAATTTTAGAAGAGTTGAAGCGAATTCAGCTTGCGCAAAAGTCCCGGGGATTGGATGTTGCACAGTACAATCAGCTGAAACAATTATATATGTATTTCTTTTTATTGATACCGCTTCTATATTCTGTCATCCAACGGGCAGAAACATTATCTGATGCGATTGATTCTCGAGCGTATGGAGACGGGAGAAACCGGACGCATTATCAAGAACTCTGTTTGACTTATATTGATTACAGCCTCTTCATCCTTGTCTGGCTTCTTGTATCTGTCGGAATCTTTGTTCGGGTCCAAAGCGGTTGAGGGAAGAACAAATCGAAGCTAAATTCAAATGCAAAAAGCTGTAGATATAAAGATATACAGCTCTATAATAGATTTAGCCGCTTTTGGGAAAACTAAAAAGAGATTCCCCTTCATACAGACTAGGACTTTGTCCCGGGATTGAGGTTTCCTTAGGGAGAAACAGGCCGCGCAAAGAGGCATTATTCTTGCTTTCGGGTCAACTAACAAGAGAGATAATTACTTTAAGAGGGAGGGAGAATCATTGGTCGCTAATCATATAGAAGTGAGCGGAGTAGGAGTTGATCGACAATATCGTTGTCAACATTATCATAAACAAGAGGATATTGTAGCGATTAAATTTAAATGCTGCCAGACGTATTACGCATGTTATCAATGTCATGAACTGGAAGCCCATGCTACAGAACGCTGGGACAAAACAGAGTTTCAAGAGAAAGCATTATTATGTGGTGCATGTAAATCAGAATTTACTATTTATCAATATGTAAACGGCCATGCGATATGTCCGGTATGCCATACAGCACACAATCCTGCTTGTAAAGACCACTTTCATTTATATTTTGATTTGAGGTAATTCAGCATTGTTTGATGCAGTAAAATAATTTGAAGTTTCTATTGAGTTATCTACAGGTAATTGGCGTAAGATGTGGCTTGCCAATAACATTGTAAATTACAGGCATTGCTTCTAGATAAATAAAGAAAACCACGAATAACCTAGGAAAAAACACGAGTCTCCTGCAGGAGGGAAGTTCAGAAAGGTAAGCCTGGAGAGGTTTCTCAGCCGCATGCAGGACGCGAGTGTATGCTAAGGGCGGATAGATAACGATACGAGCAAATGAGGGTTCGCTTCTTTTCTCCCACAAGTACTTGACAGAATCCTTGACGAATCTAGGTGTGACAATTTGTTTGTTATCTGATATGATACAATCAGAGTTAAATAGAAACAACTACTAGGGGCGCTCAATAGAGTGAGCTGAGAGAAAAGTGTAGAAAGCTTTTCGACTCTTACGGACCTGATCTAGTTAATGCTAGCGAAGGGAAGTAGTGTACTGATATCACTTGATGCAACGAGTCATGTTCCTAGTAAGTAGGGATGTGGCTCGTTTTTTGAATTTAGCGTTTAGTCAGTATTATAAATTGATAAATAAAAAGCATTTGTACTATTGTTGCAATGCTTGTAAAAGCAATAAACAAGTTTCTGCTTTTGAATAAGAGAAAGAAAGTTTTAAAGATTCTAAACCTTTTGGATGAAAAGAAAGGAGGGATGAAACGTATTTTCCGAGTTGCTCTAACGATACGTCCCTGGATGTATGAATAGAGTGGAAACATTATATATTTAAACATAGTATACAGGTAGAAAGAGTTATGTATTCGAAACAATGATATCATTTTAGAGGTGGTAAATTGAAAGAAACATGGGCTTTTTATAATAGTGGTTTTCATGATGCAGCAATGAATATGGCAATAGACGAGACATTACTCAACTGGCATAGCGAAGGGAAAATCCCGCCGGTTATTCGTTTTTATGGTTGGGATACACCAAGCCTTTCCATTGGTAATTTCCAAAACGAACAAAAAGTAATTGATTTTGCGGGACTTCATAAACATGGTTGTCATTTTGTCAGAAGATTAACTGGAGGCGGAGCTGTTCTGCATGACCAAGAAGTCACATACAGTATTATTGTGAACGAGAATCATCCTAAAATTCCGCGTACCGTAAATGATGCTTATTATGTGCTCGCGGAAGGTTTAATCAAAAGTTACCATCGTCTTGGAGTCGATGCGATGTTTGCTCATCCGCATCAAGAATCAGGTGACAACCGATCAGCGGTCTGCTTCGAATCACCTGCTATTTATGAAATACTTGCTGACGGCAAGAAGATTTCCGGGAATGCTCAAACCCGGCGCAAAGGGGTGCTGTTACAGCATGGGTCTTTACCATTGAGTTATAATACGAATATGCTGTATGACCTGTTCCTGTTTTCAAGTACCAGTAGCCGAAACCGTCAACAAAGCTTGTTTGATCGCAAAGCTACGAGTCTTCACGAACAATTAGAAGCTGAAGTAGAATATGATGACCTTGTACCAATTTTTCTTAGTAGTTTTAAAGAGAGTTTACATATTGACACAGAGGTATTTGAGATGCCAAAAGCTCTCTGGGAAGAAGCAATTGATTTACGTAATACGAAATATGCGACAAATACATGGAACCATACTCAAAAAAGAAGTTCAATAAGGAGTGTACATTCGTAACGATGACAAACAATAAAACAATGCTTAGAAAACCAGACTGGCTGAAGATTAACATCAATACAACTGATTCATACAAGCGATTAAAGAAGTTAATGCGAGAGAAGCGATTGAATACAGTATGCGAAGAGGCGAAATGTCCAAACCTGCACGAATGTTGGAGCGAGCGGAAAACAGCAACGTTTATGATTCTGGGAGATACATGTACTCGTGGATGTCGCTTCTGTGCTGTTAAGACAGGACGTCCGAATGAACTTGATTGGGAAGAACCACAGCGTGTTGCTGAATCTGTTGAAATTATGGGACTCAAGCATGTCGTTATTACAGCAGTCGCTAGAGATGATTTAAATGATGGAGGCGCTGCTGTATTCGCAGAAACCGTAAATCAAGTACGCAAACGTAATCCTGGCACAACGGTTGAAATTCTTCCATCTGACATGAAGGGGGATTATGAAAGTCTGAATTTGTTAATGAGTTCGAAACCGGATATATTTAACCATAATGTTGAAACAGTACGAAGGTTAACCAAACGTGTACGAGCCAAAGCAACTTATGACCGTTCTCTAGAACTATTACAGCGTGTGAAGAATATTGCGCCGACTACGCCAACGAAATCCAGTATTATGGTAGGACTTGGCGAAACGAAGGAAGAAATCATGGAAACGATGGATGACCTTCTGGCGCATGAGGTGAATATCATAACTATTGGTCAATATTTGCAACCTTCTTTGAAGCATTTGTATGTAGAAAAATATTATCATCCTGATGAATTCAAGGAGCTAAAGGAAATTGCGCTTAAAAAAGGGTTTGATCATTGTCAGGCAGGTCCGCTTGTCCGCTCTTCTTACCATGCTGATGAACAAGTGAGCGCTGCTTCTGCACAAAGACGCATTCAATATATGAAAGGTTATGAAGATACGGAAGGAACAAAAGCAGATTTCACTTTAAAGGATATGCTTCCGTCAGATTCGTAAATCATAAATAGTATAAAAAAAGTGCTAATCGATGTGATTAGCACTTTTTTATCGTTAATACTCTTGATTTTCTTGCGGTTGTTCTTCCTGTCCTTGTTGATTATCCTCTTGTGGTTGTTCTTCTTGTGGTTGCTCTTGTTGTTCCTGCTGTTCTTGCTCTTCTTGAGGTTGTTCTTCTTGTTCTTGCTGTTGTCCATTATCTTCTTGCGGTTCTTCTGGTTCTAAGTTTTCTGGTTGGTTCTCTGGTTGTTGATCTGGTTCCGGGTCCTCTTGTTCGATTTCTGATTTACCTTCTTCGTTTCCGCCGTCTGTTTTACCTTTCAGTTCGTCGTCACTGAAGTCATAACCGTAATCTTTTACCTCTATGTCCAAATGTTTTTGCAAAATGTTCGAAGTTAATGCTAAAGAACGTTCATCTAATTTCCAGTAATAAGCGTTCGTTGGCATGTAATCTGTACCATCAATATTTAACGCGTCAATGTCGATATTGGTTCCTTTTGTTAAATATCCGAAGAAACTTTTCATATCATTAAATTCCATATTTGTTTTCATATTGCTTCCGACAGCTTTCATAAGATCGCCGTATTTGAGTACTGATTTAGCGCTGAGTGTCTTGTCAGCAATAGCTTGGATAATTTCCTGTTGACGTTTGCCTCGTTCCATATCACTGTCCATTTTCCGTGTTCTTGCCAATGCTAATGCTTCTTCACCGTCTAAAGTTTGTTCGCCTTTTTGAAGCTCAATCGCATCTGCTTTGTCTGTTGAATCCTGTTCAGAAAAATCGTAAGGAACGTCAAAATCAATCCCGTCTAATACGTCGATGACATCCATAAAGGCATCGAAATTCACTCGTGCGTAATAATCAATTGGAATGTCTAAGGTATCTTCAACGGTGTCAACGGTTAAATCGACCCCACCCATCGCATGGGCGTGATTAATTTTCGTAGCGTATCCTTCTTTTTCTTCCCCATCCTCAGTTGTGTAATCAGGAATATCGACTAACGAGTCACGCGGGATACTTAATAACTTTACACTTTTATCTTCTTTATTGAATGTAGCAACCATAAGAGCGTCCGTCCGTGCTTCATCATCACTGCCACGGGTTTCGCTGGAATCAATTCCCATTAATAACATGGAAAAGTTATCGAGTTTTGGATCAATGTCTTGGTCTCTTAAATCTGATCTCGTGTATTCTGATCCATCATGGGCTTCGTTTGCAGATTGTTTCGCCTGTACATATAAATAAGCAAAATATCCTCCAACTGCGAGGGCTATAATAATCAGCAAAGCTATCAGCGTTTTATAACGTTTTTTTAACACTCTTTTCTTCTTTGTTTGTCTTGAATTTGGCATTTTTTTAGTATTCTCCCCTTGCCTGACAGGCTTTTATTACGCTTGTATCGTATAGTTTCGTATGTATATATTTTTTAACAATATCATTTATCTCATTAAAAATTTATGGATATTTTACACATGTCATGATACGATAAGCATCGTAATGACTTCTTTTTATTAAAGTCTATACCATATCGTACTATTTTTTAAAAGTTTTGTATATCATTTATACCTTAAAAATTAAATATTTCATTATATTACGAGGAGTTGTCAGAAGTTGTTACATAACCAATCGAATGTAACTATTTTGGATATTCATTTCACAAATACAACGATGCATCAGTTTTTAGAGAATGT
>DATGTM010000141.1:0-5678 GCA_035301845.1 Pseudogracilibacillus sp. | reverse complement strand
TCGTTTCAACCTGATGACGGTGTAATAACAGCGGGTAATTCGAGTCAAATCAGTGATGGAGCAGCAGGTTTATTGTTAATGTCGGATAAAAAGGCAGAAGAATTGCATGTCAAACCAAGAGCGCGTGTGATTGCTCGTACTGTAGTAGGCGAAGATCCGGAGTTAATGCTTACCGGTGTTATTCCAGCAACTAAAAAAGTGCTTGAAAAAGCAGGATTAACCATCGAAGAAATGGATACGATTGAAATAAATGAAGCATTTGCTTCTGTTGTAAAAGCATGGGAAAAAGAATTACAACCGGATATGGAGAAAGTTAACCCCCGAGGCGGAGCCATTGCACTCGGTCATCCGCTTGGTGCTAGCGGAGCGCGTATTACTACGACATTGCTGCATCAATTGGAAGATACGAACGGGAAATATGGACTCCAAGTCATGTGTATCGGGTTCGGAATGGCAACAGCTACGATCATCGAGAAGATGTGAAAGCTAAAAATAAAAATGAAGAGGAGGGATACCTTATGGCAGAAACAAATAAGCCGGGAGCAGCGGAAGTTTTTCAAATGATTGACGCAGCCTTGAAACATGATCCTTCAGTAACAGAAGGGAAGCAAGGAACGTTTGAATTTCATCTATCCGGTGAAGAAGAAGGTACCTATCAGATTATCATTGATGATGAGGGAGCTCGAGCTGTAGAAGGATCAGAAGAAGAAGCGCAGTGTACGTTGAAAATAGATACAGATAATTTTCGGGAAATGGTCGCAGGGACGTTGAATCCGACAGCAGCATTTATGGGAGGAAAATTGAAGATAAAAGGGAATATGGGAATGGCTTTAAAATTGCAAACCATACTTAATTCATTTTCATTTTAGAAAAGTGTGGTTAATCGTTCGGGAGGTCTTTTGCTAATGAAACCGAATAATCTAGTGGAAATGCTTCATCGAAGTGTGGAGCGTTTTCCTGAAAAAGATGCTTTTATGTGGAAAGAAAATGGCGTCTACATGCGCATGAAATACAGAGTGTTTTGGGAAAAAATATATCGTGTTGCCTCAGCGTTTGTTCATCTGGGAATTGGCGAAAATGACAAAGTAGCTATTTTATCTGACAGTAATCCGATGTGGGGGATTACTGACTTTGCACTAGCCAGTATTCGTGCAGTGAGTGTGCCGGTATATCCAACCTTGCCTCCAGACCAGGCGGCTTACGTTTTGCAGAATGGCGACGTACGAATGGCTGTTGTTGAGGATGGAAATCAGCATCAGAAAATTATAGAAGGAAACGTCGAGCTGGAAAGCATCATTACGATGTATCCGGATGATAACCAATCCGTACGAGAAAAGGACTTTTCGTTTGCCGAATTAGAAACACTAGGAAAAGAATATCCATTAGCAAATTGGGAAGCTGGCTGGCAGGAGATTAATCGGGACAGGTTAGTGACGATTATTCATACATCTGGAACAACAGGTAAACCTAAAGGTGTCATGCTGTCACATGGAAATTTTTTAGCGAATGTAGAAGGGGTGCAATTTTGGCTGCTTGAATTAGTTCCAGAAGATTTATCATTGTCCTACTTACCTTTATCTCATGTGTTTGAACGGACTGCAGGCCATTTTATCCCCCTCTCAGTCGGTGTCACCATTGCTTATGCAGAAAGTATCGACACTATCCCAGAAAATCTGCTGGAGATAAAACCGACTATATTAACCAGTGTACCTCGTCTATTTGAAAAAGTGTATGGTATGGTGTGGGACGAAATCAATGAAGGGTCTGCAGTAAAGCAAAAAGTATTTAACTGGGCGCTTTCAATTGGTGAACAGCGGTATGATATGTATCAAAATGCAGAAATGGATGCGTTAATTAAGCAAACGGCAATGCCTCAAAAGTTCATGAGAAAGTGGAAATTAGCGGATCGTTTAGTGTTTAGTCAAGTGAAAGAAAAGCTTGGAGGTAGGTTGCGCGGCATGGTTTCCGGAGGCGGGACACTTAGTCCGGAGCTAGCTCGGTTCTTTTGGGCATTGGATCTTCCGATATTGGAAGGTTACGGTTTAACGGAAACAGCGCCAGTCGTTAGTACCAATCCTATTCTCCGAGCTAAAGCAGGCACAGTAGGAAAAGTCTTACCGAATGTTGATGTGAAAATTGCTCAGGACGGCGAAGTGCTGGTCAAAGGCCCGAGTATTATGCAAGGGTATTACAATGCTCCTGAAAAAACAGCTGAGGAATTTGTGGATGGCTGGTATAAAACGGGAGATATTGGTGAATTGGATCAGAATGATTATTTAAAGATTATCGATAGGAAGAAACGGATTATCGTTTTGTCAACAGGGAAAAATGTGGCACCTCAACCAATTGAAAACGCGATGGATGAAAGTGACTACATAGAGAATACGATGCTTTTTGGTGAACAACAGAAATATATTATTTGTTTAGTCAATCCGGATTTTGAGAAACTTGCTTCATGGGCAAAGCGAGAAGGTATTCAAACAACTGATCCTGCGTCGCTTGCTGAAAATCAACAAGTCAGGAAGTTGATTGAGCAGGAAATTGCCCAGCGCACAGAAGCATTTGCCCGTTTTGAGCAGCCGAAGAAATTAGCTATCATTGGTAAACCTTGGACGGTTGATGAAGGAGAATTAACGCCAAAGTTATCCTTACGTTTAAATGTTATTGAGGACAGATATCGAAAGACGATTGTCGAGACTTATGGTGAAGATTTTTTAGATGATGGGAAAACAACAGACGTTGTCGAAAGTGTATAAACAAATGAAAGAGTCAGAATATTAGAATAAATGATAGTATAAAAACCCCAATCATATGCATGAGCTGCATGATGATGGGGTTAAATAATGTTATTGCGGATGACTTTAGCGACAGCTTCTGTTCGGTTTTGTGCTCCTAATTTTTGCATGATAGTGGAAACATAATCACGAACAGTATACTCACTTAAATGTAGTGCACTTGCTGCTTCATGCGTTGAGGCACCTTTTTCCATAAGTTTCAGTACTTCGATTTCTCTTGGTGATAAAGCTGAAGCATCATCGGAAATTTTCTTTTCAGAAGCCGCAGAGAATTTAGATAAAATTTCTCCTGCACTTTGTCCAAAACGGGAAATAGCCGTAATCGTTTCTTGAGACAAATCAAAATAAACTCCAGGTCCTTGATCAAGTAAAACAGCACCGAGTAATTTTTTTTCTATCGTTGTAAAAATAGGGGCCACTACCAATGAACCTAGCTGGAACAATTGAACATATTCTTCTGGGAAACCTGCTGAAGCATCTTTTATATAAATTGGTTGAAAATATTTCATGTTTTTCCCATAGAGTTTTAAAAAATTTAAGTTTTTTTGAATGATTGGTAAATTATTTACGTTCTCTGCAATATTTTGAATGATGTCATTGTCGAGTCCTTGTCCGTGTACGCCGATGCCTGCAGTATCTTGTAGAGAGTAGGAAAATAAGGCGCTTCGTTCAAAAGGCAAGTAATCTACAAACCCTTTCGTAATATTTTCCGCTGCATCTTGATAGGTAGTAGAGCGCATGACCATTTCATTGAAAAGAATAACTGAATCTTTCCAGTCTTGTTCCTGACGTGATTGCGCTAAGGCGTCGTACCCTTGTTGGAATGTTTTAAGTACATACGTAATAAAAGGAATGAAATCCGCAGCATCGTCTTGATTCACACAAAAGAGCAAAGTAGCTTCTTCATATGAAATAGGAAGTACCTGGTATTTTTTTCTATCTGTTGTTTCTTTTTCTTCTAATAAAATTTCTGTCAATTCAAATATTGAATTCGCTTTCATTTCTTTATTGTCGTTAGAATTATCTTTTTTATTGACCAGTTTACTGACTATAAACCCATCTTTGTTTTGGTGAATAAGTGCAGCCCATTCAACAGAAAATTGTTTTGAAGATACTAAATCTTGTAAAAAAGACTCAATTGTAAAATCTTGATAAGGCTGTGTTAATAATTCCGTCCCAATTTTATTGAAAACATACTTCACAGCTTGGTGTTGCTTTTGTGACTGTTCATTATCGGATTGAATAACGGAATGCACCATGTTCTCTAATAGTATAAGTGACGATTGGTAAATATCCAAAGATCCAGTGAATTCTTGAGAAGATAGAAAACTCTGTTTGAGAGTAGTTGAATCTGCATTGCTTTCCGGTTCTAAACTCGTCTCAAATACAAGGGATTTTAAATATACAATTGCTTCGTTTAACTCTGTAGAAGCACGACCTTTTGAAGTTCTAAAATGAAAAAGAATATTTTCCCATTCTTCGATAATTTGTTCTTCATGATCTTGCATTACTTTTATTCCATCATTAAAAATAGACTGCATTTGATTATTTAAGGAGCGTAACAACTGAACACCTCTTCCATAAATGAGTGAATATTCATTCTTTTTACTTTGCAGATGCAGAACTTTGTTATATGACAGTATATCGCAAGAACCCCTCATTTGCAAAATGAAAAAACAGTTTTTGTAGCAAGAATATTATGCCAAACTGTATCTTCTTCTTATTTTCGATGTACTAAATAAATATCATTAGATACAAAAGTAGGGGAATCATTTGGATTTTTTTGGAAAAACCTACTTTACTAGGAATAGGCATACTAGTCAAAAAATTATACACTAAATGAAATTGCTAATTCGTGAAACCAATTGTCTCTATAATTGAAAGCGGTATCAATATTTTGTTATATGACAGAGTCAAGTTGGGTTCATGATGGGATTGAATAAAGGAGGGTATAAATTCGTTAATCAAATAGAAAGGTAGCTATGGACACTGGATGAAAATTTAAAGGAGGCGTTTTTAATTAATAAATATTTAAAGAAAGCTTCAGTCACTATGTTAGCAGTTCCACTGGCAGCAGTTTACATAGGTGGAACAGGAGCAAGTAATGTAAGTGCTGCAGACGAAGGAAAAACTTTTGATTATACTTGTGACGCAGATGTTATGGGAAGCAGCATGGAAGTTGATATGAAAGTTGAGGTTCATGGTGATGCACCGAAATCGGTAAAACCGGGTGAAGAGTTTACTATTGAAGATTCGTACACAAAAGTTACTATTCTAGATACTAATACAATGCAAGCAGCCATGGATGAGCTTGAAGGACAAGTTACGACATTTAATTTAGAAGCAGATAATGTAGAAGATACAATTAATGTCGCAGAAGAGCCTCTTGATATTCCATCAACAGAGTTTCCAGATGATTCAGATGAAGTTACTTTCCAAGTACCGGAAGACCCGCTTACTGTTGAGTCTTTTGAAGCAGGGGATGAAGGAACTGTAGAAATAAGTGCAGGACAAATTGATAACACATTAGAAAGTAGCTTGGGCAATATTGAAGCTACTTGTTCACCTGATGATGAAGATACAGTTGTTAATACAGTGGATATCGAAGAAGAATCTGAAGAGCCAGAAGAAAGTACTGTTACCGTAACGCACGTTGATGAAGACGGCGAAGAATTAACAGACAGTGAAGAAAAGACAGGCGAAGAAGGCGAATCTTATGAAACAGAAGAAGCAGACATCGATGGCTATACGCTAAAAGAAGTGAACGGTGATGAAGAAGGCGAGTATGGCGAAGACGATGCAACTGTAGAATATGTATACGAAAAAGAAGAGTCTGAGGAGCCAGAATTAGAATTAAATGGCGACGAAGAAACAACAGTAGAC
>DATGTM010000140.1:0-5770 GCA_035301845.1 Pseudogracilibacillus sp. | reverse complement strand
ATTCACCATTTCTTTTTTCCCCAGTATAACACAGCATACAACAGCTTCTTTCACATTGAGTTCAGTTTTAAAGTAATATAACGAATTCTTTGTTACAATATGTATAGAAAAAAGGAGGGATAGTTTTGCTCTATTTAGATCATGTTATTTGGACGGGACAAGACATTGAAGGGATAAGTGCTAAATATGGCGCGGACTTTCAAGTGAAGTCTGTCAAAGGCGGCGAACATGAGGACTGGGGAACCTTTAATTATTTAACATTTTTCTCAAACAGCTGTTATATGGAATGGCTGGGAGTGCGGGATGTCAACAAAGCAAAGCAACTGGACCATCCACTCATCCAACATTTGATGTATACGTTGGAACACAAACAAAATGGTCCATTTCAATTTGCACTGCGGACAGACCGAATGAACGACTATATCAAACATTTCACAGAGAAAGGCATCCCTTTTAAAGGCCCTTTTCACGGTCATCGCACACAGCCAAATGGCAACACTTTATCCTGGAAAATGTTGTTTCCGACTTATGATTTCACAAAAGGCGAAACGCTTCCCTTCTTAATAGAATGGGACCAGCCGGAAAGTGAACGAATTGAAGTTAGCCTTATTAACAACCAAGCTGTTACAAATCTGCATTTTGGCGGCATCACTCGTCAACGCTTTCAGGAAATATATAATTTAACACCGCGTAAAATGTTAAACACCAAAGTATTACGCAATGTGAAAGTTACTTTCCATGAAGAGAAGCATTTAAGCATTGACATTGCTTAAGTTTCTGATGAACCTTAAAAACGCATGCCGAAGCTTTTATATAAAGCTAGCATGCGTTTTGCGTAAAAAGAAAGCATATACTATTTATTCGAATTCAACTCTTCCTAATAAAAAAGCAACTCCAAATCCAAGTAAACAGACGATAACACTACTCATCCATCCCTCGAGACTTGTGGCCCATCCTGGAAAAATCAGAAATACAGATCCAATGACGGAACCTATTATAAATGCAAATGTCGCCGTTCTAAAATGCGTTAAAAAATAATGAATCACCTTACTCATCGTCAAAATACCAATACCAATTCCTGCCGCAACTGCTATCATGATTTTTAAATCAAGGGCTGTGACTGCATTCACAACTGTATTGTATGTGCCCAAGACTAAAAAGATAAAAGAACCACTAATCCCCGGTAAAATCATTGCTGCGCTCGCGACAAGACCAGCAAAAAATAATAGCAGATAAGAAGAGAATGTTAAATTCGTCATTGCAGCGTCTGCTGACTGATCAATCGGAATAATGCTAATTAAAACAATTCCCAGGAGCATTAATAACGCATGCTGCCACCGGAACATTGTGAAAGCGTTGGACTTCCGAAATAAAAAGGGTAATATCCCAATAATTAATCCTAAGAAAAAGTAATACGTTAAACTTTCATGCTTATCCATTAACCATTGCATGACATGGCTAAAAGCAAGCAAAGAACAAGCAACTCCAATACCTAAAGGGATTAAAAATGAAAGATGTTTCTTCCATTCCTTGCTGAACAAACCATTAATCGCAGCAATTAATCGATCATAAATGCCAAGCACAACTGCTATGGTTCCTCCGCTCACCCCAGGAATAAGATCAGATACTCCCATCATTAATCCTCTATATATATTTCTCCATTCCATTTTAACGACTCCTTCAATTGACTGAATCTAATCTCGTCTTTACCGATTATAATATGATTCGAAACGAGATGCTATTATAAACCTTCTTTCACCTCTTTATTCTCAATTGTTTATTTTAATTGAGAAATTCATTTTTGTAACATCATCCTAGAGATTTCTTTATTGTAAGGGATATCAAATGCAATTCAACCAATTTTTAAACCTTTATTTTTAAAGGCATATCATGGGTAAACAAATTTATTGTTCTATTATATTAATTATGATATTATATTAATTGTAAATTACTTATGGAGGTGCTTCTTAAAAATGAGTAAAAATGAAAATGATAAAAGGAAACTAACCACTGCAACAGGTGCTCCTGTTCCAGATAACCACAACTCTAAAACTGCTGGTCCAAGAGGCCCTGTTTTATTAGAGGACTTTTGGTTACTTGAAAAACAAGCTCACTTTAATCGTGAAGTTATCCCGGAAAGACGGATGCATGCAAAAGGATCAGGTGCTTACGGTACTTTCACGGTAACGAATGATATTACCAAGTATTCAAAAGCAGCTATCTTTTCAGAAGTTGGGAAGAAAACAGATATGTTCGCGCGCTTTTCAACTGTAGCAGGTGAACGTGGTGCCCCTGATACAGAACGTGATATTCGTGGATTTGCTTTGAAATTCTATACAGAAGAAGGTAACTGGGATTTAGTCGGGAATAACACACCGGTGTTCTTTTTCCGTGACGCTATGCATTTTCCTGATTTAAACCACGCTGTCAAACGTGACCCAAGAACGAATGTGCGTTCCGCTAATAACAAATTTGATTTCTGGTCCAGCTTACCAGAAGCACTTCACCAAGTGACTATTATCATGAGTGATCGTGGTATTCCTAAATCATTCCGTCACATGCACGGATTCGGTAGCCACACATTCAGCATGATTAATGCAGATAACGAGCGTGTTTGGGTAAAATTCCATATGAGAACCCAACAAGGCATTGAAAATACGACAGATGCTGAAGCTGAAGAAATTATTGGTAAAGATACAGAGAGAAACCAAAGAGATTTGTACGATAACATAGAAAATGGAAACTTCCCGAAATGGAAGATGTATATTCAGGTAATGACAGAAGAACAAGCGAAAAATCATAAGGATAACCCTTTTGATTTAACAAAAGTCTGGTCTAAAAAAGAGTATCCATTAATTGAAGTCGGGGAGTTTGAATTAAATCAAAACCCAGCCAACTATTTTGCAGAAGTAGAACAAGCTGCATTCTCTCCTGCAAGCATTGTACCAGGCATTGGCTTCTCTCCTGATAAAATGTTGCAAACTCGTTTATTCTCCTATGCGGATGCACAACGGTACCGCTTAGGTGTTAACCACCATCAAATCCCGGTCAACCAGCCGAAATGTCCAGTTCACAGTTTCCATCGTGATGGTCAAATGAGAGTGGATGGTAACTATGGCAGTGAACTGCACTACGAACCAAACAGCTATGGTCATTGGGAACATCAACGTGATCAAATGGAGCCGCCTTTAGAGTTAGAGGGCGACGCTACTCATTGGGATTTCAGACAAGATGATGATAACTACTACGAACAACCTGGAGATCTATTCCGCTTAATGAGCGATGAACAAAAAGAAGCGCTCTTTGGTAATACAGCCAGAGATATGGAAGGTGCGGAAGAGTTTATCCAAATCCGTCATATCACGAATTGCTATAAAGCAGATCCGGCTTATGGAGAAGGCGTTGCAAAAGCAGCAGGTATTTCCATGGATAAAGTAAAAGCAGCACTTGATGAAAAGTAAATAATTTTAAAAACCTCCTTCGCCAGTAATAGGCAGAGGAGGTTTTTTGTTAGATATTTTTTTCTGTACCTAATCATAGAAAAGATAATAAAAGAAAGTGTTTACTATGTCCCATATCTGAAATATTCGTGATTTATCTTCGAAGATGTGTAGATTCTATAAGTAAACATCCACTTATTATACGGTTTATTGCGCTCCACTCACCATAGTTAAAGCAATACGACCGCGTTTTGTATCTACTTCTTCTACCCAAACAGTCACTACATCGCCCACAGCTACAATGTCCATCGGGTGTTTAACAAATCGATTCGCTAATTTCGAAATATGAACAAGGCCGTCTTGACCGACTCCAATATCGACGAACGCTCCAAAATCAACGACATTTCGAACAGTCCCTTGCATTTCCATTCCTTCCGTTAAATCTTCCAACGTAAGCACTTTTTGTTTTAGAATAGGCTGCGGAAAGTCTTCACGCATATCACGCCCAGGTTTCTGCAAAGCATTTATAATGTCTTCAAGTGTCAACACACCAATGTTTAATTCATCAGCCACTTGATTTGAATCCACTTCAGTCAACGCCTGTTGTAACGCATCACTTCCCAAATCTTCCAATGAGAAACCGAGATCTACTAATAATTTTTCCGTTTGCTGATAACTCTCCGGGTGAATGGGTGTTTCGTCTAGCGGATGTTCTCCTTCAGCAATCCGTAAAAACCCGATACTCTGTTCATACGTTTTCGGCCCTAAACGCGGGACTTTCGATAATTCCCTGCGACTCGAAAACTTACCAATTTCTTCCCGTTTCTTGATAATATTTTTCGCAGTTGTTTTACTTAAACCTGCGACATGTTCCAATAAAGAACCTGAAGCAGTATTTACATTCACTCCAACTTGGTTAACAGCTGTTTCTACAACAAAGGAAAGTGAACCATTCAGCTCTTTTTGGCTTACGTCATGCTGATACTGACCAACACCAATTGATTTCGGGTCAATTTTCACCAGTTCTGCCAGCGGGTCCTGCACTCTGCGGGCAATAGAAACTGCACTTCGCTCCTCTACTTCTAAATCAGGAAATTCATCTCTCGCCAATTGAGAAGCAGAATAGACACTCGCACCTGCTTCATTCACAATAATATAAGGGATTTCTAAATGATTTTTTTCAATCGTATCTGCAATGAAATGTTCTGTTTCCCTTGAAGCTGTTCCATTTCCAATAGCGATTAGCTCGATATCATATTGCTGAACTAATTCGAGAACTTTTTTTGCTGCACCTGCAACATCATTTTTAGGGGCCGTCGGGTACATGACACCTACACTGTACATTTTTCCAGTTTCATCAATTACAGCAAGCTTACATCCTGTTCGAAAAGCAGGATCAACTCCTAAGATCATCCGGCCTTTCAAAGGTGGTTGTAATAATAAATTACGCAAATTCTCAGAGAAAATACTAATTGCTTGGGCTTCAGCAGTTTCTGTTAAACGCGAACGGATTTCTCGCTCAACAGATGGAGCAACGAGTCGTTTATAACCATCTTCCAAAGCTCCTTTGACTACTGCTTTACAAGCTGGCTCGCCCTCTTTTTGAAGCAAATGTTTCTCTAAGTAAGTATGAATCTTTTCTAAAGGGGCCTCTATTGACACGCGCAGTACGTCTTCTTTCTCTCCGCGGTTAATGGCCAAGATACGGTGGGAAACTAATGACTTCACTGCCTCACTATATTCATAGTACATTTTATAAATTTCTTTTTCATCAGCATGATTCTTTTTCGCCTCAGTTTGTATCCGTCCTTCTCTCCAGGTAAGCTCACGTATGTATTCACGATATGTTGGATCATCTGCAATCCACTCAGCAATAATATCATTTACCCCTGAAAGTACATCATCAACCGAAAGCAACTCAAGTTCTTCTGAAACATAAGCTACACTCGCTTCTTCCACATCAGTTGTTTTTTGTTCAAAAATTAGTTCTGCTAACGGTTCTAACCCTTTTTCTTTCGCAATTGTTGCTCTTGTGCGACGCTTTTGTTTATACGGGCGGTATAAATCTTCCACTCTTTGTAATTTCGTTGCTGCAAGAATATCTTTTTCCAGTTCCTCTGTTAATTTTTCCTGTTCCGCAATCAGACGAATGACTTCTTCTTTTCGTTCTGAAAGCTGTACAGCGTAATTCCAGCTATCCTGAATATTTTTAATCGCCACTTCATCAAGCGCTCCCGTTACTTCTTTTCGGTAGCGAGCAATAAAAGGAACTGTATTTCCTTCATCAAGTAAAGTAATCACTTGTTTGACAATATTTTCTTTTAATTTTA
>DATGTM010000139.1:0-4447 GCA_035301845.1 Pseudogracilibacillus sp. | reverse complement strand
CCGACATGATCAATATGATGATGCGTTAATAAAATTTGATCAATATCAGTTATTGTTTTCTTTTGTTGGTGCAGAGTTTGTTCCAAAGCGGAGAAGGATTTAGCATTATTATAACCAGCGTCGATTAGCGTAACGCCATTTTCTCCTTGAACGATATAAAAATTAACAGATTGTAAACTGTTCTTCGTTGGAATGATAATGGGCGTAACCGTGGAACCCCTTTCGGAAATAGTTGTGCTCAAAAAAACGACCCCTCCTTTGCTGTCCTCCATATTTTTGAATCAAAAGAATACCGTTCATTGTATTTTCTCTTTCCTTTTAAACAAACATTTCGCAACCGAAGAGCCGCAAGCTATCGGAATAAAAAAGAATCTTTACCGTGTCGAAAGCGAAAGGCTTCAAAATAAATATCGTTTCTCTTCGTCATAAAATCGATTCGAATTTTATGCAAACATGTCAAATAAATTCATAAATACACAGACTTCATTCATTAAAAGCTTCAAAATCCGCCATTATTTTCATTGCTTTGTCTTCATCTTTTTTATGCACTTGCAGTAAGATAGATCCTTGCTTGGACATTTGTGTTCCTTGCATCCCCATCATACGAATTGTTCCAGGATTATAATTTTTTAATTTACAACGAATTCCTTGCCTCTTCAAATAATTATAACGAGCAGTTAGTTCCTGCGAATGTTGTCCAGCGAATTCAAAGAGCGTTTTCCAATTTTTATTTTCATCGACTTTAATCCATATAAATACAGCAATGAAAGCAACAATGAGAATGAGTGTTAACCCGGACATGAAGAACCAACTCCTTTTGTTGATATGAACCAAGGTAATTCACTGCTTTTTTGTTTACACTACTTAGCAATACTTTTCCCATTGCCTTGATCTATTAAACGTTGAACGTGGTTCGGTCCATCATACACAATAGTTTGTCCCACTTCATGATACTGGATACTTTCAGATACTTGATGTCAGTAGCGTAACACTCGCTTTATGCTTTGTTTTTAAGAAAACAGGATACTCATTTCATTTGTCTGACGAGTATCCTGTCTTCCACTGATTATAAGATCTGTTCTCAAAAATAACCACAATATATAAAGCACTATATTACTCTTAAATCCAGTTATGCTACTTTATGCTTCGTTTCCCTCATTCGTCCACTCTGTATGAAACTTTCCTTCCCGATCAACCCGTTCATACGTATGTGCTCCAAAGTAATCGCGCTGGGCTTGAATTAAGTTCGCAGATAGACGTTCTGAACGGTAGCTGTCGAAATAAGAAATCGCACTTTGGAAAGCCGGAATCGCAATCCCGTGATCAATCGCTAATTTCGCTACATCGCGCAAGGCGTCCTGATATTCATTAGCAATTTGCTTGAAATAATCATCCAATAACAAGTTTGCCAAGTTTTCATCGCGGTCATACGCGTCTTTAATTTTTTGCAAGAAACGTGCGCGGATAATACAGCCGCCCCGCCAAATCATGGCTACATTTCCTAAATCGATATTCCAGCCTTGTTCTTTCGACTGGGCCTGCATTTGCGCGAATCCTTGCGCATAGGAACAAATCTTACTCATATAGAGCGCTTTTCGCACGGTTTCAATCCAAGCTGTTTTTTGTTCCGTCACTTTAGGTGTATCCGGTCCGTGTAAAACGGTACTCGCCTTCGTTCTTTCTTCTTTTAAAAATGATATACAACGAGCAAACACCGATTCCGTAATTAATGGTAAAGGAACGCCTAATTCCAGTGCGTTAATACTCGTCCATTTGCCTGTCCCTTTTTGTCCTGCTTTATCTAAAATGACATCGACCATCGGCTGCTTCGTTTCTTCATCTTTTTTCGTGAAAATATCCGCTGTAATTTCGATTAAATAACTGTCTAATTCGCCTTGATTCCAGTCTTTAAATACTTCATGCAATTCTTCTTCGGTTAAGCCAAGGGCATGTTTTAATATAAAGTAAGCTTCCGCAATCAGCTGCATATCGCCATATTCAATGCCATTATGCACCATCTTCACATAATGCCCAGCACCGCTTGGCCCGATATAAGTACTGCAAGAGTCCCCATTTACTTTAGCCGAAATCGCATCTAACACAGGCTGCATTAAATCATATGCCTCTTTTTGACCGCCAGGCATAATAGAAGGGCCATTGAGGGCACCTTCTTCTCCACCGGATACACCAGCACCAATGAAATGAATCCCTTTTTCATCTAAATATTCATTTCTGCGAATAGTATCCGTATATAATGTGTTTCCACCGTCTACCAAAATATCGCCTTTTTCTAAATGAGGCAGCAACAAATCAATAGTCTTGTCTGTCGGCGTCCCCGCTTGTACCATTAAAATGATTTTTCTTGGTTTCTCTAACGATTGGACGAGCGCTTCGATATCGTATGTGGCTTCGAAATTCTTCCCGTTCGCTTCGTTCGCCATAAAATCCTCTGTTTTAGCTGCTGTGCGATTAAATACCGCAACATTATAGCCTCTGCTTTCAATGTTTAAAGCTAAATTCTTTCCCATGACTGCTAATCCGATAACACCAATTTGATTCGTCATTACAACTTTCCTTTCTTTATTAAAGTTTATCTTACATAAATTTTAAACAAACGACTTCTGGCACATCAATACTTGAAGCTGTTTGAGTTAATTTTCCGGTTTCCTGGTCTCTTTTGAACAAAACGACATTTCCAGTATGCTGATTCGACGCGACAAGATAAGATTCGCTTGGATCTATCGCAAAATCCCGTGGCCATTCTCCTCCGGAAAGTACTCGTTCTAGGAGAGATAGTTCCATTGTCTCCTGGTTAACTTCAAAAACAGCAATACTATTATGCCCCCGATTTCCTGCATAGAGAAAATGACCATCTGCAGAAATTTTAATAGCACTGGCGTCATTTGTTTCCGTAAACGTATCCGGAATCGTTTTGATGTATTGTTCTACTTTAAAACTTCCATTTGTTTTATCATATACGAGCACTGCTACTTCAGAAGATAGCTCACTGATTAAAAACGCATAAGCACCATTCGGGTGAAAAGTCAGATGACGTGGGCCACTTCCGCTCTTTACTTTTAAGGTTGTTACATACTCTAACCCTTTCGCTGTCACTTGGTAAGTGATTACGTCATCGCCGCCCAAATCACAAGCGAAAATATACTGCTCACAAGGCGAGAAACCGGCAAAATGAAGATGAGACTTCTCTTGTCGTTCGTGTGGTCCCTTTCCATCATGTTCTGCAAAAGAACCCGGGCTAATTTCCCCACTATCCTTGACGGAAAACAGACCGACCGAACCTTTGTGATAATTAGCTGTAGTAAGGGTATTGCCTGCTACCTCTACGTAACAAGGAGGTGCACCTGCTTCTAGTTGCGAATCTGTTTGTTTCAGGGAATGCGAATCCGGATTCAGTTTATACGCATATACCCCTCCTTGTTCGTCTTCTTGAGCTACCGAATAAAGATACTCTTTGTTCTTTGAGATTGTTAAATAGGTAGGGTTTTGAACTTTAGCCGCTACCCCTTTTTCGATTAACTTTCCTTCTTTTGCATCCAACGCAAATTGATAAATACCTTCACTTGACTGTCGAGTATATGTACCCGCAAAACCACTATAAGTTACCATATCTTCCATCGCTCCTTTTAGAATTCATCGTTTTAAATCCTATCCATCAAGAAGAATAATACGTATTACCATTTAAGGGCCACCAATGATTCCCGTCTTGCTCCAACAACTCATCTGCTTTTACAGGTCCCATGCTGCCGACTGGATAATTAGGAAAATCTGCTTTTTCTTTTTCCCAAGCTTCCAGCAAGGTGTCTACAAAATTCCAGGTTAGTGATACTTCATCCCAGTGGGTGAAGTTTGTCGTATCTCCCACCATACAGTCATGAATTAATTTTTCATACGCTTCCGGGGTGTTAATGCCATCACTTTTATCGTGGTTGTACGAAAGATTGATTGGCTCTGCCTGGTTTCCTGCTCCTGTCTTTTTTGCATTTAAGTATAACGTAATTCCCTCATCGGGAGAGATGTTAATCACAAGTAAGTTCGGATGTTTTTCTTCTTTATGCTTATAGTATAAATTCATTGGGATATCTTTAAATTCCACCACTATTTTCGTTGTTTTCTTTGTCATCCGTTTACCTGTTCGAATATAGAACGGAACGCCTGCCCAACGATAATTATCGAGCATAACTTTTCCTGCGACATATGTCTCCGTATTTGATTCACTTAGTTCTTCAGCTTCTTCGCGATAACCAATGCTGTCTGGCTTGCCTTCTCCATTATTTCCATATTGTCCTCGCACAAAATAATCATTCACTTCATCCGTGTCGATTTTTCGCAACGCACGGAGCGCTTTAATTTTTTCTGAGCGAATCTCTGCAGGTTCCAATGTAATCGGCGGTTCCATTGCAAGCAACGCTACCATTTGCAGCATATG
>DATGTM010000138.1:0-4661 GCA_035301845.1 Pseudogracilibacillus sp. | reverse complement strand
TTGGTGATGTTGCTGAGCGCTATGAGGACAGACAAGGCGGATACACTCGTGTCTTAAAACTTGGACCTCGTCGTGGTGATGGAGCAAACATGGCAGTAATCGAATTAGTAGACTAATGCAGGAAAGGGCAGGAACTCATCTCTTCTTTTGTTCGGAGATAATTTCCAGCCCTTTTTTTGTGAGTAAATAGTTAGGTGAACATGCAATTTATTGCTTGGCTGTGTATGAGTCTTAGGCAGCTGGAAGAAAAAGCTGACGATAACCATAGTGTAAAGACTTGAATTGTCGGGACTTTCTGTGAAGCACAAAGAAGTTATCGTACGCTAGCTTAATTATCGAATAAGAGTTGTTTCCCATTTGAAAAATGTCCAACCTATTTCTGACACAAGCAAAGATATAGCACTCGTCTTTCCGCTTTTTTAATAACAACCACCTTCTCTTTGCTTCAGGATCTCCCCTTATATTGCTCTTCATTTATTTCTGCACAAAAAAGTCTAAAAATAATGTATAATAAAGAAAGAATGACAACCGGGAGGCAACAGAAGCTTATGCAGCCGATTATTGAATTTAAAAATGTTTCTTTTCGTTATGGCGAAGATAACCCATGGATTGTGAATAGCTGCAGTTTTACCATTTATCCTGGCGAGTCTGTAGCTATTATAGGTCATAATGGGTCTGGAAAATCGACCATTGCTAAATTAATGAATGGCTTATTATTTCCCCAAGAAGGCGAAATCTGGATACATGGTCGAAAACTGTCTGAAGAGACATTATGGGATATACGGAAAGATGTCGGCATGGTTTTTCAAAACCCGGATAATCAATTCGTGGGCGCTACGGTGCAAGATGATGTCGCGTTTGGTTTGGAAAATCGTGGTGTTGAACGTTCCGTTATGGAAAAGCGTATTTCAGAAGCACTGTATCAAGTGCAAATGACGGATTATTTATTAACCGAACCTCACCGGTTATCAGGTGGACAGAAACAGCGGGTAGCTATTGCTGGTGTCATTGCTGTTGTGCCTAGAGTAATGATTTTAGATGAAGCAACGGTCATGTTAGATCCAATCGGACGTAAGCAAATTATGGAAACCATTATGCAATTACAAAATCAAGGTGAATTATCGTTGATTACCATCACTCATGATTTAGCAGAGGTAAGTGTAGCAGATCGAGTAATTGTATTAAATCAAGGGGAGATATGGATGTCTGGAGAACCAAGACAGGTGCTTCAGAATGGACAACACCTCCAACAAATAGGTTTGGATATACCGTTTGTTATTTCCTTAAAAGAAGCACTTGAAGAACAAGGCATCTCATTTAAAAAAGAACCATTGACATTGGAAGAAATGCTGGAGGAACTATGGACATTACATTCGACCAAGTAAGTTATATATACCAACCTCGTACACCTTTTGAGCATCGTGCATTAAACAATATTTCTCTTCATATTCCTGAGGGTTCATTTGTAGCTATTATTGGCCATACTGGGTCAGGCAAATCGACTTTAATTCAGCACTTGAATGGTCTTTTACGCCCAACAGAAGGGGAAGTGACCATTGGGCCTTTTACGATGACTCAAGGCAAGAAATTAAAGGAAATGAAAGAGTTGCGCAGTAAAGTCGGCGTTGTCTTTCAATATCCAGAACATCAACTATTCGAAGAGACAGTTAGAAAAGATATTGCTTTTGGTCCTTTGAATTTTGGTGTTTCCAAAGAAGATGCTGCAAAACGCGTGAACGCTGCTGCGTCGAGTGTCGGAATATCTCACGAGCTATTAGAACGATCCCCTTTTGAACTTAGCGGTGGTCAAATGAGACGAGCAGCTATCGCAGGTGTGCTGGCTACGAAACCAGAGGTCTACGTTTTAGACGAACCGACAGCAGGCCTCGATCCTAAAGGGCAAATAGAAATCATGGATATGTTTAAACAGATTCATCAACAAGAGAAAGTGACAACTATTCTTGTAACGCATAGTATGGAAGATGCCTTAAAGTATGCCGATTATATTATGATATTGAACCAAGGGGAGAAGTATTTGGAGGGAACTCCGGAAGAAGTGTTTCAAGAAGAGGCACGTATTCAGGACGTGCAGTTGCGTTTGCCGGAATCGATTCGTTTTTTAAAACAATTTAATGAAAAATTTGAAACGAACCTTTCCTTAGAATATCAATCCGTTTCCTCCATCGCGAAAAACGTTCAAGCAGTACTAGGAGGCTATCATGAGTAACTATATGATTGTCGGCCAATATGTACCGGGCACTTCTTTTATACACCGCTTAGACCCACGTGCTAAGTTATTAATTATTTTTTTCTACGTTATTTTCGTGTTTTTTGCGAACAATGTATGGAGTTATGCGCTTTTAACGCTGTTTGTTCTAGTTACGATCATTAGCACCTTTATCCCACTTCGTTTTATCGCGAAGGGACTATTACCAGTCTGGTTTTTGATACTTTTCACCTTTCTTTTGCACTTGTTTTTAACGAAAGAAGGGCCGGCTGTTTTCGAGTTAGGTACCTTTTCGATTCACTTGGGTGGTATCCAAATGGGGCTCGTTATTGCATTGCGTTTTTTATTGTTAATTTTAATGACTTCTTTATTAACGTTAACTACTACGCCGATTGAAATAACGGATGCGATTGAGAGCTTATTACACCCCCTTAAAAAGGTGAAATTCCCAGTGCATGAATTAGCTTTAATGATGTCTATTTCATTACGATTTATTCCGACACTCATGCAAGAGACGGATAAAATATCGAAAGCGCAAGCTTCCCGGGGTGTGGATTATCGTACCGGGAAACTTAAAGAACGCTTAAAGGCAATTATTCCGTTGTTAGTACCTTTGTTCGTCAGCGCCTTTAAACGGGCAGAAGATCTGGCTTTAGCAATGGAAGCGCGAGGATATCAAGGAGGAGAGGGCCGGACGAAACTTCGCCTCCTGCAGTTCGGTATACGAGATTATATTGCTTTTACGTTATTTATACTTGTTATTATTACTTTATTTATCGTGAGGAATTAATGATGCAAAATATTAAATGTACCATAGCTTATGATGGCAGTACGTTTTCAGGCTCTCAAATCCAGCCAAACGACCGGACGGTGCAAGGAGAAGTAGAAAAAGTCCTGCAAAAAATGCATAAAGGCAAACAGATTCGAATATATCCTTCCGGGAGAACGGATGCTGGCGTGCATGCGCTAGGGCAAGTGTTTCACTTTAAGACTGAATTAATGATCCCGGAGGCAGGTTGGTATAAAGCGTTTCAATCTTTATTACCAAGTGATATTCAAATCAAACAAGTGTGTTTTGTTGAAGAGGATTTTCATGCGCGTTTTTCTGCTGTTGACAAAGAGTACCGTTATATTGTGTTAAATACTGCTGAACCAGATCTTTTCCGCCGGCATTTTGTACATCATTCATCAATACACTATGATATAGATAAGATGCGAGCGGCAAGTGACATATTGCAAGGAGAACATGATTTTACTTCTTTTGCGTCAACTAAATCAACAGCTACCGGAGATAAAATACGTACAGTGTATGAAATAACTTGTGATAAAGTCAATAGTGAGATACATTTTTCAGTACGAGGAAATGGTTTCTTACAGCATATGGTCCGAATTATAGTAGGGACCCTTTTAGAAGTCGGCTGCGGGAAAATTCCGGTGAATGAATTAGCTTCTATTTTGGCAGCTAAAGACCGACAAGCAGCTGGAACCACTATTCCACCAGAAGGATTATATTTGTGGAACGTAAATTATGAAAAAGAAACGAATAATGCTTGACAACCTATAGGAGTTTGCTATATTATGGTGTATGGCAAATTGTTTCTAATCCATAATTAGCCCCGGAAACTAATTGTGTGAATATAGATAAAAACGAAAATCGGATTATTTTTGGAGGGAAAAGAAATGCGCACAACTTTCATGGCAAATGATAGCAATGTGGAGCGTAAGTGGTATGTAATCGACGCTGAAGGCGCGACTTTGGGTCGTCTATCAAGCGAAGTAGCGACACTTTTACGTGGCAAACATAAACCAACGTATACGCCACATTTTGATACTGGAGATCATGTAATTATTGTAAATGCAGAAAAAGTAGAATTAACAGGGAACAAATTAACAGATAAGAAATACTATCGTCACTCTGGATACACAGGCGGTCTTAAAGAACGCAGTGCAAACGAAATGAGAAATCATTATTCAGAAAACATGGTAGAACTTACTGTTAAAGGTATGCTTCCAAAAGGACCGTTAGGCAGACAAATGCTTAAAAAACTTCATGTATACCGTGGACCTGAACATAAAAACCAAGCACAAAAACCAGAAGCATACGAGCTTAAAGGATAAAAAGGAGGTAAATATAAATGGCACAAGTACAATACTACGGCACAGGACGCCGTAAAAAATCAACTGCACGCGTTCGTCTCGTTCCAGGAACAGGACAAGTTACAATCAATAATCGCGATGCAGAAAGCTATTTCCCATACGCTACTCAATTATTAATTTTGAATCAACCACTTGTTGCAACAGAAACAAAAGGTACGTACGATGTACTCGTTAATGTTGATGGTGGAGGCTACACAGGTCAAGCTGGAGCAATCCGTCACGGAGTAGCTCGCGCACTTTTAGAAGCTGACCCAGAATACCGTCTAACGTTGAAACG
>DATGTM010000137.1:0-7669 GCA_035301845.1 Pseudogracilibacillus sp. | reverse complement strand
TTCCATATCCGCTACTGAAAGCGGAATGACCCCTTCTGATACATTCGGATTCAGTTTATACATTTGATTCCATTTCGATGACCCCATATTGTCCCGATTCACTCTTGTCGTAAAATCATATTTCATTGGCTTCCTCTCCTTATTTATTAATAAACTTGAATAAAAACTTTGGTTACATCCAACATAGTGTGTAAAATAATGAAACGAAGGAAATGTACGGAGACTCCTGCCGGATAAAAAGCTCGGGTAAGACACCGCACGGCGGAGCCGAAGGAGGATTCACAGCGCCGGCTAAAAAGCGAAGTACACTTCCAAAGTGACATATTTACACAAAATTTTGGACATAATCCCGAAAGAAGTCTAACAGTCCTTGAATAAAGCATTCTTCAATGAAAATTTTTTAAGTAAACGGTTTAAAAATAGTTGTATCGCAGGTAAATTATGGTAGAATAGATGAAGTAGTAAAATAGACCGGGAAGGTTATGATCGAGGTGGGAAAGATATGGGAAGAAGTGACCGAAAAAAATCACGTAAACTATGGCTAAAAATTCCGATTTTGGTTATTATTCTTTTGCTTTTAGGAGTCGGGGTTTATGCATTTACGGTATACAACAAAGCAAAAAGTACAGTGAATGATAAAATGCAAAGTCAAGTTGATTCGATTGATACCAGTTTAACGAAAAAGAAGTTAAATGAAACTGAAGCGCTGAATGTGTTGTTATTGGGGATTGATTCAGAAGAAGATCAAGCTGGCCGATCTGATGCTATTATGGTTATGCGGCTTTACCCTGAAACAGATGAAATGGAAATTGTCAGTATTCCTCGTGATACACGTACTGAAATTGTAGGAAAAGGCAAAGAAGATAAAATTAACCATGCTTATGCTTTTGGTCAAGAAGATATGGCAGTAGCAACTGTTGAAAACTTCCTCGACATAGAGCTGGATTATTATGTAGCCATTAATATGGATGGTCTAGTTGAATTGGTTGATGAATTAGGTACGATAACGGTTGATAATGAAGTGGAATGGTCTGATAAAGGATATGATTTCCCAACAGGCTCAGTGGAAATGGATGGAGACAAAACAATGTCTTTCGTACGTATGCGTAAAGATGACCCTGAAGGTGACTTTGGACGGACGACACGTCAACGTAAAGTAATTGAAGGTATTTTACAGGAAGGTGCATCTGTTGGCTCTGTACCGAAAATAAAATCCATGACAGAAGTCTTAGGAAATAATATGTCTACTAATATGGACTTTGCTGATATGAAAAAATTATTCTCCGGCTATAGGGATACAAGAAAAAATGTGGAAGAATATATGCTGGATGGAGAAGGAACGAATATTGACGGTGTCTATTATTTACAAGTGCCGGACGACGAAGTTCAAAAAGCACATGATATTTTAACAAAAGATGAGTCGTAAATTTAAAAGCTCTGCTTTCTAATAAGCAGAGCTTTTTTGTTTGAAATCACTGGGTATTTGAATGTGACTTAGAAAAAATGATAAGCAGTTTTATCTTTTAAATTTACTGCCTTGTTTATGTTTCTGCAGATTCTCTAAAAGCATTGCATTTGCGCTGCTTTTTTCTTCGGTAGCAGCAACATTAACCGATATAATGCGGTACCCATATTGATGAGAGTACGCTACATTAAACCAGATGCCTGGAACACTATTATGGGGCAATTTCTGCTGATCTATGGTTATTTCTTCGTTCTGTTCTTCTAGTAAGATAACTGCGAGATTTTTTTCAAATCGATCTAGTACACCTATCATGTTTATTCGCCTCCTAGACAAGCCTTTCCTTCTGCTTTGATTTCTTTAAGTCTTCCTTCTGCTATTCCATCGACTCGTGATAAGTCGTCAAGTGAATCAAAAGGACGTTCTTCGATCAGATCTTCTGCTCGTTTATCGCCGATATGCTTGATACCTGTTAGTTCAGCTTCCGATGCTTCATTGATATCAATACATGCGGCAGTGTCCGTATTGGAGCCTGCTTCATCGGTGGGAGCCTTTTGTGTTGATTCTTTTTTATTTCCTGGTTCGACTACTTTATCTTGCTTATCCGTTGTCAATGATGCTTTCTTTCCGTCGGTTTCTACAGTTATCGTTCCATGAACATCGGTTCCATATAATTCTATTCCCTTTTCTTCAAATAATGACACCACTTCTTCGTCCGGGTGACCGTATTTATTATCTTCTCCCGCACTATAAATAGCTTCAGCCGGTTCTACTGCATCAATGAAGTCTGAACTGCTGGACGTGTCTGATCCATGATGTCCCAGTTGTAAATAATCCGCTTGAAGGGGTAAATCCCGGTTCATTAATTGTTCTTCTTCTGTTTTTCCAGCATCCCCTGTAAACGTAAAAGAGATATCATTAAAGGCTACATGAAAAGAAAGTGAGTCTTCATTCAACTCCCCTGTTAAAGAACTAGGATGGAGCGCTGTAAGTGTTAAAGGTCCGACATCAAATAAATCTCCAGCAAGTGGCTCTTCGTAATTGGCATCACTGTCTTCAACAGCCTGTAAAGCGTCTTGATAAATGTCTGAATTAGCAGTATTTCCGCTCATCCAGACTTCTTCGACGGAAAAATTTTCTACTACATTGGTTAATTGTCCGATATGATCCGCGTGAGGGTGGCTAATGATAATGATGTCAATCGTTTCTACGTCTTTCTTCTGTAAAAAGGGAACGACCTCATCTCCTTGCCAATCTCCTGTATCATATAAAATCGTATAACGTTCATCTTGATTTTCATAATCAATGAGTGTGGCATCTCCTTGTCCTACATCAATGTAGTCAACTTGAAGGGAGCCTGTTTCTTTTGAGTTTTGAGCCTCTTCTTTCGTTTGCTTAGTTCCAGTTGCTGCTTTTTCATTGGTTGTGTCTTCGATTAGTATAGGAACTTCTTTCGTATGTAAACCGGACGTTTTTTCGAGTAATTGGAACTCGGTATCTGCAGAAAAAGCTAAATTGGTACAACAAGCAACTATAAAAAGGATAAAGGAAATCTTGCTGACTGTTTTATGCATGGTTTGTCCTCCTCCATGGCATATTAGCAAATTGACGAGTAAAAGACCAGAAACGGCTGTGATTGTTTTTAATTCGATTATTCATCCGCTAGCTCGATACGAATAGTTGCTTGAGGGCTACTTTTTTTGGTATGATAAAGGTTGTTACTATGGGAATTAATGAAATGATTCATACTGTTTTTGAGATATATCACGGAGGTGAAGGAATGGTTTTTTCAAAAGAAGAATTAGTACATATTGCTGATCAATCACGTTTGCATTTAACAGAGGAAGACTCTTCTATGTATGTAAAGGACGTTCAAGATATTTTATCTTTTACAGCAAAAATTCATGAAATAAATACAGATGGCGTAAAGCCGACGACGAATGGAAACGCAAACCACAGTAGAATGCGAAAAGATGTTGCTGTTAAATGGGATAAACGGGAAGAAGCTCTAAATCATGCGCCAGATCATGATGGAGAACACTTTATTGTACCACCGATTATGGATTAAGGAGGGAAAACGATGACTTTATATAATTACACTATTAAACAAGTAGAAACGATGCTTGAAAATAAAGAGATATCTGCAGAGGAATTAACGAATAATTCACTGGAACAAATTAAAGCAGTAGATGAGGAAGTGCAAGCATTTTTAACGGTTACGGATGAAGCTGCTACTGAACAAGCACAAGCATTGGATAAAGCCGGGAGTTATGATGCACCTTTAGCAGGAATTCCTGCAGCGATTAAGGACAATATTGTGACGAGTGGTGTTCCAACAACAGCTGCAAGCCGGATGCTGGAGGACTTCACGGATCCGCTTTATGATGCTACCGTTGTCGAAAAATTACAAGCTGCTCAAGCTGTTTCGATGGGGAAAGTGAATTTGGATGAATTTGCGATGGGTTCTTCAACCGAAACATCTGCTTTTAAAAAGACAACGAACCCTTGGAATAAAGAGTACGTCCCAGGAGGATCCAGTGGAGGTTCAGCGGCAAGTGTAGCAAGCGGAGAAGTGATGTTTTCTTTAGGAACGGATACAGGAGGATCCATTCGTCAGCCAGCTTCTTTTACCGGTTTAGTTGGGATGAAGCCTACATATGGATTAGTCTCCCGTTATGGCGTGATTGCTTTTGCATCTTCTTTAGATCAGGTCGGTCCACTTACGAGAACGGTTGACGATAATGCTCGTGTTCTCGAGGTAATTGCTGGTAAAGATGAACGTGATGCTACAAGTCAAAACGCTGCTGTGCCTAATTACAGAGAAGCATTAAAGGAAGATGTAAAGGGATTGAAAATTGCTGTACCTAAGCAATTTTTAGGAGAAGGCGTTTCGAGTGATGTGCGTGAATCGGTTGAAAATGCACTAAAGATGTTCGAATTATTAGGTGCTTCATGGGAAGAAGTGAACTTACCTCATCTTGCTTATGCAGATGCTGTATATTCTGTAATTAGTAGCGGGGAAGCAGCATCAAGCCTTGCTCGTTATGATGGAGTCCGTTATGGACATCGTTCGGATAAAGCGACAGACATGATTGACATGTATAAGCAATCACGTACAGAAGGTTTTGGTGAGGAAGTGAAACGCCGCTTATTATTTGGCACAACGGTGCTAACTGGTGAACGAAATGAAACGTACTTCCGTCAGGCTCAAAAAGTACGGACATTAATCGGGAATGATTTTAAGGCTGCTTTTGAACAATACGATGTGATAATTGGACCAACAACGCCAACTGCAGCGTTCAAATTTGATGAAGTGATGGATCCATTAACGATGTATATGAACGACATGTTGACGGTCCCTGCAAATTTAGCCGGGCTGCCTGCTTTATCGCTTCCAAGCGGCTACACAGAACTTGGTTTGCCCCTTGGTTTACAATTAATCGGAAAACATTTTTCTGAAGAGCTATTATATCGTGTTGCTTATACATTTGAACAAGCAACCAATCATCATAAAAAACGTCCGAGCAATGGGGGGGCACAAGAATGAATTACGAAACAGTAATTGGTTTAGAAGTGCATGTGGAATTAAAAACAGAATCAAAAATATTCTCATCAAGCCCGAATGCGTTCGGGGATCATCCAAATGAAAACATTAACCCGAAAGATTTAGGGTATCCAGGAACATTACCTGTGTTAAATGAAGAAGCGATAAATTATGGCATGAAAGCATCTCTCGCTTTAAACTGCGATATTGCTTCAGAAACAGTGTTTGACCGCAAACATTATTTTTATCCGGATAACTCAGCTGCCTATCAAATTTCTCAAGATGAGCAGCCGATTGGAGAAAATGGTTGGATTGAAATAGAAGTGAACGGCGAGAAGAAAAAAATAGGTATTGAGCGTATTCATCTAGAAGAAGACGCTGGGAAATTAACACATGGCGCTGATCGTTCTCTTGTGGATTATAACCGTCAAGGTACTCCATTAATTGAAATTGTGTCGGAAGCGGATATTCGTTCTCCCGAAGAAGCTTATGCTTATTTAGAAAAGTTGAAAAGTATTATTCAATATACTGGCGTGTCAGATGTGCGAATGGAAGAAGGATCACTCCGTTGTGATGCCAATATATCTTTACGTCCTGTTGGACAGGAAGCATTTGGTACGAAGACAGAATTGAAAAACTTAAACTCCTTTGCATACGTGAAAAGTGGTTTGGAGCATGAAGTAGCACGTCAAACAGAAATTTTGTCTGATGGTGGAACAATTGAACAAGAAACACGCCGTTATGATGAAAAAACGAAGAAGACTGTCTTAATGCGCGTGAAAGGCAGTGCGGATGATTATCGGTTCTTTACGGACCCGGATATCGTGCCTCTTTATATTGACGATGCTTGGAAAGAAGAGATTCGTGCAGAAATTCCTGAACTGCCGGATGCTCGAATGAATCGCTATATTAAAGAAATGGATTTATCGGATTATGATGCAGGTGTCATTACTTCTACAAAAGAAATGGCGGATTTCTTTGAGAATACAGTGAATTTAGGTGCTGATGCGAAACAAGCTGCTAACTGGTTGATGGGTGATTTATCTGCTCATTTAAATAAACAAGGTTTAGAATTACATGATTTGGCAATAACTCCAGAAGGTTTAGCGAAAATGATTCATCTCGTAAAAGACGGTACGATTTCATCTAAAATCGCGAAGAAGGTATTCGCTGAGTTATTAGAAAACGGCGGCGATCCGGAGAAAATCGTCAAAGAAAAAGGACTTGTTCAAATTTCTGATGAAGGACAATTAAAGGAAGTTATTACACAAGTTCTCGATGAAAACGAACAATCTATTGCAGACTATAAAGATGGAAAAGGGCGCGCATTAGGCTTTTTAGTTGGTCAAGTGATGAAAGCTACTAAAGGACAGGCAAACCCGCAAATGGCTAATAAGATTTTAGAAGAAGAAATTAACAAACGTTAATAAAGGAAAAGAGAGACGGGAATAGAAGAGTTTGACTGCTCATTTACGTGCATGATTATAACGTTTCTTTTGTGCAATCAAATAGAGCTAGCTTCTCTTCTATGCTTTTCCAGGATGAAATCTTTAGTAAACTCATATATTTAGCAAAACAGTTTTATAAAAAAGTAATTTTATTTAATTGAGGCGCATTTGGTTCGATTAATATAACTGTTATCTTGTAAGGTATAAGCTTCATGACAGTTTGAAACACTTGAGTGAGGCTTATAGAGGAGGACTTTTTGTGAAAAGAGCACGAATTATCTATAATCCCACTTCAGGGCGAGAAGCATTTAAAAAAGAGATGGCGAGTGTGCTGAAGCGTTTCGAACAAGCAGGCTATGAAACTTCTACACATGCAACGACAGGTGAAAACGATGCAACAAAAGCTGCTGAAATAGCAGTAGAACGTCGATTTGACTTAATTGTCATTGCAGGGGGAGATGGCACGATCAATGAAGTTATTCGTGGCATCGCAGAAAAAGAATACCGTCCAAAAATAGGGATTATCCCTGCAGGAACGACAAATGATTTTGCACGAGCTTTAGAACTGCCACGCGAAGTACATAAAGCCGTAGACATTATTTTAGATGAAAACAATATTAAAGCCTTGGATATTGGTAAAGTGAATGGACATATCTTTGTTAATATTGCAGGTGGTGGAGATTTAACCGAGTTAACGTATGATGTACCGAGTAAATTAAAAGCTGCAATAGGTCAAATGGCTTATTATATTAAAGGACTCGAAAAATTACCTTCCTTGCGTCCTGTCTCAACTGTTATTGAATATGATGATGAAGTCATTGAAGAGGACATCATGTTGTTTTTAATTGCCAATACAAACTCGGTTGGCGGTTTTGAAAAGCTTGCTCCTGATGCAGCTATAGATGACGGTTATTTTGATTTAATCATTTTGAAAAAAACAAATTTAGCAGAATTTCTCCGAATCGCTTCTTTAGGTATGCGTGGAAACCATATTGGGGATAAGAATATTATATATAAACAAGCGAAACGGATTAAAATTACTCCAAAAGAAAAAATGCTGCTCAATATTGACGGAGAATATGGTGGTATGCTTCCAGGCGAATTTATCAACTTACAACAGCATATTGAATTTCACATCAGTGATGCTTTTTTAAAAAAAGAAGCAGCTTTAAAACAACGAAATGCAGCCATTGAAGAATAAATGGCCGGCATTTC
>DATGTM010000136.1:0-21098 GCA_035301845.1 Pseudogracilibacillus sp. | reverse complement strand
GCTTAACGGTGGCACATACCAAACCATAGGCAATGTACGATATTCTGGATGAAGCGGGAAGGCTAATTTATGTTCAATCGCTAACTTATATACAGGCGATTCTTGTGCCGCTTCAATCCAGTCTTCTGAAATGCCATCTTTACGAGCTTGCTCCATAATTTCCGGATCATGCGGATCTAAAAATAAATCACACTGAGCTTGATATAAGTCTTTTGGATCTGGTGTCGAAGCAGCATCTAGTACTTGATCTGCATCATACAATAACACACCTAGATAGCGAATTCTCCCTGTACACGTTTCAGAACAAACGGTCGGCAAACCTGATTCCACTCTTGGATAACAGAATGTACATTTCTCTGCTTTATTGGTTTTCCAGTTAAAATATACTTTTTTATACGGACAACCTGTCATACAATAACGCCAACCACGACAAGCTTCCTGATCCACTAGTACAATACCATCTTCATCGCGCTTATAAATTGCTCCCGCTGGACACGAAGCAACACAACTCGGATTTAAACAGTGTTCACATAATCTTGGTAAATACATCATAAATGCTTTATCAAAATTAAATTTAATTTCTTCTTCGATTTTTTCAATATTCGGGTCTTTTGGCCCTGTCACATGCGCACCAGCTAACTGGTCCTCCCAGTTTGGCCCCCATTCTGGATCCATATACTCCCCTGTTACGAGCGATTTCGCTCGGGCTACTGGTGTATGCTCACTATTTTCTGCCATGGTTAAATTTTCATAATCATATGTCCATGGCTCGTAATAATCATCCATCGTAACTGCATCAGGGTTATAAAACAGTTTCCCTAAAGCAATCTTGGAAAATTTCGAACCTGTTTTTAGTTCCAGTTTTCCATTTTTAATATGCCAGCCACCTTTATACTGCCCTTCATTATCTTCCCAGCGCTTCGGATATCCAATACCTGGCTTCGTTTCTACGTTGTTAAACCACATGTATTCCGCACCTTCACGATTAGTCCAAGTCGTTTTACACGTTACACTGCAAGTATGACAGCCAATACATTTGTCTAAGTTCATCACCATTGCTATTTGAGCTTTAATTTTCAAGCCAATCTACCTCCTTCTTTTTACGAACAGCTACATATTCATCACGCTGGTTGCCAATTGGTCCATAGTAATTAAATCCGTAACTCAGTTGCGCATATCCGCCAACCATTTGGGTTGGTTTCATATGAATTTTAGTTGGAGCATTATGACTTCCCGCTCGTGTATCGGTTAGTTCTGAACCTGGTACATGCACATGTTTGTCTTGTGCGTGGTACATAAACATTGTTCCTTTAGGCATCCGGTGACTGACGACTAGTCTCGCCGCAACAACGCCGTTTCGATTGTATACTTCCACCCAGTCGTTGTCCGCTAAATCATGTTCCTCAGCATCTTCATTGGAAACCCAAACCGTCGGGCCTCCGCGGAAAAGCGTCATCATATACTGGTTATCCTGATAGGTCGTATGAATATTCCATTTCCCATGCGGCGTTAAATAACGTAATACAAGTGTATCCACGCCGCCTCTTACTTGACGGTCTTTAGGTCCTAAAACGAGTGGTGGCAACGTCGGTTTATAGATCGGAAGCGCTTCGCCGTAATCTAAAAACAATTCATGGTCTAAATAGAAATGCTGTCTGCCGGTTAACGTGCGAAATGGAATTAAATTTTCAATGTTCGTCGTAAATGGTGAATAACGACGTCCTAATTTATTTGAACCGCTAAAGACAGGTGTCGGAATAACTTCTCTCGGTTGAATCGTGATGCTTTCAAACGTAAATCGCTCCGCTGCCCTATCTGCCGAAATATCTTTTAATGGAACTCCGGTTATATCTTCTTGTGCTTCAAATGCTTTTTGGGAAACTCTTCCATTCGAGGCAGATGATACGGCAAGAATGGCTTCGGCTACTTGTTTTCCTGTTCGCAGTTTTGGTCTTTCATGTTTAATTGATTCATCATAATACACACCATTAATCCCTTTAAGTAAATCATATTGTTCTTTAACGTTAAAACTGACGCCATGTGCACCAATTTTTCCATTTTCCATATTCGGTCCTAACGTAATGTATTTATCGTAAAGCGCTGTATAATCCCGCTCCACAATTTGCATAGCTGGCATCGTTTTCCCTGGAATTGGATCTACTTCGCCTGTTTTCCAATCTTGCACTTTTCCCATTGGCTGTGCTATTTCTTGCGGCGAATCATGTGCTAAAGGTGTTGTTACTACATCTTTATAGACGCCAGGTAAATGAGTTTTCGCCATTTCAGAGAACTGCTCTGCAATAGACCGATAAATATCCCAATCCGAACGAGTCTGCCATGGCGGATCAATCGCCCGGTTAAATGGATGTACAAATGGATGCATGTCTGTAGATGATAAATCTTCTTTTTCATACCAAGTCGCTGCAGGCAATACAATATCGGCATAAATTGGCGTCGTCGTCATTCGAAAGTCAATTGCTAATAATAAATCAAGCTTGCCTTGCACCTCTTCGCGCCATTTAACTTCTTCCGGCTTCATATCTTCATTCGCCTGCGCAAATAAATTACTTGTTGCTCCAAATAAATGTTTCATAAAATATTCTTGTCCTTTAGCAGAACTCGAAACAAGATTGGACCGCCAGACAAATAACGTTCTCGGGAAATTTTCCGGAGCATCCGGGTCTTCCATCGCAAACTCTAATTCGTTTGTTTGTAAATCAGAAACAACCCGGTTTACAATGGCTTCATCTGTATCATCTCCACGTTCTTTCGCTTCTTCTCCGAAAGCCAATGAATTTTTATTAAATTGTGGATAAGCGGGCATCCAGCCTAGTCTAGCTGCTAATACGTTATAATCTGCCGGATGCTCATAACGACGCTCTCCACTTGTTGCTGCTCTTAATGTATCAACCCCTGCTTCTTCATAACGCCACTGGTCTGTGGCAAAATAGAAAAAGGAAGTCGCATTTTGTAAACGAGGCGGTCCTTGCCAATCCCGGGCAAATGCTATATTATTCCATCCTTCTATCGGACGAACTTTTTCCTGGCCAACATAATGTGCCCAACCACCACCGTTTTTACCTTCAGAGCCAGTTAATATGACCAAATTTAAAATAGACCGGTAAATTGTATCACTATTAAACCAATGATTTATTCCGGCTCCCATGATAATCATAGATTTCCCATTTGTATCGATAGCGTTCTCTGCAAATTCCCGAGCGATTTGAATCACTAATTCCGGCTTAACACTCGTAATCGCTCGTTGCCAGCCAGGAGTGTAAATGCTGTCTTCATCCAAGTAATTTTCAGCTATATGTGTCGCCCCAGGACGTTTCACTCCATATTGGCTCAACATAACATCATAAATGGTAGCAATCTTTCTCGTCGATCCATCCGCCAACTGTACTTCTTTCACAGGAATTGATCTGATAAACGTTCCATTTCCTGATTGGTCAAAATAAGGATAAACAATTTCTTCCCACTGGCTTTCTTCGTCCAAAACCGATAACGCAGGGTCTACAACAGAACCATCTGGATTTTCTAAAATCAGATTCCATTTCACACCCTCTTCCCAGCGTTGCCCCATTGTTCCATTCGGGACAATAAACTTCCCAGCATTCTGGTCGTAAATAATCGGTTTCCAATCGGCATGCTCTTGTTCCATTCCCATATCACTGGCTCGCAAAAATCTGCCTGCCTTATATGTATCTTCATGTTCATCCAACATGATGTAGAAAGGCAGATCCGTGTATTGCTTTGCATAATCAATAAACATTTTTTCTTGGCGCTTTTCATAAAATTCATCTAAGATAACATGAGTCATTGCTTGAGCAACCGCGGCGTCTGTTCCAGGATTGGAAGAAATCCAATCATCTGCGTGCGTAACACTTTCTGCATAATCCGGCGCGACGGAGACAACCTTCGTTCCTCTGTAACGCACTTCCGTTAAAAAGTGGGCATCAGGAGTTCTAGTTAACGGAACGTTGGAGCCCCACATAATAATATAGCCAGCATTAAACCAATCACTGGATTCCGGCACATCCGTCTGTTCTCCCCAAATTTGTGGTGAAGATGGTGGTAAGTCTGCATACCAATCATAAAAGCTGAGCATCTCGCCGCCCAACAATGATAAGAAGCGAGCGCCAGAAGCGTAACTCACCATTGACTTAGCAGGTATCGGTGTAAATCCTGCAATACGGTCTGGTCCATATTTTTTAATTGTATATATTAATTGTGCAGCAATAATTTGAGTGACTTGCTGCCAATCCATACGGACATGACCGCCTTTGCCTCGTGCAGTTTTGTATTCTTTTGCTTTTTCCGGATTTTCAACGATACTTTTCCAAGCTTCAATAGGGTCCCTGTGTTCTTGCATCGCTGCTTGCCATAAGTTCCACAGTTTTCCACGCATATACGGATATTTAACCCGTAACGGGCTATATTCATACCATGAAAAAGAGGCACCTCTTGGACAACCGCGTGGCTCAAATTCCGGCATATCCGGTCCGCAAGATGGATAATCAATTTGCTGATTTTCCCAAGTGATAACACCGTTTTTCACAAACACTTTCCAGCTGCACGATCCTGTGCAGTTTACGCCATGTGTAGTCCGAACTACTTTGTCATGGGACCAGCGTTGTCGATACATATCTTCCCAATCGCGGTTTTTCTCTTCTAACGCAGACCAATTACCTGCATAGCGTTCGACAGGTTTAAAATACTTCATTCTTGTCATTCTTTTCATTCACCATACACCCCTTCTTTCGTAGATGGACATTCTCTTGTGAATTCGTAAAGCTTATGAAGAACTTAAAATATTTACAATGCTTAAATAAGCATATTGTAGCGTTTTCATTTGATTAGACACGATTGATAGCCCCACGTTTTATACACGAGAAAAATATGAATTTTCAAATAAATTATACATGTATCTATCGTACCACAATAAAGGCGTTTTCCGAAGAGGCATTTGGAAAGTAATTATGACATTTATCCATAAATTGGATTGAACATTGTTTTATTTAGTAAGTACAGCCAATTATTTATAACAATCCTGCCACTTCGGTAACTTAGATAAACTAAAACAGAAAGAACTGCTCTTTACTACACTTGAAAAAACGCGTCTACTTGTTCTGCTGGGAGCCGACGCCCAATATAAAACGTACCGAAAATAGCATATTTTGCGCTTACTTCATCAAAACGTGTATCATAGATTAACTTTTTAAAACGAAGCGGATCATCACAAAACAATGAAACTCCCCATTCATATTCATCAAAGGCGATTGACCCCGTCACAATGCGTTTCAAATCTTTTGTAAAATGCTTTGCTGTATCAATATGTTCAAACATCATACGCCCACGCTCAGCCTTGGATAAAGTAAACCAATTATTGATTTCCCCGCGTAATTTGCTCATTGGATAAAAACAAATATAATCATTTCCAGGTATTTTCGGATAAAGTTTCGCTCGCATATCCGGATCTTTATATGGATCGGTTTGTCTTTGAGTATAGGTACTTTTTTCAATAATCGATACATACGAATAAGCAGGTTCTGTAAAATGAGCTAATGCTGTCTTATTCCAAGCTAGTTCTAATTCATTCAATTCTTTCATCGTCGGACGAAGAAACATACCTAATATATCTGCTTTTTGTCCTACAATTGAATACAATGCATGACTGCCTTCTTCTTCATCTTCTACTTGCTGCCAATGATTGATGAGATTATGAAATTCTTTTAACGCCAGTTCTCTTTGGTCTTTGGGTGCCTGCTGCCATTTTTCCCAATTAATCGTACGAAAATCATGTAATGCATACCAACCATCAAACGTTTCTACTGTTTCCGGCATCTCATAACACTCCTTTTAGTTTTTGATGCTAACCGTTGACTGTAACTTACTTTCATTGCTTCACCTTCAGTATACACCTCCACTAAAGATGGAGGAGTGATAAGTTTCACAACTTTATGATTTTATTTTGAAGTTTTTCTGACACTTCATTTTCAATTAAAAAAAGCGTGCACACTTAGCTGTAAGCATGCACACTTTCCTCAAACTATTTATTTTATTTTTTCCTGTAAAGCTTTCATTGCTTCATTCAACTCTTCTGCCATTACATCAAATGCTTCTTTTTTAGGAATATCTTTTCGTAAATAGATTGGTTCCCCAAAAATAATTTTTGGTCTTTTCCATCTTAATAACTCTTTGAAGTTATTTGGTCCTGTATAGGCAGCCGGGACAATAGGAGATTTTGCATGCCCTGCAATCGTGACAGCTCCTCGTTTTAAAGGTACATCCTCAGAGGTTCTTGTACCACTAGGAAAAATACCGACAATACTTTTATTTTTAATCAATTTTACCGGCATTTTAATGGAGCTTGGGCCTGGGTTTTCCCTGTCTACTGGAAAAGCATTTAAAGAATTCATTAACCACTTCAAACCTCGCGATTCAAATAATTCTTTTTTCGCCATATAATGAACTTTTTCGGGAAGTATAGAGCAGCCCAACCATAAAATATCTACCCAGCCTGTATGAGTACAAGCAAGCACGTATCCTTCTTTTTCAGGAAGATTTTCTTTTTGAAATACTTTAATCCATCCAAAAATACTTAAAAAAAGTTTTATCGCATATCCCGCAAAATAATACATGTATCCGAGCTCCCCTTCACTTGATTCCTTTCGCCATATATAAAAGGCTGCTCTACTTCAAGCTCGAGAGAGCAACCTTTTATATCAGCCTATTTGTTTCACAACTTGAATGATTCGTTCTGCATATTGTTCACACAGCTCTTTCGTTTCAGCTTCCACCATCACTCGAATCAGTGATTCGGTTCCTGAAGGACGAACTAACACTCTACCTTTATCGCCTAAAGCTTCTTCCGCTTCTGCGATAGCTGTTTTAATTGTTTCATCATCCAACAGCTCATATTTATTTTCTACCGGAACATTTTGAAGAACTTGTGGAAAAATGGTGATACCTTCTGTCAGCTCGGATAATTTCTTGCCAGTTTCTTTCATAATATCTACTAACATCATTCCTGTTAAGAGACCATCTCCTGTTGTGGTCTGATTTAATAGAATGACATGGCCGGATTGCTCCCCACCAAAATTATATCCTTGTTCACGCATCTTTTCCATAACATATCGATCTCCAACACCCGCGGTTTCTACATGGATACCATTTTTCTCCATCGCTTTATAAAAGCCAAGATTACTCATTACAGTCGTTACAACTGTATCTTTCTCTAATTGATTGTTTTCTTTCAGATACTTCGCACAAACATAAAGAATTTTATCCCCATCAAGAATATTTCCTTTTTCATCAACAGCAATTAAACGATCACCGTCTCCATCGAAACTAAGCCCAACATCCAGTCCTTTTTCTTTCACGAGGGCTTGCATTTTTTCAGGATGAGTCGAACCGTAACCATCATTAATATTTGTCCCGTTAGGATTGTTTCCAATCGTAGCTATTTCAGCATCTTGATCTGCAAACAATCGAGTCGCAAGGCTTGAAGTAGCGCCATTAGCACAGTCAAGTCCAATATAAAGGTCTGTAAAATCATTATCCACTGTATCCTGCAGATAGGACAAGTATTTTTGGGAACCTTCGAAGTACTTACTTAACAGACCTAAATCTTCCCCTTGAGGTCTTGGTAGCGTATCTTCTTGATTCATCAAATTTTCTATTTCTGCTTCTTGTGCATCGGTTAATTTAAAACCGTCCGGACCGAAAAACTTAATTCCATTATCCTCAAAAGAATTATGAGATGCTGATATCATAATTCCTAAATCAGCATTTGTTCCTTTTGTTAAATAGGCGACACCAGGTGTAGATATAGGGCCAAGAAGCATGACTTCAGCTCCCACAGACGTTAAACCTGCAATCAGCGCTCCTTCTAACATAGGCCCTGACAATCTTGTGTCAAGTCCAATTAATACTCTTGGCTGTTCGCCTTCTTGAGTGAAGGTATATCCTGATATTCTTCCTAATCTATATGCAATTTCAGGTGTTAACGTTTTGTTCGCAACTCCTCGCACACCATCTGTTCCAAAGTATTTAACCAATTCGTACCTCTCCTTTTTCCAAGCGCCTGCTTCGACTTAGCTTTCTTCTTCAACGTTTACTTTTGCTTTTTCAGGTTGCGATTCGAAGGAGATTCCTTCTGGACCTTCTATATCAATATCCACTTCATGTTCTCCTTCATCTAAATCAGAGACATCAATAGAAGCGGTAAGATCGGACTTCTCCAAATCTTTCATCACATCGTCAAGTCCTGTCGCTTTAACGGATACTTCTTTCTCTTCAGGTTCATCAAATGTAACTTTCTTATCTGTGTCCCCTTTAACATCAATCGTAATATCGTCGAGTTCTTCTGTTTTTTCCAGCTCGATCTCTACCGGAACAGTTTCTTCTTCAGCGGTAACGTCTTCCGGAAAATCAATTTCCACATCTGTTTCTGTCGATTCATTCATTTCCGATAAGTCAATTTTTTCTGTAGATATTTCTTCCACATCGTGTAACGCATCACTTTTTCCAAAAATCTCTATTTCATCTTCCGCTTTTATTTCCTTTGTGTCATATCCATCCGGCAAATCGCCCGAAGTTTCGACATGTAATGGCACTGTTTTACTTGGGTGATCGACATCAACCGATACTTCAGCATTTTCAGGTTCGATATTAACATTTAAGTCATTTCCCTGGCTATCGTATACGTTTATCGGCACTTCCTTGTTATCAATCGATTCTTTGACATCTTTCACATCGATATAGGCTTTCACCATCGCTACTTCATTCATGACAGATTCCGCACTAACTACTTGAACTGTTTCAGGTGATACTTCGATATCCCCCAGTTCATAGCCTGTCGGCAATTGATCTTCATTTGCTACATCCGCATGCAGTGTAAACTCTCGTGTTGCACGTTTTTCTATCTCAATATCAATCGTTTCAGGATCGATATTGGATTCCAAATCTTTTGGTATATTTTCGTCTTGTATTTCAACTGTATGTTCGCCTTCTTCAAGTCCACGTAAATCCACGTAAACACCAAAGTTCCGTTGGCGAACTGTCGGAGTGAGCTTACTTTTTTTCCCTTTGAATGAAACAGTTACTTCATCCGGTACGCCGCTAACGACATACTCATCAGAATCTATTTTAACATCTAAAGGAACATCGTCTAATACTTGTGTTTCTTCTGATGAATTGGGAACAACTGCGTTATTTGTTTTAGCTGTATTCGTTTCAATATTTACGAAAAAAAACAAAGAAACGGCAAAGATAAGCGACATGACACGGATGGCCCATTTATTTTGAAACAGCTTATCCATTCTTCTTGCCCCTCCAATTCAGAAGATTTGTTTCTGTCGGCTTCATGGATTGTTTTAAATTGTCCATTAACAGTTTTTCCAATTGTTCATCATCAATTTCCCGGAATAATTCTCCGTTTTTCGAGCAGGATATTCCTCCTGTTTCCTCCGATACAATAATCGTAAACGCATCCGTCACTTCACTAATACCTATGGCGGCACGATGTCGTGTTCCCAGTTCTTTTGAGATAGAAGGACTTTCAGATAAAGGCAAATAACAGGCAGCTGCCGCTATTTTATTTTCCCGCATAATAACAGCTCCATCATGAAGCGGCGTATTCGGAGTGAAAATATTAGTTAATAATTGATGCGTCACTTCCCCATCAATAAGGGTTCCCGTTTCTGCATATTCTCCTAAACCAGTATCTAACTCGATACTTATCAATGCACCAATGCGTCGTTTCGCCATATATTGACAAGAAACAATAATTGCTTGTATCGTCTGTTCAATCACTTCTTCTTCTGAACGAGTACTCCTGGTAAATATACTTCCTCGTCCTAACTGCTCCAAAGCTCTCCTTAATTCAGGCTGGAATAAGATAATAATAACTAAGAAACCCCATAAAATAGCTTGATTCGTAATCCACTGAATCGTCTGCAAATTAAGCAGTATGCTAATTAACCAGACAAAAATAACCACTAAAATACCCTTTAATAATTGGATTGCTTTCGTCCCGCGAATAATCATAATTAATTTATAGAAAACATACCATACAATGGCGATGTCTACGGTAACTCTTAATATCTGAAGAAGATCAAATCCCTCAAACACAATGACACTTCCTTTTTTAGGTCCTGTTTAAAAAATAACAATAATTGAGTTTATTATAACACAATCCTTTCTGCGCATGGTAATTCTTTTATTCAATCCTCTAAAAATTATTTTAAACCACCCAGAGAAACTATACTATTTCAGTAATTGATCATACATTTTGTTCACGCATGAAGGTTTATACAAAAAACGAAGTTCTGCAACTTAAATAACACATCTTATACACTTCGTTCTGGACGTCCGTTAAAATTGTCCTTTCATTCGACTATTCCGTGATACACTGTAAGTTCTAAAGGGAGAATACCGCTCTTTCCCCATTTTACATAAACCTCTTCTCGCGCTGTCTCTTGGGAGACAAACACAATGCCACAATCTCCTCCACCTGCACCTGAGAGTTTACCTGCACCATGGAAAGATTCCGCCGTTTTTGCTAATTGATATAACCGTCTCGTTTCAATTGGAACATCCGCTATTCGCCCCAGGTCACTTAGTACCTTTCGATTTGTTTCAATTCCTTGTAAAAACAATGGTGAATCATCGTTTGCCATTCCAGCAAGAATCATAGAAACAGCATTTTTACTTTCTTGCAAAAACGTCTCGTAAGCTGTATTTTTCATTTTTTTAATTTTAGCTACTAAATGTTTTGTAGAAGCAGCAGTGCCAGTCCAACCAACGAGTACTTGCAAATCGCGAGGGAATTCCACTCGCTCCAGCGTCAAATAATCCCAGGTTTTGCGTACTAAATCAGTAACAGATGACGTTTCTTCCCATTCCCTTAACAGCCATTCCGCCTGAAAAGAGGTATATTTTAATACACCGTGAAAACTCGCTGCAGCTATGTCTGCTCCTGAACCATTTCCTTGGGTGATAACATGTGCAATCGAAGCAATTTTGAAAACGAGCATATCTGTTGGCTTTTCCGTTAAAAAATAAGTTAAAAGCGAACGAACAACCCCGGTTACAACGGCTGCACTGGATCCTAATCCATATTTCACCCCGGAAGCATCATCCAATTCACTATGTATTTGTAACTGGACTGGTGTAACAACAACTTGATTTTCCTCCAAATAACGCAAGGATACTTCCATTGCCTGTTGCACAAAACGCAGTCGACTATCTTCTTCTGAAATAATCACATTTTGCGAATTCCAGTGCCAAGCTAGTCTTTCCAAATTAAAGTCTAATAAAGACAACTCATTCGTTGTCGCTGGATTCAACTGTACTTGGACAAATCGATTCACCGCCATCACCACTAAAGGTTGGTAAGGTTCTAGCACAGCAAACTCTCCAGCTACCATTAGTTTTCCAGGAACACTCACTTTCATTTCGTTCACCTCTACCTACTCTTCATAAGAAACACCGCCGCCCACCTTACTGACGATTACTTCTTCCACATCACGTGCTGCGCGTAATTTCCGTAATACTTCTTGTTCATTTTCCGGTAAATACAATACTTTCACGTTTGGTCCTGCATCAATTGTAAAATATGCAGGAATCCCTTCTTTCCTCAGTTGTTGAACGGTTTGCATAGCTGCCATCGTTGCGTCTGTCCAATATGTAAAAGGAGGATTCGCCCCTAAAGTAGTTGCATGCATTTTTAAACAATTGGCTTCCGCGATTGCACCAACCTTTTCAAAATCTTTCATCTTAATCCCTTGTTTAATTTCTTCAAGGTCTGTCGATAGGCTTTCCAGCCATCCTTTGTAAAAGACTGAAGTATCAACCGTACGCTTCATTCCCACTCTGCTGGAGACATCTTTTTCCTGTGCTGTTAAAACTACAGCTGCAATCCGGATGTCCCAATGGTCTTTAGGAGTTACAGGTACAGCGTAAGAATCCGATCCATCTTCTAATGTGCCTTTTTCCCATTCTACAAAACCACCATAAATCGAACGGCAGGCTGAGCCAGATCCCTGCCGTGTTATTTTGGACAGCTCTTGATTATTCAAATTCAGTCCTAACGCTTTTTGAGCTGCAGCTGCAAGCGCTGCAAAGCCAGAAGCTGAAGAAGCAAATCCAGCGGCAGTTGGTACTTTATTAGTTGAGGTTATAGTAGCGTAAAGTTCTGAATACCCCGCCATAGACCGTAATTTATCTAAGTATTGCGTTACACGATTATAGGCTTCTCCTTTAATTGGTTCCTCATTTAAATAAAAAGTATCTTCTGTTAAAGCTGGATCAAAATCAACGTCCGTCTTTGTATACAGTCCATCCAACGTCACAGAAAGACTATTGTTTGTTGGTAAAATTAATGATTCATTTCGCTTTCCCCAATATTTAATTAAAGCAATATTTGTATGTGCTTTTGCAGCAGCTCGCATATGCCCGCTCCTTTTAAACTTTTTTCATGTGAGTTATATCTTAAGCATCTGATTATTAATTTATCATATGTAACGCTGGTATACCAGATTAAGCTCCCTCTTTCTCTTTTTTCCATTTTAAAAAATAACGTATTAAAAAAAGCTGACAGGTTGCCAGCTTTTTTCATTCAGACTTCACTTTGGTTTTGCAATACAAAAGGCCAAACCGCCGCAGCTCCTATTTTTTTTAATTTTTCACCAATTTGAGCAGCATGCATTTCATTCCTTGCTAAAGCAATAATACAACCGCCATTTCCTCCACCGGTTAACTTAGCGCCCAGAGCGCCTTCTTTTTTAGCAGAATGAATCAATCGATTCAAACTTGTATTGCTGACACCCAATGATTCTAATTCTTTTTGTGCTTCATCAAGCACCTTTCCTAACAAATGCTTACTGGATTCTTCAAGCGAATTTTTCGCCAGATGAGTCAGTTCTCCTAAGCGTTCAATTTGTGTATGCACCTTTTCAGGGGCAAATTTCAACATTTGTTTCACCGTGCTGACAGCTGTTTTGGTATCCGCCATTTGGCCAGTATCTGCCACCACAAAATGAAATTCAGATTGCGGAAAAATTTCCTCTGTCGGCTTATCTTTTTGATACCAGATAGGACAAGAAGAAGCGATTGCTAAAGAATCTATTCCACTAGGTGCTCCATGTGCATAAGATTCGGATATATTAGCGAGCGGTAATATATCCTTATTCGTATAAGGTTTTTCTGCATAATTAAATAAAGATTTCACAATAGCCATCGCCACAGAAGCACTTGAACCTAAACCTTTTCCAGGAGGTATAGAAGAGGCAATACTAATAAATAAATCTTGTTTTGGTAAACCTAATTGTTCAAGCGTTTGATAAACCGTATTTGCAATTCCTTGCAATGCTGGAGGCGCTTCGTGCAGTAAACCTTTATACAACTCGCTGTCGACGTAAATATCCCCTTCAATTGATCTCACAATTGACTCTACACCTATTAAAGGAAACGGAAGAGCGATAGCCGGTTGGCCATGAACAACTGCATGTTCTCCTACTAAAATCACCTTACTATATGCGGTACCTACAGACATTTTATGATTCATCGATACTTTTTCTACACTCATTTTCGATACTCTTCCATCAGTGATTGAGCAAAACCTACTCGAATATCGTTTGCAGCAATCATTTTTTCTGAGATCACATCAACCAACTCCCCTGTAGCTCCAGCTGCGACAGCAACTGATCGTGAATGAAGTGCCATATGCCCTTTTTGGATACCATCTGTCGCTAACGCCTTAAGTGCTCCAAGGTTTTGAGCCAAACCAACTGAAGCAATCACTTCTGAAAGCTCTTTCGCTGAACTCACTTTAAGAAGTTGATAAGCAACTCCGGCCATCGGGTGAACTCGACTTGCTCCTCCAACTATTCCTAAAGACATCGGAATTTCCAGTGAGCCTGTTAAATTTCCTTTCTCATCTTTAGACCAAGTTGTCATCGATCGATACTGCCCATCTTTAGCCGCATAAGCATGTGCACCAGCCTCAATTGCACGCCAATCATTACCTGTTGCGATAATAACAGGATCGATTCCATTCATAATCCCTTTATTATGTGTGACAGCACGATAAGGGTCGGAAGCCGCAAATTCATACGCTTGAATAATTCCGTCTCGAACTTCTTCTCCTGTAAACTCATCGGATTCCAGTAAATGAGGTGGGATGGTACAAGTAGCCTTAGCTAAACATCGATCAGCATAGTTGGAAAGAATCCTTAGATAGACTTTCCCTTGAGTCACATGTTCTACAAGTGGCGCCAGAGACTCCGCCATCGTATTTATAATATTAGCCCCCATCGCATCACAGGTATTTACATAAAGATGAACAATTAACATTTGACTGTATTTCGATGAACCTTCATTAATGATTCGAACGTCCAGATCAATAGCGCCGCCGCCACGATCTACCAAGCTTGGATATGCGTTATTTGCAGCCTCAATAAGCATTGTTTTCTCATTATAAACAGCTGCTTTTGCAGCTTCGAAATCTTCGCAACCGACTACTTGAATCTGTCCAATCATAATTCGTTCTGTTGATTCTGTTTTAAAACCGCCAGTCTCCCGAACTATTTTGGCTATATAACTTGCAGAAGCAACAATTGACGGCTCTTCCACAGCCATTGGAATGATATAATCTTTTTCATTTACTTTAAAATTCAATCCAACTGCAAGTGGTAAACTAAATGTCCCAATCACATTCTCAATCATGTGGTCTGCCGTTTCTTCAGGAAGCGAAACTGTAGACAACAGTTGATTAGCTGTCGGTTCATCAAGTTGGCACAATTGAATCATATGTTGTTTTCTTTCTTCTACTGTCATTTTATAGAAGCCAGGAATTCTTGAAGACATCTCCATTATGTTCACCCTTCAATCTGTGATAAATCTGTTTCCTTATTATATTAAGTATACCAAAGACAAGCCTTCTATAGTACATAGAAAACCTTTTTCTTTAGATGAATTGATTTTATTATGGGAAAAAGAGCCCTAAAATGCAAATAAACAAGGTTAATCTATGAGACGAACCTTGTTTACACTATTCGTACTTATGTATATAATCGCGTCTATTTTACATGACAAACGATGTAGCAATAGACCAACTCATCAGCATAATAAAGCAGCTATTCACGTGAAAATCCTCCGAACAGGGAGCCCTCCTCGACGTTCTCTATGTCCATAGCTAAATATATTATTAAATAATGATGTTAAAAAACCCGGTTATAACCGGGTTCATGATAACTGGGCTACCAGGATTCGAACCTGGGGAATGACGGGATCAAAACCCGTTGCCTTACCGCTTGGCTATAGCCCAAAGTGGTGGAGGGGGAGAGATTCGAACTCCCGAACCCAAAGGGAGCGGATTTACAGTCCGCCGCGTTTAGCCTCTTCGCTACCCCACCATAATTTACCCAATTATTCAAATTGTATACATAAACAAAAGAAAAGCCTTACACTTAATTGTATACGGCCAGAAATATGCCGGCCAGAGGACTTGAACCCCCAACCTACTGATTACAAGTCAGTTGCTCTACCAGTTGAGCTAGGCCGGCATAGAAAAATGACCCCTACGGGATTCGAACCCGTGTTACCGCCGTGAAAGGGCGGTGTCTTAACCACTTGACCAAGGGGCCTTTCTCGTATTTCTATCATTCAACGATTTTTATTATATATAACGAATTCCTTTTTGTAAAGTAAAATGCATCGATTGGATTTTATTTTGTATTTATTAGCAACTTGTTTTAAATATAGTGAGGAAATTAGTACTTTTAAAACCTTTTACTTTTAATATTGTAACAGCAGTTGTTACTATCGAAAGCTTGTGTAATCAATTCGTTCAACGGTATAATAGAAAAAAATACATATTATACGGAGGTTTTTGAATGGCTGGTTTATTAGAAGGGAAAAATATCGTAGTTATGGGTGTAGCTAACCAACGAAGTATCGCTTGGGGAATTACAAAAGCAATCGCTCGGGAAGGTGCTAACTTAATTTTCACAAACCGTCAAGAACGTTCTTATAATCGATTACAAAAGTTACTTGAAAAAAACGATATGGAAGCTAAACTCTTTGTCACGTGTGATGTCGCTAGCGACAAAAGCATTGAAGAAGCTTTTCAAGAAATAAAAGAAAAAGTAGGAACAATTCACGGAGTCGTTCATTCCGTTGCCTTCGCTAACCGTGAAGAGCTAAAAGGCGAATATGCCGATACATCCCGTGACGGATTTTTATTAGCTCACGAAATTAGTGCTTACTCTTTAGTTAAAGTTACGAAAGAAGCGCGCAAGTTAATGACTGAGGGAGGAAGTATTGTCACCCAATCTTATTTAGGGGCTGAAAGGGTCATTCGGAACTACAATGTGATGGGTGTAGCAAAAGCTGCTTTAGAAGCTAGTGTCCGATATTTAGCTGAAGATGTTGGAAAAGATCGTATCCGTGTCAATGCTATTTCATCCGGGCCTATTCGTACCGTATCGGCTAAAGGAGTTTCAGGATTAAACGAAATTCATTCGGTAATCGAAGAGAAGGCCCCATTACGTCGCAACGTCGACCAAGACCAAGTGGGAGATGCGACAATGTTTTTATTAAGTGATTTATCTCGCGGAATTACTGGAGAAGTGATCCACGTTGATTCTGGCTATCACATTATGGGATTATAATATGAAACGGTGTCTTCTACGCAGGTAGTAGGACACCGTTTTCCTTAATTAACGTCATCTTGGTATAAAATACCAAGTTCAAGAAGCCGTTCACAAGCTGTATCGAGTTGCGCAACAGATTCTGCTTCGATTGTATGTAAATGTAGGCCTCCTGTTAATACCGATAACAATGTCGCTTCTTTCTTTTCAATTGTTTTCATAAACTGCTCCACATCGTATCGACTTTTGATCATTAAGGAACCTGTTAACTCCCCATAAATTGGGTGTTCGACGATTACATTCTCCACTGTTACTCCACAATCGACTAAAGCATTTAATTCTTCTTCGGCCTGTTCTGGCGTATGCTTGCAAAGGATAATTCGTTTCGGTAAAGAGGTAGACCTTTTTTTACCCATATATAAGTAACCTCGGTTCGTTGCGATAATCGGCTCATCACTTGCTTTTAATAGGGCAATATCTGTCACAATTACCTGTCTACTAACACCGGTCGTTTCAGCTAACACTTGACCAGTTATCGGATCTTTAGCATCCTTTAGCATTTGAACAATACGCGCTCTACGTTCTTCACCTGATAACCGTCTTTTTCTCTCCATTTCGAACCTACCTTTCATATTTTATTGTTTTACTATATTCGATAACACTTTTACAAGCTGATTAATTTCATCTAATGTCGTATTCTTTCCAAGGGATATACGGACAAGTTGATTTGCCTCGTCTTTACCTTTTCCTAAAGATAATAACGTTCGTGAAGGAGACTGCCTACCTACTTGACAAGCACTTCCAGTTGAAATCGCAATGTTATGCTTGTTACATTCTAACATAATATATTGACCTTGTAACTTCGCAATAGATAAAGCGATAATTTGTGGTAGTTGTACCGTTGGGCTCTCATAAAGAGTAAAAGGAATCGATGATTTTTCTAATAATTCTAGGAAAGTATTGCGTAAATATTTCATCTTATTGCGGTGGATTTCTCGACGTTCGGTTAGTCTTTGCGCAGCCCTAGTAAAAGCCATAATCGATGGCACATCTACGGTACCTGGTCGAAAGCCTAATTCATGGGTTGTATTCGGAATTTGACCTTTCCAATTTACTCGTGGATTTATATAACAGAGGCCAACCCCTTTCGGTCCATAAATTTTATGGCTTGCAATCGACAATGAATCGATATAATTGTGATTAACAGATAAAGACAAATTCCCAAACCCTTGAACAAAATCAGTATGAAAAGGAATATTCCGCTTTTGTAACAAGGCACCTATTGCTTCAATCGGCTGTATAAAGCCTGTTTCACTATTTACTGCTTGGATGGAAACGAGGATAGTTGTAGGTCGGAGAGAGCTTTGCAATTGTTGAAGATTTATTTGTCCATCGGCACCCAACGGTAAATAAGTAACTTCGTAACCTTCTTCTTCATATTTTTTAAATAAATTATATAACGACGAATGCTCCACTTCTGTCGTAATTAGGTGGTTCCCTTTCATTTTGTTTCCGTCTACTAAAGATTGAACAGCAAGTTGATTCGATTCCGTTCCCCCACTTGTAAAAAATATCCCTTCACGATAGCAATCTAACATCCCCGCCCATGTTTTTCGACAAGATTCTAATGCATCGTTAGCTATTGTTCCGATTTCATGTAAACTACTCGAATTACCGAAAAAGCGCTTTGTTGCTTCATTGAATACATATAAAGCATCATCGCTCATTGGTGTTGTTGAAGCGTAATCTAAATATATCATATAAATCCTCCATTTTACATATGTCTTGTCATTATTATATTTATGTGTAATGATATATGTCAAATGAACTTCTACTTTTTTGTGAAAATTCTCACAAGGAGGTGTACACTTGAATCGTATTTTATTACGTAAAAAACTGAAGGAATTTTTTATGGAAGATTTTCAATATAAGGATCTTACTTCTGATGCCATTTTTCCTAAAAATAAAAAGGGAACTGCTAAGTTTTATGCTAAAGCTGATGGTATTTTAAGCGGCCTTGCAATCATAAAGGAAGGTTACCATCTCTTAGATAAAAATATAAAGATCAACTATTATAAAAAAGATGGCGATTATGTTGAAGAAGGTGAAACAATTGCAACCGTATCTGGACCGATAGTGTCTATCCTAACTGGTGAGCGTGTCATTTTAAACTTGATACAGAAAATGAGCGGGATTGCCACTATCACTCAACAGGCCGTGAGAACTTTAAACAACCCGAATATTAAAATTGTCGATACGAGAAAAACTACTCCTGGATTACGTATGTTTGAAAAATACGCTGTCACATGTGGTGGTGGTTATAATCATCGCTTCGGTTTGGGTGACCTAGTAATGATTAAGGATAATCATATTGCTTTTAGTGGCTCAATTGAGAAAGCGGTTAAACTAGTTAGACAGCAGATTGGACCAGCTACAAAAATTGAAGTTGAAACAGAGACAATCGAGCAAGTTAAAGAAGCTGTAGCACAAAAAGCCGATATTATTATGTTTGATAATCGCTCTGTTAATGAGATTAACAAAATGGCTTCCTACGTACCTGAACATATATTAACAGAAGCTTCCGGTGGAATTACGTTAGACACTTTAAAATATTACCGCGAAGCAAAGGTTAATTTTATTTCCTTAGGCTTTTTAACTCATTCCGTTAAAGCTTTAGATATAAGTTTAACTATAGAAGGAGTTGTTCATTGATATGGTAGATATTTTAGATTTAATGAAAAACGATTACACTTTACCAAAAAAATACAGTGAAATGACTGTTGAACAGATGGAAGAACGAATCCATGAAATTAAAAATAAGTTAGGAAAAAGACTCTTCATCCCTGCTCACCATTATCAAAAAGACGAAGTTGTTCAATTTGCAGATGCAACGGGAGATTCCTTGCAATTAGCACAACTGTCACAGCAAAATAAACAGGCTGAATTTATCGTCTTTTGTGGTGTACACTTTATGGCAGAGACGGCGGATATTTTAACAGATAAAGATCAACACGTCTTACTACCTGATTTACGAGCTGGTTGTTCCTTAGCAGATATGGCAAACATTTATCAAACAGAAAGAGCTTGGGACATAATGCAAGAAAAATTCGGGGACACGATTATTCCATTAACCTACGTAAATTCAACAGCAGAAATAAAAGCCTTTGTGGGGAAAAATGGTGGAGCAACCGTCACATCTTCTAATGCAGAAAGAATGATTCAATGGGCCCTTAGACAAAAAGAGCGCATTTTATTTTTACCTGACCAACATTTAGGAAGAAACGTTAGTTATGACCTTGGCATACCATTAGAGAATATGGCGGTTTGGGACCCTATTTTAAATGAATTCGACTATGACGGAGATTTAGAAGATGCAAAAATTATATTATGGAAAGGACATTGTTCTGTACATGAAAACTTTACAATCGACAATGTCAATCAAGTTAGGAAAAACAATCCTGATATGAAAATAATCGTTCACCCGGAATGTCCTTATGAAACAGTAAAGGCAAGTGATTTATCTGGTTCAACAAGCTATATCATTAGAACAATTGAACATGCTCAAGCTGGTTCTAAATGGGCAATTGGTACAGAGATGAATTTAGTAAATCGTTTAAAGCAGACTCATAAAGATAAAGAAATCATTTCCTTAAACCCTTATTTATGCTCATGCATGACAATGAATCGCATTACGTTGCCTTACCTATTATGGTCTTTAGAGTCAATTGAAACAAAAGAATACATTCATACAATTTCGATAGAACCAGAAATTGCAGAAGCTTCTCGCTTAGCCTTAAATCGAATGTTAGAAAGAGCTTAGACCTTTTATCTCTGAGAACAAGTCTATACAGAAAAGAAAAAGACTGAATCAAGTTAAATTTGATTCAGTCTTTTTACGATCCGGACGGGACTCGAACCCGCGACCTCCAGCGTGACAGGCTGGCATTCTAACCAACTGAACTACCGGACCGTATACATTATGATGTAGCGAAAGCTACAATAATTAAAATATTATTTGGTTGCAACCTGGGTCGCTCCCTATTAAATAAATATAATGTTGGTTGCGGGGGCAGGATTTGAACCTGCGACCTTTGGGTTATGAGCCCAACGAGCTGCCAGACTGCTCCACCCCGCGATATGAAAAATGCCTGGCGGCGTCCTACTCTTGCGGAGACAAAGTCTCAACTACCATCGGCGCAGAAGAGCTTAACTACTGTGTTCGAGATGGGAACAGGTGTGACCTCTTCGCTATAGCTACCAGACTATCTATACTTTCGTTTGAAGCATAAATAATTATATGAATTTTTCCTTTGAATTGCAAGCAATAAGCTATACACTTCAAAACTAAACAAGATCAATCAAACAACACGTACATCATAAACTTAGTTAAGTCCTCGATCGATTAGTATTCGTCAGCTTCACATATCACTATGCTTCTAC
>DATGTM010000135.1:0-26610 GCA_035301845.1 Pseudogracilibacillus sp. | reverse complement strand
CCACAAGAGACTTATGGGTGGGAACTATGTCCTGGACATCTAACATCTGATGAAGAATGGATGAGTTCGCCTTTCTATAAAAGTTCAGATGCTATTGTTCAAAGCGGAAGCATTTTCCAAGTCGATTTTATCCCTGTACAGGCTGGACATAATGGCATTTCAGCAGAAAGTACAATCGCACTGGCGGATGAAGACTTGATTCAAGAAATAAAAGAACACTATCCATTATTGTGGGAGCGTATTGAAACACGCAAGCAATATTTAAAAGAACAGTTAAATATAAAATTAAAACCTGAAGTGCTGCCACTGGCCAGTACGCTGGGGTATTTACGCCCGTTTTTATTAAACTCAGAAAAAGCACTCACCATTGATGATGAAAAATAAATAAAATTGGAGCCACGTACCTGTACAAATTGACGGCTATTGAGAGAGACTGATCATTATCGATAGCTAATGAAAAATACCATAACCTTTTAAAAGCAAACACGATACCACGAAGTACTTGTTTCCCACTCTATAAGCGTTTAAGTTTTTATCTTAACAACTTATAGAGTGGTTTTTTATTTCTTTTAACGGTCTGCTTTCATCTACTAAAAATTGATATGCTAAATTCTAACTCAACTTCAGCAATCTTTCTACCACCTTCTATTAGCAATATACTGGCATATAATTTAATTTTTTTATTATATTCTTTGAACCATATTAGACGTTCTTCATCATGATTATATTTAGTATAAAAACCACTGTTCCCTCTGTCCAAATTTTAGTTTAACATCAATATTGAATGAAATTGGGTGACATTAAAAAAGTGCCAAAACCCTTTCAAATCAAGGATTTTGACACTCAGTGAAATTCAATGAAATCGTAAAATGGAGACGGCGGGAGTTGAACCCGCGTCCAAAGGTATCGTCACTTAAGCTTCTACACGCATAGTTGGTATATTCGCAGTTCGCTTGCAGCTTCGCCTACCAACAGGCATTACTGCAGCTAGTCTGATTGGTTTCAACGTACAATCCCCAGACGGAGGATGTACGTTTATCCCGCTTTAGTTGAGACTCTGTATCATCACACGGGCGATGACGAAGAGAGTCCTTTAGAGCTTATGCAGCTGCTAAAGAGTAATCTTCTTGTTCGCCAATTAAAGGCTTGTAACGTTTTACGAGCCGTAACCTCGACGCGCAGCTTAAGCTCGACCTACCCTTGTCGAATCCAGAACGTCCCCGATTAAAAGGACTCTGACAAACATAAGTTGAGCCACTTATTCAATTTCTATTTTAATTATAACATTTCCACCTATAAAAACAAATTATTGATTTGCATCTTTCATTGCCCGGTCGATATCACGCTTCATTTGTTTTTGCTTTAAGTCTTCTCGTTTATCGTGCTGTTTTTTCCCTTTACCTAAACCGATTAGGACTTTCGCAAAACCGCGCTTAATATATAGCTTCAACGGAACAATTGTATAGCCTTTTTGCTTCACTTCTCCAAATAACTTGTCAATCTCCGCTCGGTGCAGCAATAGCTTTCGACTTCTGGTTGGATCATGATTAAAACGATTCCCCTGCTCATATGGAGCAATATGCATATTAATCAACTGGGCTTCACCATTCATAATCCGAACATGCGCATCTTTTAAACTGACACGCCCTGCCCGGATTGACTTAATTTCAGTTCCTCTTAATTCGATGCCTGCTTCATAGGTTTCTTCGATAAAAAAATCGAAAAAAGCTTTGCGGTTTTGTGCTAATGGCTTCTGATGTTTATTTGCCAAGTTCTATTCCCCCTTTCTTAAGAAGGTGCTTCGTCAGAAAATGCAAAATCAATCGTATGGTCTGTCATATTCACTTGGATGACCTGAATCGTTACTTCATCACCGACGCGATATATTTTTTTCGTTCTTTCTCCAATCAACGCTTGTTGTGCTTCTGAAAAATGATAGTAATCATCCAGCATATAACTGACGTGGACCAAACCTTCCACTGTGTTTTCGAGTTCTACAAATACACCGAAACTAGTAACAGAGCTAATCATGCCAGTGTAAACTTCGCCGACTTTATCTTGCATATACTCTGCTTTTTTCAGATCATCAACGTCTCTTTCGGCATCGACAGCGACTCGTTCCATTTCAGAGGTGTGCTTTGCGATATTTGGTAAACGGCTCTTCCAATTTTTCATCGTTTTCGTATCCATTTTACCTTGCATGAGATACGTACGAATGAGGCGGTGTACGGTTAAATCCGGATAACGTCGAATCGGCGACGTGAAATGTGTATAAAATTCTGTCGATAAACCAAAATGACCAATGCTTGCCGGGTCATACTTTGCTTGCTGCATAGAGCGGAGCATTAGTTTCTGAATCACTGGCTCTTCTCTTTCACCTTTTACTTTATCGAGTATTTTTTGTAATTCTAAGGGATGCACGTCGTTCGCAGTTCCTTTTACGACATATCCCAAGCCTTGTACAAATTCGTAAAACTGTTGTAATTTAGCTTCATCCGGAGATTCATGAATCCGATGCATAAAAGGAACATCCATCCAATGAAAATGCTCTGCAATCGTTTCATTCGCACATAGCATGAATTCTTCAATTAGCCTTTCACCAACAGAACGATCGATTAACACGATGTCTTTCGCTTTACCTTCATGGTCGACAAGTACTTGTGCTTCTTTAAAATTAAAATCGATTGCTCCTCGATCCATCCGCTTCTTACGTAAAATACTTGCTAAAGTTTCCATGTTTTGAAATAAAGGAACTAATGATTCATACGTTTTCTTTTCTGTTTCATCTTGATTCACTAAAATATTATTTACAGCATCATACGTCATTCGTTCCGTTGTACGGATGACTGCGTCAAAAATTTCATGCTGCACTACTTCGCCATTAGGGCCTATTTCCATTTCACACGCCATCGTTAAACGATCCACACCTTTATTTAACGAGCAAATTCCATTCGATAAACGATGTGGGAGCATCGGAATAACACGGTCGACAAGATAGACACTCGTCCCTCTTTCATATGCTTCTTGATCAATAGGTGCATCTTCTTGTACATAATAACTGACATCTGCAATGTAAACACCTAATAAATGATTTCCATTAGCTAATTTCTCTACACGAACAGCATCGTCTAAATCTTTGGCGTCCGCTCCGTCGATAGTGACAATCTGTTTATCCCGTAAATCACGGCGTCCGACCATTTCTTCTTCCGAGACTGTTTCAGCGACTTCTTCTGTGTCGGCTAACACTTCTTCGGGAAATTCTATTTTAATACCGTGTTTATAAATAATCGAAAGAATATCAATACCAGGGTCGTTTTCATGACCTAATATATCAATAACTTCCCCTTCTGCATTCTTTCTTTTTTCCGGATATTTATTAATAGATACAATTACTTTATGACCTGTTACAGCGCCTTTTGTTTTACGCTTCGGAACAAAGATATCATTCGGAATCCGCTTATCATCCGGACGGACAAATCCAAACGATTGGTTATCTTCAAACGTTCCCACAATTTGTTGGTTAGCCCGCTCCACAATACGAATAACAGACCCTTCCGGACGTTGGCCATCGTCTCCTTGTTTCTCCAAACGTACGAGGACAGTATCTCTATTCATCGCAGAATGTAAATCAAACGCATGGATATAAACGTCTTGCATATCTTCTTCGTCTGGAATGAGAAAAGCAAATCCTTTCTGATGCATATCGATTTTACCACGAATCGCATTCATCTTCTCTGGAAGTCCGTACCGATTCTTTCTAGTTCGGATTAGTGCACCAGATTCTTCTAGATAGTTTAATGTTTTTATAAGTTGTTTAAAATCTTCTGTTTCATGCATCTCAAATAAAGCTTCTAATTCTTTCACAGAAAGCGGCTTTTCACCATTTTCTTTAAAATGATGCATAATATCCTCACCTAATTGGTTCATTTCATTCATTTCTTGCACCTCCTCTTTTCTATATTATTTCCCTTTCTTATTCTTCCCAATCCAAGCTTTCCAAAAACTCGTATATTTCTTCGTGCAATTGATCTTTTTCCGGACCGACTGTAATAAAATGACCGGAGTTCTCATACCAGGAAAGTTTTTTATGATCGGATTCTAAATGTTCGTAAATGTAGTTGGCGCTTTTCGGATTAATCATTTGGTCATTCACTGCTTGTACGACAAGCCCCGGAGAAAAAATTAAGTCAACAATTTTACTAACATCCTGAACGAACGAACCTACATCATCAAATAGAGGTTCTGATACTTTCATTAATTGTGAAATTTCTTCTTCCATCACTGCCTCATCTTTTTGTGATAATTGTTTATACTGTTTGGCAAATTGTTCAAAGCCGTCTGTCAGGTGGTTCTCGTTGTCAAAATACATTGGAGCGCACATTGGAACGACTCCTTTGATCGGGTTTTCAGATGCTAATTTCAGCCCAAAAACTCCTCCAATCGATAAGCCAGCTACTGCGATTTCTTTGTATCCTAAATCCTTTAAATGCTGATAAGCTTCTTGGACGTCTTCCCACCAATCTGCAGGTCGATATTTAATCAGCTCTTCCGGTACGGTCCCATGTCCACGATAAATCGGAGCATGGCTTGAGTATCCTTTTGTTTCTAAAAAGCGACCCAGCATACGCACATCTGCAGAGTGACCGGTAAATCCGTGTAGCAATAAAACAGCTCTTGGCCCAGCTTCGAACGTAAAGGGAGACGGTTGTTTAATCTTCATATTACTTTCTTCCTCCAATATAATTACTTTAGAACCCCTGGTAGTCCTATGTCTTATGAATACCTTGGGTGCACTTATGCATCAAGAAGGTCGATAGCCTTTCTTGATGGCGATCGTAAACTTAGCATTTGCAAGAATTTTAATAGCAATGCTTTCGTTATTTATTTGCAAGCAAAAGAGAGAATTTTGTTTTCTTACCTGCAAAAAAATGAAAACCCTTATCACGATGAAGTAATAAGGGTACCTGCTTTATTTTACAATATATAGGCACTTGTAAAAGTTAATAAGAAAAACAAAATAGCCGTAATAACCGTACCACGATGAAGTATTAAATCCATCCCACGTGCTTTTTGTTTCCCAAATAATTGTTCCGCTCCACCTGAAATAGCTCCCGATAAACCTGCACTTTTTCCAGATTGAAGCAGAACGAAGACAATCATAACGATTGCATCCAATACAAGAAGAACATGTACTAATGTAGACAATCTAAAACATCCTCTCTTCGTAACGACAAACTCTATAAAGCATTTTATCATATTGTTATTTTAGATAGCAAGTGTTTATGGCTTTTGCTTCTTAGAAAGCTCAATCCGCAGCAAAAGCTTCACTAATCAGCCGATACGAAGTTAATTTATCTTCTATATCATATGTAATGGTAATAATCATCAGCTCGTCCGCTTCATATTGTTCTTTGATCTTCTCCATTTGCTCCTTTACTTGTGCCGGGTCACCTATAATCATTTTTTGTTTCATTTTTTGAACCCGTTCCGCTTCTTCTTCGGAAAATTCATACGCTTTTGCTGCTTGTTTAGATGGAATTCTGGCGTCTGTTTGTTTGTCCTGTTGCAACTTCCAAACGATGGAACTTAACGCCATTTCTTCTGCTGCCGCTTCCGTTTTCGCACAAAATACATTTACAGCTACGATTGCTTGGGCAGTTTCGTCTTTGCTTTCGTTTTTAAAACGCTTCACAATCTCCGGCCCGTTAAAATCCGTCATAAAATCTGCAAAAGCGTAATTTGTCCCTTTTTGAGCTGCGAGGATTACACTTTTTTCGCTTGTTCCTAAAAGCCAAACTGCAGGTGCCTCTTTAGGTAAAGGGCTTGCTTGTATTTTGCCATAAGGATGGTCATCTGGGTAGGTCTGATGCAAAAAGCCAATTAATTCATCAATCGATTGCTCGTATTCCCGCACTTGTTTTAAATAATTGTCTGAAAGTGCCAAGGATACTTCAGCTGACCCGCCTGGAGCTCTCCCTAAGCCTAGATCTATTCGTTCAGGATATAATGTTGCAAGGAGATTATACGTCTCAGCTACATGGAACGGTTTGTAATAAGGAAGTAGAACAGCTCCTGCTCCGAGACGAATGCTACTTGTATACGCTCCAATTGCTCCAAGCATCACATTCGGGTTCGGGCTTGCTAATCCGAATAAATCATGGTGTTCTGCCACCCAAAACCGTTCATACCCCCATTCTTCCACAAAGCGAGCTAACTTTATCGTATTGTTTAATGCTTCTTCGGCTGTACTTCCTTCTGAAATAGGTGATTGATCCAGTACGCTGATTTTCAAAACGATTCCCTCCATACATAAATGCGATAGGCATATATCTAACTTCCATAATACTACTTACTAAAACAACGCTTTAATTGCTTTTATTTTCGTTTTAGACAAAGAAGATTCGTATGTCGTAAACTCTCGTGCACCTGTTCCAATATGAACAGCTCGCGGCTTAACTGTTTGATTAAATTGTTCCAGCTTCGTCGCGTCCAATCCACTTCCCGGCATTACAGTAAGTGCTGTATCAGCTGTTTTACTTACTAGATTTTTTAAATTGGTAACATGATCGGTTGCTTTTCCAGTTCCACCAGCTGTTAAAATCGTCTTTATTTGCGGATAGTTGAGCAATGTTTCAAGTGCCACTTCCATATTGGAGACTTCATCAAATGCCCGGTGAAAAGTCACTTCCATACCTTTTGCTGCTTGCAATAATTGTTGCAGCTGTTTTTCATTAATTGTATTTTGTTCTGTTAATGGCCCGATGACGACCCCATTTGCGCCTAATGTTTTACTATGTTCAATGTCTTCTTGCATCAAATGAATTTCTTCGTCTGAATAAACAAATGAATTTGCGTGGGGACGAACCATAACATTTACTGGCAGATTACTTGCTTGAACCGTTTGTTTAATTACAGCATGGCTCGGAGTTAAACCTCCCTCTGCCATTCCCGTACATAACTCTAAGCGGTCTGCGCCGTACTTTTCTGCTAAAATGGCGTCTCTAGGACTTACCGCAATCACTTCTAGCAACATGCTTTTTCCTCCTCAATCATCAACGTAATTGTTCTCGAACTGCTTCTCCTGCTATTTTACCACTAAATAAACAACCTCCCAAGAAAGTGCCTTCTAATGAACGATAGCCATGGAGCCCTCCTCCACCAAAACCGGCGACCTCTCCGGCTGCATACAATCCTTCTAACCAAGTTCCGTCTTCTTTTAACACGCGTGATTGTAAATCAGTTTGTAATCCGCCCAATGTTTTCCTGCTTAGGATATGTAAACGAACAGCGATTAACGGACCATTTTTACGATCTAAAAAAGCATGTGGTTTTGCTGTCCGAATTAATTTGTCTCCCACATAACGTCTTGCACCATGCATCGCTGTGATTTGTATGTCTTTTGAAAAAGGATTTATCAACTCTCTGTCTCTCGCAGCGACTTGTCGTCTCACATGATCTATATCCAGGCGATTTTCTCCGGTAAGTTGATTCATTTTAATTACTAAATTATCGATAGAGTCTGCTTCAACAAAGTCTTCCCCATAATCCAAAAATGCTTGCACTGGGTCAGGCGCCCCCGGCTTGATTCTTTGCAGCACTTTCGCTATACTTTTTCCGGTTAAATCCGGGTTTTGTTCAGAACCTGATAAAGCAAATTCTTTTTCAATAACCTTTTTCGTTAAAATAAACCAGGAATAGTCGTATCCAGTATCCATAATAGTTTCCAATGTGCCTAAGGTGTCAAATCCTGGCAAATTAGGAGCGGAAAATCTATTGCCTAAAGCATCGAGCCACATCGAAGAAGGGCCTGGCAAAATACGTATACCATGTTTTTTCCAAATCGGATTCCAGTTTTTGATCCCTTCTGTATAATGCCACATGCGATCTCGGTTAATAAGGTTCGCTCCGGTATTTTCTGCAATTTCAAGCATTCTGCCATCAACATGCTCGGGCACGCCACTTATCATATTTTGAGGAGCTCTCCCTAAGCGAGTCGGCCAATTTTTTCGAATAGTTGTGAAATCAGCTCCTATTCCTCCAGTGGTAATAACTGTTGCTTGCGCAAAATAGGTGAATTCCCCTACTGGATTTCGGTTCGTTGCCTCTCCGCGAGCTGCTGTATCTGTTTCTAAAACTGTACCATGTATGCCTGCTATGCGATTATTCTCTTTTACCAAACTATCTACTCGATGTCTTGGCAAAAACGTAACAATTCCCATTTCTATGTATCGCTTCATTTCACGTGCAAACGGTTCAACAATTCCCGGACCAGTTCCCCACGTAATATGAAAACGAGGTACAGAGTTGCCGTGTCCTTCCGCTAAATACCCACCCCGTTCTGCCCAACCTACCACCGGAAAAATCCGCACGCCTTTTTGATAAAGCCAATCGCGCTTTTCATATGTCGCAAAATCAACATATGCTTTTGCCCACTGCTTCCCCCAAAAATCATCTTGTCGGTCATAGGTAGCTGTTCCCTGCCAATCTTGCCAAGCCAATTCTTTAGAATCTTTTATGCCCATTCTTCTTTGCTCCGGAGAATTCACCAGGAACAAACCACCAAATGACCACCAGGCCTGCCCGCCAACGCTTTGCTCTCCTTCCTGATCAACAACTAACACTTTTTTCCCCGCACGCGCAATTTCAGTGGTCGCTACTAGCCCCGCTAAACCTGCACCAACTACAATTGCATCATAATCCATTGAATTATTCCCTCCTTTTAAAATAAACACAGTTTGTCGGGCTAAGTTCGTGCACCATATTTCTGTTGCTCTCTTCGTTTTGTTCCACCAATCACTTCATGCGCGACAAATCCATGAGTTGCTTTGACGGGTTTGTCGTTTTTTCCTCTTCGCGCGACAAATAAATGAGATACTCTGACGGATTTGTCGTTCCTTCCTCTTATTACGACAAACAAACGAGATACTCTGACGGATTTGTCGTTCCTTCCTCTTATTACGACAAATAATCAAGATTCTCTGATCGGTTTGTCGTTTCTCCCTCTTAATACGACAAACAAACGAGATACTCTAACGGATTTGTCGTTTTTTCCCCTGAGCGCGACAAATAATCAAGATTCTCTGATCGGTTTGTCATTCTTCACCCTTAGCGCGACAAACAAACGAGATATTCTAACGGATTTGTCGTTTTGCCCTCTTACAACGACAAACCCCTACCGAAATCTTAGAAATTTGTCACTCAGCGTTTTATAAACGACCTATCCTTTCTTAAACAATCAACAGCTGGCAGTCTCCCATCCATCTGTCACATCTATGTAAAGCTTTTCCGCGACGTTTGCAATGAATGATTCAACAAAATTTTTCCCGCAACAATCCCTAAAAAACTTCTGGCTTACATGTTTTTATATAACAAAAACACCAGTAAATGATACTGATGTTTTGTTATAAGTGATGAAGTGATTAGATTAAATTGTAAAAAGCTTGTGAGCCAGCATATTCGCCAATGCCTGCTAATTCATCTTCAATACGAATAAGCTGGTTATACTTCGCTACACGATCTGTTCTAGATGGCGCGCCTGTCTTAATTTGTCCAGCGTTTGTTGCAACAGCGATGTCTGCAATCGTCGCGTCTTCTGTCTCCCCGGAACGGTGAGAGATAACCGCTGTGTAACCAGCCTTTTGTGCCATTTCAATTGCTTCAAATGTTTCGGTCAATGTGCCAATCTGGTTCACCTTAATTAAAATGGAGTTACCAATCCCTTTTTCTATTCCTTCAGCTAATTTTTCTGTATTTGTTACGAACAAGTCATCACCAACTAATTGCACACGATCACCGATTCGCTCAGTTAACAGCTGGTGGCCGTCCCAGTCATCTTCATCCAATCCGTCTTCGATCGAGATAATCGGGTATTTCTCTACCAATTGCTCGTACCAATCAACCATCTCTGCTGACGTCTTAACTACGCCTTCACCTGCCAACTGATACTTGCCGTCTTTATAAATTTCAGAAGCAGCTACATCCATAGCTAACTGGACGTCTTCTTCTACTTTATAGCCAGCTTTTTCAATTGCTTCACAAATAGTTTCTAATGCAGTTTCGTTGGATTCTAAATCAGGAGCAAATCCGCCTTCATCTCCAACTGCTGTATTTAAGCCTTTGTCTGCTAATACTTTCTTAAGTGCGTGGAATACTTCCGCTCCAACACGAACTGCTTCTTTTATCGAAGGAGCACTAACAGGCATAATCATAAATTCTTGAATATCTACGTTATTATCCGCATGTTCTCCGCCATTTAAAATGTTCATCATTGGCGTAGGTAATTGATTAGCATTGAAGCCACCTAAATAATTGTATAAAGGAATACCTAAGTACGATGAAGCTGCATGAGCAACAGCCATTGATACACCTAAAATAGCATTTGCACCTAAATTCCCTTTATTATGCGTGTCATCTAATTCCATCATGACTGCATCAATAATATTTTGTCTGGTTACGTCCATTCCTAATAATTCCGGCGCAATCGTTTCATTCACATTTTCTACTGCTTTTAAAACTCCTTTGCCGAGATAGCGGTCTTTATCGCCATCGCGAAGTTCGACTGCTTCATATTCTCCTGTAGAAGCTCCACTTGGAACTAGCGCCGTACCAAAAGCGCCCGATTCTGTAATTACTTCCACTTCTACGGTTGGATTCCCTCGTGAATCTAATACTTCTCTTGCGTACACTTCATGAATATATGGCATATTATGAACTCCTTTTATCTATTTATTTTTTAATAACGAAATACCTGTCATCTCTTCTGGCTGATTTACTTGCAATAATTCAAGCAGTGTTGGTGCTAAGTCAGCTAACCTGCCATGATCACGCAGTTCAACATTATCTTTCGTTACAATCACAGGAACAGGATTCGTCGTATGAGCGGTCATTGGTTTATCTTCCAATGTAATTACTTCATCCGAATTTCCATGATCAGCTGTTATAATGGCTTCTCCACCAAGATTCAGAATCTTATCAACTACTTTACCCAAACATAAATCCACAGCTTCAATTGCTTGAATTGTTGGTTCTAATCTACCGGAATGTCCTACCATATCAGGGTTGGCAAAATTTAAAATAATTGCATTTGTCTCCCCTTGGTCCAGGTCTTCTAATAAAGCATCTGTTACTTCATACGCACTCATTTCCGGTTGCAAATCATAGGTAGCTACTTTAGGAGAATGAATTAACGTGCGCTTTTCTCCTTCAAACTCTCGGTCCACACCGCCATTCATGAAATAAGTAACATGTGGATATTTTTCTGTTTCAGCAATTCTTAATTGGTGCAGATTATTTTCCGCTAACACTTCGCCAAGTGTATTTTTCAACTCTAACGGTTCAAATGCAATATCACTTTCTACTTCTTCACTGTAAAACGTCATCGAGACAAAAGATAAATGAGATATATCTGCTTTTTCCACTTGGTCGAAGGAGTCATTTGCGAAACAATTGGACAATTGAATCGCTCGGTCCGGCCTGAAGTTGAAGAAAATAACTGCATCATCATCTGAAACTGGACCTACTGGATGATCCTCTTCATCTATTATAACAGATGGTTTGACGAATTCATCGTATATTTCCTCTTTATAAGCTGCTTGAACCGCTTCTTCTGCACTTCTATAAGCTGGTCCTTTGCCAACGCTAATTGCATCATACGCAAGTTGCACACGTTCCCACCGTTTGTCTCGGTCCATTGCGTAGTACCTGCCGGAAATGGTTGCAAACTCGCCGATTCCGATTTCTTTCATTTTAGCTTCGGTTTGCGCAATGTAAGTAAGTGCTGTTTGCGGACCAACATCTCGTCCATCTAAAAACCCATGCACATATACTTTTGTCAGCCCTTCTTTTTTGGCTAATTTCAATAATGCAAACAAATGATTTAGATGACTATGCACTCCACCATCAGAGAGTAGACCAAACAAATGCAAAGCGGATCCACTCTCTTTTGCTTTTCTCATTGCAGTTAAGAAAACATCATTCTCATAAAAAGTCTGGTCCTCGATTGCTTTGTTAATCCGGGTTAGACTTTGATAGACAATGCGTCCTGCTCCAATGTTTAAATGACCTACTTCAGAATTCCCCATTTGTCCTTCAGGTAAACCAACTTCATTGCCGCTGACATTTAATTGATTATGAGGAAATTGGTTCCAATAACGATCAAAGTTAGGGGTATTTGCTTGTGCAACTGCGTTCCCTTTCGTTTCTTCTCGTATAGCAAAACCGTCGAGAATAATAAGCGCTGCTAGTTTATTCATGATTGTTCATTCCCTGCCTCGATTAATTGTTGGAAGGACTCAGGTTCTAAACTTGCCCCTCCTACTAATGCACCGTCAATGTCAGATGTCTGCAATAATTCTTTAATATTAGCCGGTTTAACACTTCCGCCATATTGAATAGTCACTTCATCTGCTGTTTGCGCTGATGTCATTTCTTTTAGAACTTTTCGAATATGGTTGCACACTTCATTCGCGTCTTCGCTTGAAGCCGTCTTACCAGTGCCAATCGCCCAAATTGGCTCATATGCAATAATTGTCTTCGCAACTTGATCTTCGGTTAAATTATCTAAGGCAATTTTCACTTGTGACTCAATATGAGATAGCGCCTCGTTTGCTTCCCGCTGTTCTAAAGATTCTCCCACACAAACAATCGGGGTCAAATGATGTTTAAATGCCGCTTGTACCTTTTGTTGTACCGTTTCATCCGTTTCATTATAATATTCACGACGCTCAGAATGTCCTAAGACAACATGAGTGACTCCGAGTTCTGCTAACATTTTCGGACTTACTTCTCCTGTAAATGCTCCTTCATCTTCCGCATTCATATTCTGTGCAGCAATATGAAGATTCGTTCCTTTTGCTTCTTTTACTAAAGCAGGTAAATGAATAAAGGGAGCACATACAACAGCTTCTGTCGTTTCCGTCGTCGTAACGTCTTTCATTGCTTGCATAAATTCAATAGCCTCTTCTTCTGTTTTATGCATTTTCCAATTTCCCGCTATAATATTTTTCCGCATGAAAAATTCCTCCTTATTTATTATCTAATGCTTCAATTCCAGGGAGCTGTTTCCCTTCCATGAATTCTAATGAAGCTCCGCCACCTGTCGAAATATGGTCCATTGCTTCCGCAAGACCAAATTGTTCGACCGCAGCTGCAGAATCGCCGCCGCCGATAATCGTATATCCTTCTGTTTCTTTCAGTGCTTGGGCTACTGCTTTTGTTCCATTACTGAAAGGTTTCATTTCAAAAACACCCATCGGCCCGTTCCAAACGATTAATTTAGACTGTAATATAATTTCTTTATATCGTTCACTCGTTTCTTCTCCAATATCCAGACACATCCAGCCATTTTGAATGTCATCTACCGAGACAGTTTTCACATTGGCATCTGCTTTAAAGGCATCTGCAACAACTGCATCTGTTTGTATATGTAGTTGTACACCAAGGTCTTTCGCTTTTTGGATAAAAGAAGCAGCCAATTCCACTTTATCTTCTTCTAATAACGAATCGCCTATCTCGTGTCCTTCTGCTTTCAAGAAAGTACAGGCCAAACCTCCACCTAATAATAAATGGTCGACTTTATGAAGCAAGTTTTCAATCACATCAATTTTATCTTTTACTTTAGAACCACCGATGATTGCTGTAAATGGACGCTCAGGAGACTCCAATGCATCACCAATCACTCTAATCTCTTTCTCTAATAAAAATCCGGCAACAGCTGGCAGCTTTTGAGCAACTCCTTCTGTAGATGCATGTGCACGATGTGACGTTCCAAAAGCATCGTTCACATAAATGTCTGCCATTTGCGCAAATGCTTCTGCTAATTCCGGACTATTTTTCTCTTCTCCAGGACTGAAGCGAACATTTTCGAGTAACAACACATCCCCATTTTGTAATTCTTGAATCAAGCTATCAACTTCAGGGCCATAAACAGCATCCGCTTTACGGACAGGTTGTTGCAATTCTTTACTCAAGGCTTCTTGAACAGGATTTAACCGTAATTCTTCTACAATTTCTCCTTTAGGACGGCCCAGATGAGTTGCTAAAATCACTTTTGCTTCTTGTTCAATCAAATAAGAAATAGTTGGTAACGCTGCTTTAATTCTTGTTTCATCCGTAATAACGCCTTCTTTCATTGGCACATTGAAATCAACACGACAAAACACTCGTTTACCTTTTACATTTATATCTTGTAATGCTCGTTTATTCATCTAACTGGTCCCTGCCTTCCAACTTAAAAAGAATATACTTACTCGGTTTCATTATACGACATTCCTGATTTTTTATATAGTATTATTTAGTATTTCTAATAAAAATTGGCTTATCACCTGCTTAGATGAAAGCCAATTTTTATTTCTGCCTCCACGGTCGCCTAAACGTCCTTCATAGCAGAAAAATCAAAGGGTAATATTATCCTTCTTGTTCGATTATATATTGAGCTAAATCTACACAACGAGTAGAATAACCCATTTCGTTGTCATACCAAGAAACAACTTTCACCATATTATCTTCTAAAATCATCGTAGAAAGTCCATCTACAATAGAAGAATGAGAGTTACCCACAATATCTCTTGAAACAAGCGGGTCTTCCGAATATTCCATAACACCTTTTAATTCATTCTCAGAAGCTTTCTTAAATGCTTCATTTACTTCTTCAACGGTTACGTTTTTGTCTAGTTCGACAACTAAATCAGTAATCGAGCCAGATGGTACTGGAACACGCATTGCCATACCATTTAATTTTCCATCAAGTTCAGGCAAAACTTTCCCTACTGCTTTTGCTGCTCCGGTTGAAGTCGGGATAATATTCTCAGCAGCTGCACGTGCACGACGATAATCTTTATGCGGCAAATCAAGAATTTGCTGATCGTTTGTATACGCGTGTACTGTTGTCATTAGGCCGCGTTTCACACCAAAATTATCATTTAACACTTTCGCAAGTGGTGCAATGGAATTTGTTGTACAAGAAGCGTTTGAAATAACATCGTGTTTACTAGAATCATATTTCGTTTCATTAACCCCTAAAACAACCATTAAATCTTCGTCTTTTCCAGGTGCAGAAATAATAACTTTTTTCGCGCCCGCTTCAATATGCTTGTTTGCTGAAGCTTTATCAGTGAAAATACCAGTAGATTCAATGACAACATCTACATCATGTTCTTTCCAAGCGATGTTTTTAGGGTCTTTCTCAGAAGAAACAAGGATGCGTTTATCGCCGATAATCATGTAATCCCCGTCTACTTTTACCTCTTCTTCTAATTTTCCATGAACAGAGTCATATTTCAATAAATGGGCTAACATGTTAGCATCTGTTAAATCATTTACTGCCACTACTTCTACGTGATCATTCTTTAAAGACTGACGAAACATATTTCTTCCAATTCTTCCAAATCCGTTAATACCTACTTTTACTGTCATGCTTATTTCCTCCTTGATATATGATTAAATATTTTTATTTACTAAATGCTGTGCTACAGCTTCATCTGTAATGAGTACATCCGTTTTTCCTTGTTTAATAAAAGATGCAATAGCATTGGCCTTCGAAGTTCCGCCTGCAACTGTGATTACTTTCATTTGTTCCAGGTCTTCTAAATGAATTCCGACTGTTCTTACTTTATGCACAATATCGCCTTGTTCATTAAAATAATAACCAAAGGCTTCACTTACAGCCGCTTCTTTTTTTAATTTCTGAATGACTTCTTCAGAGGTTTTTCGGCGGGCTGCCATGGAAAGCGCATCTCCTATTCCGTGCAATACCATTCCGGCATTTTTAATATAAGGCAATGTCTCTTTAATCGAAGGTTCTTCTAAAATAGTTTGATACAATGTTTCACTCAATGGATCTGGAACATGTAATAAGTGATAATCCCCATTTTCCATTTTCGCCATATGAGCCGCGATGGTATTTGCTTGATTTTCTACTTTTTCACCAACACCGCCACGTGCTGGCACAAACGTGCAATGAATTCCTTTAAACGGCCTCATTGCATCACTAACGGCGGCCATGGTAGTTCCGCCAGTCACCGCAATTGTCTCGTCACTACGAATCGTTTCTTCTAAATACTTTATGGTCGAGCGACCTAATTCTTGCTTTCCAAAAGCATCTTGTTCACTGTCTCCGGGAATCACGATGACTTTAGGAATATTTGTTCTTTTTTCAATAGAAAGCTCCAGTTCATTCAGACCTGTCAATTCCTTAATAAAATCCCTTAAGTCTTCCACCATTCTTTCGCCATCTTCTGTTATATACATACCCTTTGTAGAGCTCGCAATAAACTCCTGTTTTGCTAATATATTTAATTCATTGCGAATAAACCGTTCTTGAAAATTGGTTTTATCTACTACTCCACGTCTTCCAACAGGGCCAAGGATCGCAACAGTATACAAAATGGTATATCTTTTTTGCATGGTGTCTAACAAATCTGGAAACATTGCTTTCTGCAATTGAATCGTGCTTTTCATGCAATCCCCCTTTTTAAACCGGGGCAATTTAGTCCCTTTCTATTTTCGTTTGTCCCACTTGCTCTAATAAAAATACAGGGTATTTATCCTGCATTTTTAGAATATCACACTTTCAGCTTTATTGCAATATTTATTCATGTATGCCGCTGTAGAGCTCCTTCTATACGTTGGACATCCATATCATTTGCAGTTAGGATTGTATCTTTGATTTGAATAACAGGGATACTTATTTGATATGCTTCTAACCATGCATCATTTGTATAAATATCCCGCACTTCAATATCGAGTGCATACGCTTCTTCAAATAGCTCTAATAGCAGATAAGCTTCTTCACATAATGGACAGTTCTGTTTCGTGTAAAATATGACGTGCATCTTCTCAACTCTTCCCCTGCTGCGTTTGTTCCTGTTGATATATCGTTATAAAATGAGTTAATATTTTAGCTGTAAGACCCCAAATTACCCGACCGTTATATTGATAAAAAAGTTCGGTGATTCCACGTTTGTTCCAATTATATTCTTCCCCATTATAAATAAGCTCATAAGGAAAATTCTCTTCAGGTTCAACTTTCAAATGCACTTTATATTTCTTTGGTTCCGTCGTTAAAAAATAGTCGAACGGGACCGTAAAATATTCACTCACTTCATCCGGGTTGATACAAAATTCAGTATTTTCATCGACCACACCGACAAAAGGAAAAATCATTCTTCCAGCGTCTGAAACAATATAATCCAGCGGAGTGACTTGCCGAATATTTTGTCTCGGAATCCCTAATTCCTCTTCTGTCTCCCGCAGAGCACTAAATTCGGCATCTGGGTCCGTCGCGTCAATCCTCCCACCCGGAAAACAAACATCCCCCGGTTGACTTCGTAAATGCTCTGAACGAACTTCAAATATGATATGAGGCGCGCCGTCGATATACAAAAAAGGCAAAAGAATTCCGTATTTACGAAAATTGGCTTCCCCCATAATAGATGGGTCTCTATTTTGCCATTGTTGCAATACTTGTTCAATATGCAAAAACAACACTCCTTACAACCTTTACTCTTTATCTTACCATAATTCTATCTGTTTTTTACTTTTTTCACTTTCTAAAACAGATTGATATACTTCTAAAGCCGGTTTATGATACATTTCAAATGAATCAATAAAGTAAAGGAGCCAGGACAATTATGTCTAAAGAACATTGGAATGATAGCTTTTCCGATACCGAATATGTATATGGAGAAGCACCTAATCAATTCATACAAGAAAAAGCACATCTATTCTCTAAACAGGCACATATTGCTTGCTTCGCTGAGGGAGAAGGCAGAAATGCAGTCTATTTAGCTACAAAAGGACATACGATTACTTCTTATGATCAATCAGAAATCGGGCTTAAAAAAACACAAGAATTAGCAGCCAAAAATCAAGTGAATGTAGAAACAAGAGAAGCAGATTTAACGACAGAAAAAGTCGAAGCTAATAAATATGACGGTGCCATTATGGTATTCGGCCATGTTCCACGCGAAAACCAAGCTTTTCTTTTTCAGAGCATTTTAGATTCTGTTAAAACAGGTGGAGTTATTTTAATCGAAGTCTATTCAGAAAATCAATTGGCATATAAAACGGGTGGACCTCCTATTAGAGAAATGCTTTACCGACCAACTGATCTATTAGAATGGACGCAAGAGCAACATCCCATCCATTTCTACTACGGAGAATCAGAACGGCATGAAGGAAAAAGACATAACGGTACTTGCCATATTATACAATTAGCTATTACAAAGCAGTAATCTAAAGTAAGTTATCAAATTTGTAAATGATTGAGACAGGAGGCTTCTTTATATGAAGCAATCGCTTTTCATCATTGTACTTTTGATTATCAGTTTATTGTTATCAAGTTGCGTCCATCAAGAGAAGGAAATAGGAAAAGAACAGATTCCCATGTCTCAACAACATACGGAAAACAGTTATACATTGAAGGAAGATATCGAAAACGTGAACGAACACCTTGATTACTCTTCCAGTGATTTGGAAACTATCTATCTTGCCGGTGGTTGTTTTTGGGGTGTAGAAGCTTTTACTGAAAAATTGTACGGCGTCCAAGAAGTACATTCCGGTTACGCGAACGGAACTACAAAGCACCCTACGTACGAAAAGGTCATGCAAGGAGATGACGGATTTGTGGAAGCTGTTGAAGTAACTTATGATCCAGAACGCATAGAGGTAAAGACTCTAATAGATGATCTCTTTTTAGTCATCGATCCTACTTCTGTAAACAAGCAAGGAAATGACGTTGGCGAACAATACCGCACTGGCATTTATACCAAAGACACACAGAAACTTCCCGAAATAAAAACAATCGTCGACAAACAACAAAGGTACTATGAAGAACCTCTTGCAATCGAAACGACAGTTTTACAGAATTTTTATGAGGCCGAAGATGAACATCAAAACTACCTAGCCAAAAATCCGGATGGATACTGCCATATTGATTTAACTGTAGCAGATGACTTAGCTATTCAACCGATTGAACAAGATAAATCAACAGTAAAACAATTAAGTGAATAATCGAAAGAGGGCAGAAACGATTTATCTGCTCCTCTTTTTTAATTCAAGACTACGATCTTTTTAAACAGACTCAGCTCACATATGTTTTTCCCTCCGGCTGTTTTATACAAATTAACTTACAACATGAGATAGTGCCTTCTTTTTTTGTGTTTTTAGCTCTAGCGGGGTACTATTTTTTTCTCCGCTCACCATAGCGCTTAATTCCTTTAAACCATCGCTATTTCCTGCTCCATTTTTTTATCATAGAGTATTCTCACGCGCTCTCTTACATCGGATCTTTCCTCTTCTATTTTTTCAAGCTCTTCCCCAGGGCTATTGACTTTTTCTTAATTTATGCAACAATATAGAAAGTAAAATTTTAAGAAATAATAATTACACCATTCACTATCCTTTAAGCTAGTCCTGTGAGACTATCAAGGTGCATAAAAAGAGCGTATTATGTCGTTTTTCAAACACCTTGGACAAAGGTGTTTTTATTTTGCTGTTCAGAAAAGATAACATTCTTTTACTGGACCAACTGAACGAAGGCACTCGCAATAAAAGGTTGGCGAATGCTTGGCTTTCTATACTTATTTAGAAAAAGGAGAGACGACAATGGCTCAATATGAAGAAATTCAAGTACATGAAAAACCTCCCGTACAACGAAGTATCCCTCTAGGCCTGCAACATCTTTTTGCTATGTTTGGTTCGACTGTGCTCGTTCCTATTCTTTTTGGGGTTAATCCAGCAATCATCTTATTAATGAACGGTGTTGGAACGCTTCTATACATTTTTATTACTCAAGGTAAAATTCCTGCTTATCTTGGTTCAAGCTTTGCGTTTATTTCGCCAGTCCTTGCTGTGATGAATCACCATCATGGAGAAGAGGCTTTCGGCTATGCTTTAGGCGGATTTCTCGCTGTCGGAATTGTGTTAACACTTATAGGGCTGTTGATTCGCCTAGTTGGAACCAGTTGGATTGATGTCATTTTCCCACCCGCTGCCATGGGAGCAATTATCGCTGTTATTGGATTGGAACTTGTTCCAACAGCAGCCGAAATGGCAGGCTGGATTCCCGACGCGGATGCTCCTGCTGATTGGTCCATCAATGTTACAGAAGCAAGTGTTGCTGCATTCACATTAATGATTACGATCGTATTTTGGGTAACGTTACGCGGTTTTCTCAAAATCATACCTATATTATTAGGAATCATTGCAGGGTATATCATTGCATGGAGCTTCGGTATCTTAGATTTATCATCAGTGGAGGAAGCTTCTTGGATTGGTATGCCAGAACTATATGCGATTAAGTTCGACTGGTCCAGTATTCTCATGATTCTTCCCGCTGCTTTTGTGCTCGTCCCGGAACATATCGGGCATCTTTTCGTAACGAGCAATATCGTAGGGAACGATCTAACGAAAGATCCCGGACTTGGTCGCTCTTTTATAGGAAATGGCGTTTCCACAATGATCTCAAGTTTCGTTGGTTCAACCCCTAATACTACATACGGGGAAAATATTGGGGTGCTCGCCATTACAAGAGTATATTCTACTTTTGTCATAGGTATTGCCGCTGTGATGGCTATTGTCCTCTCATTTATTAGTAAGCTTGCAGCGCTGATTCAATCTATTCCGACCCCTGTAATGGGTGGGATTTCCCTGTTATTATTTGGTATTATTGCGGCCAGCGGGATTCGGATGCTTGTCGAAGCAAAAATCGATTACGCAAATTCACAAAATCTAATCCTCACTTGCGTCGTGCTCGTAATAGGTATCAGCGGTGCCTCCGTTCATCTTGGAAAAGTTGAATTAACCGGAATGGGACTTGCAACTATTGTCGCCATTATATTATCGCTTTTCTTTAAGATACTTGATATCTTACACTTATCAAACGAATAGATAGTCGTTTTACTACACCTTATAAAGAAGAGGTTAACACTCTTCGGTAAGGTGTTTTTATTTACTGAATCCATATCTGTTATATAACAAATATTGACTTTTTCTATTAAATTCCTTTATACTTAAGGTGATTTTGATATAAAAAGGAGTTGATGAAATGAAATCTGTTATAGAGCAATTTAAAAACGTCCCTACAACTGCCGCTTCTGATGCGCAAAAAGGCATGAACAATCTCGCCAGTTCGATTAAACCATTAAAAGATCATTACAGAATAGCCGGTCCCGCACGTACTGTGCAGCTTCCGGTTGGCGATAATAAAATGCTGCTAAAAGCAATGCAAGAAGCAGAACCAGGTGATATTTTAGTGGTCGATGCCAAAGGTGATACATATCGAGCGATTGCTGGCGATTTTGTCGTCGGAATGATGCATTCCCTAGAACTGGGCGGCTTAGTTGTCGACGGTGTTATCCGAGACGTGGAAGATATTCGTGCTTTAAATTTCCCAGTATTCGCAAAAGGATCTGCAGTTGCTTCTGGAGGTAAAAATGGTCCTGGAAATGTGAATACAACCATCTCGTGTGGTGGAATAGCTGTTCAAAACGGTGACATTATTATCGGTGATACGGATGGAGTGACTGTAGTACCTCAAAGTCAATCCCAGTCTGTTCTTGAAGCTGCCCAAGACAAATTAGCCAAAGACGAGGCAAGAGATAGTAAAATAAGCGGAAATAGAACCGAAATTTACGCATATTTGAAAAAGATGACTGAATAAACGAAGTAAATAAAACAGGTAGGGACTTGTCACTTTCTTCAAGCCTCTACCTATTCTTTTGGATCAGTGATTCGATAATTACTCTGTTTCATTTTTCCATTCTTTTATCGCGTTCACTTATCCTTTTCTCGATGAATTAATAGAAACAGCTTCTTTCAACATGTTTATTCAAAAATTTTACCTGGATTTAATATATTTTTTGGATCTAATAAATTCTTCATACTTTTCATGACATTTACGGCTTCTCCGTGTTCGTGATATTGATATTGTTTCTTCCCTAAACCAACTCCATGTTCTCCTGTACAAGTCCCTTTTAATGCAAGAGCCCGATACACTAACTGTTCGTTTAAATGAGCGGCTGCTGCTACCTCTTGCTTATTCTCTTTATCATAAGCAATTAATGTGTGGAAATTTCCGTCACCCACATGACCAAGAATACCGCCTGTCAATCCACTCTCATCCAATAATTCTCGAGCAACATGAACCATTTCCGGAAGTGCAGACATCGGAACGCAAATATCTGTTCCGAAATACCCTTTTCCATATTGGTGTCGAAAAGCAGTGGACATCTCATGTCGGGCTTTCCACAGATGATTTCTTTCTTCCGTAGACGATGCTGTGTCCCACTGCTTACATCCCGCTTCTCGCATTATCTCCTGTATCTTATTCATTTGTGCTTTCACTTCGGTCTCTGAACCAGCACACTCTAAAAACAAAGAGTTTTCTTCCGGAAAATTGTAATCCCCAAAACCATTCACTTGTGTAATACTCGCTTTATCTACTAGTTCCATTCGATGGACAGCTATATCATGAAGTAGAACTTGATAAGCTGCGTTCGTACATTCATCAATCGTTGTAAATGTACAACGGGCTGCTTCTGTTGATTCAGGTATTCCATGGACCCTTAAAGTTATCTCTGTTACAACACCTAAAGTTCCTTCTGAACCGCAAAACAATCCTGATAAGTGATATCCTGAAGAAGATTTCTTCGCATGACTTCCAGTATGAATCACTCTTCCATCTGCCAGCACTATTTCCATATCTAAAATTTGATCACGCATCGAGCCATATTTCACAGCAGTAGTCCCACTGGCATTAGTCGCTGTCATCCCTCCAATAGAAGCATCTGCTCCCGGGTCGATCGGAAATTGCAGGCCGGTTTTATTTAACTTCTGATTTAATTCCGTTCTTGTGATTCCAGGTTCAACCGTTACCGTCATGTCTTCTGGTGAAAAATCAACTATATGCTTCATATTGGAAAAATTAAGGACGACACCTCCAGCAACAGGTATTGCTTGCCCTTCCAACCCTGACCCAATTCCAAAACATACAACAGGTGTTTTATATTTAGAAGCAAAATTCATTATAGCTTGTATATCTTCTTTAGAATCTGGATAACAAACTGCATCCGGCAAAGCTGCCTCGTGAGAAGATTCATCCTCACTATGTTGCTGTAATTCTGAAATATTATCTTTTATTTTCCTACTTCCTAAAAGTTGCTTCAATTCTTCCATCATGACAAACCTGACCTCCTTTTCGGATTACAATGTTAATGCATCAACCAATTCCTGCACCGATTGTTCTCTTCCTAAAAGTGTTCCCTGCCCTGCCCAGAGCGACATCAGCTCTACATCGTTTATCTGCTTCGCTTCTTTGCGAATCGGTTGAGTTAATGCATTTAGAACGGGGTACGCTAAGGATATATCCTTTCCTTCCATTTCATCAATAAATGTATTATAAATCCCGCGAGCTTTCTTTCCGGAAAAAACACTTGTCACCACCGTATATTCCCCTGGTGTTTCTACAATTTTCTTCTTGTGCAGTGGATGCGCCCCACTTTCAGCAGTTAATAAAAAAGCAGTCCCTAATTGGACATAACTCGCTCCTAGGAAAAAGGCAGCTTTAATACCTTGTTTGTCCATCAACCCTCCAGAGGCAATAATTGGAATGGATACCACCTCTTTTGTTTGAGCCAACAGAGCCATGAGCCCAATCGAAGGAGAAGGCGTTTCAATAAATGAACCGCGATGGCCACCGGCCTCACTGCCTTGTAAAACCATTAAATCCAATCCTTTTTCTTCAATGACTTTAGCTTCTTCAACTGTCGTTGCTGTTCCGATCGTTGTAATTCCATTCGCTTGTAATCGCTTAATAATTACCTCATCCGGAACACCAAATGTGAAAGAGCAGACGGAAACTTCTTCTTGTATGACGACATCAATTTGAGCTTCGTACGTTTCCTTGATCGATTTTGCTGTCGGAATAGCAATCTGATTACTATCAATCTGCAACGTATCATAGTAAGGTGCCAGTTCGTGTTTAGCTCTGCTAATAGCTTCCTCTTCTCTTTGAAAGGCTTGCGGTACAAAAAGATTGACCCCAAATGGAGCAGCTGTGTGTTCTTTCACTGCTGTAATTTGCTCCCTAAGGTCTGTGGCGCTCATATACCCTGCTCCAATCATTCCCAAAGAACCTGATTCCGCTACTGCCGTAACCAGTTCGGTTGTCGTTATACCTCCAGCCATTGGCGCCTGAATAATTGAATTTGTTGTCCTTAATTGATTGATCTTCACGATTTAGCTCCTCCTTTTTCAATGGAAAATAACCTATCTACGTTCGAGTAACCATTTACATTTATACGCTGTATTGATTATAACAGATAACAAAAAGACACAAAGAAAATGGGGATGCATGTTTCCATAAATGACTTACTCTTTTCTCCAGTTATTCGAGCAGCTTAAAAACGCAGTCAAGCAGATAACGTTGACAAAGAGCTGGGATTCCGTTATTTTTATAGAAGGATAACCAATTTTAGAAGTAAAGAAAAAGGGGTAATAAAATGGCTAATAAAGAATTTACTATTACAACAGATGTAGGTTTACATGCGCGACCAGCAACAGTACTTGTACAAAAAGCAAGTCAATATAAATCAGACATTGAATTAGAACATAACAACAAAAAAGTAAACGTTAAATCGATTATGGGTGTTATGTCACTAGGACTTGCTAAAGACGCTACTTTTCAACTACATGTGAACGGTGATGATGAAGAGGAAGCACTTCAGGGAATTGAGGAGCTTTTTAAAAGTGAAGGGATTGCAGAATAATGGCCGAACAGTTAAAAGGTATTTCTGCTTCTAATGGATACGCCATTGGAAGAGCATATGAACTAATAGAACCGGATTTATCATTTGAAACGTTAACCATTACGCAACCTGAAGCTGAAGTGAGACGTTTTGACGAAGCGCTTCAAAAAGCAAAAAATGAATTACAGTTAATTAGGGATAAAGTAGCTAAAGAACAAGATGAAGAAAATGCTAAAATATTCGATGCACACCTACTTGTTTTAGAAGATCCAGAACTTGTTGGTGCGATTGAGAATCAAATAAATAGTAAAGAGGTCAATGCAGAAGCTGCGTTGGTTGAAAATACAGATTCGTTTATTATGATTTTTGAACAGATGGATAATGAATATATGCGTGAACGCGCTGCGGATATCAAAGACGTTAGAAAACGCATTCTTTCTCACCTTCTAGAAAGGCCTTTGCCGGATATCAGTCTTGTTCAAGAACCGACAATTATTGTCGCAGAAGATTTAACACCTTCTGATACAGCGCAAATTAACAAAGAATTTATTAAAGGGTTTATCACTGATGTTGGTGGAAGAACATCTCACTCCGCTATTATGGCACGTTCTTTAGAAATCCCGGCTATAGTCGGTGTTCAAAACGCTGTCGCCTCCATCGAGCATGGTGAAGAAGTCTTAATCGATGGTATCGAAGGCGATATCTTCGTTCAACCAGACGAAGATACCAAAACAAAATATGAGTATTTACAAAAAGAATACGATAAAAAACTTGCCGAATGGGCTTTATTAAAAGATGAACCGAGCACCACTAAAGATAACCATCAAGTAGAACTAGGCGCTAATATTGGATCTTATCAAGACATGGACCTTGTTTTAAAACATGGCGCAGAAGCTATTGGTCTGTATCGAACAGAGTTTTTATACATGGAGAACAATAACTTCCCAACAGAAGAAGAACAATTCGAAGCATACAAATCTGTGCTTGAAGCCATGGAGAATAAACCAGTAGTTATTCGAACACTAGATATCGGTGGAGATAAAAAGTTAGATTATTGGGATTTGCCCGATGAAATGAATCCTTTCTTAGGTTTACGTGCTGTTCGTCTTGCCTTGCAAAATAAAGATGTTTTCAGAACCCAGCTTCGTGCTTTATTACGTGCAAGTGTTTACGGTAATTTAAAAATCATGTTTCCAATGATTGCTACATTAGAAGAATTCCGTGAGGCAGAAGGGTTGCTGCTAGAAGAAAAGGAAAACCTTTTGAATGAAGGAGTTGACGTTTCTACGGATATCGAAGTCGGTATCATGGTAGAAATTCCTTCAACTGCTATTTTAGCTGAACAATTTGCGAAAGAAGTAGACTTTTTCAGTATTGGTACAAATGATTTAATCCAATATACTTTTGCAGCAGATCGAATGAATCAAAATGTTTCCTATCTATACCAACCGCTACATCCAGCTATTTTGAATTTAGTCAAAATGGTCATCGATGCTTCTCATAAAGAAGGTAAGTGGACAGGAATGTGCGGCGAAATGGCAGGCGAGCCGACTGCTGTTCCACTTTTACTTGGGTTGGGACTGGATGAATTCTCCATGAGCCCCTCTTCCATCTTACCTGCAAGAAGTCAGGTACGAAATTTAGAAAAGTCAGCAATGGAAGAACTTGCGAATAAAGCATTACAACAGCAAACGAGTGAACAAGTACATGCATTAGTCGATGCTGTTTCAGAAAAAAGATAAGTATTTTTAAAAAAAGGTTTTGTGTGCCAGCAGCTGGTACAGCAAAACCTTTTTCTTTATCGGATTCCTTTAGTATTCCCGTTGTGTAATCGGACAACTGCTGTTATGATTTAAGTATCCTATGA
>DATGTM010000134.1:0-13248 GCA_035301845.1 Pseudogracilibacillus sp. | reverse complement strand
AAAATGGAACGGAGCATCTACATGCGTTCCAATATGTGTACTCATTGATATTTTCCCGATATTTACCGACCCGGAATCTTCTTTATTAACTGTTTTATTGTAAGCAAAAGGTTCATCTTCAGGCCAGTGTGCTATGTTGCTTTCTAATGGTTGTGTGATATCTATCCATTTTCCCATAATCAATGCATCCCCTTTATGAAAACGCTTTATTTTCTTCTTTAATTTTATGAGTTTTCTTGTTTTTTGTCAATTTTGCCAGGAAAAAGCGATATAAAAAATCCGAACTTATTTATCTATAAGTTCGGATTTTATCGTAGTTACTAATTAGTCCAGCACTGTAACCTTTACACTTTTACGGCCAAAGTCCATTGCGTCATCAGTCGTCGGTACATGAACATCAATGCGGTCGCCTTGGATGTCTCCACCGGTGTCTCCGGCAACAGCTTCTCCGTAACCTTCAACATGTACTGTCGATCCTAAGGGAATAACATCAGGGTCCACTGCAACTACTTTTTTATTTCGATCATCTTGTAAATCAATTCCAGTCGCCGTGATTCCTGAACAACCATCACATTCAGCTGTATAAGCAGTCGCTTCAAGCGTCATAGACTCACCAGAATCGGCATCTTCTTGTTCTTTGGCAGGAGCCTTAGTTGCTGATGCTTTTTCTTCTGCTTCTTTTTCAGCTTGTTCTTCTGCTTCTTTTTCAGCTTGCTCTTCTGCTTCTTTTTCAGCTTGCTCTTCTGCTTCTTTTTCAGCTTGTTCTTCTGCTTCTTTTTCAGCTTGTTCTTCTGCTTCTTTTTCAGCTTGCTCTTCCGCTTCTTTTTCAGCTTGTTCTTCTGCTTCTTTTTCGGCTTGCTCTTCTGCTTCTTTTTCAGCTTGCTCTTCTGCTTCTTTTTCAGCTTGCTCTTCCGCTTCTTTTTCAGCTTGTTCTTCTGCTTCTTTTTCAGCTTGTTCTTCTGCTTCTTTTTCAGCTTGCTCTTCTGCTTCTTTTTCAGCTTTTGCTTCGGCCTCTTCTTCAGCTTTTGCGTCGACTTCTTCCTCAGCTTTTGCTTCTTCTTTTTCAGCTTTTTCAGAGTCTACGGAAGTTTGATCTTCTGATTTTTCTTCTGTTTGTTCAGAGTTATCTCCTGAATCTTTAATTTTCAACTCATCTCCTGTAAAAATTAAAGATGAAGAAAGATCATTCCACTCTTTCAAGTCTTCTACAGAAACCCCTTTATCTAGAGCAATTTCGCTTAAAGTATCACCGGACTTAATTGTATATGTATCTTCAGTTTCCTCGTCGTTATCCCCAGTTTCCAAAGATTGGTTCGGGAAGATAACATCTGCTTTTAGTTTATTCGTATCCATTAACTTTTGAGCTGTAGTACTATACTGATTAGCAATTCCCCATAATGTATCATTCTTTTCTACCGAATATTTTTCCGCGGAAGCCTCTGGGGCCATTGTTCCTAGCATTACTACACTTGATGCTGCAACAGTTAAAACTGTTTTCTTCATGTTTCGTTCCCTCCTTGAGATAATAGCACTTTTAATTATACCAAGAAAAGAATGCGGTTACTATTACAAGTACATTAAGTTTTCGTCCTAAAATGTAACACAAATGTAACATGGGATACCCCATTATTCGGAGTATCCCATGCTAGAGCTTTTATTTAATTATTCCGCAGGGTTCACTTGCACATCTACATTAATCTTAATGTCGTCTCCAACCATGACGCCACCTGTTTCCAGTACTTGGTTCCATGTTAAACCAAATTCTTTTCGGGAAATGCTTGTTGAACCTTCAAATCCAACAACTTCCGTACCAGAAGGCATCACACCACTTCCAGTGCGTTCCAGACGAAACGTAGTCGGCTTGGTGACCCCTTTAATTGTTAAATTACCAGTCACTTTATATTCATCTTCTTTTGCTTCTGTAATGTCAGTTGAATCAAATTCAATAATCGGATGTTCTTCTATATGAAAGAAGTCTTCTGAACGTAAATGGTTATCGCGCGCCTCTTGATTCGTATTGATTGTATCTGGGTCGATTTCTAAAGAAATTTTAGCATCCTCTAACTTTAATGGATCTCCAGTTACTTGTCCTTTTATACCAGCGAAACTTCCTTTTACTTTAGATACCATCATATGCTTTACCGAAAAACCTACGTCCGTGTGTGCGGGATCAATATTCCAAATAGTCATCCATCATTCTCCTTTTAATTTGTTATCTTAATCATAAACTATATTTAGTTCGAATCCAAGATATTTGATTTAATCGCATTTTTTATTTTAAATTAAACCAGAAGATGATAATATAAGATGCAATACAGATTACTAATAATGAAGCATGCAGAAAGGAGTACAAATGAATGGCTTTCCAACCAGCAGACAGAATGAACCAATTTCCTGAATCTATTTTTGGGAAACTAAAAGAAGCAGCTGCAAAAAAAGCAGCAACAGGCAAAGAACTGTATGACTTAAGTATTGGAAGTCCCGATTTAGCCCCAGATCAACTCGTGCAAGATACATTAGCTAAAGAAAGTTCACGTAATGATGCGTATGGCTATACTTTAGGAGGTATTCCTGCTTTTCAAGAAGCGGTAGCCGATTATTACAAACGTCGGTCACAAGTACAGTTAAATCCCGAGACGGAAATCTTACAAACTTTAGGGTCTCAAGAAGGGCTTATCCATCTTCCGCTTGCTTTTTGTAATGAAGAAGATATTGTTTTAACGACAAATCCTGCTTATGTAGCTTATGATGTTGGTATTAAGTTAGCTAATGCGAAAAGTTACAAAATGCCTTTAAAAGAAGAAAATAACTTTCTGCCTGATTTATCAGCTATTCCGGAATCCATCGCTAAAAATGCAAAGTTACTTATCTTAAATTTGCCTGGTAACCCTGTACCAGCGATGCCTACGCAGAATTTTTTCGAAGAAGTTGTTCAGTTTGCAAAAATGCATAACATTCTTGTGTTGCATGATGCCGCTTATTCTGAGTATTACTTTGAGGGAGACGGACCTATGAGTTTTCTAGCAACTCCTGGAGCAAAAGATATAGGCGTAGAGATTAATTCTTTATCGAAAAGTTTTAGTATGGCGGGAGCCCGCATTGCTTATATAGTTGGAAATGATACAGCTATCCGGATTATGAAAGATTTTAAGTCTAATCTCGATTATGGGATTTTCGAACCTATTCAAGCCGCCGCTGTGACTGCCTTAAATAATGCCGAAACAATTACGGATCGTTTGCGTGCTACTTTTAAAGAGCGGCATAAGCTATTAACGAAAGGGTTGCAAGACTTAGGATGGAAAGTTGCTCCTTCAAATGGCGGTATGTTTATTTGGGCAAAATATCCAAATGACTTAAATGACCAAGACTTTGTATTAAAATTAATACAGGAAACAGGCGTCATTATGGTACCGGGGAGTGCCTTCGGTTCAGAAGGAGAAGGATACGTCCGTATTGCACTTGTACAAGAAAGCGAAACTTTACAACAAGCACTCAAAGCTTTAAAAACGTTCAAATAAACACTAAAACCTTGCCTTTACTTTATTCGTGAAAAGGCAAGGAAGTTCATTTACATATATAATTATTTATTAGCCTACTGGCGTTATATGAAATTCCCCAGCCCTATCCCAAGAATATACAACAAACCAAAACACCAATGATGAAGGGCAGCGTATTTCATACTTCGCAATCGTTTATTTGCATTTGCATTCTCACTGACTGCTTTCCATAATTTCCTTCCCATTGGTATAGCAACGAATATCACTAAAACAAACCAGGAAAGCTCTTGAAAATAGGCTAACACTACAACAATAGCATAAGCGCCGATTAGCAAACTACGTAATAAAACCACAGCAGCTTTTCTCCCTGTACGCATAGGAACTGTCCTTCTAAACCCTTCATCTTTCTTTATATCACGGATATTATTAGTTAGAATCATGGAAGAAATAAGCAGTATATAAGGCAAAGCAGCAATGAATACAACCGGAGTTACGGAAGAATCCTGAATAAAGAAACCTAAAAGAAAAGGAACCAAGCCTAAAAAAATAGCACCAACTGTTTCACCTAAACCAATAGCAGCTAGTGACTTTTGCCCCGCCGAATAAAAAGCAGCGGCAAGAATTCCAATCAACCCCAAGACAAACACCCACCATCCATATTGATTACCGAGCCAGATTCCAAGTACAATCGCAATAGTAAATGTAACTCCTGCTACATAAGGAATGTATTGAAAAACGGGGCGCAACCGTCGTTTTACATCTGGAATATACGTCCATCTTTCTTTGTCTTGTCCATTTCTAAAATCAAAATAATCATTCAACATATTGGCAGAAGACTGTATGAGTAAGGCAGCTAACATAACTAGTATAAAACCTGTAAAATCAAAATGATGCAGCTGTCCTGCATATAATGAACCTGCTATAATCGGACTTAATGTTCCAGTCCAAGTCATCGGTCTTACTAACTGAAACCAACTTCCTTTGAAAGTTGCATTGGATTTTAATCGAGCAGAAGTTGGTGTTCCATCTGTGCTTTTCATTTGTCTCCCCTCCTCGTTCTGCAATCATCAAAAACGAACCATAATATAAAGTAGAACTAAAAAACCTACTACTTCTACAGACTCTAAAATTACTAAGCGAAAAAGTTCTTTAAATAAAGGCATTTTCTTACCTTTTTCAGCTTCTATCCAATAAAAGTCTGTTTGGAATAGACGTTTCATTTGCAAAAAACCGACAAACGTTCCCCAAAACAAGGTGAATATACCTACGCTTAATGCAGCAAGCCATTTTCGACCATAAGAACTCTCTAAAATAACGCCCCAATGTGTTAATGGTCCAAAAACAACTCCTAATAAAACTCCTGTGACAATGACCAAAAATCCGGCAGCAATTAAAAAAGGATGCGCCCACTTCATGACAGCAAGCAATATTTTCCGCTGCATAGCAAACCCGAACTTTTTCATGGCCGGGAATAGGCCCCATCCAACAAATAAAATACCGCCCACCCAAATCATTGCAAATAATATATGAATAAAGAGCAGCCCTGTTCTCTCCATAACGTCATCTCCAGCCTCTTTCTCAATTCTAGTATATGATAAACATTCTCAGTTAAGTGTGATTCACCTCACAATATGAATAAGGGATATGAACATTTCAAGGCACTATCTTTTTTCGTCATACCATTTATGATAAACTTGAAAAAACAACTTGATTTTCATGTCAATCATTATCGTCGATGTTGCACAAAGTCTATTTTTTTATAAAATCCATATTACTAAAATCTAATAATACAAGGAGAGTGCAATATGTCTAATCTATCAGATGAGACTGCAACTTGGTTATTTGAAACTCTTCAAGAACGTTTTGAAAACCATTCATATCGACATGTTGGATGGAAGTGGGAAGATGTTACGAAAAGAATGCAAAACGCACCGGGCAAATTACTTTCCCTCTACGAAATGGAAGTCACCGGAGGGGAACCGGATGTAGTAGATTATCGAGATAATATGTATATATGGATGGACTGTGCACGTGAAAGCCCTCATGGAAGAAGAGGATGCTGTTATGATCTAGCTGCTTTACAATCGAGGAAAAAGTACCCTCCTGAACATAACGCAATAGATTTGGCGAGCCAAATGGGAGTTGACATTTTAACAGAAGAACAATACCGGTTTTTACAAACGAAGGAAACCGTAGATACCAAATCCTCCAGTTGGTTACGAACACCGCAGACTATCAGAGATGAGGGGGGCGCGATATTTGGAGATTGTCACTATAACCATGTTTTCATCTATCATAACAGCGCATCTTCCTATTATAAAAACCGTGGATTTCGCAGTATCTTATTCATATAAAAAAAGATTCTATCCTTATCATCAGGATAGAATCTTTGTAGCTAATCCGTTATTTCATGATTTTCTGCGATTACTTGAATCCCTTTAACAATATTCCAAATCACAACAACTAATGCTAAAATTCCAAATAAAGCGTATATAACAATTAAACTGACAGCAAAATGCTCCCAGCCGTTTATTCCTAATATAACCGTTGTGATGACTCCGACAAAAAGCACTACCAGTGGTATGAAATGGCTCCATAATGCTTTTTTAGCATGTCGTTTTACTTCAGGACCCACAACAAAATAAACGACAATTGGAAATAAAAAAGGAGCAAAAAACACACTGAAATAACAGAGGGCAGACAATATTTTCTTTTCGTTCATTACCAACGCTCCTTTACCCAATCAACTATTCGTTTTCCGAAAAATTTATTTCAACGAATAAAACCACTTTATACTAAGCGAGGTGACATTTCAATGGCTCAGATTTATCCTTTTCAATCAAAACACAAGCGGCCATCTGCCCAGACAACCTACGAAAACAAGAAAGCGTTATTTGATTTAATTGAAACCAATAAACGCCTTCAAAGTAAAAACGATTTATACGAAGAAGAAGAACTCCGCTATACCGATATGACTGAAGCAGAGTGGCATTGGCTCAAAGAGAAATTTAAAGGAGATGAATAAAACGATATATTTTAATTAAACATCAGCTTCTTAGATGATTCACCTACCGAAACGAAATTTCTTGGCGCTTATTCTTTTATTTGTTGTTCTGCATCTTCTTTTGACTGCTTTCCTTCACATTCGAAACATAGATAGTGGTGACCAGGTAGAACTACTCCATTAAAAAATCCATTCTCACAATAAATTGCCTTATGACAGTTCTCACAATACCCAACCAATTCGTGCATGATATCAGCCTCCGTACCTTATTTATAACCTTTTCCTTATATTTCAAACGTCACTTGAGAGGAGGTTTTCATTACATTATGCTTTTTATAAAAAAATAATAGATTTCCTTATTGAAAGAATGGAAGGAAGTCATTTTCATTTAGCAAAAACGATGTATACTCTTTTTTTTCTTGACGAGCGCCTGAAAAAATTCTATGCTTAAAGAGCTGCAAAATGAAAGGAGAAGAAATATGAAACTTTTAAAAGGGAATTTACTAACTCAAATTTTAATCGCGTTTGTAATCGCTATCATCTTAGGTTTCATTTTTGGCGAATCTATAAAGGTTGTTGAGCCTTTAGGAGACTTGTTCTTACGACTTATTAAATTCATTATCGCACCACTCGTTCTTTCTACATTAATTGTGGGTGTAGCTAGCATCGGAGACCCAAAGTCACTTGGAAGAATCGGGCTAAAAACAGTTATCTACTATATGGCAACGACAGCTGTTGCTATTGCGATTGGTTTAGCTGTTGCATATGTCATTTCACCTGGAAAAGGCCTTTCGATTGATATGTCAACAACAGAAGATGTTGATGTTGAAGAGTCCGAGGGAGTTGTAGATACTTTCTTAAATATCGTTCCTGAAAATCCTTTTGAAGCTTTAGCAGAAGGTGAAATTTTACAGATTATCTTTTTAGCAATATTCGTCGGATTAGCTATCACTTTAATTGGCGAAAAAGGAGAACCTTTAAAACGATTTTTCGACAGTTTAGCAGAAGTGATGTTTTGGATAACAGATATCATTATGAGATTTGCGCCAATTGGGGTACTTGGACTTATCGCGCCCATCATTGGAGAATACGGCGCCTCTGTGTTGTTACCATTATTAAAAATTATTTTAGCAGTTGCTATCGCTTGTGTAATTCACGCAGTGCTTGTTTATTCCGGATCAGTCAAAGCGTTTGCTAAAATGAATCCACTCGTATTCTTTAAAGGAATTGCTCCAGCTGCTGCTGTTGCCTTTAGTACAGCAAGTAGTGCAGGAACATTGCCAGTTACGATTAAAAACACACAGGAAAACTTAGGCGTGTCCAATAAAATCAGTAGTTTTGTCTTGCCGCTGGGTGCTACTATTAATATGGACGGTACTGCAATTTATCAAGGGGCAGCTGTTGTTTTCATTGCACAGTTTTACGATTTGGAATTGTCTTTGACTGCCCTGCTTACAGTAATTCTGACCACAGTACTTGCCTCTATCGGAACTGCAGGAGTGCCGGGGGCCGGTATGATTATGCTCGCCATGGTACTTGCGTCTATTAACTTACCGCTTGAAGGAATTGCATTAATTGCCGGTATTGACCGAATTCTCGATATGTTTAGAACAACAGTCAATATTGTCGGTGACTCTGCTTGCGCGGTGTCTGTTGCCGGTTCCGAAAAAGAAATCGATCGAACAGCTTTCGAAAAAAAATAAAAAACGAAACGCATGCTATCTTTAAATGAATAGCATGCGTTTTTTCATCTTCATTCTGTTTTAAACTACCACCTTTTACACTCAAGCTCGTTTATAGATAGCATATTGAGGATACTTTTTTTCATGCCACATCGTGAGTCCTTTAATAACAATATATTGAAGAATCACAGCGATTAACAGTAGAACATACACATTCGCCACAACATTATAGAGTAAAAACATAGCACCGCTCACTCCTGCTGTTACTGTTGCATAAGGCATTTGCGTTTTCACATGTGCAATATGGTCCGATCCTGAAAAAATCGACGCCATAATGGTTGTATCAGAAATAGGCGATACGTGATCTCCATAAATTGATCCTGAAAAAATTGAACCTATAGCCAAAGGAATTAGCTCCTCTCCGCCAATACTGTACGCTAACGGAACGGCAATTGGAGTTAAAATTGCCATCGTTCCCCAGGAAGTTCCAGTAGAAAACGATATAAACATACCGATTACAAACACAAGAAACGGCATTAAAGCGGGAGTCATCCAACTTTCTGTCGAGTTCACCACATATTCTGCAGTTCCCAGCACATCCGTCACTGTACCAATCGACCAGGCAAGCACAATAATAATCAGTGCAGGAAGCATCGTGGTAATGCCTGCTAAAATCGTTTCTTCGATGTCTTTAAATCCAACACGTTGAAACAGTGAAATAACAATACCGACAAAAGACATGGCAAAAGCAGCCCAGGTCAACGCTTCTGCAACATCTGTATCCGCAAGCGCTTCAATCATTGTTTTGCCCTCTGCACCACCGCCAGTATACCAAAGCCCCCATATACCAACTGCTACGAGCGTAACCAAAGGTACAATGAAAAACCAAACACTTCCGCCTTCTTTTTTGAAAGGTTCCCCTAAATCGTCTTCCACCGAAGAAAGCGGTGTAGATCCTTTTTCAATTAATTCTCCTGTTGTCTCAGCACGGTGTTCAGCTTTTGCCATTGGTCCGAAATCTTTGCCAATCACTATGAACATCCCTACTGCTACTAAACTAAGCAATGCGTAGAAATTCCATGGAATCGATTGCAAAAATGCATAATATGGTTCAACGCCAACTATTGCGGCTGATGCAAACGCTCCTGAAATAATCGATACCTGATACCCTATCCAATCGGATACAGGACCAATAGTTGCCATCGGGGCAGAAGTCGAGTCTAGAACATACGATAACTTTTCGCGAGATACTTTGTTTTTTCCTGTAATATCTTTCGAAGCATTCCCCACAATAACCGAATTCGCATAATCATTAAAAAAGATTAAAATCCCTAAAATATAAGGCAAAAATAATACACGCCGCTTCGTTGTTAATTTATCTTCTAATAAACGAATTAAACCGGCTGAACCTCCTGTCTTATACATAAAAGCAGCTCCGACTCCAAGTAATGCCGTTAAAACTAAAAATCTGGCATTCCAATCATCTATCATCACATCTTTCATCCATGTGAACGCATAGGCTAAACCCGAAAATGGATTTCCATTTGTATAAATAATGCCTCCAACCCAAATACTAATAAATAACGAAACAATTACTCTCCTGGTAACAATAGCTAAAATAATCGCAATTAAGGGAGGGACAATCGATAACCAGCCCATAAACAGCACCACCTTTTTTAAGTAGTATACCATATAGAGATTCGGTTGCCCACCTCATTTTCTGAATATTCAATTACATAAAAAGAATCATCTAAAGTAGAATATAATTCCAATTAACTTTAGTGTTATTCCTTTCTTTCCATGGTAAAATAAAGGAAGAAGGAGGCGAATCATATGTTAGAACATTCATATGAAAATATTTTAGTGGCACTGGATGGGTCCAAACTGTCAAAATTAGCATTTGAACGAAGTATAGCTATGGCAAAACGACAAGAGGCTACATTGCATTTGGTACATATTGTAGATACGAGTCCGTATCCGGGAGCATCTCTCTATGACATGAATTTCATTGATAATGCCATGAAGGATGGGGAAGTTTTTATTGAAAACTTCAAACATAAAGCAGAAACTTTTGGAGTAGAAAAAATAAACACTATTGTCGAACACGGTTCTCCTAAACGAGCGATTACGAATAAGGCTGCTAAAGAAGCACAAGCAGATTTGATTATTTGCGGTGCCACTGGCTTGTATGCTGTCGAACGTTTTTTCCTTGGTGGTGTGTCAAGTTATATTGTAAGAAATGCTACATGTGATGTATTAGTCATCCGTAACCAAGATCAAGTCGAAACAAAATAAAGGAACAAACTTGTTTCTCCCTATAAGGAGAAGCTTCTTCAAGTGCCCGTTCCAGCACATGTGTATTGAGTAGCAATAATCTATAATATAAAAAACGACGTTACCATAAAAAGTAACGTCGTTTTTTAGCTGCTATTTTCGAAGCAATGCCATATACGCATCTACAAAAGATTGCAGAAAGTCCATTGTCCCCTCGTCTTTGATTTTGCCATGCTCATCTAAAAGAGAAGCAATGTTTCCAAGATACACTTCCGGTTGCTGTACAACTGGCATATTGAAAAATACCAGCGATTGTCGTAAGTGATGGTTCGCACCAAAAGCGCTTAAATTTCCTGGTGCTACACTGATAATACCTGCTGGCTTATCATTCCACACACTGGTTGCCTTCGGACGGGAACCTACATCCAGCGCATTTTTTAATACACCGGGAACAGACCGATTGTATTCTGGAGTAAGAAATATAAATCCGTCCTTTTCACGAGCTTTTTCTCGGAATTGAACGATTTCATCCGGTAGCTCAGTCTGGCTATCCACGTCTTGGTTATAAAGAGGCAACTTTCCAATATCTAACCACTCTGTTTCCACTTCATCCGAGAATAGCGGCTGTACATTTTTAGCCACTTTTTTAGTAAACGACTCTTGACGCAAGCTTCCCACAAGAATACCGACTTTCTTCATAGTACTCATCCTTTTTTTAGATTTATTCGTACTCTTTTGTAAATGTTTTATTACTGCGTACTGTATCAATATGACGAACATAGCCTTCGATTTCTTCTCGTCTTGATTGCAGTGCTGGCGGTAGAGATAAAATTTCACCTAACGTTTCATACGGCTCATCTCCCATAAATCCTGGTCCATCTGTTGCAATTTCAAATAAAATATGAGGAGAAGCCTTTGTGTATAAAGATTCAAAATAATGACGATTGACGTACCCCGAATTCGGTAATCCAATTTGACCTAACCAGTTTATCCAGTCTTGTAATACATCACTATCCGCTGCACGGAATGCCGCGTGATGCACTGTACCAAACCCTTGCATGGCCTGTGGCAACTCTGTATTATGCTCTACAATTACTTGCGCACCGTTTCCACCTTCGCCCATTTCAAATAAATAGAAATGATCTTCTTGTGCAATTTCTTTAAAAACGAATACTTTTTCCAGTATTTCTTTAAAAGACTCATAATTATCGATGCGAACAACAATCGGTCCTAAGCCTGTAATAGCATATTCTAAAGGAATCGGTCCAGCTTGCCATGGTACACCCGCCGGTACACCTGAATTGTTCTCATCTGAAATGAGTTGGTATCTTTGCTCGTCGAAGTCCACAAACGGCAATATTTTTTTACCGAATTGTTCCTGGATACCATCATGCACGATATCTAACCGGTTAAATCTTTTTTCCCAATAGGCTAAAGCTTCATCGCTCGGAACCCGAAATGAAGTTCTTGTAATTTCATTCGTTCCATGGCGACCTTTTGGCACCCCAGGGAAATCAAAAAATGTCATATCTGTTCCCGGACTTCCTTGATCATCTGCGAAAAATAAATGATATGTCTGAATATCGTCCTGATTCACTGTTTTTTTAACCAAACGCATTCCCAATACATTAGTGAAAAAATCATAATTCTTCTCCGCACTACTTGTGATAGCTGTTACATGATGCATTCCTTTAAGGCCTTCCATAAATATACCCCTCCATATAAGCAAAATTTGAATTCTTTTCAACTACAGTCGTTTTCAAAAGAGAGAATAAAAAGTTGCGTGTACATTCGAACTCAAAAAGAATAGGATGTCTTACAAAAAAGATTCTTATATTGCTATCTCTCATCGTACATATAAATCAAGAACGTACTTTTAACTCCTATTTCTCTCCCTTTAATCATCAGTTTACTAGTAAACTGATGAACAATCAACGATACTGCTTATAGATAATCAACGAATAGCAAACCAATTCCATTATAAAATAATCTGAATTTTCGCATCTTTATACAAGCTTTGATTGTTTTTTAATTATAAAAAACAATCAAAGCTTGTATAGAAGTTATTTTTGTATCGAATCCCTCATTTCAATTTGTTGTCATAACCCCTGCCACAACAACGATAAATACATATATGAATGACATTTTCCATAAAAGAAATAATTATGTGTCTCACAAGTTTTGATTGTATAAAAAATAAATACACCATCTTTGCTTGTAAAAACAATTGAAGCTATATTAAAAAAGCAACTTTCTTATGAAAATTGTAGAAATGAACACTGCAAAATTTTAACGATTAGCCTTTCGAGCCGCACGTTGAATTGGATCCCATACGCCATTATATGGCGGTGCATAAGATAAATCGACATCTTCAAAATCGGTTACTTTCATATCCATAAATAAAGCAGTAGCGAGCACATCCACTCGTTTATCAACACCTTTTTCACCAATAACTTGACCACCTAACAAAAGTAAATCATCCGTACGGTATACTAATTTGACATACGTGGTCTTCGCATTAGGATAATAACCAGCTATATCCTTTCCTTGCACAGTGACTGCTTCATATGGAAGTTTTAATGTACTTGCTTCCTTTTCTGTTAATCCCGTTTTCCCTAAAGATAAATCCATAAATTTTAAAATGGACGTCCCTGTTATTCCTTTAAATTCGCGTGATACACCAGCCATATTCATTCCGGCAATACGTCCCTGCTTGTTCGCCGTTGTGCCAAGCGGAATAAAATCATATTCCTTTTTCACTTTATGATAATGCAATGCACAATCGCCTGCT
>DATGTM010000133.1:0-22627 GCA_035301845.1 Pseudogracilibacillus sp. | reverse complement strand
TTTTCTACTACGTAAATACTCTAGAAAAGTGGATATGTTTGACTGATACGCTCTTCTTGTACTATGTGCTAAATTTCTCCCCACTAAATCTTCGTAAAAAAGTTCGATGTCCTCAGAGTCAATTTCCCATATAAACTTATTAATAAGTGTAAGAAATTCATTAACATTCCTTAACCCCAAAGTTATTGTGTGATCAGTATATCCTACGGCTTTCCTCTGAAGCTCCCAAGATGACAATAATTTAGTCTGAAGTTCCTTTTTTTGACTTAATGTTACAAAGTTTTGTTTCTTTTCGCCTCCATCAATTAAAATCAGGTTGGAATTTGTCATATTGCGCACCACCTTTTTAGGTATTACCTAAATTTATTAGGTGTTGCCATAATACCACGGGCAATAATCAATGTCTAACTTAAACATAATCCGATGATTATGGGCGCAAACGACGGATGCCGCCGACCGTTTCACAGCTTCACGGAAAATCTCTCGGGGATGGACGATAGAGGCGTTGAGGCTACCAATGAAAATGGTTTGCTGATGAATAACTTGATTTTTGGTATTTAAAAATAAAGCTACTAAATGTTCCTGATGGAGGCTGCGCATTTCTTCCATAACATAATCAGCTCCATCCTCTGGCGAGCGTATAATATAACGCTCTTCCGGTTTGTATTGTTGAATACGCTTCCCAATTTCTAAAACCGAAAGCAAGGTGACACCTTTAGCCTGTCCGATTCCCCGAATAGAAATCAATTCCTCAATAGTGGCTTCGCTTAATAATTTCAACCCTTCAAAATGCATCAATAATCGATTTGATAATTCCATGACCGATTCTGTTTTCGTTCCGCTTCCCAAAAGAATAGCTAACAATTCCTGGTTAGACAGATGATTTGCACCGTATTGTAATAATCTTTCACGTGGCCGTTCTTGTTTTGGTACATCTTTCATTTTTATTTTTTCTCTTAACATACACATAAGCTCCTTTCTTTTTTCTATCATAGCTTGTTTTAGGAAAGGAGGCGAATCTGTAAAAGCTACTTTTAAACCGGAACTTATATGTGAAAAGTGATTTCAACCATCGATTTAAACAATTTTAATGCTTATAGATTTAATATTTATATTAAAAAGTTAATTTAATCTATTTTAATGAAGTGTAAAAAGCACGGACATATGTAATAAAATGAAGGGAGCCCGTCACTGCATAAACTGTATTTTCTTCTTTCGGTGCATCTTGTATCACTCGCACTGCTTCTTTCCAGTTTTGAATAAAAGGATGGTGGGTTTGTTCCATCCACTTCTGATATTCTTGTTTAGTTGCTGCTCGAGAATGATCAAATGTAGTTAATGTTATGCTGTCTGTTACCTGCTCCACTATATTTATCATTTTTTCTAATTGTTTATCCTGAAATCCAGCAAACAATACTTTTTTATGAAAGCCAGGGAATACAGATTGCAACGTTTCTACAAATGTTTCGATTGCCTTCACATTATGAGCGCTATCTAACACAATTGGCGGGTGTTGTTGAATGATTTCAAAACGTCCGGGTAATACAGCGTGCGTAAATGCTTTTTGAATAGCAGTTTCTTTTAAAAGGAATCCATGTTGTTTGGCGATTAAAAGCGCTTGATAAGCAACAGCCGCATTTTCAATTTGATGGTTTCCCCTCATCCGGATAGATAAATTCGTTTGATGAGTTTCCGACAACCAGCGGAAGTGTTGCGAATCACTTCCTAATTCATAAGAAAACGCGTCAAACAAACGGTATATTGAAGCATCTTTTTTATTACTTTCTTTTTCAAATACTTCTCTGCTTCCAGAATCTTCTATATTGCCAATAACTACAGGGGTACCAACCTTTATAATTCCTGCTTTTTGCCATGCAATTTCAGCTAAACTGTTTCCTAAATATTGCATATGATCAAATGAAATAGTAGTAATAACTGATAAAAAAGGGGTTACCACATTCGTCGTATCAAATCTACCTCCCATTCCTGTTTCTATGATAGCGACATCGACATGCTGCTTAAAATAAAGGAAAGACATGACGGTAAGAATTTCAAAGGTGGTGGGGGCTTCTCCTTGTTTATCCAGGGTTTGAATACTTGTAAATACCTGATTGAACACAGAAATAAATTCTGTTTCTTTCATCGCTTGGCCTTCTATTAGAAAATGACCTTCAAGCCCTGTGAAACTTGGGGAAGTAAAAACTCCTGTTGTATATCCATTTTCAATTAGCGCTGTTTCTATAAATTGGATAACAGAACCCTTCCCATTCGTTCCAGCAACATGGATAGAAGACACTTCTGTTTCAGGATTCCCTATCATGTTGAGCATTTTTTCCATTCGATCAAGCCCGGGTTTTATCCCTATTTTATTTCTTTCTTGGAAAAATATGTTAATTTCTTTTTTTGATAAAAGCATGAATTTTCATTCCTTTTTCTTTCGATATAGACTAAAATAAGTATAGCAATAACTTAAAGAATGGACCAATAATAGAGAGGCTGGACAATATGAACCTGTGGATTGTTTATAATGGATTTTTACCTGGCAAAGCTTTTATCGATTACGCACAAATGCTGCAAGAGGCAGCCATAGAGCTTGGACATGAAGCTTTTCTTCTATCAAATGAAGAGCTTACACCTGTCTTGGCTGAAAATCGAAAACAAATTATACATAATAGAAAACGTCCGGACGCTGTTCTTTTTACGGATAAAGATATTTATTTAGCTCGGCAACTTGAAAATGAAAGCATTCCCGTCTTCAATCAAGCCGAAGCAATTGAAGTTTCCGACGATAAAATAAAAACATACCAAGCCCTTTATAAAAACAATGTACCAATACCCAAAACAATAATCGCGCCAAAAACGTTTGGTTTTACGAAGCAGATCGAATCTAAGTTTATTGAAAAACTGGAGTCAAATCTCAGCTATCCATTAATAATTAAAGAAGCATTCGGTTCGTTCGGAGAGCAAGTTTATCTTATTAAACATAGACAAGCACTAATCGAAAAAATGAAGACCTTAATTCATGTTCCTTATCTATTTCAAGAATTCATTCACACTAGTATTGGGGAAGACAAAAGGATTCAAGTCGTGGGTGATGAGGTTGTAACTGCTATGCAGCGAAAGTCAGCAACTGATTTTCGTTCTAATATAACAGCCGGCGGCACAATGAATCCTTACTCCCCAACGTCTATGGAAGAAGACGTAGCCATTCAAGCATCGCAAGCAATTGGTGCGCATTTTTCCGGAGTTGACTTGCTGCTAGGTTCAAACAACGAACCCATTGTTTGTGAAGTAAATTCCAATGCACATATTCGCAATTTATACGATTGTACTGGAATAAATGCTGCTTTTGATATTGTAAAATACGTCACCAGACGCATAGAAAAGGAGAAAAACAAATGAATGGGTGGCTGATTTATCAACAAGAAGACGCGTTGAATAATTCAAGTTATATAGATTGGATGATTCGGGAAGCGAAAAAACAACAAATTACCCTTACCCTTGTGTTAAGGCATGAGCTCGATATTGGTTCAAATCGTCGTTACCCTGTTTTCAGCATTCAAGAGCGCCCTGTTACACTCCCGGATATGGCTATTATCCGTACAATAGAGCCGACGTTACAGCTGGCATTCGAATCCCTTTCTATCCCTGTATTTAATAATAGTTATACAGCAGCTATTTGCAATAACAAAATCCGTACTTATATAGAAATGGAAAAAATAGGTGTTCCGATTATGCAGACATTATTTCTTTACCCTAATGCTTTTCCTGCTTTAGCGCCAATCACTTTTCCATTCGTACTAAAAAGTGCTACAGGTCGGGGTGGCGGTGAGGTTTTTCTTATTCAAGACCAACCTTCCTGGAAACAATATGCAGCCAAATTAAAGCAAACAGAAGCAGTTGCTCAATCAACTGAAAACATCCAATTTGGCCGGGATGTACGTGTCTTTGTTATTGGTAAATCGATTGTTTCCGCCGTCTTAAGAGCAAATGACACTGATTTTAGAGCAAACTTTAAACTGGGTGGAAACGCTGTTCCCTTTCTATTAAGCGAAGATAAACGCTTGTTAGTGCAGCGGATAATTAACCATTTTGATTTCGGTTTAGTCGGGATTGATTTTTTATTAACAAAAGATGGTGCTTTTGTTTTTAATGAGATAGAAGATGTCGTCGGTTCTCGAATATTAAGTGAAACATCTGATATCAATCTGCTGGAAAAATATATCTCTTTTATTAAAGAAGAAGTAAATCATCTTTCACGTTAAAATGCTCACCTAATGAAAGGAGCAGTGTATTATTCACTTCTTAAACAGAGAAATAAAAGACAAGGCGCCAGGATTTACTAGAAGTATGGCAAGAAGTATTCGCGACGCAATGCACTTCACAAATTTCTCATTCTCCAATCAAAAAGGACCGTGAAAAGATAAAACACATTTTTTCACGGCCTGATTCGTTTATTTCTGTAATTCTTTCAGCCGATCTTCAACAGCTGTATATTTCTCCTGATACTCTACTTCTTTTTTACGTTCCGCTTCAACCACAGAGGCAGGTGCTTTATCCACAAACCCTTTATTTGAAAGTTTTTTCTGTACGAGTTCTACTTCTTTCTTCCACTTTTCTAATTCTTTCTCTAAACGGGCAATTTCTTTTTCAAAATCAATTAGCCCTTCTAAAGGCAGAAATACTTCTGCACCTGTAATAACCGCGGACATCGCTTGTTCAGGAACGGTTATTTCTTCTTGAATTGAAAGCGTTTCTGTATTACAAAATCGTTCTAAATAATGACGATTCACTTCAAGCTGTTCTGTGATTTGGTTCGTATTTGTCTTTATTAGCATATCGACTTTTTTAGACATCGGTGTGTCTACTTCCGCACGGATGTTACGAACTGCTTTTATAGCTTCCATTACTTTTTCCATTGTTTCCATCGTCGTTTCATCATGGAATTGTGGATTAACAAATGGCCAAGAAGCAACTGTAATTGAATATCCTTCATGCGGCAACTGTTGCCAAATTTCTTCTGTAATAAATGGCATATATGGATGCAGCATCCGTAACGTCTGGTCCAGCACATGAGCTAAAACCGAACGCGTCGTTTGCTTCGATGATGCATTCTCACTGTACAAAGAAACTTTAGCTAGCTCAATGTACCAGTCACAAAAATCATCCCAGATAAAATTATATAAGGCTCTGCCTGCTTCACCAAACTCATATTTATCTGTATTTTTCGTGATATGTGTAATCGTGTCATTTAAACGTGTTAAAATCCATTTGTCAGGTGCTTGCAACTCACCTGTTAAATCAATATCTTCAAATGTCATTCCTTCCATGTTCATCAAAGCAAAGCGGGAAGCATTCCAGATTTTATTGGCAAAATTCCAAGTCGCTTCTACTTTTTCCCAGTGGAAACGTAAATCCTGGCCAGGAGATGTTCCCGTTAATAAAAAGTAGCGCAAAGAGTCTGCTCCGTATTGTTCAATAACATCCATCGGGTCAACGCCATTTCCAAGTGATTTACTCATTTTTCTTCCTTCAGCATCGCGAATCAATCCATGAATTAAAACATCTTTAAATGGCTTTTCTTTTGTAAATTCTACAGATTGAAAAATCATTCTTGCAACCCAAAAGAAAATAATGTCATATCCTGTCACTAACACGTCTGTCGGGAAATAACGTTTGAAATCTTTCTGATCAATATCCGGCCAGCCCATTGTGGAAAACGGCCATAATGCAGATGAAAACCATGTATCTAACACATCTTCATCTTGCTCCCAATTTTCGATATCTTTAGGCGCCTCTTTACCAACATACAGTTCATTCGTTTCTTTATGATACCAGGCAGGAATACGATGGCCCCACCATAACTGACGGGAAATACACCAGTCTCGAATATTTTCCATCCAGTGCAAATAGGTTTGTTCAAAACGTGCAGGAACAAAATTCACTTTCTCATCTGTTTTTTGTAATTCAACAGAAGCGTCTGCAAGTGGCTGCATATTCACAAACCATTGAGTCGACAAGTAAGGTTCTACAACAGCCCCACTTCGTTCAGAATGTCCTACTTGATGGAAGTGCGTTTCAATATCAAAAAGAACACCGTCCGTTTGTAAATCTTCTACAATTGCTTTGCGACATTCGAAACGGTCCATGCCTTCATATTTATCAGCATTCTCGTTCATCGTTCCATCTTCGTGCATCACAAGAACTCGTTCTAAGTGATGGCGCTCTCCTATATCAAAATCATTTGGATCATGAGCCGGTGTAATTTTCACTGCGCCAGATCCAAACTCCATATCTACATAATCATCAGCTACAATCTCGATCTCGCGTCCTACAATCGGCAAAATAACTTTTTTACCAATAAGATGTTGATAACGTTCATCTTCAGGATGGACAGCTACCGCCGTATCGCCAAGCATTGTTTCCGGACGTGTCGTAGCAATTTCAATTGTTTCCTTACTCCCCTGAACTGGATAGCGCATATGATAAAATTTACCTTCAATTTCTTCATATTCAACTTCGATATCGGAAAGAGCCGTTTGTGTTTGCGGATCCCAATTTATAATATACTGTCCACGATAAATCAATCCTTTTTCATAAAGCTTCACAAACACTTCTTCAACAGCATCTGATAACCCCGTATCCAGAGTGAAACGTTCTCTGGAGTAATCTAAACTTAAGCCCATTTTCCCCCATTGTTCCCGGATAAAATCTGCATATTCTTCTTTCCACTCCCAAGCCGTTTCCATAAACTTTTCACGACCTAAATCGTAACGGGAAATCTTGTCTTCTCGTAATTTCTCTTCAACTTTTGCTTGTGTTGCTATTCCAGCATGATCCATGCCGGGAAGCCAGAGTACATCATAGCCTTGCATTCGTTTCATGCGAGAGATGGTATCTTGCATGGTTGTATCCCATGCATGACCTAAATGAAGTCGTCCTGTTACGTTAGGAGGTGGAATGACAATAGAGAAGGGTTCCTTGTCAGAATCGTTATGGGCTTCAAAAAATTTCCCTTCAGTCCAAAAGCTGTAACGGTCTGCTTCTACTTGTTTCGGATTATATTTCGGTGCTAATGTTTGTTTTTGCTCATTTTCCATATATTTATCCTCCTATTGTTGTGAAATGGAATTTATTTCGTATACATAATCGGTTCAAAAGGACAGCTTTTTGAAAATAATACTTCCATATAGCTAAATGACTGTTTCGTCCGGATGAAATGGTTCACCAAAAAACAGTATATCAACTTATAGAAACAACCAAAAAACCACTTTTATTTCATTGAAGTACCATTTCGGTGATGACGTTTTATTTCCTTGTTTTTTTACCGTTAAACAAAAAAACTTTTCATCCTGTTAAAAGGACGAAAAGTAATATTCCCGTGGTACCACCTTCATTTACAAGTTACCTTGTACGCTTATAAGTTCGCAGATAACGGACTGCACCGGACTTTCTTACTGTAATTTTCGGAAAATCTGTATCCAGGGTGACTTTCTAAATATCATTTCAGGAAAGTTCCAGCCATGCTTCCCCTCTCTATACAAACGATTATTTATACTCTTCCCTTTCTTCACAATATATGTATGAAATTACTCTTATTGTAATCATTTTTCTCTTTTTTTGCAATAATTAACTTCCCCGTATATTAGTTGTGTCCTGATTTGAAGTATTATAATATAGGGAATGTATAAATTGAAGGAAGTGACTATATGAAAAATCAAAATACTTTTTTCGGCTATTTATTAATCGGAATCGGGATATTTTATTTACTGCACCATTTAGATTTCGCTTTTTTGCAGGACTACTATTCTTGGCCAACCTTACTTGTTATTATTGGAGTTGTCTTTTTAATACACAGTTACAAAGAAAATGAATTTCAACATATTTTCACCGGAACATTACTCATAGGCTTAGGAATTCATTTTCATGGTTTAGAACAATATGACTTCTGGCTGGATCACTGGTCTGTTTTTTCACTTATCGTTGGTCTCGCCTTACTTATGAGGTTTTTTAAAACGAAAAAAGGGCTGGTACTCAGTTGTATTTTAATCGGGATATCCATTATCATGATCTTCTCTATCTCTCTCCCGGACTGGTTTGACTGGATTTACGATGTCGTTTACTTCTTAGAAACGTTTTGGCCGATTGCACTGATTGTCATTGGAGTATATTACTTACGTTTTAAAAAATAAAGCAGAAGTATCTATACTATAAATACTTCGTTATGACAACTATCCGCTTTACATGCAGGGAATGCCAACATATTAAAAAGCCGAATCATCAGTTGATTCGGCTTTTTATTTTTGTTTTATAAGTAATATTTAATCGCATTCCATGCTTTATCTTTATTTTCTCCAGTTTCAGCTGAAAAAGGAATAATTGTCATTTGATCGTAAGCAGGCAGGGTTTGTTCTACTTGTTGCAATGCTTTGTGACGCTTGCTTTTACTAATTTTATCTAACTTGGTCGCAATAACGATTAGAGGTAAATTTAAATAAGCAATAAATTCAACCATTTGCTGATCATCTTCCGTCGGTTTATGGCGCATATCAACCACTAATACTACTGCCTCTAATGGTTCGCGCATGCCGAAGTACGTTTCTAGCATTTCGCCCCATTTTGCTCGTTCTTGTTTAGATACTTGAGCATATCCATAACCAGGAACATCCACAAAATAAAATTGTTCATTGATCAAATAATAATTTAGTGTCTGGGTTTTACCAGGCTTACTGGACGTACGTACTAAATTCTTCCGGTTGATTAAACGATTGATGAAGGAGGACTTTCCGACGTTTGAACGACCTGCGAGCGCTATTTCAGGATAATTTGTTGTTGGGTATTGCTCAGGGCTAACAGCACTAATAATAAAACTTGCACTATCTATCTTCATTTTTTCCCTCCACAAGTGCGATATCTAATACTTCATCGAGATGTTTGACTGGGATAAACGTTAACTCTTCTCGCACGCTTTTTGGAATATCGTCAATGTCACGTTCATTTTCATGCGGCATAATAATCGTTGTCAAACCTGCGCGATGAGCACTTAAAGATTTCTCTTTTAACCCTCCGATAGGCAATACACGACCTCGTAAAGTAATTTCGCCCGTCATTCCAACGTCCCTTCGTACAGCTCGGTTGGTTAACGCAGATATAAGCGCTGTCGCCATCGTAATTCCGGCAGAAGGACCGTCTTTAGGGGTCGCCCCTTCCGGCACATGAATATGAATATCATATTTTTCATGAAAATTTGGATCAATCTGCAGTTCATTTGCTCGAGTGCGGATATAGCTAAATGCAGCTTGAGCAGACTCTCGCATTACATCGCCCAATTTACCAGTGAGTGTCAGTTCTCCTTTTCCACTGTAATATGTTACTTCAATCGATAATGTATCACCGCCAACCGCGGTATAAGCCAGGCCTGTCGCTGTTCCAATCTGGTCTTCTTTTTCCATTTGACCGAAACGGTATAGCGGATTTCCGAGTAGCTCTTCTAAACGTTTTTCCGTTACCACGACACGTTTTTGTTCTCCTGCGATTATAATTTTAGCTGCTTTACGGCAAAGTGTTGCAATAGTTCGCTCTAAACTTCGGACACCGGCTTCACGCGTATACTTTCGAATCAACATAAGCATAGCTTCATCTCGTATTTGTAGCTTGCCTTTTTGAAGTCCATTTTCTTTTAATTGTTTAGGAACCAAGTGTTCTTTAGCGATATATTTTTTCTCTACTTCTGTGTATCCTGCAATGGATAGCAATTCCATACGATCTAACAAAGGCCCTGGAATATTGGTAACACTATTGGCAGTAGCTATGAATAAAACGTTGGATAAATCATACGTTTCTTCTATGAAGTGGTCACTAAAGTTGAAATTTTGTTCCGGATCCAATACTTCCAGCATAGCTGAAGCAGGATCTCCTCGAAAATCGTTTGCCATTTTATCCAGTTCATCTAATAAAAATACAGGATTAATCGTTTCCGCCTTTTTCATTCCTCTGATAATTCTCCCAGGCATTGCTCCAATATAAGTTCTACGATGTCCACGAATTTCAGCTTCATCACGCACTCCGCCAAGAGAAACTCGTACGAAATTTCTGCCAACAGAACGGGCAATGGATTTAGCAAGTGATGTTTTACCCACACCTGGCGGACCGACTAAACATAAAATTGGCCCCTTAATAGAATCTGTTAATTTTTGGACAGCTAAATATTCGATAATTCGTTCTTTTACTTTCTCCAATCCATAATGATCTTCATTTAAAATTGTTTCGGCTTTTTCAATTTCTATGGTATCTTCCGTTTGATTGTGCCAAGGTAAATCGATTAACCAATCCAAATAATTTCGAATGACGGAACTTTCTGCCGAACTTTGTGGAATCCTCTCATATCGTTGTAACTCTTTTAAAGCTGCTTCATTGATTTTTTCAGGCATTTCCCGTTCCGCAATCTTTTCTTTTAATTGGTCAACCTCGCTTAATTTGCCATCACTTTCCCCGAGTTCTTTTTGAATCGCCTTTAGTTGCTCGCGTAAATAATATTCCTTTTGCGTTTTTTCCATGGAAGTTTGTACGCGTTCACCAATTTTATGTTCCAAATGCAGAACTTTCTTTTCATTTGCAATAATTTTCAGTAAGTATTGCATCCGTTCTTTTACATCGTCAATTTCCATTAATCGTTGCTTTTTTTTCATTTTTATCGGTAAATGAGAACTAATCATAAAGGTTAATTGACTTGGTTCGTCTACATCCATAACTGTTGCTAAAATTTCTTTCGTTATTTTTTTCGATAGTTTTATGTATTCTTCAAAATGGTCTAACACTTGGCGCATCAGTGCCTCTTCTTCAGAGGGGCCGCCAGCAATATCTTGCAATTCTTCCAACTTTACTTCGTATATGTCTTTTTCATTCGTGAATTCTGCTACTTTTGCACGGTATTGTCCTTCAACTAAAATCCGTACAGCTCCGTTTGGCAATTTTAACATTTGATTGATCTTAGCAACGGTACCAGTATGATAAACGTCATCAGATGTCGGTTTTTCAACAGCTACTTCAACTTGTGTAGACAAAAAGATGAGCTGGTCTTCCAGCATAGCTTGTTCAATTGAAGCGATGGACTGTTCCCTGCCCACATCTAAATGCTGAACAATAGAGGGATATATTAATAATCCACGCAAAGGTAACAAAGGCATTCTTTTTATGTAATCTGACATGTTTTTACCTCCTTAAATTTAACATCGAAAATGATATGTAATAATATTAATAGCGGACTACATTTCAATTCTTTTTAACTACTACTTATTTACTCAAAAAAATAACATGTAACATTTTAAGTGTACTTCTATTTAAAAAGAAAAGACCTGTTCATACTGTTCCCCATTTCTTAACAGAAAACGAGTAAGGGATACAGTATGCAGGTCTTTAGCTCGCGCTTTTATCGTTTTGTTTACGCACTTTCTTTCGGAAGACTTTTCTTCGATTCTTCAATTGTACCGTCCGTATATTGTAATTTAGGACGTAATGTTTTATCAAGCACATTCTCTTCTGTAATAATACACTTCTCAATATCGTCACGAGAAGGAATTTCAAACATTATTTCCAGCATGATGCTTTCTAATATTGTTCTCAAGCCACGCGCTCCAGTATTTCTCTCAATTGCTTCTTGCGCAATCGCACGTAAGGCATCCTCCTCAAATTCCAGCTCCACATCATCCATTTGAAACAGTTTTTGATATTGCTTAATTAACGCATTTTTTGGTGCTGTTAAAATTTCAATCAATGTATATTCATCAAGTGGCTGTAAGCTGGTTGTAATTGGAAGACGACCAATGAACTCTGGAATTAAACCGAATCCAAGTAAGTCTTCAGGTAACACTTTAGATAACAATTCGCCTTTTTCCAGTTTTTCGTGTTCTTGTGTGTCACCAAAACCAATAACAGTTTGACCGAGACGACGTTTAATTATTTCATCGATTCCATCAAATGCTCCACCTACAATAAATAGAATATTGGTAGTGTCGATTTGAATAAACTCTTGATGTGGATGCTTACGTCCTCCTTGTGGTGGGACGCTTGCAACGGTTCCCTCAATCATTTTAAGCAACGCTTGTTGAACTCCCTCACCAGAGACATCACGGGTGATTGATGGATTTTCAGATTTGCGGGCTACTTTATCTATTTCGTCAATATAAATAATCCCTTTTTCAGCTTTATCCACATCGTAATCTGCTGCTTGAATTAATTTAAGCAAAATATTTTCCACATCTTCCCCGACATAACCTGCTTCTGTTAGAGAAGTTGCATCAGCAATCGCGAAAGGAACATTAATAATTCGTGCTAAAGTTTGAGCAAGTAACGTTTTTCCGCTACCTGTTGGGCCAATCATTCCTATATTACTTTTCGCTACTTCCACTTCATCAGACTGACTTAATGAATTAACACGTTTATAATGATTATATACGGCTACGGAGAGGTTTTTCTTTGCATCATCTTGCCCAATTACGTAGTCTTCCAAAATGTCGCAAATCTCTTGTGGCGTTGGAATTTCTTCAATTTCAACGTCTTCGTCCACTCCGACTTCTTCCTCGACAATTTCCGTACAAAGTTCAATACATTCATCACATATATATACACCAGGTCCTGCTACAAGTTTGCGAACAGAATCTTGATCTTTTCCACAAAATGAACATTTTAAATTTCCTTTTTCTTCGTTAAATTTAAACATGTGTTAGCCTCCAATTTCTAGTTCCATATTTGCACTGCTTTGGAACAAAACAATCAGCTAAATAGACAGATTTTTAAATGAAGAAACCCTTTTTACTTCGATTTCTCCTTCAACTTCTCTACTTATATGGTATCGCTTCTATTTAGTTAAAGTTATCATATCAAATACAACACAGAAAATAAACCAATACACTCCTTCTCCTACTTGGACAAAGAATTATCAGCTAGATGGTATCTGAAATCGACTGTTAGGTTGAAAAAACAAGGTGCTCTTTTGCACCTTGTTTTCTTCGCTGTAAACGCATCATAAAGATTCTTATCGATTTATAACTAAGTTTATTAAAGTATTTCCATAAAAACCTTGGTTCCGCTATTTATTAAACTGCTTTACTTTCATCAATTAAAAAGGTAATTGCTTTTTGCATTTTCAAGTCTTCTTTTAACATGTCGGCATTTCCACCTAACATGCCAAGAATTTGTTCTTTTTCCATTTGATACATATCTGCCATTTTTTGAACTTCAGCATCAATATCTTCTTCTGTAACTTCTAATCCTTCTTCATCCACAATCGTTTCTAAAGTAAGGTTTGTTTTCACACGAGAGTGAGCATCCTCTTTCATTTGTTCTTTTAATTGGTCTTCTGTTTGTCCAGAGAATTGGAAATACGTATTTAAATCCATTCCTTGCATTTGAAGACGCTGATCAAATTCTTTCATCATTTGATCTGTTTCTGAAGTAACCATAGCTTCTGGAATATCAACTTCTGCATTTTCCGTTACTTTACTTACTAATGTTTCACGTTTTTGGTTGTCGATATCCTGTTCTTTTTGTTTTAGTAATTCGTCTTTCTTTTTCGTTTTCAACTCATCTAAAGATTCTACTTCTTCATCTACATCTTTAGCAAATTCGTCGTCCAATTCAGGGACTTCTTTTTCTTTGATTTCATGAATATTAACTTTGAATGTTGCTTCTTTTCCAGCTAATTCAGCTACTTGGTACTCTTCTGGGAAGGTCACAACTACTTCTGTTTCTCCTGCTTCTTTTCCTACTAACTCTTCTTCAAATCCAGGAATAAACTGACCTGAACCGATTTCTAGTGTATGATTCTCTGCTTTTCCACCTTCAAAAGCTTCTCCATCAATGAATCCTTCAAAATCCATAACAACCGTATCGCCATTTTCTACTTGTCCTTCTTCTTTTAGTACAAGTTCTGCTTGATTTTCTTGAAGTGTTTTAAGTTCTGTTTCTAAATCTTCGTCTGTTACATTTGCTGTTTCATCTTCTACTTCCAGTCCCTTGTACTCACCTAGTTTTACTTCTGGTTTAACAACAACTTCACATTTAAATACAAGGTCTTTTCCTTTTTCAACTTCTTCTACGTCCACTTGAGGCTGGTCCACTGGAAATATCCCAGTTTGTTCTACAGCTTCTGAATAAGCTTCTGGTAAAACAATATCTACTGCATCTTGGTATAGTGACTCTACTCCAAAACGATTTTCAAAAATTTGACGTGGAATTTTACCTTTTCTAAAACCTGGAAGGGATACTTCTTTCACCACTTTATTAAATGCTTTATCTAAAGCTGTATCAAAAGCATCCGCTGAAACTGTTATCGTTAATTCGCCTTCGTTTCCTTCTTGTTTCTCCCAATTTGCTGTTACTGTCATTTTTTTATACCCTCCAACTAATTTTACACATTTATTTATATTTTATTTATTCGTTTGCTTACTTTCAACCATTTGATTATAACATATTGCAAGGTCCTTTCAAATAAAATACTTGTCTTAGAAAACTTACATTTTAGTAATGGGCAAACCAATAATTACATAATTCCATCTATTGTAACATAATATATTGATAAAGTTGGCAGCAAATTTTAATTTCTTGTTGCAATTTATTTTCCGTTGTATTTTCACCAGTATTTATTAAATCTGTTTCAACCATACTTTCAATGGTTTTAAAAACACGGAAAACTTCCTTTTCTTCATACAGAAATGGGAACATTACAAAACAATATTGTTCCAATATTTCCTTCATTAGTTCTGCTTTGGAAGGATTTGACTGCTGCTCTTTTTCAATTAACTTCACTGTTTGTTTATATGAAAGATTTTCTTTTATCCAAGTTAATTGATGTGGAACAATCGTCATTTGTGAAGAGAATTTTTCCACATTGATTGTTCGTTCCACTTTCTCTTCCATTAAAGTTTCCAGTAATAAAGTCTTCACGACCGGATGAATCGTTTCATCAGCTAAGTATTTATCCGCCGTTTGAGCAGTGGGAACATTTAATAGTCGCCATTTTTGTAATAAAACATATTGTCTTCCTGCATCATTGTTTTTCACTGCTGTTTGAAAATCTGCCATTAGCTCTTCACTTTTCCAGGTATTCATTTGCTGCAAAAGTTGCTTCATTTCTAAGATTTTTGTTTGAAAATTGGTAGAAACGGTTTTATTTTTTTCCATTTTCTCGATATATTCCATTGCTTTTCGATATTTTTCTGCCTCATATAAAACCATTAAATAAAGATCGACATATTCTTCATAATATGCATCGTTTAAGTTGAGTAACTCTTCGCCATATAATTCGGCTTCGGTTAGCCTGTTTAATTTCCGGTATGCCATCACGTAATAAATAGTCCAAGGGTAAGTCACTTGATTATACTCATATAGTACATCCAATAAATCAATTGCTGCTTGATATTCTTCACTTTCCATATATTGTTTGATTGCTTTTTCTAACTGCTGTTTACGATTAGGAAAAAGAATTATTTTATCGTCCATTTCATTCACCCTTATTTTTTCTTACACTTATTATACCTTTTCTCAAGGACTTTTGTACATCAGCATGGTCGTACATCATTTATTATTTGAATTGTTTGCGAATTCTGTTTCTTCGGTTACAATTATAGGAAGGAACAAAATAGTTAAGGAGGGTTTAAAATGGCAAAGAAGATACTCATGCTCGCAGGAGATGCAGTTGAAGCTCTGGAAATCTATTACCCGTATTATCGATGTTTAGAAGAAGGATTTGAACCTACTATCGCTGCAGCTAGTACGAAGAAATTGCATACAGTTGTTCACGACTTTTTGGACTGGGAAACGTATACAGAAAAACCAGCTTATTTGATTGACTCTCATATCGCGTTCAGTGATGTTGACCCAACAGATTATGATGCTTTGTATATTCCTGGTGGACGCTCCCCGGAACATGTTCGATTAAACAAAGAAATTCCGGATATTGTAGGGCATTTCTTTGAAGCGAATAAACCTATAGCGTCTGTCTGTCATGGAAGTATGATCTTAACAATGGTTCCAAATCATATTAAAAATCGGGAATTTACGGCTTACATTGCTTGTAAACCAGAGGTGGAAGCAACTGGAGCAACTTATATTGATGATGTCCTACATGAAGAGGGAAATCTCGTATCTGGACACGCTTGGCCGGATTTACCTGGTTTAATGAAGATGTTCATTAGCAAAGTAAACAATAGTTGATTCATATAGGAGTCAAAAAAGCTAAGATAAGAACTATCTTAGCTTTTTTGAGCTTTCCAATATAGATTGTCTTTTTTAAGAACATTGGGGCTTATCCGGTGACTAAACGCCATCTACTAATTTTCTTCCTTATAAAAGAAGACAACTATCTGTCTCACGTATTTTTATGGAGAATCGTAAACTTGGAAGGAACTTTTAAACCAGGGGCTAACTCAGGTAATACACATTCCAGAGCTTGTTCCCCCACTTGGTTGTATCCTAGTCGTTCATACCATAATTGTAAGTTTTCCCGCGATTGATCAGTATACATCTTTGGTTTTAATAATTCGATTTGTACAATATTATATCCTTGTGAAATCAGTTCATCTTCCCCAAATTGGATAAGCGACTTCCCTAACCCTGCCCCCTGTTCTTCTACTTCTACTGCTAACATACCAATTTCTGCAATTTCCTTCGTCACACGCTGTAGCCTCATACAACCGACGGGCTTTGACTTTTTATAAACACAAACCATTTCTTCATCGTATATATAATGTGACACATCTTGTATATTGGTACGCTTTATTCTCTTCTCCCACATATCTGATTCCGTCTTACGAAACGCTCGATTAATTATATTGGTTAATTGATTGGTCAACTCTACATTATTACTTTCTGTTTGGCTAAGCTTACAAATGATAAAATTTTCTTCCATTTCTTAATTCCTTTCGTCTTATTCTTCACTCGTTCCTCCGAAATACACTTTGATTTACCGTCTTATAATAAAGGCAGAATGTATTGAGACTTAATAAAGAAGACAAGGCGCATCACAGACGGCCTTGTCTTCTTTATTTATTGAAAATAATCTTCTAAACCATTTGTTATAGATTGAGTAACCTGTTCCATATGTTCTTCATCTTGGATCGCTTCTAAATCCTGTTCATTCGAAAGAAAACCTAATTCAGCTAAAACAGAGGTTGCTTCATTTTTTCGCAGCACATAATAATCATCTTGTTTAACCCCTCTGTCTTTGAAATCAGTATTACTTGTCAGTTCACTTTGAATAGACTGAGCTAGCTCTTGATCATCTCCTTCATCAAAGAAATGAGTGGATGCTCCATGGTTCTCCTCTGAAGTAAATGCATTAAAATGAATGCTGACAAATGCATCTGTATTATACGATTCGCTTGCAGCAACTCGTTCGTTCAATGATAAATACCGATCATTTTCACGCGTTAAAATTACTGTGGCTCCTTGATTCTCTAACTGCTCTTTCAAACTTTTCGTATATTTTAAACTAAGTGTTTTTTCTTTTTCATCATTCAAAGCTATTGTACCTGGATCTTTACCACCGTGTCCGGCATCTAACATAATATTCTTACCTTCTAAAGAGCCCTTAGAAGAGCTTGCTTCTTGTTGGGACGAATCAGCAGCTTCACTTGCAGTATCTTCTTCATTAGACTCTTCACTCTCCGTTTCTTTGTCCGCTTTAAACAAATGCTGTTCTGCTATCCAACTAACTTCCCCGTCTATATAAGTTTGTAACCACCCATACTGTTCGTCAAAAACAACAATTTCGTCCCCTTTAGATAAGGTCGTTACTACTGCTGCATCTGCATCTGGTTCCTCACGTACATTCACATTATCGCCGTCTACTTGATAGGTTTCTTTTTCTTCAGCTTGGACGGAATTAGAAAAGATAAATGGTAAAAATAATAATAGTCCGAAAATTATCGCGAATAAATTGTTTTTTTTCATGGGAATCCTCTCCTTACTACTATAATTATTTTGTTTCCGGTACGTCTTTTACTGCTTCTCCTTCTTTCCGGAAGAAACCAAATACACCGACTGTTTGTATGATATTCGTAAATGCTTGCGGATCTTCTTCATAAATAATAGTTTCTAAATCATACAATTCATATCGTGTAACGACAAGATATAACAAGTTTTTATCTGCTTTAGAATATGCACCTTTTGCAGGAACTACTGTTATCCCGCGTACTAAATGTTTGTGAATGGCTGCTTGTAATTCTTCTGCCTTATGAGTAACGATTAGCACAGTCACTTTCTCATGACGAGTATGAATGGCATCAATCACCAAGGTCGTTACATACAGGGTAAGCATAGTATATAGTGCGTTCTCTGGTTCGTATAAAATACCAGCAACAAAGATAATAACCGCATTTAGTATTAAAAAGTAGACTCCGATAGGTTTATCTTGTAACCGGGATAGAATCATCGCAATAATATCCATCCCTCCGGTCGAAGCACCGCGTTTCAAAGATAGACCGACACCTGCACCACTAATAACACCACCTGCAACTGCATTTAAAATAATATCATCTGATAAGGAAACAACAGGTAATACTTCCAAAAATATAGTTGCAAATATAACAGAAAGAATGCTGTAAATAGTAAAACCTTTCCCAATTTTAAACCAGCTTATAATTAGGACAGGAACGTTCAAAATAAAAAGTAATACACCAGTACTTACTTGAATCTGTAAAAAATCTTTAAAAACACTTGATAACAACTGTGCAAACCCGCTAAATCCACTAGCATACACATTTGCATTAATCAAGAAGAAATTCAAAGAAACAGCAAGCAAAAAAGAACCTAAAATAACGACTGCTATTCGCTTCGCTTCAATAAAAAACATATCATTTTCCTTTCTCTTTAAATAATGTTGTGGACCCTCCCTCTGGGACTCTGCAATCAAATTGCACGATAGCAAAGAAGATTGATCAGTTCGTTTTATGTATGATTACGCTACCCCATTATAACGAAAATTACACCAAATTCCTAGATTTTTTAATAAATTGTGACGTTTTATATGTATTTTTTTCATTTTATATCATTAAAAGTATGTTTTTAAATGAAAAAATTCTGGATTCGTCAACTCTTTCATGCTCCGTCTATGTGGCAATAATAACGGCACGTTCCATTCATTTTTATTCATAAAAAAGTATCGAAAAAGACGAAGATCCTCTTTTTTCGATACTTTCGTTGCTTATCTTAAATAACATCGGATACTTTTACAAATTCATACCCCTGACTTTGTAATGTAGCTAAAATGGCTGGAACAGCGTCTGCACTTGTTTCATGAATATCATGCATTAAGATAACGGAACCAGGATGTATTTGTTCTTCGACAATTTGTTCCATTTCTTGAGAATTTTGATTTTCCCAATCCATTGTGTCAATATCCCAGAAAACTAATTGCTGCTCTGTTTCATTAGCGACACTATCAACAATATCGGTTCTGCTACCATAAGGTGGCCGAAATAAATCAGGTCTTACGCCTGTTGCTTCCTCAATTTGTTCTTGAGAATCTTGCATTTCATTTCGCACTTGCTGTTCGTCTAACGTTGCTAAATCAGGATGAGTAATGGAGTGATTCGCTATTTCATGTCCTTCGTCTGCTACTCGCTTAGCCAAATCCGGATTTTCGTTTACTTTTTCACCCAGCATGAAGAAAGTTGCATCTGCATTGTATTGTTGCAAAGCATCTAATACTTTTTCCGTTGACCCGGAAGCAGGACCATCATCAAATGTTAAAGCTATGTATTTATTCTCTTTTGCTTGCTGTTGTTTTTGTGCTGATTTTTCTTGTTCTTCCTGCTTTTTTTTGTCTTCTTTCTCTGTCAAATACTGATCCACTTGTGCTAAAGAATCTTTGAAAGAATCTTTTACATCTTCGTTTTTCACTTTATTTGCTAATTCATTCGCTTCTTCTTCAGATTCTCTATTTGCTTCTTCTATGACTTCCTCATCTTCAAATAAATCAGCCACTGCTTGATTTGCTTTAGTTCTTTTTTCCTCTTGGTCTTCTGCTTCATTTAACTGGCTTTTATTTTCATCATAAAATTCCGTATACTGCTTCTTATATAGTTGTACATCTTTTTTAAGTGACGTAATATCTTTTTTTGTAGATTGCTCTTTCAACACATCATCTTCAAACAAGCCTGCCACTTTATCATCAAGTGTCTGCAATACTTTCGCTTGTTCATAGTCTTCTTCCACTTCGTTTAAATAGGCTGTATTGTCTTCGTTTAAATCCGCTTTATTAGCTGTTTCTTCATCTATTAAAGATTCTATTTCTTTACTATCTTCATCAGAAAAATCAGCAATGTCTGTTTGATTTTCCTTATATAGTTCAGAAGTTTTTTCTCCTATCTTATCAATTCTCTCAGCAGCTTCTTCATTTTTATTAGTACATCCTGTTAATAGTATAAACAATAGTACAACACTTAAAAAAACAAATAATAATTTCCTCATACAAAAGCACCTTTACTTATAAAATTTTCCAATGCAGTGAGTATAACATACCTCGTTATTCAAAAAAATAGAAAATCATTACATATCATACTAAAGCTCCATTTTTATAATTATAAAACGTTCTCTATTCCCTCCCGATATATTTTGAAATCTGCTTCCATGTAACCAGGGTTTAAATTCTCTTCAAAAGGTTATATTAAATTAAAGAAGCATGAAGGGGGTTACCCTTTAATTGAAGTCATAAGAAAAATTCAAGGAGGATACAAAAAATGAAAGCAGCTGTATGGCATGGAAAGAAAGACATCCGAGTAGAAGAAGTCCCGGAAAAACCAATAAAAGATAATGAAGTGAAAGTTAAGGTTGCCTGGGCAGGAATATGCGGTAGCGACTTACATGAGTACCAGGAAGGTCCTGTATTTGTTCCAACTGAAGAAAATGACCCACTAACAGACGAAAAGGCTCCTTTAACGATGGGGCATGAATTTTCCGGTATTGTTCATGAAATTGGCTCAAAGGTTACTACCATCCAAGTTGGTGATCGGGTTACGGTAAATCCTACTCTTACTTATGGAGCTAAGTCGGAAGAACTTGACCCTTATGACGGTTTCAGTTTTATCGGTCTGCACGGGGACGGCGGGTTTACCACCTATGCTAATGTCCCGGAACATAACGTCTATCAATTGCCGGAAACATTAACGCTACAAGATGGTGCTTTAACAGAACCAACTGCAGTAGCCGTGGAAGCAGTTAAAAAGGCTAATCTCCAAATCGGGGATAAAGTGGCTGTGTTTGGAGCAGGTCCTATTGGTTTGTTAACTGCGGTAGCAGCTCGTGCTGCAGGTGCGACCGATATCGTTGTTTTAGATTTATCTGATGAAAGACTTGAAAAAGCAAAACAACTTGGCGCTACACATATTATTAATTCCAAAGAGATGGACCCAATTAAAACAATAGGACAAATTGCACCTGAGGGTGTTGATGTTGCTTTTGAAGTAGCCGGAGTAGCCCCTACATTTAAGCAAGCAATTGAGGTTACTAAAGGGTTAGGTAAAATGATGGTAGTCTCTATCTTTGCTCAACCGATTGAATGGAATCCGATTCAATTAACCAATACAGGGGTGAACGTAGAATCTACCATCGCTTATACACCAACCACCTTCCAGCAAACCGTTGATCTAATGGGAAGTGGACAATTAAAATTGGATGGGATTGTTACCGATCGGATTCAATTGGACGATATAGTTGAAAAAGGTTTCGAATCGTTAACTAATGACAAATCACAAGCAAAAATCCTCGTCGAACTTACTGGAGATAAAGAATAAAATCAAAAAAATTGGAATGATTTGTCGTTTTCATGCTCGTTCGTGACAAATAATTGCGATTGCCAATCGGGTTTGTCGTTTTCAGGCTCATTTGCGACAAATAATTGCGATTGTCGGTTTGGTTTGTCGTTTTAGGGTTCATTCACGACAAATAATTGCAATTGCTGATTGGGTTTGTCGCTTTCAGGTTCATTTGCGACAAATAATTACGATTGCCGATTGGGTTTGTCACTTTCAAGTTCATTTGCGATAAATAATTGCAATTGCTGATTGGGTTTGTCGCTTTCAAGTTCATTTGCGACAAATAATTGCGCTTGCCGATCGGGTTTGTCGTTTTCAGGCTCATTTGCGACAAATAATTGCAATTGTTGATTGGGTTTGTCGTTTTCAGGTTCATTCACGACAAATAATTGCAATTGCTGATTGGGTTTGTCGCTTTCAGGTTCATTCACGACAAATAATTGCAATTGCTGATTGGGTTTGTCGCTTTCAAGTTCATTCGCGACAAATAATTACGATTGCCGATTGGGTTTGTCGTTTTCAGGTTCATTTGCGACAAATAATTGCAATTGCTGATTGGGTTTGTCGTTTTCAGGCTCATTTGCGACAAATAATTGCAATTGCTGATTGGGTTTGTCGCTTTCAAGTTCATTCGCGACAAATAACGACAGTTTCCGATTGGATTTGTCGCTTTCATCACTGTTAGCAGCTGAAACGAGAAGCAATAAAATAAAGCTCTTCTTCTAAAAAGAAGAGCTTTACTAATGAACAGAAACCTTAAAACTATTTCAAATCCGTTTACACCAATCGCCCCATAGCTTAATGGTCTTATTCCA
>DATGTM010000132.1:0-5971 GCA_035301845.1 Pseudogracilibacillus sp. | reverse complement strand
AAACTTAAAACACCATAGATCCATTATTTTATTTCCACTCCTTGTTTTTTAATTTTTTTTCTTTCCTTCGCAGTTATTGGCTGATAGCTTACATATTTCATATTGGCTTTCATAAAAAAGTAACGATGTAGAAATTTTGCTCCAAAATATGCACAGAAAATAACAAAGAGATAGAAAGAATATGCAAAACTTCAAAGAACAATCTCACCTATGTTTTCTACTCCATTTATGATTTAATAAGTTATGGTTCTTGTACGTTTTGAATTCATATTATTTTCCCTTTAAATATCAAGTAGGTTGTTTTCTATTTTCTTTAATATTCTTTTTCGACTCATAGGTTTCATAAAACCTAAGATGAAAACTGCACCTGAAAATATGCATCCAATGACCAAAGAATCAATGTCACCAGTAATAAAAAATATAGTAAAAAATATTACATTTATAGGCAATAAAACAACGGAACTATAAAACTCTATACGAAGCTGCTTCAATCCTTTCACTGCATATTCTTGCAATTTAATCTTATCTAAGATGATCTCACGTTTTGTTTCCTTGTTATAATAACTACGATAAAATATACTTGCAATATAATAAGTAATTCCAATCGCAAAAATAAAAATAACAATATTCAAAAAGGAATTTTGATAATCTTCATAAAAACGATTCAATAGCTTAGAAAACCAATATGTGGCTAACATCAATATGAAGAATCCTCCAAAAGATTTATTTCTGTGTTGAAGTTTATACAGAGCGTTATTTTTTGGCTCATAGAACAACGTATAACTTTCACGCTCTCTATAAAGCGGGACTAATTTATTATTCATTATCATTCTCCTATCATTTCAACTAAAAATAGAGCCTAAACCATCAGTGACACCTGATGCCGTTCTCCCTTCTTAGTTACACTATCAAAATCCTATTCAAAACATTCATTTATTTGTTCCTTCTTTTAAATATACGATGCTTCCTATTGGTAATATAAGGTACATCCCCCCTGTATTTATTATTCACCTATTAAATAAAATAATTCTTTCATTATGTATGATTTGCTTAATCATGATTTTCTTTAAAAATTACTTTTGTTGTTCCTTCCGCTGCTGTCATCCGGCTTCCTATCAATAAGATAAAGAAAAATACTGATCCTCCAAATAACACAAAAATGTTTTGTATGGAAACATACAACATATAAGATAAGACTGAAATCCCTATACAAAATATATAAACGTAAGAAATTTTACAAATGTGCACGAATGATTGAGGACGAATTTGTAGTTTATATTTGGGCAATGAGTCAACATGCACAATATGATGCAATTTCTTCTGATACTTATGGTTTAAAGCTTGATACAAAAAAAGAACTGATGTGATAGCAATAAGCAAAAGCGCCACATTCAACCATAAAGGAATCGAGATTTCAAAATAATGCACTGCGGATCCGAATAAATTAGTTATTATCACCCCAATCCCAGCATAAGTTGCGGTTCCTCCCTCTTTTACTGAAAGCGGAGCTTTTAACAGTTTTACGATTTCTTGGTCTTCTATTTTATAGACAGTATTAGGAAACACCCAGAAAAAATATGGGAAAAGCGTTTTCCATAAAGGACCTCCCATATCTATAATATAGTGTTCATCATCAATATGTAATAATCGGTAGCGTGGGTTTTTCACTAAATTCCGCACTTTAGTTTTCATATCTATCACCTCTCTTATCATCTGAAACTATGAAGAAAATGGATTGATTGCATCCAGTCCTCCGGAAACAGCATCGCCAACTTCATCTACAGCTTTATCCGTCATATTTTGCACTCCATCTCTTATCCCCTCTCCTGCTTCGCGCACACCATCTGCAGCATGATTCATCTGATTATCAGCCCAGTTTCGAGCGTTGCCCAATTGTTCTTGGGCATCTTCTATACGATCACCAGCCCAATCTCCAGCGTCACTTAAACGATCGCCGGTCCAGTCTAGTCCAGTCTGAACTCCGAGGTAGTTATTATCATAGGCAGCTTTAAAAATAATGCCTGCTACTGCGGACGCTCCAGCTGCTGCCCATCCTGCTGGGCCTGATACAGCTATGCCTACAGTAAATACAGCACCACCAGAAACTGCTATAGATGCTCCATTATGGGCGATTGCTTGACCTTTCGTTTTATCGTTATTATTCACATCATCATAGTAACCAACAGTAGCACCTACGGCAGTTAATATAGAACCACTCTGTTTTAAAGCGCCTGTAAGTGACTTCATTCTATCCATCAATTTTGGTCCTAAATCAAGATTATTTTTTCCGTCTAAGACATTTCCATAGTCTTTCATTAGTTGACCGGCAGCAGCTGAAGTAGGTATTTCAGAATATTCACCCGCTATATCAATTATGGATGATAACATCTGTTCTCCTTTTACTTCTCCTGATTCTTTACTACCTTCCTCAATAACAATCGACCGCAACTCTTCATAATCTTCTTTCGAAAGATCACCATTCTTATAGCCTGTTTCAAGAACATTTAAGAACTCTTTTCCTTCCTCTCCCATGTTATTAATCTTCTCTAGTTCCTCTACAGTCTCATGCTCTTTTAAATAATCTTCCAGCATTCCCTGGTCTTTTAAATAATCAATAAATGCTTCGTCTGCATTTTCTTTAATCGTTGCTTCATCCATCTGGTCATTTGTATTTTTAGTGGATTTCAGGATAGAGGTATATTGCTCATACGTGATGTCTCCATCTTCCAACTCCTGATATGCTTTATTAACAACATCTTGAGAGGAAGTTTCTTGAATGTCTTTTAGAGCGCTCTCCTTTTCATCTTTTGCTTGATCCATCTTCTCTGCTTGCTTATCCTCATTATAACCTTGCAGTTTCTCCAGGTCTTTCATGTTTGAAGCCCCTTTGAAATCAGAAAAGCGGGCGGAGCCTTTGCTGGTTTGAGCTTGCTCCATGACACTTTCAATCTGGCTTAGAATAGACTCCACGTCATGCTCATCCCCGATACCGGTAAATGTATCCAGGTCTTCGTCTACTTCTTTCGCTTTCTTGACCGCTTTCGTCTTCCATTCATTCACGTCGGAGAACTCCGCGGGCTTGGCGGACGTAATATCGGAGACTTCTTTAATCGTTTCTGCGATACTCTCATCCTGGTTCTTCAAGGCTTCAAACACTTTCTTGATATCTTCCTGGACGTCCTTTAAGTAATTGCTTTCAATCTTGGCCGTTTCACTGGCATCGACGTCTGATTGAAAGTCTTGGATATGCTTGTTGAGATTGCCTTCCAGATCGTCAAACAACCCTTGAAAGGACTCGATAATCGTCAAGTGCATCTCTTCAAAGTACTTTTTCGCTTCCTCCGCGGTTTTTCCGGAGAACGAGCTCATACTGTTAATCGATTCAATGCTTTCTTTCACTTGGTCCAGCTGGGACCGGATATCTTTGGAAGCTTCTTGAAGATCCGTGGAGAAATCTTCCACTTCTGCTATGTCAACCTTATAATACCCATCTGAATACCTCTTGTTTCTCTATGACTCTGCATCATGACACAAAAAGAAAACACGCCTTTGTACTATCTTGCTAATCAATGTTGCAACAAGACAAAGAAAAAGGTACGTGTTTTCACTTGTGCTTCAACAACAATGTTGTAAAAAGCCTCCATAAATTATGCTGGGTAGTCCTCCCGGTTCATTTCAAAGACCACATCACCGACGACATCTTCAAAATCACTGGCCTGATTGGTTTGAATAATAAGTTTTGCGTTATCTTCATCTTTTTTATCATCAAAGACGACGTAATAAGTATCGCCTTCCATTTCAATTCCATAATATTTCACTTCATTGATGAAACCGGATGAATTCTGGTTGAAATCATATGTTTCTGTTTCATTGCCTTCGCCTTCCACCGTCATAACTTTTTCTTCTGAAAAATCCACTTTTACTTCGCCTTCATTAGAATTAGCATACCATTCCCCTGCATATTTATCTGAGGGTTTACAAGCACCCAATAATAAAAATACAACTAATCCTAGTATCATTGGTTTAACAACCTTACGCATATCTAAATTCACCTTCTTTTCTTAAAATCATTAATCATCATAGTCTAGAAATGCAAATTCTTTTAGACAAACTCATATTATCTTTCATAGTCTTCAACCTATAAAAACTTGTAAAAAGAATCATTGTTTTTTATCCCTAAACAACAAACATTCTTTATTCATTCTATTCTTTTACTCATTATTCAATATCTTTCGTAACTTCCAGATATTTTTCATAGACATTGTTGTATTCAAGAAAATTCTTTTTCGATTTAGGAAATATATTTTTGAATATTGTTACAAATACCCACAACATGAAAAGAAAAGCAAGAAAAACTATCAATCCGATCACTGGTTCTAATAAGGAAACAGTAATTATAGCTAAATAGGCAAGAGAGGTATACATTATAAGCATAATAAAGAAAAACATACAACTCTGTCTCATAAAACCTATCATCGTTGTTTTTATCACTTTATTTTGTATTGTCTTTCGAAAAGCATTATCCTTTTTTATTTCACGAAGAGGAAGTCTGAATGGAAATGTTAATTTTCTCATCAAATTTAATGGCCCCCTTTTTCAAGAATTTCTTGACGTAATGTTACTTCTCCTTCGGTTTCAAATCCTTTAAAAATAATTTGTTGGATTTGGTCGTGATTGAAAAAAATATTCGTTTCATCAGATAAATGTCCCTGTGGGTAGGGGCAGGCTACATAATCCCATATTTCATTTTTATCTTCTTGTTGTTGTTTTCTACCATAAATCATTACTGCCTGTTCAACAAAATCAACTATTACGACTGTGCCAATTGGTACTAATTCGTTACCTTTATTAATATTTAGTGCGAATATATCTTTTTTTTCAGTCAATCCAAGTCCTCCTAGTTAAATAAAAATAGATTATTCGAATTTAAGGCCTATCTTCGCCCCAACGAGTGCCCGTAAATCTAATTTAGTTTCCTTTCCTACTTTTGCCTCCCCCCCCGATACTACCAGCAGACGCTCCTAGAGTAACTTTAGCATCTGTATCTGTGAAAGGAATTGGGATGTAAGTAGAAACTTCTGTTTCTGCTGCTGCAGCTTTGGCAGATAGCCCTACCGAACCTTCATCAACTCCTCCGTAAGCTTTAGCCTTAAGCAAATTTGCTTCTCCACCAACCCCCCAACCTCCAGCATAAGGATTGTCACTATCCACTTGAATTTTTCCATCTACACCATACCCTTTTGCCTCTGCTTTAGCTAATGGTAAAGGCAGATTCAATCCAAAAGCAGAAGAACCACCAACTTTCGCTGTAGCTTCTCCTTTTAAGACATCCTGATGAAAATCGCCTTCAACAATATCGGAATCTAATTCACCATCTACATGCAACACACTTCCAGTATGAGTTCCACCAATTTGATCAGAAGTACCTAAATCATTCTCGTAATAACCTGCTCCAGCAGATACTTCTCCATATTCATATTCTTGTTCTTCACCAACTGCATAAACGTGTTCAGAGTTGTTCGATTTATGTACAAGATTATTTTCTTGGTAAAAATTGTCAACTATTGTGTTCTTAGTTTCTCCAGTTTCTTCACCTTGATGGATGATAACTGAACGTGCCTCTTTATAATCTTTCTTAGGGAGATCACCATCCACGTATGCTTTTTCAATTTGATTTAAGATATTTTTTTCTTCACTGCTTAGACGATTAATCTTCTCTAGTTCCTCTACAGTCTCATGCTCTTTTAAATAATCTTCCAGCATTCCCTGGTCTTTTAAATAATCAATAAATGCTTCGTCTGCGTTCTCTTTAATCGTTGCTTCATCCATCTGGTCACTTGTATTTTTAGCGGATTTCAGGATAGTGGTATATTGGTCATACGTGATGTCTCCATCTTCCAACTCCTGATATGCTTTATTAACAACATCTTGAGAGGAAGTTTCTTGAATGTCTTTTAGAGTGCTCTCTTTA
>DATGTM010000131.1:0-23541 GCA_035301845.1 Pseudogracilibacillus sp. | reverse complement strand
AAACCCGCCTCAAGATGAGACTTCCCATCATTTGAAATGAGTAAGATTCCTTACAAGACGATAAGGTTGATAGGTTCGAGGTGGAAGCATAGTGATATGTGCAGCTGACGAATACTAATAAATCGAGGGCTTAACTAAGTTTTAGGTTGTTTGATTGGCATTGTTCTTATTTAGTTTTGAAGATTCAAATCCATTATACTTGCATTTCGTTCAAAAGTGCGTATAATAGTTTTTGTCTTGAAAATTGCATGACCGGTTGGATCCACGCATCCTTCTTGGTTGTTGATCTGGTAGTTATAGCGAAGAGGTCACACCTGTTCCCATCTCGAACACAGCAGTTAAGCTCTTCAGCGCCGATGGTAGTCGAGACTTTGTCTCCGCAAGAGTAGGACGCCGCCAGGCATTTATAGCAGTCTATTTACATTATGTGAATAGACTGCTATTTTTTTGTGTATTAATAGAAGCTTGTAAGTGGTATCTATCTTTTTTCCAAAAAGCAAGCTCAACGTAATTATGATACACTAGTATAATAGATTGACCTCTTGAATGTTTGATGGCAGGAACCATATGATGAAAGTACTGTTTTTATATATAAGATATTATGTATCAGTTATGCCAATAAAAAGTATGAAGAAATAAATACATGAAAACATGTAAGTATTCAATAAAATATTTTAGCCATGGCTAAATAAAATAACGAAGGGGGAAAGCTATATGCGTCTCGATAAACTCCTTGTGCATATGGGGTACGGGAGTAGAAAAGATGTAAAGCAATTATTAAAAAAGAAAATTGTTTCGGTTGATGATACAATACTTACGAAAGGTGATTCTCAAGTCAATCCTGAAACACAGGCTATTTATGTGAAAGATGAAAAAATAAAATATGAATCGGAAGTGTATTTAATGTTGCATAAGCCTTCAGGTGTTATATCAGCAACTGAAGATGCACTTCATCAAACGGTTTTAGATTTTGTTCCGACTTCTTTAAATCATATGCATCTTTTTCCAGTTGGAAGGCTAGATAAGGATACAGAAGGGTTATTGTTTCTAACTAATGATGGGCAGATGAATCATCGTATTACGTCTCCTAAGCACGGTGTTCCAAAAAAATACTATGCGCATATTGCAGGAGAAGTCGAAGCATCCTCTATTGAGCTATTTAAAGAAGGGGTCACTTTAGATGACGGATACCACACAAAGCCAGGTCATTTGAAAATTATAAATAGCGGAGAAATCACAGAGATTGAATTAATCATCACTGAAGGAAAATTCCATCAAGTAAAACGCATGTTTGAGTCGATTGGAAAAGAAGTAGTTTACTTAAAACGATTAGCTATCGGGGAGATCACGCTAGATGAATCTTTGAATCCAGGAGAGATAAGAAAGCTATCGAAAGAGGAGATTCATTACTTAAAACAATTATAAGGGGTGATGAGTATGGCCCAATTGTTAAAATCACTTGATTATATTTCTCGTTATGAATCGAATCCATTTCATTACTCTAGTGAGTTTATACGATTGAAACAAGAGAATTGGGCGAAGTTACTGAATGAATGTGAAAGTCAACGCTTGGCATTTTTTTCAAAGAATACTGGTGTCTCGGCTGAAACGCTCGGTAAAATTCAAGAAGAGCATGCTACATTCTACCCGTTTAAAAAACATCAAGCAAATAAAGCAGTCCTGTCTCGACACAATAAAGAAGGTGAAATAAAATCGAAAACAGATTTAATGCATTATTTTCTTAACCAGATATGTTTGTTGCACATTAAGCGGGCCAGTTCTATACTTATTCATACTTCATTGATCACTGGAAGTCTTAACGAAGAGTCTGACCTCATCAAATTACTGCAGCGTTTTCCAGATATTTATTTTATTATGTATTTGCCCATTTTTTATATTAAAAATGCTTTAGTTGAGGCGAATATTCTACTGATAAGTCTTTTAAGTATAGAGATAATAGAGTTCGTAAATTACTCGAAAGCTGCTTCTGTTTTCATAGAAAGGAATCGATTTTGGACTGTTGAACAACTGGGGAAACGGGAGAAGATAATAAGTCTTGTAATTTCATTGCATCAAACAGAGCAGATTGTACAAAACATTTTGCGGCATGATTGTATTGAGTTTCCGATTAAAAAAACGGTTGTAGCAAAAGAGTGCAGATTTTACATATCTAAAGACCCTTACCAAGTTCAATTGATTGATCGACCTTCCTATTACAACTGGTTTCAAGCGAAAAGAAAATTCCAATCTCCGTTCAAGAATACGCAATTAAATGGAATGAATGCATTGTTAAAACATAGCCAAACTTCTGCTGTAAAGAGACCAGAATGGACTGAAGAAATGCTTCCACAAGACGAACAAATTGGGGATTCATAATGTATATTTTTATAGTTAATCCTATTGCCGGCAGTAGAAAAGCTAAAAAAATCCTGCATTCATTATCAGAAACCACAGTGTATCAGAAAATGGCACAAAAAGTATATATGACTACGGGGAGCGGCCATGCAAAATCTTTGGTAAATACGCATATTACAATGAATGAGCATCATGCAGTCGAAGGTGTAGTTGTGATTGGTGGAGACGGTACTTTGCATGAGGTCATTAATGGTCTTGGTTCTAATCGTATTCCTATTGCTTACATCCCTACTGGTTCTGGAAATGATTTTAAAAGAGGAGCTCAGATTACTTTATCTCCTGAAGAAACGTTAGAAAATTTATATACTAGAAATAATCCCTTATTCTATTGGATAGGTACTTATCTAGATGAAAAGAAAGAAACCTATTATTTTATGAATTGTGTGGGGATGGGTTTTGATGCAAAGGTAGCTGAATGCGTGAATAAATCGTTCATTAAAAGCTTGTTGCATCGGATTGGTTTAGGAAAAATATTATATATTACTGCTTTATTAAGAGAAATTTCCTTTTTTAAACCATTTTCTGTTCGGATCCAAGTAGATGCACAGACCTATGAGTATTCAAATTGTTTATTTGCTGTTGTGAACCAACATCCTTATTTTGGTGGTGGTATGAAAATCAATCCAACAGCCATCAATAATAGAGAAAAAGTATCATTATTAGTCGTTGACTCCATACCAAGATGGAAAGTTTTTGCTTTATTTTTAACGGTGTTTTTTGGCGCACATTTACATTTAAAAGAAGTAAACGTCTGTAAGGGAGGACAAATAAGTATTCAAACAGCAGAACCAGTCTTGACTCAGTCGGATGGTGAAACGAATACTAAGCAATATGTAACGATAAAAATTGCTAATGAGCCTGTTGAAATATATGGTGCTCGGGGTACTGATTAATAAAAGGCACTCTATAAGTTCTGCTTGTTCATAAACAGTTATCCTAGCTTTTGTTCTTAAGTGAATTTCGTTATACTTATATAGTATGAGGAGTTATAGGAGGGAAAAAGATGGAAAGCATTCAAATTGGGAAAGCGACATTAACCTGGCTCAATGGCGGCGATAATCACTTAGATGGTGGAGCAATGTTTGGTGTTGTTCCTAAAGCTTTATGGTCGCGTAAATATCCGGTAAACGACAAAAATCAAATTGAACTTCGAACAGATCCAATTTTATTACAATTAGCGGGGAAAAATTATTTAATTGATTCTGGAATGGGAAATGGAAAATTAACAGATAAGCAATTAAAAAATTTCGGAGTGACAGAACAATCGTCTATCCATCGCTCATTGAGTGAATTAGGTCTTACAGTGAAGGACATTGATACCGTATTAATGACTCATCTGCATTTTGATCACGCTTGTGGTTTAACCTATTATAATGGGGGCGAATATGAAAGCGTTTTTCCGGAGTCGGAAATTATTACGTCTGCAGTGGAATGGTATGAAATGCGGCATCCAAATATTCGGTCTATGAATACCTATTGGAAGGAGAATTGGGAACCGATTCAAGAGCAGGTGACTCCCTTTGAAGAAGAAATACATATCACAGATCATTTAAGAATGATTCATACGAGCGGTCATAGTGATGGCCACACGATTTTAGTCTATGAGGACGGAGAGGATTGTTTTATTCATATGGCTGATAATATGGCAACACATGCCCACCAAAATAAATTGTGGGTAATGGCCTATGATGATTATCCAGTCACATCTGTTCTGGAAAAAGAAAAATGGATGAATTTTGGATATGAACGTCAAGCTTGGTATACTTTCTATCATGATGCCTATTACCGAGCTTTAAAATTCGATAAGAAAGGTGAAGTTATAGGAGAATTAAAGCGAGTGCGGGAAAATGGTTCATTCTAAATGGTAAAAAAATCATCCTGTAGAAGGATGATTTTAAGAAGCTGTTGGTTGTGAATCAACGATGACGCCTGTTTCTACATCGATGTGGAAATCAAATTGTTTATTTTCTCCATCAATGTTTCGGCTAATCCCGCCGCGATAGGTGTCATACGTTAAACCATTTTTTTCAAGTTTTTCAGGTTTCATGTAAATCCATGATCCATTAATAGGACCGTTTTGTTGAAAGACTTCTTTCGCTTCTTTTAGTGCACGGTCAGGTGTTAGTTTCTTGTTGCTTTGTAAAACTTCTCGTACGAGAAAACCAATGGAAACTCCAGCCGCTAAGGCCAAAATCGTATTTTTACGACTCATTTTGCTATCACCTCATCTTTGTATTGTACACTTACTAGTATACATGAATTAGCGAAAGATCAAAAAGAAAACGTAATCTTATAAAGGTATAAATAAAAAATAACCATTTACAAGATAAGGAGTAATGAATAATGAATACAGAAACACGTCAAATGTTTAAGACATTAACAGAACTGCAAGCGGCCCCCGGAGATGAAAAACGGGTACGAGATTATATGAGCGAGGAACTGTCGAAATATGCTGATGACGTCATATATGATAACTTAGGAAGTGTTTTTGGTGAGAAGCAAGGAGAAGGGCCACGTGTTATGGTTGCAGGACATATGGATGAAGTTGGTTTTATGGTGACGCAAATTACCGAAAACGGAATGATTCGATTTCAAACATTAGGAGGCTGGTGGAATCAAGTTATGCTTGCCCAGCGTGTTCAAGTAATGACAAAAGAAGGTGTGGTTCCGGGAGTAATTGCATCTACTCCTCCGCATTTGTTAACCGAGGAGCAGCGCAAGAAGCCAATGGATGTGAAGCAAATGCTAATCGACATAGGGGCAGATGATAAAGCTGACGCTGAGCAAATCGGAGTCACTCCTGGAGATTCGATTGTACCACTTTGTCCTTTTACACCAATGGCAAATGATAAAAAAATATTGGCAAAAGCATGGGATAATCGTTATGGCTGTGGTTTGTCTATTGAATTATTAAAAGAATTAAAAGATACAAGTCTTTCCAATCATTTATTTTCTGGTGCAACAGTTCAAGAAGAAGTCGGTTTACGAGGGGCGCAATCCGCAGCCAATCTTATTCAACCGGATTTATTCTTTGCTTTAGATGCATCTCCTGCAAATGATACCGCAGGAGACAAAAAGGAATTCGGCCAATTAGGTAGTGGCGCTCTATTGCGTATTTTTGACAGAACAATGATTACACATCCTGGAATGCGGGAATTTATCTTGGATACTGCAAAAACACAAGATATCCCGTACCAGTATTATGTATCTCAAGGAGGGACAGATGCGGGGCGCGTTCATACAGCTCAATCTGGAATTCCTTCAGCAGTGATTGGTATTTGTTCCCGATATATTCATACAGCGGCATCGATGATTCATGTTGATGATTATGCAGCGGCAAAAGAACTGATTGTTCATTTAGTAAAAAATACGGACCAAGCAACGGTCGATTCGATAAGAAAGCAATAATCAATGAAAAGAATAGTAGGCGTTGGATCAACGAACCGAACAAAATTCAAAGCAGTACAAACCGTCTTTCCTACTGAAGAAATCATTGCTGTCGATGCAGCTTCTAATGTTTCTGCTCAACCTGTTGGAGATACAGAAACAAAAACAGGAGCGCGTAACCGAGCGGTTGCTTCTAGGGACGAAGCAAAAGCATCAATCGGTATAGGACTAGAAGGCGGTATAGATATCATAGATGATCTGCTTTTTCTATGTAATTGGGGAGCACTAGTGTCAGCGGAAGGAAAAACAGTTTATGCATCGGGAGCCCGCATTCAGCTACCGCAGTCTTTTCAACAATCTCTATTAGCAAGAAACGAGCTGAGTTCATTGATGAATGCTTATCAGAATCGCACTGATATTCGATCTCAAGAAGGAGCTGTTGGTATTTTTTCCAACGGAGAAGTTGACCGTTCACAATTGTTTATACACGTTGTACGCCTATTAAAAGGGCAGATGGATTATTGGTATTCCGGATAAATGTTTCTACGAATGATAGCATTTTTGAGTATTCTCCCTAAACGAATAACTTTAAATGGAAACACCAGTAACTGAAAGCTTCATAAATGATATTGAAATCAAGCTACATATTGCTTGTCATATGTTCAATTAAAAATCCAGGAATTTCATCATTGCATGAAATACCCTGGATTTTTATTGTTCTTTCATTATTTCATTATTTATTCAAACACATATTTTAATACATCTAATGCTTGGTCTACGGTTTCTACTGTCACATTAGCTTTGTTAGAAAGTTCCTTTAAAGGGTGGATTAAAGACTCTGGACGAATTAAGATAGTCGGTTTATTTAATGTGACCGCACTGCTTAAATCCATTGCCGTATTCCATTGTTTGTATTGCTCGCCGAATAAAGCAATCACAATATCAGCTTTTTGCATTAAAACATTCGTCCGGAAATTGTTAACATCCGAAGCAGCATCATCTCTGTACACCTGTTCAGGTTGTTTCCCTAGAATAGCTTCACCAATGTCATCAGAACGATCATGGTTGGTTTGAGGGCCAACAAATGATAAATCTAAATTCGCTTTATTCGCTTTCTCTTTTAATTCTTCTCGCCAATTCGAATGAATCTCTCCTGCTAAATAAACGGTTAATTTCATCACTAATCCCTCCTCTATCCATTATACGAGCTAACTTATGGCAGGGCAACTTTTTATGTTATTTAGATTATTTAACCATCCGCCTATAACATGGTATGATAAAAGAATAAGGTTTGACATAAAATAGATGTCTTGTTTTGGAGGATATAACAATGAAGCTAACTAGTATAAAATTGAAACGAATATTAGAAGATAGATTGAAAAATGAAGCGTATCGTACATCGTTTAATCGTGATAAAGATCAATTCCGAATTGAATGGAAAGAATCAAAAAAAGGAATCACTATTTCTCTTCCGCAAGTAATTGGAAAATATGAAGAACGTGGCGAGAGAGCTATTGATGAACTAGTCGATCACGTCACGGAAGCTTTAAGTATAATGAACCGTGAGTATAAATTGACAGGAATGGAAAGTAATATTTATCCTGTAATCCGGGCAACTTCTTTTCCAACCGAAACCAAAGACGGAGACCCTCTAGTGGTTAGAGAACACACTGCAGAGACGCGAATATTTTACGCTATCGATTTAGGAAAGTCTTATCGTTTGCTAGAAGAAAGTTTGCTCGAACAAGAAGGTTGGACGAAAGACCGGTTGCATGAAAATGCTTTGTTTAATTTACGTTCCCTTTCCACTTCCTATAAAAAAGATGAAGTAAGTGGCAATGATTTTTATTTTATTGCAACACAGGATGGTTATGACGCCAGTCGTATTTTAAATATTGCTTTTTTAGATGAAATGGCAGCAAAATGTGAAGGGGAATTGGCTATTGCTGTTCCTCATCAGGATGTATTAGTATTAGCTGATGTAAAAAATGAAACAGGCTATGATGTACTGGCCCAGCTAACCATGCAATTCTTCGCAGAAGGCCGTATTCCAATTACATCGCTTGCCTTCTTATACGAAGAACAGAAATTAGAACCAATCTTTATTTTAGCAAAAAACAAGCCAAAAAATAAAAAAGAATAAAAAACTTGTTTGTGTGGTTTTATTCTCTAAAAAAAATGATACAATTCTGATTGACGAAAGCAGGTGACGAAAAATGCGGAAAAATTGGAAAGAAAAAATGATTGACTTTTTTTACAATGAAATTGAGGTTGAAGATAACTCATCATCTAAGGAGAAGCAATCTAATGGACCGGATAAACATGACAAACCGGCATCTGTTCCAGATAATTCTCCTTCAGTTAAGCGGCCAATTGATACGAAAATCAAATATCAATATCCAAAACATAAGGCTGCACCTTTTCATGTATCAACAGATTCTAATCAAAAGGCACCAGCTCATAAGCAGCGAAACGTGAGTCGTGAAATGGTCCAACAAAGATTACGAGAAAAACATGCTTCTGCTCGTACGCGTACAGCAAAATCGTCTCCCATTCAACCTCGTAAGCGTATGAATGACAAAGAGTTGGAAGATACACCTGCATTTCTACGGAGAAAGCATGAACAAAAACGTCATAAAGAACAACAAGAGATAAGTAGGCAGAATGAGCAGGCAGAAAAGAATCAATTAGAAACGGAATTAACAGCAGATCCAACTCCTTCTTTAGCAGATTTAACAGATGTTGAACCTACTAGACCGGAAGAGTTAGATGAAGTGTTTCGCAAGAAAGATAGGAACATTCAAAAAGAAGAAGAGCAACCAGCTACAACTGTGTCTTTTAACGAGAATACTAAAAAAACCGCGAGCACTAAAGCTGAAGTAAGGAAGAGACTTGAAAGGAAAGCAGAACAAGAAACAACGTCTAAACCGCTGAACAACGATACAAATGATACAATTGGGGAGACTCCTGATAAGGAAGATACTCATAATGTGGAAGCATACAGAGAAGTTGATTCAGTCGTTATGGAAAAGGAACAGCAACCAGTGCCGGATTTCTCATCACATGAATTGGATGAAGCAAAACGTATAATAGAAGAACCACCGCAAACACTGGAGAAACCGGAAAGTGAGCAGCAAGCCGTGATTCCAAATCATTTATTAAATGACCCGACTGCGCCTGAGGAAGATGATGCAGATTGGTTAATTGAACAACAGATTCTATTAGAAGATACATTGGAACATTTTCATATAAAAGCGACAGTTGAAAAGGTGACCCAAGGTCCATCTGTAACTCGTTTTGAAATACAACCCGCTCTTGGGGTGAAAGTGAACAAAATTCGAAACTTGCAAGATGATTTAAAGCTGAATTTAGCTGCTAAAGACATCCGGATTGAAGCACCTATTCCTGGTAAGCATACAGTTGGTATTGAAGTACCTAATCAGTACCCGCAAAAAGTGACGTTGCAACAATTAATTGAAACCAATTATTTTCAAGCTGCATCGTCGCCTTTAACTGTTGCTTTAGGTCTTTCTATTGAAGGAGATCCTATTTTTATGGATATTGGAGAAATGCCGCATGGGCTGATTGCTGGGGCAACTGGCTCTGGTAAGAGCGTGTGTATTAACTCCATTATTTTAAGTTTGCTTTATAAAACGGATTACCGGGAGACGAAACTTCTACTTATCGATCCGAAAATGGTAGAATTAACGCCTTATAATGGGATTCCACATTTAATTTCACCAGTTATTACGGATGCCAAAGCAGCAACAGCTTCTTTGAAATGGGCAGTAGAAGAAATGGAAAGTCGCTATGAGCGATTTGTAGCGTCCGGCGTGCGCAATATTCAAAAGTTCAATGAAAAAATGGAACAACAAGGTAATTCATCCAATAAGATGTCTTATATTGTGATCGTGATTGATGAGTTAGCTGATTTAATGATGGTCTCTCCACAAGAGGTAGAAGACTCTATCAGTCGAATAGCTCAAAAAGCAAGAGCTTGTGGCATTCATTTATTACTGGCGACTCAACGTCCTTCTGTTGATGTTATCACAGGGCTGATTAAAGCAAATATCCCGACACGAATAGCGTTTAGTGTATCCTCGCAAGTTGATTCTAGAACCATTCTTGATACTGGTGGAGCAGAGAAATTACTTGGGAAAGGGGATATGCTGTTTATACAGAACGGCGCCAACAAGTCGCTTCGTTTACAGGGACCATTTGTTTCTGATGAAGAAATTGATCGTGTAGCAACATATACGAAATCTATTGCCGAACCACATTATTTATTTGAACAAGAACAGCTTTTATTAGAAGCCGATCAGGAAGAATCAGAAGATGAATTGCTCACAGAAGTTCTTTATTTTGTGGCAGAACGTCAACAAGCAAGCACATCCTTGTTGCAAAGAAGGTTTAGAATAGGGTATAATCGAGCCGCACGATTAATTGATGCTTTGGAAGATAAAGGGATTATAGCAGGGCAAAATGGCTCTAAACCTAGAGAAGTACTTGTAACGAAAGAACAAATTGAATCCTAACCATTAGGAAAACGAATAAATGAGGGGTACTGGGATGAAAGAAATTGAACAAAAATTACAAGGAAAGATTAGTCGTTTAACCAATAAGACATTTAAATTTGATGAACGGGTCGGTGAGGGATGGTTCTCTGCCGTTTACTTTTTAAAGACACAAGAAATCGTCAGAAAAAAACTGCCTAATAACGTTGTTACAATGCAATTTTTTCAGAAAGAAGATGCGGTGCTTTGTGGAACAGATGAAGTAATTGCTCTTTTGCATAGATTTGCAGAGAATCCAAAAGAATTAGAAATCTATTCACTTAAAGATGGAGATAAAGTCAAACCGTTTGAAACGGTATTGACTATCACTGGCCCTTATCAAAATTTCGGCTTTTTAGAAGGAGTTATTGATGGGATCTTTGCCAGAAGGACATCTGTCGCAACGAATGTGTACAATGTAGCGAAAGCAGCCCGCTTATCCGGCGTTCAAAAACCGGTTATTTTTATGGGGGATCGTGATGACCATTTTACTCAGCAAGCAGGTGATGGGTATGCAGCTTTTATCGGAGGTTCTACGGCCCAAGCGACACATGCGATGAATGAGTGGTGGGGAAAGCAAGGAATGGGGACGATGCCCCATGCTTTAATTCAAATGTATCATGGCGATATTGTTGCTGCTACCCAAGCATATCGTGATATATTTCCAAATGATGAAATGATGACGTTGGTGGATTATAACAACGATGTGATTACTGATTCATTAAAAGTGGCGCGGGCATTTGGTGAAAAATTATCATCCGTTCGAGTAGATACATCAAAATCGCTCGTTGACAAATATTTTCTGCGCAATCAGCACTTAATGGGCACGTTTGATCCGCGTGGTGTGACACCAGAGCTTATTTTTGCACTTCGTAAGGCACTGGATGACGAAGGTTTTCATTATGTTAAGATTGTCGCAAGCGGCGGGTTTACAGAGGATAAGATTGCTCGTTTTGAAGAACAGCAAGTTCCTGTAGATATGTATGGAATTGGCAGCAGTCTTTTAAAAATTAACATCGGATTTACAGGAGATAATGTGCTCTTGAACGGAGAACATTCCGCGAAGGAAGGGCGTAAATATCGTCCTAATTCTAAATTGGAACGAGTGCATTACGAGCCACAGGATCATCAGTAATAAATTTAGTGAAAGAACAGTACTTTAGTACAGAATATGGTATGATAGAGACAAGAAACGTTGGTAATTAAAATATATCATCGTGCTGAAATTAAAATAGGTTAGTTGCGTCTATATTTACATAAGAGCAACAATAGATTGTAACGGAGGTTCATTATGACAACTTACCATTTTATTGGTATAAAAGGGACAGGTATGAGCGCTTTAGCTCAAATCCTGCACGATGCTGGCGAGACGGTTCAAGGTTCAGATATTGAGAAATACTTTTTTACACAAAAAACGTTAGAGGAAAAAGGAATCCCTGTGTTACCTTTTTCGGTTGATAACATTCAAGAAGAAGACGTTATTATTGCTGGAACAGCATTTGCCGAGGATCATCCAGAAATCAAGCAAGCGTTAGAGCTCGGTAATGAATTTTATTGGTACCATGAGTTTTTAGGAAAGTGGGCAAATAAATATACAAGTGTCGCAGTAACAGGGTCACATGGCAAAACTTCGACGACTGGTTTATTGGCTCATGTACTAGCAGGATATAGCCCAACTACTTATTTAATAGGGGATGGCACAGGTCACGGAGAAGAAGATGGCCGTTTTTTCGCATTTGAAGCATGCGAATATAAACGCCATTTTTTAAATTATAGTCCAGATTATGCGATTATAACGAATATTGACTTTGATCATCCAGATTATTTTAAAGATATTCAAGATGTGTTTAATGCGTTTCAATCGATGGCCAGTCAAGTGAAAAAAGGAATCATTGCTTGTGGGGAAGATGAGCATTTACATCATTTACAATCAACCGTTCCCGTCATTTATTACGGGTTTGGATCTGCTAATGACTTTCAAGCAACGAATATAGTAGAATCGGAACATGGTACAACATTTGATGTAGCTGTTCGAAATACGTATTATGATACGTTTGAAATCCCTCTTTACGGAAATCATCAAATATTAAATGCATTAGCCATTATCGCCTTTTGCCATTATGAAGGTTTGGATGCATCAGTCATGAAACGTTTAAGCACATTTGAAGGTGTTAAACGTCGTTTTTCTGATAAGACAGTTGGTAAACAAGTGTTAATTGATGATTATGCACATCATCCTATCGAAATTACTGCAACGATTGATTCAGCACGAAAAAAATATCCAAACAGAGATATTGTCGCTATTTTTCAACCACACACTTTTTCTCGAACGGAGAAGTTTCTGGAAGAGTTTGCTGAAAGTCTACATTTAGCTGATTATGTGTATTTATGTGATATCTTTTCTTCCGCAAGAGAAACCAAAGGGGAACTAACTATAAACGACTTAAAGCAGAAGGTTCCTAAGGCACAAGTGTTGGAAATGGATGAAATAGCAACGTTGAATAAATATGAAGAGGCAGTTCTTATCTTTATGGGCGCAGGAGATATCCAAAAGTTTCAGAAAGCCTATGAAGACCAATTGTAATAAAAATAGAGCGGATATAAGAAATATTCGCTCTTAGTGCATTTTAGCAGTTATAAAGTTTGTGTTTCATTAAATGGGGAAAATATAGTACAATGAACCATATGCATTTCATAAGAATACAAATAAAAAGGAGAGGACGTTTATGTACGCAGCAATAGCTGTAGCAGTAATTATTGTAGCTGTTGCTTTCGCTGTTCTAGTTCTTTATATTGGGCAGACATTAAAAGCGACGCAACGCACATTGGATAATGTAGCAGATACATTAGAAGGGGTACAGCATCAATTAGATGGTATCACGACGGAAACAACTTTATTACTTCAGAAAACAAACGATTTAGCAGAGGATATTAATAGTAAAGTCGCTAAGTTAAACAGTACTTTTGATGGAGTAGAAGAAATCGGAGATACATTCAATAGTTTAACGCATTCATTAAAAAAATTATCCGATAGCATCGCTACTTCTTCTGATGAAGATGTAGAGAAAGCAACGGAAGCAGTAAAATGGAGTACTGCTATTTTGAACATTTGGAAAAATCGTAAAAACTAAAGGAGGAATTGACATGGCTGATGGAAATAATCGCAGTTTTGTTTTAGGTGCTTTATTAGGAAGTGTTGTAGGAGCTTCGATTGCATTTGTTATTGCTCCAAAGCCTGGCCGAGAACTTCGTCAAGACTTGAATAAAGGTTCCAAACAAGCAGTCCATAAAGCTGGGGAATTGAAAGATACCGTGCAAGAAAAAGGTGCCGTATATAAAGATATTACCTTGGAAAAAGGCGCTGAGTGGAAAGAAAAAGGTGCTGACTTTACAAAACAGACAACGCAATCCACTGCTGCATTAACTAAAGATATGAAAGAAAAGACTACCGAATTTGCGAAAGACGTTTCAGATAAAACGAAAGATTTGGCTACAGATATGGCAGAAAAAACGAAATCTACTACTAAAGAAGTGACAGATCAAGCAAAAGAGCTTACGGAAGATGCTAAAGCAGATGTAGAAGAGTTAAAAGAGACAGCAAAGCAAGATACGAAAGATCTTAAAGAAGTTGCTAAAGAATCAAATGAATCAACAGACGACCCGGTAGAAACAGACGAACCTCATTAATAATGTAAAAACCCAAACTCTTTCTTTTACATAATAGGAGTTTGGGTTTTTATTTATGAAGCGAAAAATACTGTTCAGAGATATATAAACTGAATTAGTTCGTTGGAAGTATGCTTTTTAAGATGAATAGAAGATGACCAGAATCGATATTTTATTGGATATGAGTTGTTTTTATGCTGAATAAATACTTGATTAATCGTTTATTTCGAAAAATTATGTTTATTTATGAGTAATTGGATGACAAAGAAACATTTATTCGTTATAATTGTTCTAATTATAAAATAAGGGGAGAGTCGTAGATATGAGCAACCAGAAATTTGATGAACTAAGAGACGAACTTGATTCGCTTAATCTTGATATTTTAAATTTGGTGAATAAGCGGGCGAAACTGGTTCAAGATATTGGGGAAATTAAGGGGAAACAAAGTACACAACGATTCGACCCGGTTCGTGAACGAGATATGTTGGACCACATTATTGGGCAAAACAACGGACCTTTTAAGAATGCGACCATCGAACATATCTTTAAAGAGATTTTTAAAGCAGGGCTTGAAGTACAAGAAGATGACCAGCAAAAAGAACTGTTAGTTTCCCGTAAGCGAAAAGCGGAAGACACAGTTGTTAATATAAACGGGACTCCATTCGGTGGTGAAGATACACAATTTATTTTTGGTCCGTGTGCCGTTGAAAGTTATGAACAAGTCGCAAGTGTAGCTGAAGTGTTGAAAGCAAAAGGATTAAATTTGATCCGAGGTGGAGCGTTTAAGCCGCGTACATCTCCTTATGACTTCCAAGGGCTTGGACTAGAAGGATTGAAAATTCTCAAACGTGTAGCAGATGATTATGATATGCGTGTCGTGAGTGAAATTGTTACTCCTTCTGATATTGAAACAGCACAAGAATATATTGATGTTATCCAAATTGGTGCCAGAAATATGCAGAACTTTGAACTATTGAAAGCTGCTGGTGAAGCGAAGATTCCTGTTATTTTAAAACGTGGTATGGCGGCGAAGATTTCTGACTTTATCAATGCAGCTGAATATATTATTTCAAAAGGAAATGAAGATATTATTTTATGCGAACGCGGTATCCGCACGTTTGAATCAGCAACAAGAAATACGCTGGATATTTCTGCTGTCCCTGTCTTGAAACAAGAAACACATTTACCAATCATGGTGGATGTAACCCATTCTACAGGACGCAGAGATTTATTAATTCCTACTGCAAAAGCTGCTATTGCAGTTGGTGCCGATGGGGTTATGGCAGAAGTTCATCCTGATCCGGCTGTTGCTTTGTCAGATTCTCAGCAGCAAATGGACTTTAATCAGTTTGAAGAGTTTTACAATGAAGTAGCAAATTATGGTGTGAAGGTAAAATAACAATTTGCTTAGCCAGTAAACTTTTGCTTTGTTTACTGGCTTTTTTTTTGTGTTTTTGCTTCAGCTAGGCTATGATGAAACTAGAAAGAAAACATGGTCGGAGGTGGCTTTTAGTGAGTGTAACGATTTATGATGTAGCAAGAGAAGCGAATGTCTCCATGGCAACTGTTTCGCGTGTCGTGAATGGCAATCCAAACGTAAAACCAACTACTAGAAAAAAGGTGTTGGACACAATTGAAAGGCTGGGGTATCGTCCTAATGCTGTGGCAAGAGGGCTAGCCAGTAAGAAAACGACGACGGTTGGAGCAATTATGCCAGATATTTCAAGTTCGTTTTTCTCAGAGTTAGCAAGAGGGATTGAAGATATTGCCTCGATGTATAATTACAATATTATTTTGAGCAGTTCAGATCAAAATAAAGAAAAAGAAGTGCAATTAATTAACACGATGTTAGAAAAGCAAGTAGACGGTGTCGTTTTTATGGGTGGTGAAATTACAGAAGAACATATTAAACAGTTTACTTCCGCAAGAGTACCTGTTGTATTAGCAGCTACCCAGGATGAACAACATGAACTTCCTTCAGTGAATATTGATTATGCACAAGCTGCTTATGAAGTGACGAAGAATTTGATTGAACGTTCCAAAGAGCAACCTGTATTGATTACAGGTAATAAGCATATTCAATCGAATGGCTTAAAATATGAAGGATACGAGCGTGCTTTAAAAGAAGCGAATATCCCTTTAGATGAAAGTTATATTTTTAGTAATGAAACAACATATAATGGCGGTATGGAAGCTGTTACAGAAATGTTGGAACAAGGAAAACGAACTGATTCTATTTTTGTAACAACAGATGAAATGGGTGTAGGGGTTATTCACGCTTTACATGACCGGGGTATTAAAGTTCCTGATGATGTAGAAGTATTTGGCTTTAATAATACACGTGTTTCCTTAATGGTGCGTCCTACGTTAACTACTGTTGTACAACCGATGTATGATATCGGCGCAGTTGCTATGCGTCTTTTAACAAAATACATGGACAAAGAAGAAGTGGATGAAAATACAGTGATTTTACCTCATCGCATTATAGAAAGAAATTCAACAAAGCAGTAGTGATGAAGAAACATTGTGACATGTAAATACAAATATTCAATAATATGTTATAGGAGCTCCTGACAAGCAATGTGCTTGCCCAGGAGCTTATTAAGTTGTTGGATATTATGATTGCAAGCTGCAGACTAAAGAGTTTTCGGGGGCTCTTTCAGAAAGAAGCGGATTGTGTTCAATGTTTTAAATAAGACTTGAAATAGAAAAATTGGAAGAGGCTATAAATTGATCTCTTGAAGTATAGCAAAGACATGCTTTTAGTTTTCTGCTGTCCCTCCATATTCAACTCTACCAGAGCCAAATTGTAATGTTTGTTGATTATTTTCAGTAAGTACAGCAGCCGCTTGTTTTTTTCATTTTTTATACATGTCTTTTTGTAAGGATAAACATAAAATCTATTTTGTCTTCTAAAAGACCAGAATGTTGCAAGATAAGTCATTAAAAATCAATTACTCTATTTTTAGAGGGAGATCGACTGCGGTAAAAATGATTTAAAAAATAGTTATTTTTAGTTGCTTTTATGAAGTTGTTCCGGCTATAATATAATCAATTGAATAGAATAGATGTAGAAAGAATGAAGTAGTGAATAAGTCCCTATATATAGAGAGCTGACGGTCGGTGGAAGTCAGTATATATTTGTTCGCAAATTACGTTCTGGAGTCTTTTCATACAAATGAAACGGTGCTAATCATCGTTAACAATACCAAGGTGGCATATGTATATGCAACAAGGGTGGTAACGCGAGTAGACTTCGTCCCTTTTATCGGGAGGAAGTTTTTTTGTGTGTAATTTTAATGTTTAGAGGAGTGGAAAAGTGGATATTTTACAAGATTTAGAAGCACGAGGTCTGATGCAATCGACAACAGATTATGAAGGGTTACAAGAGCATTTAGCGAACAATCAAGTCACCTTGTATTGTGGGTTTGATCCAACAGCAGACAGTTTGCATATCGGTCATTTACTACCGATTACGATGTTGAAACGATTTCAGGAAGCAGGTCACCGTCCGATTGCTTTAATTGGCGGCGGTACTGGAATGATTGGAGACCCTAGTGGCAGAAGTGCGGAACGTTCTTTAAATGAAGCGGAAGTAGTTAAAGGGTTTGCAGAGAGTATCAAACAACAATTAGGAAGAGTGCTGAATTTTGAAGAGGGGAGTAATGCGGCTGTCGCTCGTAACAATCACGATTGGCTGGCGGATTTAACCTTGATTGATTTCTTGCGAGATGCTGGGAAACATTTTACTGTTAATTATATGTTAGCAAAAGACTCTGTTGCTTCCCGAATCGAACATGGCCTTTCCTATACGGAATTCAGTTATATGCTATTACAATCTTTTGACTTCTCCAAACTGTATGACGAAGAAGATTGTACTCTACAAATTGGTGGAAGTGATCAATGGGGGAATATTACAGCAGGTATGGAATTTATTCGTCGGTCGCATGATGACGAGCAGGCTAAAGTTTTCGGTTTAACGGTCCCTTTAATAACCAAGGCAGACGGTTCGAAATTTGGGAAAACAGCCGGCGGAGCGATATGGCTGGACCCTAAAAAAACAAGTCCATATGAATTCTATCAATTTTGGTATAATACGGATGACCGGGATGTTATTAAATTCTTAAAATACTTTACCTTTCTGGACTTGGACACCATTCAAGAGTTAGAAAAAGAAGTTGAAGTAAATCCTGGTGCTCGTGCTGCACAGAAACGTCTTGCTGAAGAAATGACAACAATGGTGCATAACGAAAAGGCGCTGCAAGAAGCTATTAAGATTTCAGAAGCTCTGTTTAGTGGGGATATTAAGTCTTTAACTAAAGGGGAAATTGAACAAGGATTTAAAGATGTACCAACAGTAGAGTTGACAAAGGAAGATATTCCACTTGTCGAATTGTTAGTACAGGCAGCCATTTCCTCATCGAAGCGACAAGCTCGTGAAGATATTTCAAATGGGGCTATCTATATAAATGGTGAGAGAAATCAAGAAGTCGCTCACACCATTACTGCTTCAGATCGATTAGAAGATACATTTACGGTGGTACGTCGCGGAAAGAAAAAATATTTTTTAATTCATTTTAAATAAAAAATTAAAGCACTGGATATGGACTATTCAGTGCTTTTTCTTTGTGTCTGATCTTATATCGGAAAATAAATAAGCCAAGAACTAAAAACTGGAATATCGAAACAACACTCTCTTTTTTAAAATACGAAAGAGTGGAAGGAAAAGGGAAGGTACAACGGGTTTAGACAGAAACTATGCCCAATGCCCACCGATTTTTTTACTGCGTTCCAACGTCGTCCCTGCGTCTGTAAAACTGGAAGCTCGTAAAATAGCGGTTGAGCCAAATTGCGCACGAATTTGATCCATCGTATAGCCGATGTCTTTTTCCTGTGGGCGCTCAAAAAATAAATCTAACTGAGTGTTTGTATCTTCTGCAAGGTTAGTTAAGCTGACTGAGACATGACGAATCATGCTTTTTCCATTATAAAATGTATCGAATAACTCTTGGCAAAGAGTAAACATCTCCATCGTTATGTTGGTAGGAGATAGAAAAGACTTTGAACGGTTGAAACCTCCTGTGTCGTTAGCATACCCAATAGCTAATTGAACGGTTCGGCCAACTTTTCTATCTGTGCGTGCTCGCCTGCAAGCTTCTTCACATAACTCAAGCATACATACATAAGTTTCTTCTTTTGAATAATCTCGTAACAAGGCAATCCCATGCCCATAGCTTTTTTGAGTATTTTTAATAAAGTCACCAAAAACAGGACTAAGATCAATTCCCCATGCGTGCCAGTATAATTGCTCTCCCATAATGCCGAAATGCTTTTTCAATGCAACGAGGGGATAATGCGCAATTTGTCCAAAAGTGGTAATCCCCAGTCGCTGTAAATTGTGTTTCATTCTTGAGCCAATTCCCCAAATTTTTTCTACTTCAAAAGGCCAAAGCCTATCTGCAACGTCTTCATATGTGCATTCGGCAATTCCGCTATCCGCTTTTTTGGCATGTAAGTCCATGACAACTTTAGCCAAAAATTTATTGTCTCCAACGCCAATCGTACTCATAATGCCAAAGGAATTTAAAATAGCATTTTGTACATGTTTTGCTATCTCTTTGCGCTTGCCGAACAACTTTTCTAATCCGTCTACAGTTAGCCAAATTTCATCAATGGAATAAGGATGAATCGCTTCTTTTGGCGCAAAGTCATTTAATAATCGCGTAATTTTAAGCGATGTATGCAAGTAATCAGCCATATTTGCTTGAACAATATGAATGTTAGGATCCTGGGGAAGCTCATAATAACGACTGACGTTTTTCACACCATATGTTTTTTTTAGTGTAGGTGAAGCAGCCAGCACGATACTCCCTGGCCGTGTCGTATCGCCCACGACAGCAAGCATTGTTTTTAACGGATCGACTCCTAATCGAACAGCTTCTACACTTGCATAGAAGGAACGCATATCGATACAAAGCACATCGTGACGGGGATAAGACGAATAATCCATCGGTGTCTCACCTCCTCTAAAAAGAGTAATACAAGTATAACGCAGTATAAACAAAAATACAAACATGCGTTCTTGTTTTTGTGAGAAAGTTATGCTAGAATAAGAACATACATTCTGGGATGGAAAATGAGAGGGAGGAAGAAAAGCATGGAAACGCATGACAGAGGGACAATGAAATGGGTATCGTTGATGTTGCCGGAACACGTGGCTTTATTAAAAGGAGTGTTTGAAGAACGACAAGAAAAACCTTTCCTTGATGAACAAAAGCAAATGGAAATTGACCAGAAATTAAAAGATAGTGTCGCTTTTCAACTAGAAGTAACGATTACGTATTATAAAAATTCGGGGTGCACAACTTTACGTGGTAAAATCGAACATATAAATCAATGGAAAGGCTACATTGTTGTTTCTAATGGAGAGGGCGATTTTATTCCTTTAAAGGATATTGTAGATATTAATAGATAACACTTTGTAAGGTAGCGGAAAATTTCTATGTTATACTTGGTTCATCATTAGACATAGGAGGAAAAAGAATGAAACAACAATCACTGGGAACAAGTAATTTAAACGTTTCGAATATCTCTTTAGGCTGTATGCGCATGAATCATCTAGCTTTATCGGATGCCCAGCAGGTTATTCAGCATGCAAGAGAAGCAGGGATTAATTTCTTTGATCACGCTGATATCTATGGGGGAGGAGAATCAGAGCGTATCTTTGCAGAAGCACTACAACGGGAACCCATTCAGCGTGAGGATATATATATCCAGTCTAAGACAGGAATTAGAGATGGATATTTTGACTTTTCTAAAGAACATATTTTAAATTCAGTGGACGGCTCCTTAGAACGGTTACAGACAGATTATTTAGATGTTTTATTATTACATCGTCCCGATTCATTAGTTGATCCAGAAGAAGTAGCGGAAGCTTTTTCTAAATTAAAACAATCAGGTAAAGTACGTCATTTTGGAGTGAGCAATCAGCATCCCGGACAAATCGAATTGCTTAAAAAGTATGTAGAGCAAGACCTTATTGTAAACCAATTACAGTTCGGTTTGAAACATACAGAAATGATTGACAGAGGATTTCAAGTGAATATGAATTGGGATGGGGCATTTGACAGGGAAGGCGATGTACTTGAATATAGCCGCCTCCATGACATGACTATTCAAGCATGGTCCCCATTTCAATTCGGACATTTTGAAGGAGTTTTTGTGGATCATCCAGATTTTCCGGAATTGAATACAAAATTAGAAGAAATAGCTGAGAAGAAACATGTAAGCAAGTCAGCAATTGCAATTGCCTGGATTGTAAAACATCCTGCACGTATACAAGCGATTATTGGCTCGATGAATCCAAAACGAATTACTGAAATTGCGAAAGCTTCTCATGTAGAATTATCGCGCGTAGAGTGGTATGAGCTGTATCGAGCAGCAGGTAACCAACTACCATAACAAATAATTAGAACGTTGTTTCATTGATTTTTGAACAGTAATCTATAATAAAACCTCCTTGTTCAACAACCTGTTAAACAAGGAGGATTCTTTAAACTATTCGTTTGAAAAAGTCGAAAAAATTATAAAAATCGAAGCAATGTTTCCACGAATTTTTCCAAATACGTTTTGTCCAATTCATCAAAACGATTTGTTTCCGGACTGTCAATATCCAGCACACCGAGTAATTCCCCATCTTTAATCATCGGGATAACAATTTCGGATTGTGATTGTGGGTCACAAGCGATATGACCTGAAAATTCATTGACATCTTTGACAACAACTGACGTTCTTTTTCCAGCCGCTGTGCCGCATACACCTTGATTCATTGGAATCCGTATACAAGCAGGAAGCCCTTGAAAAGGTCCGAGCACTAACTCGCTATGTTCTACTAAATAAAAACCTACCCAATTAATTCGTTCTAAAAATTGGTTCAACAAAGCCGAAGCATTACTTAAATTAGCAATTTTATTCGTCTCCCCTTCAAGTAAAGCGGCTAATTGTTGAATAACTTGGTCATATTGTTCTGCACGTTTTCCTGTATATAATGTCTGTTGGAACATATTTGCGCCCCCTAATCTACTTATCCCTACGAGTATAACAAACTAACATACAGGTTGGAAGAAAATGAAATTGTAAAAATATGGTAATGTGAAGAAAGATGTTGTATAATAAGTAAAGGAGAACTAGTCTCAAAATTCAAAATTCACGATTTGGAAACAATTATGTAGTAAATCGAAATATATATATACTAAAACGAAACATTATGCCCTGTGTTTTGTACTAGACTATGTTTAGAACTTGTTAAGTAATGTAAGGTACTATAAAGATAAAATGAGCCTTGACTAATGAAAGGAATTGATGCGAAAAGTGATAAAGTTTATTTAAATGCTTGATAACCAACCCTTAGACGTCAAGAGAGAAGCTTACATCCCGAAACTGTCATTATTACATTTAATCCTTGAGAATAAAAAGGGCGGGTGAGCGAATATATGTTAACAGATCAATATCAATACCAACGATATGAAGAAATGCTGGAAGATTTTGAGTTGGAAGAAATGATAGCCCTTACGGAACAAAATGTTTATTCCTGTATAAAAACCAGGCAGTTTTCAGACGTAGAAGGGATACTAGAGGAATTTTGTGAAGAATTAATAGAAATGGAGGACTCTATTCAACTCTTTGTAGCACGGACTTATTTTACCAGTATTATTTCAAGCATTATCAGTACATTAGTTAAAAAGGAGCGATTATCCAATCGTTCTCTTGTATTCGCTTATCGTTCTATTTCTTACATTGAGTCATGGGGAACCTTAACAGAATACTTGCTTGCTATACCATGGTTTGTTGGACAAATGAAAACACTTAATGAAATGAATCCATTTATCTGTCATAACCCATACGTGGAAAAAGCCCTCTATATTATACAACATAATATTGCTGAGTCTTTTTTAACTGTAGCTTGGTTAGCAGAGGAATTAAATATCTCGACAACTTATCTTAGAAATTTGTTTATTATTGAAATTGGTCAAACAGCTTCTCAATATATATATCATAAAAAAATGGATGAGATCGTTTACGAATTAACTCATACAAATAAATCATTAAAGGAAGTAAGAGATAAATTTGGTTTTCGTAATGCAAGTCATTTTAGCCAATATTTTAAAAAAGGAAAAAAGGTTACTCCACTGCAGTTCATAAAAAAACATGGAAAATAAGCTGTATCGATTCTTTTCATAGGATACAACCTTCCCTTTACATTAATGATAATCTTGTGTAGGGGAATTTTTATGTAGAGAATATCAGTCTGTCACTTGTTTGCTGATAGTCGTAACACGTAACGAATGAGAGAATCAAGCGAAGCGCGGTAGGAAACATTACTATTTTACGTGAAAAAGAGGACCTTCTTTTGTATAGTTAAGTCACCACAACTAACCAAGAAAAGAGGTCCTCAAATGAAAGATATCATAAATACACTTACAATGAAAGAATTAGAACAACTAACTTATCGTGCTCTTCA
>DATGTM010000130.1:0-6684 GCA_035301845.1 Pseudogracilibacillus sp. | reverse complement strand
TCCGGCTTAAATAACATGGGTGTATAAACGATTGTCATTGTCAAGTTGACAATGACTTTAATCCGTATATAATACATTATAAAGCAAGTATTTACTTGCATGCATAGAGAGGGAGATTGGTTTGTCAGAGGGAACGACACGAGATCGAATGATCGAAGCAGCCATCAAACTAGTGAATGAGAAAGGTTATAAAGGGGCAACTACAAAAATGATTGCTGAGCGAGCCGGTGTAAATGAAGTGACGTTGTTCCGTCATTTTGGAAGCAAAAAAGGGCTCGTTGAAGCAGCAATCGATAAGTATTCATTTGTTGATCATGTATCTGAAACATTGGAGACAAAAGTCATGTGGGATATTAACAAAGATTTGCCAATGCTCGTTAAAGAATATCAAGAATTGTTAGAACAAAAAAGAGAAATTATATTAATTAGTTTAAAAGAAGCAGGGGCATTCCCTGAACTCGATCGAATGATTGCTCGTGTACCTGAAACGTACAAAAAGAAGTTGATGGATTATTTCGATCAGATGATGCAACAAGGGAAGATTCGCCGAACAGATGCAGAAATACTTGCCACTAACTTTATTTTCCTTAATTTTGGTTACTTTTTACTAAAATCACGTTTACATTCAGTCGCAGAAGATATGTCAGTAGATGATTTCATTCATCAAAATATTGCTTCGTTTATTCATTCGATCATATAAGCGTGTGGCTATAAGGAATCGTCATTTCTGAAACACACCTTATATATTTTTTTAAACAGGGTGCAAGCATGTACTTGCAGTCATAGGGGGTAAAAAATGAAAGCGCTGAAATCTTTTTTTAAGATTCGAGAGACGTATGTAGGTATCGCTGCAGCATTAGCATTTCAAATTATTTTCTTTTCGGTCTGGTTAACGGCCTATGATGGAGTGTTTGAGCGAACGGATCAATTAAAAGTAGCTTTAGTGACTGAAGATGCTAGGTTTGGAGAGGTGGTTTCGAAAGCAATTGAAGAGAAGGTTCCTTTTGATAGCGTTCGTGTAGATGACCTTGACAAGGCGAAGACGGAAATGGATGAACGGAAATGGAATATGGTTATTTATATTTCGGATGCATTTACTTCTGACATTGAGTCAGGCAATTCCGCAAAAATAACTTATTTAATCAACCAATCGAACCCATCTCTTTCCAAGCAAATGATGGAACAAACGGCAGCCTCATTAACAAAAGCGATTAATGATGAAATCTATGTGACAAGACAAAGTCAAATCACAGATCTTATTACTGATGCAGTAGGAAAAGAAGCTCAAGAACCACAAAAAGCTGTTCCATTTGCGGAACAAATCATTTCTGAAGTACATGAGAAAAGTGATATAAATACTGTGAAGCCTGAAATGATTCAAACGAATGAAGCGGAAGGGTTTGTAGCTACGATGATTCCGTTAATGGTCGTATTAGCGTCATTTATTGGGGCGATGATCATGAGCCAACAGTTACAATTTGCCGCAGAAAAATTACGAAGTCAATTTGGTCCTTGGCGATTATTTTTGTCAAGGCAAGTCATCAATGTACTATTTACTGTTCTATTAGCTATTTTAACGTTGGGAATCATGATGTTTTTTGACATTCATATTGAAACATCTTTTCAAGTGGCTTGGGTATTTCAATCCTTACTTTTCTTCAGTTTTCTTACTTTGTCACAATTATTTGTTATATTATTCGGCAACCCGGGTATGGTGTTCAATATCGCTCTTACGGCTACACAGTTGGTAAGTGCAGGTGCAATTGTGCCACGAGATATGCTGCCATCGTTTTATCAAAGTATAGGTAACCTTTTACCAGCAACTTATGGAACGAATGGATATTTTAGTATGATTTATGGTGGGGGAAACTTACAAGCAGATATAAAGGCCTTGTTGTGGATGACTGGAATGACATTGTTAATCGCTCTAATGATTGTCACTATAGCTTACCTAAGGGAGCGAAAAAAACAAGCGGATGTCCAAACGAAAAGTGCTTAAACACGATTAATCCGTTAAGGTTGGTATGCTCAGAAACATGCAATGTGATGCGATTAAACATCTTTGCATATTTCTGAGAAAATGAGCCGCTCCAAAAGAGAACCTCTTGGTGCGGCTCGTATATTCATCAAAGTATTCAAATGCTGTTTTATGTTTGTTTTGTTTTCTTTTGGTAAAGGATGATGAGAAAGGATGGCAAGAGAAATCCCCGAATAAGAAACGTGTCAAGTAAAATTCCAAGAGTCATCGTAAATCCGAATAAAAATAGTTCTTGTAGCGGTTGTGTCATTAATATCGAGAATGTTGCTGCGAGGATTAATCCTGCTGACGAGATCACCCCTCCTGTTAAAGAAACTCCTCTACTGACAGCCTCTGTCCAAGGAAGGTGTTGTGCATGTTCTTTGATCCGCGAGACGAGCATGATATTGTAATCGATACCTAATGCAACCATGAAGACAAATGTATACACAGGTAGTCGATAGCTTATAGCATCTAAATTCATAACATGTTGGAAAATCCACCAACTCAAGCCTAACGTAGCTACATAGGATAACACAATTGAGCCCATCATAACGATTGGCATGATGACCGAACGGGTTTGAAAGCCAAGAACAAACGTTAGCAATACGGTTACGAGGGTAAAGAGAACGATCATGTCCCGTTGATTCATCTGTTTAATATCTAGTTGCTGTGCCGTTTGTCCTGCATAATGAATTGTGTAGTCGGTTGTTTGTAATCCACTTGTTCGCAGGAGATTCGCCTCTTTTTCCCGTAAGTTTTCCACGGTGTTCAACGCTTCCGTTTCGTATGGATGGTGATCGAAAGTAATGGTAAACTTGACCGCTTGATTGGATTCCGCCAAAAATTCATTCGGCAATTCACTTTTTCCCGTAACTTTATCAGTAAGGTCTGGATCCACGGAACGTATTCCATCTTGGCTATTGAGAGTGGACCTCAGTTGCTCCATTTTTTGCAAAAAGTCTTCGTCAGCGTGTATCGGTTGATTTGATTCTACGATGACGGAAAGCGGTGCTAATTGCCCAGCATGATAATGTTCTTCTAACAATTCAAAGCCTTTTCTAGAAGAAATGTCTTCCGGAAAAGATTTCATTAGATTAAAAGAGTAGTTGATTGATGGGACATTAGCTGCTCCAATCAATAGAAAAACCATGAGTACGCCGACAAAGATTCCAGGATATTTCTTCACTCGTTTTCCAACGTTCGTCCAGAAACCCCGTTTTGGGCGTGGAGTTGTTTCGACTTTTGGAATAAATGGCCAAAATGCTTTGCGTCCCATTAAGGCAAAAACACTTGGAATTAAAGTTAACCCAGCTATTAAAATAACGACAATTGCTAAAGAAAAAACAGGTGCAAAATGATTGTAAGGTTCAAAAATTGTCGCAAACAACGTTAACATAGCTAAAAAGATTGTACTACCACTGAAGAAAATAGGTTCAGATACATGATTCATCGCATGTGACATGGAAGTATATTTGGATGCATTTTTCTTAAGCTCCTCACGATATCTGGAAAAGATAAATAAGCTATAATCGGTAACGACTGCAAACAGCAGTACAAGCATGATAGAGACTGCTTGCCCTTCAATGACAAACAAGTTATATTTACCAGCTAATCCTAACAATCCATCCACTACAGCGTATACAATACTGGCAATAATCAGCGGTGTGAGGGCTAATAATGGCGACCGATAAATCAAAATTAACAAAATAAAAATGAGCGAGATCGTTGCAAGCATTAAAACGACATCAGCATCTTTAAATAATGTGATCGTGTCCGCCGTAATCCCTGCAGGGCCCGTGATTTCGAATTGTAAATCATCGAATCCCATCACAGATACTTTGTCGTTAATTTTTTCTAACGTGTCATGGGCTTCTGATGATTCAATCCCATCTTCTAATGAGACATTAAATAAAAGCGTTGTTTTGTCACTAGAAAACATTTGCTCTTGTATATGTGCTGGAAATTCATGAAATTGAAGCGTATTTGTGATGTGGGAAGGCTTTTCCTCTGAAGCAAGCCATTCACTCAATTCCATAATTTTTTCTCTGTCTATATCGGTGAGTTTGCTTTCGCGATGAAAAACGAGTAGAGCAGTCAATCCATCTTCGGATGGAAACTGTTCATCATCGATTTGTTCTGCAATCTCAGAAGGTGCAGTTTGTTTAATACTCCCACCTGTTCCATTCGTTTCATAATCTTTAGCACTAGGAGCAAATAGACTGAGTGTAATTACAACAACAATCCAAGCGATAAGCGTAATTTTTGCTCCTCTTGAATCGCTTATATATGTGATTAATTGACGAAATGGTTTAAGCATTTAATTCATCTCCTACTTTATTTCCTTTCATGACATGTTCTATTGTAGGAGGTGAGTATGAACGAAAGATGAATAGAACGTTTCATTCTATATAGATGATTGCTTAATATGGCATGGCTATAAGAAATAATTATGTTTTTTCTGTGCAAAATAGGCGCTTTTGATGATGTTGACATGTTAAACATATTATGTTCTGCTCAATTTCCTTCTATCATTTAGAAGGGTATATTCTCTCGTTTACGTAAAACATCGACAGGTGACTTGTGTTTTAAGTTATGGAGATTCATATTGTAATGAAAACAATCACAGGAAATATTAAATGAGTTATTTCATCTGTTGAAGAAGTATGATCTAGCTTCGACAAGTGAGCGTGAAGTAAGGAATAGAAAGCTCGCGACTTTTACCGATTAAGTCAGTGTCTGTTAAAAGAAGCTATATGATGAAGACGGGGATAGGACAAAACTCTTTTACAATGGATAAACCGCATGAAATCGAATGGTGGTTACTCCGAAAGTTAGATTTTTTCCACTCTAATTTTCGGGGGCGGTACCCATGTAAAAACTTTGATTTCATGCGGTTCTATTTTTATGATGTAAGCTAGACTAAGAATGATGCACCTATGTTCCAGCCTCTTCGCTTTTTTGCGTACATCCCCCTTTTAAAGAAGAAGTGTATAGAAGTAGTTTACTTCTTTTTGGCAGCTTCAGTCATTTGCTTCCAGATTGATCCTTTCGCTTCTTCTCCTTCTTCAATACGTGCCAGTGCCATCTTTACTTGCATGCGTACTTCAAATTCTGGATCGTCCAATGCCTTTCGTAAGGCGGGGATGGCTGTTTCATCACCGACTTCATATAAGAACATCGCTGCCCGCCAGCGCACCAGTCGATTCGAATCATCTAATGCTTGGATCATTTCTGGTATGGCATCCGTGTAACCTAAATCGGAAAGACAGTCACCAGCTGTGCGCCGAACATTGACTGCTTTATCTTTTAAGGCTTTGTATAAGTATGGGAGTACCTCAGGTTCTTCAATCATCCCAAGGTAAGCCGTGGCTAGACGTTTTTAAGATGCTTTAAGATAAGAATTACTATTTTAAATTTAATGTAAAGTGTTGATATATCAGCGTTTATAGGTCCGTTTTCGATGAGCAACAATGTAAAAGAATAAGCTTAAATGCGATGTGATTATGAAATATTTTACACATATTTTACACATAAAATACTATAAGCTAACCATGTTTTCATACACTTCAACAGATGCTTTTTCATCTTTTGTTCTCAACTCTTTGATAACATGAGAATAATTATTTAAAGTTGTTTCTATATCTTTATGACCTAGCCTTTCGCTTACGTAATAAATTGATACCTTTTTATATAAAAGTACGCTTGCGTGCGTGTGTCGTAATCCGTGCATTGTAATTGGCTGTATGTCTAATTTTTTTAGGGTTTTCCTTAATAGGTTATTCGATGCATTGTTGCTAATTATTTTGTATTTTGAAGATGGGCTGTAAAATACTAATTGATGTATATTATCAGTTATCTTATTGTTATTGAATAATTGCTTAAATGATTTCATTGTTTTTTTGTCCATTTTTATGGTTCGTATGGATTGTTCGTTTTTTGTTGGACCAAATCCATCATGCATTTTATTTGTGTACCCCCAAGTTTTATTAATTGAAATTGTGTTATTATAAAAATTAAAGTCATTTCTCGTTAGTCCAACTAATTCTCCAAAACGCATGCCAGATGTTAGTGCTAGTAACAATAAATAATAGTTCAAGCTTTTATTTAAATTCTTGTAGATCTCGTTTAAAAGCTTCTTACTCTCCAAATAACTCAGGTGTTTTTCTTCGGAACGCTTTTCCTTGCGACCAATTGGTTTGGCACCTCTTGTAAAATCCATATGAATAATACCTTCGTCAATTGCATCCTTGACACAAGCTCGAATGTGAGTGTTTAATTTATCCGATGTAGCTTTAGCTCTTAATTGTCCATATTTGTTCAGAAACTCCTGATACTCACGTTTATTAATATCTTGTAATGACTTATCCCCAAAATACTTCTTGATTGTCTCTAAAGTATTTAGATAACGATTCAGAGTATTCCTTTTAATGTGAGGTTTTTTAAACGTTCTTATCCATCTTTTAAAATATGTAGCGAATGGAATTGGATGTAAGTGTGGAATAATTCCTTTACTTAATTCAGATTCTACTTCTGCAGCGGCAATTTGTGCTTCTTTTTTTGTTCGAAATCCCCCTTTACGTATAGGTTTAGGTTTTCCATTTACCATACGACTTACAGTGTATTGCCATGTTTTACCCCTTTTTTGAAACGATGCCACTTCACTT
>DATGTM010000129.1:0-28673 GCA_035301845.1 Pseudogracilibacillus sp. | reverse complement strand
TACTCTACGTGAGATGTAGCAATGGTAATTCCACGCTCTTGCTCTTCAGGAGCATTATCGATTTGGTCATAAGCCATTGACCCTTCTGTACCTTGCTGTTGGTGCATTACTTTAGTAATTGCAGCAGTAAGTGTTGTTTTTCCGTGGTCAACGTGACCAATTGTTCCAATATTAACGTGCTCTTTCGAACGATCATATTTTTCTTTTGCCATTTTAAATTTCCTCCTTAAGGTATATATAGATTTTATTAAGATAATCTTAATGTATTACTATCTTTATACTGTAGTTGATTTAAAAAATCAAATTATTCTCCAGCATTCTTCTTAATGATTTCTTCTGAAATAGATTTCGGAACTTCTTCATAGTGGTCAAAGTACATTGTGTACTGCCCACGACCTTGGGTGTTAGAACGTAATGCCGTTGCATAGCCGAACATTTCAGCTAATGGAACAAACGCGTTAACAATTTGTGCGTTACCACGTGCGTCCATTCCTTCTACACGACCTCGGCGAGAAGTAACGTCTCCCATAATATCACCCATGTATTCTTCTGGAATAATGATTTCTACTTTCATCATTGGTTCTAAAAGAACTGGTTGACATTTGCCTTTAGCTTCTTTAAGTGACATGGAACCAGCAATCTTGAACGCCATCTCGTTTGAGTCAACGTCATGGTAAGATCCGTCAAATAAAGTTGCTTTCACATCGATTAATGGATAACCTGCTAACACACCGGACTCCATCGCTTCTGAAATTCCTTCTTCAACAGACGGAATATATTCTCTCGGTATTACACCACCGACAATCTTGTTTTCGAATTCAAATCCAGCGCCTTCTTCGTTCGGCTCATATCGAACATGAACATGTCCATATTGTCCACGTCCACCCGATTGACGAATGAATTTACCTTCTACTTCAGCAGATCCTCGGAATGTTTCGCGGTAAGCAACTTGTGGCGCACCAACATTTGCTTCCACTTTAAATTCACGCTTCAAGCGATCTACGATTACATCCAGATGTAGTTCACCCATTCCAGCAATCAATGTTTGACCTGTTTCTGTGTTTGTCTCTGTAGTAAAAGTAGGATCCTCTTCTGCAAGTTTAGCTAAAGCGATACCCATTTTATCTTGGTCTGCTTTCGTTTTTGGTTCAATTGCTACTTGAATAACCGGATCAGGGAATTCCATTGACTCTAGAATAACCGGATTCTTTTCGTCAGATAGCGTATCCCCAGTTGCAGTATCTTTCAACCCTACAGCTGCAGCAATATCTCCGCAATGTATTTCTGAGATTTCCTGACGCGAGTTTGCATGCATCTGCAAGATACGTCCGATACGTTCTTTCTTCCCTTTAACAGTATTGATAACGTATGATCCAGACTTCAAAATTCCTGAGTAGGCTCTGAAGAAAGTTAATTTACCAACATAAGGGTCAGTCATTACTTTAAACGCCAATGCAGAGAATGGTTCATTGTCATCTGCCGGACGAGTTGTCTCTTCTTCTGTTTCAGGCACTATTCCTTCAATTGGAGGAATGTCTGTTGGTGCAGGTAAGTAATCCAAAACACCATCAAGTACTAGTTGTACACCTTTGTTTTTAAATGCAGATCCACAAAACACAGGATAGAATTCCACATCCAACGTCGCTTGACGAATAGCTTTTTTCAATTCATCATTTTCTACTTCTTCACCTTCGAGAAATTTCATCATGATATCTTCGTCATAATCTGCAATTGCTTCGATAAGTGAATTACGTAATTCAGCTGATTTAGCTTTATACTCTTCAGGGATTTCTTTTGATTCAGATTTTGTTCCCAAGTCATCTGTGTAAAAATGCGCCTGCATTGTTACTAAATCGATGATTCCTTCGAAATCGTCTTCTGCACCAATTGCATATTGTACAGGATGTGCATTTGCCCCTAAACGTTCGTTAAGTGTGTTTGATGAGTATAGGAAGTCAGCCCCCATTTTATCCATCTTGTTGATAAACACAATTCTAGGAACACCGTATGTAGTCGCTTGACGCCATACTGTTTCTGTTTGAGGCTCTACACCAGACTGCGCATCCAGAACGGTAATTGCACCGTCTAGAACACGGAGTGAACGTTCAACCTCAACCGTGAAATCCACGTGTCCAGGTGTATCAATAATATTGATACGGTGCTCTCTCCACTCAGCTGTAGTAGCAGCAGATGTGATCGTGATTCCACGGTCTTTTTCCTGCTCCATCCAGTCCATTTCTGAAGCACCTTCATGTGTTTCTCCTAATTTATGAATACGTCCTGTATAGAAAAGAATACGTTCAGTTGTCGTCGTTTTACCAGCATCTATATGTGCCATAACGCCAATATTACGCGTCTTCTCCAAGGAGAACTCTCTAGCCATGTACATTTCTCCTTCCTTTTCAATCTTAGTTTGTAATTACCAGCGATAATGCGCAAACGCTTTGTTCGCTTCTGCCATCTTGTGTAATTCTTCTTTTCTTCTCACTGAAGATCCAGTGTTGTTTGAAGCATCCAGAATTTCATTCGCTAACTTTTCTTCCATTGTTTTCTCTCCGCGTTGGCGGGAATAGTTTACAATGAAACGAAGACCTAATGCTTGTCGGCGTTCTGGACGAACTTCCATTGGAACTTGATAGTTAGATCCACCTACTCGGCGAGCTCTTACTTCTAGTACAGGCATGACGTTTTTCATCGCCTGATCAAAAACTTCTGTAGCTTCTTGCCCGCTTCTTTCTTTTACTAAGTCAAAAGCACGGTATAATATTTTTTGTGCTTTTCCTCTTCTTCCATCAATCATAATTTGATTAATAAGACGAGTAACCAGCTTTGAATCATATAGCGGATCTGGTAGCACATCTCTTTTTGGTACTGGTCCTTTACGTGGCATTTGTCTTCCTCCTTCCATCTCTCATTTTATTTATGATTTATTTAGATTTTTTCGGTTTTTTAGCGCCGTATTTAGAACGGCCTTGCATACGACCTTGAACACCAGCTGTGTCTAATGCGCCGCGCACGATATGGTATCGCACCCCTGGCAAGTCTTTCACTCGTCCTCCGCGCAGTAATACAACGCTGTGCTCTTGAAGGTTATGCCCAATCCCAGGAATATATGCTGTTACCTCCATGTTATTGGATAAGCGAACACGTGCATATTTACGCAGTGCTGAGTTCGGCTTCTTAGGTGTAAGTGTTCCAACACGTATACAAACTCCACGTTTTTGTGGGGAGTTCAAACGAGTGAATTTCTTCTTATAACTGTTGTACCCTCTTTGCAATGCAGGTGAGTCATATTTCTTAGGCTTGTTCACACGGCCTTTTCTGATTAATTGATTAATTGTTGGCATCCTGTTTCCTCCTCTCGTTCTTTCATTGTATAAAATTACCCAACTGGATGTAAAAGCATCTTAGCCCACACATCCAGGTGGTTCATTTTTAAACATAAAAAATAATCATTCAACTTTTCATTTTCTAATGGCTACAGCTGTTGCATCCACTTCTATATTACATGCTTTTCCCAGTTGTTTCTTGGAATGCAGCATAGTATATGGGACACCTGATTGCTTAGCTGCTTGAATGACTTTTAATGTAACTTGTTTGTCAGCATCTTCTGCTATAAACAATTCAGATACTTCACCATTATGCATGGCTTTTATCGTTTGTTTGGTTCCGATAATTGCCTGAGATTGATGCTGTGTCACTTTATGGTACGACATCAGTAATCCTCCACGACAATATGACAAACTGTTCTATTGTATGAAACACCTTGAATAGCTTATCATTTTCTTTTTTATTTGTCAACTGTATTTTATATGCTGCCTGCAGATTTTTCTTCTGCAGGCAATGCATATTTATTCTGTTTCAGAACTTTCTACCTCAAGTACTTCCGGGTCTTCCTCCACGGCTACTTCAGATTCTGTATTGCGATAACGCTCGATTCCTGTTCCAGCCGGGATTAACTTACCAATAATGACGTTTTCTTTTAATCCAAGCAACTCATCTTTCTTACCTTTTATTGCTGCATCTGTCAGAACCCTAGTGGTTTCTTGGAAAGATGCCGCTGATAAGAAGGAGTCTGTTTCAAGAGATGCTTTGGTAATTCCTAATAAAATCGGCTCCCCAACTGCCGGTTCGTTACCAGACAGCAACACTTTATTGTTCACTTCCTTGAATTCATGCAAGTCAACTAATGAGCCTGGTAAAACGTCTGTATCTCCCGATTCTAGAACTTTTATTTTACGTAACATTTGTCTTACCATTACTTCGACGTGTTTATCGCCAATTTCTACCCCTTGCATACGGTAAACTCGCTGTACTTCACGCAATAGGTAACGTTGTACACCGTCAACGCCTTGAACCTGAAGCAACTCTTTTGGATCTACTGAACCTTCTGTAAGTTCTTGTCCTGCAATCACTTCATCTCCCGGCGTCACTTTAAGTCTTGCATTGTACGGCACAGTGTAAGATACATTTTCCACTTCGCTTTCCACAACGATTTCCCGCTTATCTTTGTTTTCCTTCAGCTCTTGAACAGTACCAGCAATTTCACTGATTACCGCTTGTCCTTTCGGATTACGAGCTTCGAAGAGTTCTTGAATACGAGGGAGACCCTGTGTTATGTCGTCACCTGCAACCCCGCCAGTGTGGAATGTACGCATGGTAAGCTGTGTACCAGGTTCACCGATGGATTGTGCTGCAATAATTCCTACCGCTTCGCCGACTTCTACATCAGCGCCTGTCGATAAGTTACGTCCGTAACATTGCTTACATACACCATGTTTCGTATTACAAGTAAAGGCTGAGCGAATAGTGACTTCTTTAATACCAGCTTGATCAACCAGTTTAGCTTGATCTTCTGATATAAGGTCGCCTTTGGAAATAATCATGTCACCAGTTTCCGGATTCGCTACATCTTCAAATGCAATACGGCCGACAAGTCGGTCAAGTAACGGCTCAATCACTTCTGCCCCAACGGATAACTCAGAAACAGGGAGACCTCGATCAGTACCACAATCATCTTCACGGATAATAACATCTTGTGCTACGTCTACCAATCTTCTTGTTAAATATCCTGAGTCCGCTGTTTTAAGCGCAGTATCCGCCAAACCTTTACGAGCACCGTGAGTCGAAATAAAGTACTCTAGTACTGTTAAACCTTCACGGAAACTTGATTTAATTGGAAGCTCAATGATTTCCCCTGCCGGGTTAGCCATCAGACCACGCATACCTGCTAATTGCGTGAAGTTTGATGGGTTACCCCTTGCTCCAGAATCACTCATCATATAAATCGGATTCGTATTTTCTAAGGAGTCCATCAACTTATCTTGAATGACATCTTTTACTTCTGTCCAAATATTAATCACACTGCCATAGCGTTCTTCATCCGTAATTAAACCGCGACGGAACTGTTTCGTCACTTTGGCTACTTTTTCTTCCGCTTCATCCAGTAACTCTTCTTTATCATCCAACACCATAATATCGGAAACTCCAACAGTCATTCCCGCTTTAGTTGAATAATTGAATCCTAGATCTTTCATGCGGTCCAACATTTTCGATGTTTCGCTGATTTTATAACGCTTGAACACTTCTGCAATAATATCTCCTAAAATTCCTTTTTTGAAAGGAGGGATAACTTCTCTTTTAGCAATTTCTTCTTTTACATTTGTCCCTTTATCAAGGAAATACTTATCAGGAATCTTCTCTTCCAAGTTTGAACGAGTTGGTTCATTAATATACGGGAAATCTTGAGGGATAATCTCGTTAAAGATGATTTTCCCGATCGTCGTTACAAGCAATTGATTATTTTGTTCTTCAGTAAAGGTATCTTTATTTAAACTGCCCGCATAAAGTGCAACTCTTGTATGGAGATGAACATATTCATTTTGATAGGCAGTAATTGCTTCTGCTGCATCTTTGAAAACCATTCCCTCTCCTATAGCACCTGGAGTTTCGAGCGTTAAATAATAATTCCCTAACACCATATCTTGAGATGGTGTTACGACAGGCTTACCATCTTTCGGGTTCAAAATATTTTGTGCCGCGAGCATAAGAATTCGAGCCTCTGCTTGCGCTTCTGCTGATAAAGGAACGTGTACAGCCATTTGGTCCCCGTCAAAGTCTGCGTTATAAGCTGTACAGACAAGCGGGTGTAATCGAATTGCGCGTCCCTCTACCAACTTAGGTTCAAATGCTTGAATACCAAGACGGTGCAAGGTTGGAGCACGGTTTAACAGGACAGGATGCTCTTTAATTACTTCTTCTAAAATGTCCCATACTTCAGGATGAACTCGTTCAATTTTACGTTTTGCTGATTTAATATTGTGGGCAATTTTCTGATCCACTAATTCTTTCATAATAAATGGTTTGAATAATTCTAAAGCCATTTCTTTTGGTAAACCACACTGATACATCTTCAATGTCGGGCCGACGACGATAACGGAACGGCCAGAATAGTCTACACGTTTTCCTAATAAGTTTTGGCGGAAACGACCTTGCTTCCCTTTCAACATATGAGATAGGGATTTTAACGGACGATTACCCGGTCCTGTTACAGGACGGCCACGACGACCATTATCAATTAACGCGTCCACTGATTCTTGCAGCATACGTTTCTCGTTTTGCACAATAATGCTTGGAGCCCCTAAATCAAGTAGTCGCTTCAAACGATTGTTACGGTTGATCACTCGACGATACAAATCGTTTAAATCTGATGTCGCAAAGCGTCCACCATCTAACTGAACCATTGGACGAATTTCTGGTGGTATAATCGGCAAGACATCCATAACCATCCAGCCTGGATTGTTTCCAGAATTACGGAAAGCCTCCATAACTTCTAAGCGACGAATCGCTCTTGTGCGGCGCTGCCCTTGAACTGTTTTTAATTCTTCTTTTAATTCAGCAGTTTCCGCTTCTAAGTTTATATCATGCAATAAATGACGCACTGCCTCCGCACCCATATCTGCATGGAAAGTGTTTCCGTATTTTTGATAAAATTGACGGTATTCTTTTTCAGACAGCAATTGTTTCTTCTCAAGCGGTGTATCTCCGGAGTCTGTCACGACATAAGCAGCGAAATATAAAATTTCTTCTAATGCACGTGGAGACATATCCAGAAGAAGCCCCATCCGGCTCGGGATTCCTTTGAAATACCAAATATGCGATACAGGAGCAGCTAATTCCAAGTGCCCCATTCTCTCCCGACGTACTTTAGACTTCGTAACTTCCACTCCACAACGATCACAGACAACGCCTTTATAACGGACACGTTTATACTTCCCACAATGACACTCCCAGTCTTTTTGCGGGCCGAATATCCTTTCACAAAACAGACCATCTTTTTCCGGCTTCATTGTTCGGTAGTTAATCGTTTCTGGCTTCTTCACTTCACCGTATGACCATGAGCGTATTTTTTCCGAAGAAGCTAATCCAATTTTCATGAATTCAAAATTATTTACATCTAGCAAAGGGTCTACCTCCCATTTCTTATCCGTACTTTCTAACAAACTCACCAAGAGGCAGCCGATTTCTAACCACCTCTTGATTTTTTAGATTTAATCTTGGCGAACTTCTAAATTCAACAAGTCCTCTTGTTCTTCCGTGTCCTCTTCTTCTAACGCACGTAAATCTATTTCTGATTCATCACTTCTTAACATTTTCACATCCATACCTAAGCTCTGCAGTTCTTTAATGAGAACTTTAAAGGATTCCGGCACTCCTGGTTCAGGAACGTTGCGGCCTTTCACAATCGATTCATACGTTTGAACCCGACCAACAACATCGTCTGACTTCGATGTCAAGATTTCTTGCAGTGTATAAGCCGCTCCATATGCCTCGAGTGCCCACACTTCCATTTCTCCGAAACGCTGACCACCGAATTGCGCTTTACCTCCAAGCGGTTGTTGCGTCACTAAAGAATAAGGGCCAGTTGATCTGGCATGTAATTTGTCATCAACCATATGCGATAGTTTAATCATGTAGGAAACGCCCACAGAAACCCGATTATCGAAAGCCTCTCCTGTACGACCATCGTAAAGTACTGTTTTTGCATCCGAAGCCATCCCTGCTTCTTTTATCGTCTCGTACACGTCTTCTTCTGTTGCTCCATCAAATACCGGAGAAGCAACATGAATGCCCAGTTCTCTTGCTGCCATACCTAGATGCAGCTCAAAGACTTGTCCAATATTCATTCGCGATGGAACCCCAAGTGGGTTAAGCATGATATCAACTGGTGTTCCGTCCGGTAGATACGGCATGTCTTCTTCAGGAAGTAATTTAGAAATAACACCTTTATTTCCGTGACGACCTGCCATTTTATCCCCTTCGGAAATCTTCCGTTTCTGGACAATAAATGCGCGAATCAATTTGTTTACTCCCGGCTTCAATTCATCTCCGTCTAAGCGATTAAAGATTTTCACTTCATGAACTATACCGCCTGCACCATGTGGTACACGCAACGAAGTATCACGAACTTCTCTTGCTTTTTCTCCGAAGATTGCATGCAATAAACGCTCTTCAGCCGATAATTCAGTAACCCCTTTAGGCGTTACCTTACCAACCAAGATATCTCCATCGGTTACTTCCGCACCAACACGGATAATACCTTCTTCATCTAAATTCTTCAGAGCATCTTCTCCCACGTTAGGGATATCACGTGTAATTTCCTCTGGTCCAAGTTTTGTATCACGTGCTTCTGATTCGTATTCTTCAATGTGAATGGAGGTGAAGGCGTCATTTTTAACATAACTTTCACTCATGATTATCGCGTCTTCATAGTTATACCCTTCCCAAGCCATAAATGCTACAAGTACGTTACGGCCTAATGCCATTTCTCCTTCTTCCATAGAAGGGCCGTCAGCTAAAATTTCACCTTTTGTGACGTGATCTCCTTCTTTTATAATTGGACGTTGGTTGTAACAAGTTCCTTGGTTAGAGCGAATGTACTTCTGCAAACTGTACGTATCTAAATCGCCTGAAACCTGTTCTCCTCCAACAGAAGAAACTCGGCGGACGGTTATTTCTTTTGCTTCTACTTTTTCTACAACACCATCATGTTGACAGATAATGGCAGCACCAGAATCTTTACCAGTTACATACTCCATCCCAGTTCCTACAGTTGGTGCTTGTGGCTCCAACAATGGCACTGCTTGACGTTGCATGTTCGCTCCCATAAGAGCACGGTTTGAGTCATCATTTTCTAAAAATGGAACACACGCTGTCGCACCGGAAACAACTTGTTTTGGCGACACGTCCATGTAATCAATTTTATCACGACGAACAGCGGTGTTTTCCCCGCGGAATCTGGCAATAACTTCATCAAGTTCGAAGTGCCCTTCCTCATCTAAAGGAGCGTTGGCTTGAGCAACAATGTAATTGTCTTCTTCATCCGCTGTCAGGTAATCAATTTCTTTTGTGACAATGCCAGTTTCCTGATCTACGCGACGGTATGGTGTTTCAATAAACCCGAACTTGTTCACTCTCGCATAAGACGATAAAGAGTTAATTAAGCCAATATTCGGCCCTTCTGGAGTTTCAATCGGGCACATACGACCATAGTGTGAATAATGCACGTCACGAACTTCCATTCCTGCACGCTCTCTTGTTAAACCACCTGGTCCCAGCGCAGATAGACGACGTTTATGCGTTAATTCCGCAAGTGGATTCGTTTGGTCCATAAACTGCGAAAGCTGAGAACTACCAAAGAACTCTTTAATGGAAGCAATCACTGGGCGAATATTAATTAATTGTTGCGGCGTAATGCTAGAAGTGTCTTGGATAGACATTCTTTCACGTACCACACGTTCCATACGAGATAGACCAATACGGAATTGATTTTGCAATAACTCACCAACAGAACGTAGACGACGATTACCTAAATGGTCGATGTCATCTGTATTTCCGACTGTATGGAGTACATTAAAGAAATAACTGATGGATGCTAAAATATCTGCTTGTGTAATATGTTTTACATCGTTATCTATTTTACCATTTCCAATCACATGAAGAACGTTTTCTCCGTCCGAATCAGTTGGGTCCATAATTTTCACTGATTGAACCACAACGTCTTCATCTACAATGCCATTGTAGAGAGTGATTTCTTTTTCACAAATGCGATTTTCGTCTTTTTCAAAATATGGAATTAATTTATTAAGCAGTCTGCGATCTAGTTTATCACCAGATTCAGCTAGCACTTCACCTGTTTCAGGATCCGCAATCGTCTCTGCTAATGTTTGATTTAACAAACGATTTTTAATATCAAGCTTTTTGTTCATTTTATAGCGTCCAACGTATGCTAAATCGTATCTTTTCGGGTCAAAGAAACGAGTAACTAATAAACTTTTTGCGTTATCTACGGTAGGCGGCTCGCCCGGACGCAGACGTTCGTATATTTCTAACAGCGCTTTTTCAGCTGTTTCTACATTATCTTTTTCAAGTGTTGTACGTAAATATTCATTCTCACCAATTAAATCAATCATTTCTTCATCGGTGTTTAATCCTAAGGCTCTTAACAAGACAGTGATTGGCATCTTTCTTGTACGGTCAATTCGCACATGCGACACATCTCGTGCGTCTGTTTCAAATTCTAACCAAGCTCCACGATTCGGGATAACAGTTGCTGTTAAACCGCGCTTCCCGTTTTTATCAATTTTATCATTGAAATAAACGCTTGGAGAACGAACTAACTGTGAAACAATAACACGCTCTGCACCGTTAATAATGAACGTTCCAGTCCCCGTCATTAACGGAAAGTCTCCCATAAACACTTCTTGTTCTTTCACTTCACCTGTCTGATTATTAATGAGACGCACCTTAACACGAAGTGGTGCACTATAAGTTACATCTCTTTCTTTGGATTCCTCTACTGGATACTTAGATTCTCCTAAACTGTAATCGACAAATTCAAGGGAAAGATTTCCTGCAAAGTCTTCGATTGGCGAGATGTCAGAAAACATCTCCTTCAACCCTTCTTCTAAAAACCATTGGTAAGATGCTGTTTGGATTTCTATTAAATTTGGCAATTCTAATACTTCACTTATTTGTGCATAACTTCGGCGTTGACGATGACGCCCATATTGAACTAGTTGACCTGTCAACTGCTTCACCCCTAAAATCAAACATTTTATTAAAACAGATAAACATTATTACGAGGATTCTTCTCGAAGTAGTTTATTCTCCCTTGTTCACAAGGTTATCTTTCGACTCAGCAACACTTTTATTTCAAGAACTATATAGGAAACACTTGTTTTTTCATTCGTTTTGCGTTATTATTTTCTTGAAACGAATTAAGCAACGCATTCTGACATTTGGAAGAAACTCCTTGTATCACAGACTTATTTCTCGAAGCACCTTCTCAGCTTCTAGAACAAATTCTATTCAGGATTATTCGTTATTATATCCAAAAGTTTATTGCGTTGATGACATCAGTTAACAATCATATTTCGTAACTGTGAAACAGAAAAAAGGTTTTTACACAAAACCTTTTTCTTTATATCAGCATTTCGCGAATAACTTCCCACTTATGCTCCGTTTATTTCAAGCATATAAATGCAAATAACGTTGCCCCTACAATGTTTAACTTCCATCTGAATTTCCAGCATTTCAAAAATAACTCTTGACAAATGAAAAGTGTTGTTGCATTTAAATATCTTACCACATTACAGTCTTTGCGTCAATCTATAACATGCCTTGCCCGAATAATATGATATCCTTTTTCATGTGCTACCGTCTCTACTTTTTGATAAATCCCAGAAAGAAACTTTTTCATCGACGGTGCTCCTTGTTTTTTCTGCACAACAATCCACAATTCACCAGTTTCCGCTAAGTAACTTGCACTTTCTTCAAACCATTGATATATCACTTTTTTCCCCGCTCGAATAGGCGGGTTGGTTAATATGGCCGCATATTTACCAGAAGGGATTTGTTTAAAACCATCACTTTCATAAATCTCCACATTCGCCACACCATTGCGCGAAGCATTTTCTTTCGCCAACTCAACCGCTCTCTCATTTACGTCCGCCATGGTAATCAACCGATCTGAGTGCTTCTTAGCTAATGCTAACCCTATCGGCCCATAGCCACAACCTAAATCAAGAATCCCTCCGTTTGTTCCCGGAATATTAAAAGCTTCAATCAACGTTCGCGTACCAAAATCAATGCCACTTTTCGAAAATACGCCTCCACTTGCAAGTAATTTAAATTCATTTCCTTTAAGGCTGCAAGTAAGTTCGATAGGTGTTTTTTTGGATTGCGGATTTTTTGAATAATAATGATCAGTCATTGTACAGCACCCACTACTCTCACATGAAAATTATATTTTAACTAAAGAAAAGCTCGTCAATAACATGACGAGCTTTCCAGTTTTATTTGCAAGCAACTTATTTAACTTCTACAGTCGCTCCAACTTCTTCTAATTTTTCTTTCATTTCTTCAGCTTCTTCTTTAGCAACGCCTTCTTTAATCGCTTTTGGAGCTGAGTCTGCAATTTCTTTAGCGTCTTTCAGGCCAAGACCTGTAAGTTCGCGAACTGCTTTAACTACTTTAATCTTAGAATCTCCAGCACTTTCTAGAACAACATCAAATTCTGACTTCTCTTCTTCTGCAGCCGCGCCTTCAGCAGCACCGCCACCTACTGCAACTGGAGCTGCAGCTGTTACGCCAAACTCTTCCTCGATTGCTTTTACTAAATCGTTTAATTCTAGTACAGTCATTTCTTTTACCGCTGAAATAATTTCTTCGTTAGTCATTTAAATTTCCTCCTATACTTTGTAAAAAGTGTTTTATATTTTATTCTGCTGCTTCTTCTTTTTCATCTGCAATTGCTTTTGTTGCATAAGCTAAATTACGAATCGGAGCTTGAAGTACGCTTAACAACATAGATACAAGACCATCGTAATCTGGTAGTGTTGACAACTCTTTAATTTGTTCAATCGTTGCAACTTCCCCTTCGATAACTCCACCTTTTAATTCTAAAGCGGTATGATCTTTTGCGAAGTTATTAAGAATCTTAGCCGGAGCAACAACATCATCTTTACCAAAAGCGATTGCCGTCGGACCTTGTAAGACATCGGAAAGGCTACTTAAATCACCGTCTGCAACAGCACGCTTTGTCATCGTGTTTTTGTACACTTTATAGTCTACATTATTTTCACGAAGCTCTTGTCTAAGCGCAGTTACTTCAGCAACATTTAAGCCTCGGTAGTCAACTAAAACAGCCGACTTACTTTCTTCAAATTGCTGTGCAATTTCAGAAATTACTTGTTGTTTCATTTCGATTTTTGGCAATGAATCCACCTCCTGATTAATATTATAGAATACCTTTGAACAGAGCGCGCCTCTTCCATTTCTAATAAAAGCGTTCCGTTGTCGTTAAATAATAAGAATACCCTTATACTATGCGATTTTCTTAAAAAGATATACACGTTCGAACCCCGGACACCAGACTGCGGATAGCACATATAAAAATGCCTTCATATCCGAGACATGAAGGCATGAGATATAGCTTTTAAAAATGCTGTATCAACAAACCTCGGCAGGATATTAAGCAGAACTGCACCTGAGTCTTCGGTATATCTTATTTATAATGAACATTCATAGTATAGAATAATCTTCCTACAATGTCAAAGAATTAAAGGGACGGACCATTCAATTTGATGCCAGGACCCATAGTTGAAGCAATAGCAACATTTCGGATGTATTTTCCTTTTGAAGCTTGTGGTTTTATTTTTACAACTGTTTCAGCAATTGCTTCGTAATTTTCCACTAATTGCTCATCATCAAATGAGACCTTACCAATTGGAACATGTAAGTTAGATGATTTGTCAACGCGGTATTCTACTTTACCTGCCTTGATTTCACCAACTGCTTTTTCCACTTCAAATGTAACAGTGCCCGTTTTCGGATTCGGCATTAAGCCTTTCGGTCCTAAAACGCGACCAAGCTTTCCTACTTCAGCCATCATATCAGGAGTTGCTACTACAACATCAAACTCAAACCAACCTTCATTGATTTTCGCGATGATGTCCGCGTCCCCAATATAATCTGCACCTGCATCTTCCGCTTCTTTAATTTTATCGCCTTTTGCGAAAACTAAAACACGTTGAGTTTTACCAGTACCATGCGGTAAAACAACAGCTCCTCGAATGTTTTCGTCTGCTTTTTTAGGATCGACCCCTAAACGAAAAGCAACTTCAACAGATTCGTCAAATTTAGCTTTAGAAGCTTGCTTCATCAATGAAACAGCTTCTTTGATGTCGTATGATTTATTACGATCAACGAGCTTTGCTGCTTCTTGATGATTTTTACCTCTTTTTTTCATTTTCGTTCCTCCTTCGTTGTGGTAGTAGCGGTTATACCTCCCACGTATCAGGTACACACACTCCAATGCACGATGAATTAGTCTTCAATCGTAACGCCCATACTGCGTGCAGTACCTTCAACCATACGCACAGCCGCTTCAACACTAGCAGCGTTTAAATCTTGCATTTTTGTTTCTGCAATTTCTTGTACTTTATCACGTTTTACCGTTCCAACTTTATCTTTATTCGGCTCACCAGAAGCTTTATCAATTCCAACAGCCTTCTTAAGAAGAACTGCAGCTGGCGGAGTCTTAGTAATAAATGTAAATGAACGATCTTCAAACACCGAAATTTCAACTGGAATAATCATACCAGCCTCATCTTGTGTTTGCGCATTAAATTCTTTACAGAATCCCATAATGTTAATACCTGCTTGTCCAAGTGCTGGCCCAACAGGTGGCGCCGGATTTGCTTTCCCAGCAGGGATTTGCAACTTAACAATGTCAATTACTTTTTTAGCCACGAAACACACCTCCTCACTAGTTCGTGATGTGGTAATTGGGATTTCTTCATATTAGAACTCCCTCCCACTCATATGCATAACACAAAAATCTTAGCACATTATCCATCGAAAGGCAAGCATAAAAACAATTCTTCTATAATTTTTCAATCTGTGAAAATTCTAGTTCAACCGGAGTCTCTCGCCCAAACATGTTTACATGCACTTTAATTTTCTGTTTATCCAAATCAATTTCTTCAATAGTACCTGTGAAATCCGCAAACGGGCCGTCGATTACTGTAACATTTTCTTTCAATTCAAAATCAACGGTTACTTGCTGCTCTTTCATTCCCATCTGTTTTAATAAATGTTCGACCTCATTCGGAAAAAGCGGTGTCGGCTTTGTTCCTTGGCCACTCGAACCTACAAAGCCTGTAACCCCCGGAGTATTGCGGACAACATACCAAGAATCATCTGTCATAATCATCTCTGCTAATACATAACCTGGAAAGAATTTCTTCATAGAAACTTTCTTCTTCCCATCTTTCATTTCTGTTTCTTCTTGTTCCGGAACAATGACGCGGAAAATTTTGTCATCCATCCCCATTGTTTCCACTCGTTTTTCTAAATTCATTTTCACTTTGTTCTCATACCCAGAGTATGTGTGAATCACATACCAGTTCGTTTCTAATTCCATATACACCCTCCGTTCTCATGATTTTTATTGCACACTTTCCTATAGAGATTCTTTCGTCTGGCACATCTTCGTCCCTTTTTTCTCCATATTAAAAAACCCGTTTTATCGGGTTTTGGCAGCAGTTAAGAGTTACAAACTTTTTATTTATATAAGTGCAGCAAAGACTGTTCATCAAGCCCAGTATTTTCACACATTTTTTAATAATTAGTTTCAGCTTCTCTTGTACTATTCTATTGTAACATATTCTACTTATTAATTATTCAAAAAAGGCAGGTTTTCTAACAGTTGAGTGATTCCTATATCGATAGCCGCAAAAAAGACAGCAACGAAAGCAACTGTTGCGATAACAGTAACGGTATAGTTAAATAAATCAGATCCTTTTGGCCAGGTTACTTTTTTCATTTCTCTTGATACATCTTTTAAAAATTGAAAAACTTTCACGATTACCCTCCGTCTCATACCTATTTCGTTTCTTTATGCTGTGTATGCTTTTTACAATGCTTGCAATACTTCTTTATATTTAAACGGTCTGAACTCGTTAATTGATTTTTATTCGTGGAATAGTTACGTCTTTGGCATTCCGTACAAACTAAGATTACTTTTTTATTCACATTCGTCACCACGTTATTATACAATATATGATTAAATGTAGCACGCGATCTATTCAATGTCAACGTAAAGCAATTCATAAGTCGTCGTAAAACACTTAGTCATATTCTTCTATCATCGCCCCCACTTTTCGTTTAATTCGCTGAATAGCATTATCCACCGTCTTCTCCCGCCGATGAATATGCTTAGAAATTTCCTTGTAAGAATAACCATCAACATATTTACCAAGCACTTCCCACTCCAAGTTTGTTAACGTTTTCATTAATGTGTATCGAATACTGTTTATACGTTCCTTTCTTTCGACAAAAAACGGCGGTTCCATATAAGAGATGTCGCCGATTGTTTCAATTAACATTTGTTCTGAATGGTCTTGGGCTGGTTTGTAAAGGGATACATAAGAATTCAATGGACTATGTTTTTGTCTGGTGGCCGTCTTAACCGATGAAATAATCTGTCTCGTAATACAAATTTCCGCAAAATGCCGAAAAGAGGCTTGTGCAGTAACGTCGTAGTTACATATCGCTCGATGCAAACCTATAAGACCTTCTTGGATCACATCTTCCCTTTCGCCACCTATTAAAAAGTAAGTATTCGCTTTTTTCTGAATTATTTTTTCATATTTAATGATCAACTGTTCTTCAGCAAGTTTGTCCCCTTGTTGAATATTTAACAGTAGCTGACTATCAACAGAATGATGAACCGGTCTATCATTTACTGCTTCTTTAAGACTACTCATGAAAGGTCGTCTCCCCCATTTTCTATATGTATGACATTAAAGGGAAGTATACATTGCCCGAGCTCTATCGTCAACAATCAAGGCTTTTAAAAGGAGACTCCTATTACGAATCTCCTCTTCGCCATTTCTCAAATTGTTCCAGGATATTATCGTTTATAGGTATTTTAGACCTAGGTTTGTGTGAGTGCTGTTTTTGCAATTCTTGCTCTACCGCTTCCGCCATGTTGTCCATTTCAATACGTAATTCGCGGGCCGATATCCGAAGAGCCCCTCTGCTGAAAATCGTTCGTTGTTCCATATAGTCTGATGTGGCGACATATACTTGATTCTTCACGTTTTTCAAAGAAGAGACTAATCGTTCAATGCATTCATCAGCTGTCTCGTCTTCATTTGTATAAATAACTTCGACATTAATCCACTGTTGTTTGCTTTCTTTCCCCTTCACATAAAGGGCGTCAAAAACAATAATGACACGGTTTTGAGTGAATGTCTGGTATTCTGTTAAAATTTCAATTAATTTGTCTCGAGCCAAACTAATATCTTTTTTTCTGAGTGAAATAAGTTCATCCCAGTCCCCGATGACGTTATAGCCATCTACAACTAATACGTCCATTATTGATCACCTAACGGCTTTCGTTTACGATACACCTCATACATTAACAATGCAGCTGCAACAGAAGCGTTTAAAGAGGAAATACTACCCGACATAGGTAACTGCACAAGCCAGTCACATTTATCTTTCACTAATCTGCTAATTCCTTTTCCTTCGTTGCCTATCACCAGCGCCATAGCAGTTTGTCCATCCAAAGTCCGGTAATCTTCGGCTCCTGCTTCATCTGTACCAACTACCCAAATCTGTTCTTCTTTTAATTCGTCAATTGTTTGAGCCATATTTGTAACGCGAGCTACCGGAACATGTTCAATAGCACCTGCCGATGCTTTAGCGACTGTCTCCGTTAAGCTGGCAGCACGATGTTTGGGAATGACGATGCCGTGAGCTCCAACTGCGTCTGCCGTTCTTAGAATCGCCCCTAAGTTATGCGGATCTTCTAACTCATCTAAAAGAAGTAGAAATGGCAATTCATTTTTCTTTTCAGCTCGTTGCAATATAGCGTCCACCGTCTGATATTCATAGGCAGAGACAAAAGCAATTAACCCCTGATGCTTTCCCGTTGAAAGTTGATCTAGTTTCTTTCGAGGAACTCGCTGAATGACAGCTTTTGTCTTTTTAGCGGCACATTGAATGTCTTTTGCTGCTTGTGCTTGCAATTGGTCGGAAATCATAATTTTATGAATAGGCCTTCCCGCGCGCAAAGCAGTCAATATAGGGTTTTTTCCAATAATCATTTCTTCATCCATGTCTTAAAACCACCTGCTTTCTATTTTGTCTTCTGTTGGTCAATAAAAGCTACCGCAGATGATTGCAGTACTTTAAGTCGTTCTTGGTTATTCGATAAATAATGATAGCCAATTAATGCTTCAAACGCAGTTGCATGCCGATAATCAGCTATCGACATATTTTTTGGTGTTGACTTAGACTTGGCATTTCTTCCGCGCTTCACAATAGCTATCTCATCCTCTGTTAATACATTTGTTTCTAACCAATAATAGAGTACTGCAGATTGCGCGTTAGCCGCGACATATTGCACGGTATGATTATGCAATTGTTTCGGTTTTGCCCGTCCTTCATATAACACATGTTCACGAACAAACACTTCATAAATCGCATCGCCTATATATGCCAAGGAAAGACTACTCCAGGAGCCGGGCGTTACATAGCTCATCCTTCTTTTCTCCAACGCACGCCTTGAGGGGTATCCTCTAACACAATACTTTTCTCTTTTAACAAATCACGAATTTCATCTGCACGTGCGTAATTTTTCGATTTTCTCGCTTCGTTCCGTTCTTCGATTAATGCTTCTATTTTACCCTCTAGCAGCTCTTCTTCTTCAAATGCAATGCCAAGCACTTGTAAAAAGCTCTCAATAGCTTGCTGAAATGCATCTAATACAACCGTACCTGTTTGATTTTCTTCCAAATACATATTTGCTTCTTTTGCGAGATCAAATAACACCGTAATCGCATTTGCAGTATTAAAGTCATCGTCCATAGCTGCTTCAAAGGCTTGACGCTGTTGGTCAACACTTTTTAACCAAGCATCTTGGTTGGTGCCCTGATCTGTACTTGTCTTTTTACGATGCTCAACATTTATAGCAGCATTCCGAATACGGTCCAAGGAAGTTTTAGCGCTTGCTAACAATGTATCCGTGAAATTAATCGGGTGACGGTAATGCACGCTTAACATGAAAAAACGAATAACCATTGGATCAAATTTAGCAATTAAGTCTCTTGTTAAAACAAAGTTTCCTAACGATTTGGACATTTTTTCATTATCAATATTCATATAACCATTGTGCATCCAATAATTAGCAAATGGTTGTCCGTTTAGAGATTCTGATTGTGCAATTTCATTTTCATGGTGCGGAAATGCTAAATCTTGTCCTCCTGCATGAATATCAATGGTATCGCCTAAATATTCCTTGGCCATCGCAGAGCATTCTATATGCCAGCCAGGACGTCCTTTTCCCCAAGGAGAGTCCCATGCAACTTCTCCTTCTTTCGCTTCTTTCCATAAAGCGAAGTCAAGTGGGTCATTTTTCAGTTCACCTACTTTAATGCGAGCACCAGAGCGCAGTTCATCAATCGACTGATGCGATAATTTACCATAACCATCAAACTCTCTCGGTTTAAAATATACATCACCTTCTACTTGATACGCATATCCTTTTTCAACTAGCCCTTCCACAAATTGAATGATATCGTCCATCGTATCTGTCACACGAGGGTGATGAGTTGCTTCTTTGACGCCAAGCGCATGCACATCTTCCATATACGCATCGATATATCGATTGGTGATTGCTTGAACAGATTCTCCTGTTTCTTTAGAGGCATGAATAATTTTGTCGTCTACATCTGTAAAATTTAAAACATACTTCACGTCAAATCCTTTGTATTCAAAATAACGACGAACTGTATCAAACACGATCGCCGGTCTTGCATTTCCTATATGAATATAATTATAAACCGTCGGACCGCAGACGTACATCTTCACTTCATTGGCGTCTATTGGTGTAAAACGCTCCTTTTCCCTTGTCAATGTATTAAAAATGTTAATCGACATGCCGCTTCTCTCCCTTTTCCTTATCTCCCAATGCTTTTTGTAAAGTTTCGACTTGATTTTCCAACTTCTGAATTCGTTCCAAAATCGGATCTGGTAATACATTATGGTCCAATTTCTGACTAACTTTAACTCCGTTTTGTTTTACCACTCTTCCGGGGATACCGACAACTGTTGCATTGTCTGGAACATCTTTTAGTACGACGGATCCGCCGCCTACTTTTGAATTCTCACCTATAACGATATCTCCCAGTACTTTAGCTCCTGTTGCAATTAATACATTGTTTTTAACTGTTGGGTGTCGTTTCCCTTTCTCATGCCCTGTACCGCCTAAAGTTACTCCTTGATAAATGGTGACGTTATTACCGATTTCACACGTTTCGCCAATTACTACTCCCATCCCATGGTCTATAAAAAAACGACGGCCAATAGATGCTCCGGGATGAATTTCGATTCCTGTTAAAAAACGGCTCAATTGAGAAACACAACGAGCTAAGAAAAGCAGTTTCCAGCGGTACAATTTATGAGCAATTCGATGACTCCATACAGCATGAAGCCCCGAGTATGTTAAGAATACTTCTGTATACGTCCGTGCAGCAGGGTCTTGTTCGAAAACGACTTCCATATCTTCTTTCATGCGCTTAAACACGGCATAGCGCTCCCTTCTGATAAAAATACACCCAGCTTTTTACATTAAAAAAAGCATCTCTATGTAATAATATATTACACAGAGACGCTAATACGCGGTTCCACTCTGTTTAAAGAGACAACTAACAATCTCTTTCCACTTTCATGGGTAACGGGCAAGCCCCGCCGTTATATACTGATTTTCCATAACGGAACTCTGAGGTGCATGTTCAAAAACGTCGCTTATAACCACTCCCAGCCAATGATGGTTTTCTCTGTCTTTATATTGAATAAACGAACTGTTTTTTACTTTTCCTCATCTACGTTTCATATATTGGATGTGTAGTTACTATATAATATTTCTTGGTAAAAGTGAAATGATTAAGACTCCAGGTCACTTAACACTTGATCTAACCGTGCTAAGACAACTTCTTTTCCAAGTAATTCAATTGCTTTTTGCAACTCTGGTCCATGCGTTTGTCCAGTTGTAGCGACCCGAATAGGCATAAACAATTTCTTACCACGATGTTTGGTCTCTTTTTGCGTTTCTTTTACTTTGCTTTTAATTTCATCCGCTTCAAAGGAATCTAAATGAATCAATTTATCAGCAAATACTTGCAAGACTTCTACTGCTTGCTCCTCTTCCAGCACGGCTTTAGCTGATTCGTCATAAGCAATTTGCTCTTTGAAAAACAGTTCGGTAAGCTCGACGATTTCTTGTCCGTAACGTAACTGTTCTTGATATAGTAAAATAATTTCTTTGGCCCATTGAAGCGTCTCTTCATCAGCATCTGCGGAAATTTTTCCTGCTTCAATTAAATGGGGCAATGCTAAATCAATAACTGTCTCAGCTGATTCTTTCTTAATATACTCTCCGTTCATCCACTGCAGTTTTTTCTGATCAAAGACTGCTGCTGAAGAAGATAATCGGTCCGGGTCAAATAGATCTATCAAAGTTGCCTGATCAAATAATTCTTCTTCCCCAACCGGTGACCAGCCAAGTAATGTAATAAAATTAAATATTGCTTCAGGCAAAAACCCTAAATCTTTATATTGTTCAATAAACTGTACGATATGCTGGTCTCGTTTACTTAACTTCTTACGGTCTTCATTTAAAATCAACGTTAAATGACCAAATTGTGGTGCTTCCCATCCCAGCATGTCATAGAGCATCATTTGTCGTGGTGTATTTGAAATATGCTCTTCTCCGCGAAGGACATGAGTGATCTTCATTAAATAATCATCAATTACAACTGCAAAATTATACGTAGGAATACCATTTTTCTTCACAATAACCCAGTCCCCGTAATCACTGGAGTCGATGGAAACATTCCCGCGCACAATATCATTAAATGTGTACGTTGTATTTTCCGGAACTTTAATCCGGATACTAGGCTCTCTGCCTTCTGCTTTAAATGCAGCGATTTGCTCATCCGTCAAATTCCGATGTGCTCCGGAATGTTTTGGCACTTGCCCTTTCGCACGCTGTTCTTCACGTTCTGTTTCTAACTCTTCTTCCGTCATATAGCATTTGTAAGCAAACCCTTTTTCCAGAAGCTCTTCTACATATTTTTGATAAATATCGAGACGTTCCATTTGCCGATACGGTCCATAATCCCCACCGACATCAACACCTTCGTCCCAAGTCAGACCTAACCATTTTAAGAAGGTTAATTGGCTTTCTTCGCCGCCTTCCACATTTCGTTTTGTATCTGTATCTTCCGTACGGATAATAAATTTACCATCAAAATGTTTCGCATATAAATAATTAAATAAAGCTGTACGAGCATTTCCAATATGCAAGAATCCAGTTGGACTGGGTGCATAACGGACACGAACTTCGTTTGTCATAATGAATTGTTCCCCTCTCTCATTCTATAAAAATATAAACATGAATATCATCATATCGTATTCCAGCATAAAAAGCGATAACAGAAGTTGTTATCACTTTTTAATCGTAGCTCTTTTATAATGCTTTTTCAAGTGATTTTGGTTTAGCAAAAATCATTCGGCCTGCTGATGTTTGTAATACACTCGTAATCGTCACTTCAATTGTACTTCCAATAAAATCATGTCCATCTTCCACAACGATCATCGTACCATCATCTAAATATGCGACACCTTGTTTTTGTTCTTTTCCATCTTTGATCACTTGCACTTGAAGCTCTTCCCCTGGTAACACGACAGGTTTCACTGCATTGGCTAAGTCGTTAATGTTCAAAACAGGAACGCTTTGAAAATCGCATACTTTATTTAAATTAAAATCATTCGTCACGACAATCCCGTCTTTTACTTGAGCTAATTTCACCAGTTTACTGTCTACTTCAGCAATCTCCTCAAAATCGCCTTCAAAAATCTCTACATGAATATCCAGTTCTTTTTGAATTCGATTTAAGATATCCAGACCACGTCTGCCGCGATTTCGTTTTAATACATCTGAAGAGTCAGCGATGTGCTGCAATTCTCCTAGAATAAATTGAGGGATAATAATGGTCCCCTCCAAAAAACTGGTTTGAATCACATCCGCAATACGCCCATCAATAATAACACTCGTATCTAAAATCTTCGGCCTGAGTGGGTTTTCTGTCCGGCCCATCTCTTTCATTTCAGCTTGTTCGTCGACTTTTTGACTTCTTTCTTTTCGAGAAACCATAACCATTCCCATAATTTCTTCACGTCTGCGAAAGCCAACCTGAAACCCTAGATACCCTAATACAATCGTAAAAAATAACGGTAAAATTTCTGACACTACTTTTAAACTCATATCGGTAATTGGAATGTTAATTAAATATGCCACAAACAAGCCTAAAATAAGACCAATTGCTCCGAAAAGCAAATCTACGATAGGCACTTTTACAAGTCCATCTTCAATCCATTTGAGAAAACGCACAACATAACCTGCGAGAAAATAAGATAATAAGAAAAATATAATTGCACCTATGACCGCGCCGAAATACGGAGAAATCAGCCATGGAATTTCTTTAACACCTAACAACTGTAAAAGCAAAGGACCGTATAGATAACCTAAAGTCCCTCCGGTAATAACAAAAAACGCATGTATGACCTTTTTCATCAAAACCTTCACCTCCTTACTTGTACATTATACCCGCAAACTACTCGCCTAATCATTAGAATACGATTAAAAAGTAGTGACAATGTCATGTCACAGCTTGGGTATTATAAATATAGCATAGTTTTCAGAAAAAAGTCAATTTAAGGAAAACATTAAATTTTACCATGCTGAAATAATGTTGTCAATAACAGCGCTTGTATCCATTTCAGTAAATATATCAAAAATAAGGTGTTTCTTCCTGTTCATTTTTTTGCACCAGTCCTTTTTGAAGTGCTTCTTGCACAGTTTTCACACCAATTACTTCGATACCATCAGGATAAGCAAATCCATCTTTGTTATTTTCCGGACAAATCACTCTTTTAAAACCTAATTTTGCTGCTTCTTGAATGCGTTGTTCAATACGTGAAACACGTCTGACTTCACCAGTCAAGCCGACTTCACCAATTAAAATATCTTCAGGGTGCGTTGGCTGATCACGGAAACTAGAAGCAATACTTACAGCAACAGCTAAATCAATCGCTGGCTCATCCAATTTCACACCACCAGCCACTTTAATATAGGCGTCCTGATTTTGCAGCATTAATCCAACTCTTTTTTCCAGCACCGCCATTAATAAAGGAATCCGGTTCGATTCCACTCCTGTCGCCATACGCCGTGGGTTTCCGTAACTAGATGGCGAGATAAGGGCTTGGATTTCAACTAATACAGGCCTTGTCCCTTCCATGGAGGCAACTACTGTAGAGCCGGAGGCACCGCTGGAACGTTCTTCTAAAAATATTTCGGATGGATTCAATACTTCTTCTAATCCCAGTTCCTTCATTTCAAAAATTCCCATTTCATGTGTACTTCCAAAACGATTTTTCACACTACGAACAATACGATAGGTGTGGTGCTGTTCCCCTTCAAAATACAAAACAACATCGACCATATGTTCAAGCATCCTCGGCCCAGCAATTGCTCCTTCTTTCGTGACGTGCCCCACAATAAATATCGGAATGTCATTCGACTTAGCCACTTTCATTAATTCCATCGTACATTCCCGGACTTGTGTAACACTTCCAGGTGCACTTGTCACTTCTTCTTTAAAGACCGTTTGAATAGAATCAATCACCACAAAATCCGGCGACAATTCTTCAATATAATGCAAAATATTAAATAAATTCGTCTCAGCCAATATATATAAGTCCTCTGCTTGAACTTCTAGCCGATCAGCACGCAGTTTCGTCTGTTGGATTGATTCTTCTCCAGAGATATAAAGTACTTTTTGCTTCTTTTGTGCAATTTGTGATGAGGTTTGTAATAATAAGGTAGATTTCCCAATCCCTGGGTCCCCACCAATTAATACAAGTGAACCTGGAACGATACCCCCGCCTAAAACACGGTTAAATTCTTGCATAGACGTTTTTACTCGCGGCACTTGTTCTGATTTAACATCACTAATTTTCGTTGGTTTACTTTGTTTATTTGTCGCCATTGTTTTGGCAGCACTGGAATTTTGCTTTGTTTTCACTTCTTCTACAAAAGTGTTCCAATTATTACAATTTGTACATTTTCCCATCCATTTTAATGATTCATATCCACATTCTTGGCAGACATAAACAGTTTTTCGCTTCGCCAAGAGCGTCACCCTTTCTTTTTTGGCAGTGTTGATTCGGATTATATTTTCATCTCACTTGCTGTATGTTTAACATAGCTGAGGATTAGCTATACTTTCACTACTGATAAAAGAAGGCTAGTACATATACTAGCCTTCTTCAAACTTATGGGAGTAAAATAATATCTCCTTTATTATTCAAGCCAATTTTAGCTGTTTCGCCTTTTTCAAGCGAACCTTTTAATACCTCTTCCGATAATAAATCTTCTATATTTCTCTGGATCGAGCGTCGCAATGGTCGCGCGCCGTACTCTGGGTCAAAGCCTGCTTCTGCTACTTTCTCCAGAGCCTTATCTGTAATCGTAAACGATATTTCTTGTGCTTCCATACGACGATTCACTTCATTCAACATAAGTTTCACAATATCGTTCATATGCTCTTTTTCAAGTGAATGGAAGACAATCGTTTCATCAATTCTGTTTAAAAATTCTGGCCGGAAAGTTCGTTTCATTTCATCCGTAACTTTCGTCTTCATATCTTGATGTTCTTGATTCTCGTCTCCTAAATTAAAGCCTACATAACGATTATTCTGCAATTCGCTGGCTCCAACGTTAGAGGTCATAATTAATACGGTATTGCGAAAGTCGACGACACGTCCTTTCGAATCTGTCAAACGGCCATCTTCTAACACTTGAAGTAGTATATTAAATACTTCGGGATGTGCCTTTTCCACTTCATCTAAGAGAACAACAGAGTAAGGCTTCCGGCGCACAAGCTCTGTTAATTGTCCACCTTCCTCGTGTCCCACATATCCTGGAGGAGAACCCACCAAGCGTGAAGTCGAGTGTTTTTCCATGTACTCAGACATATCGATACGAATCATTGCATCTTCATCCTCAAACATAGACTCGGCTAAAGTTCGGGCTAATTCCGTCTTCCCTACACCTGTCGGCCCTAAGAAGATAAAGGAGCCTATCGGACGTTTTGGATCTTTTAACCCTGCTCTTGCACGACGAATGGCTTTAGATACTGCATTCACTGCTTCAGACTGCCCAATGACGCGATTATGCAATACTTCTTCCATGTTTAATAAACGATCACTTTCATGTTCCGTTAGTTTTACAACCGGAACCCCTGTCCAAGTTGACACAACTGCAGCAATATCTTCTTCTCCTACTGAAAGATTTTCTTTGCCTTGCTTTTCTTTCCATTTGGTTTCGGTTGCTTCTAATTTTTCTTTCGTCTTCTGTTCTTTATCGCGGAAAGAAGCAGCTTTTTCAAATTCTTGACTTAGCACTGCGGAATCCTTTTCTTTTCTCACCTGTTCTAACTCAGATTCCAGTTCCTTTAACTCTGGTGGCATCGTATAAGAACGTAAACGAACTCTCGATCCTGCCTCATCAATTAAATCAATGGCTTTATCCGGTAAAAACCGATCTGTAATATAGCGATTGGATAACTCCACTGCAGCATCAATAGCTTCTTCTGTTATTGTCACACGATGATGAGCTTCATACCGGTCGCGCAACCCTCGTAAAATTTGTGAAGATTCCTCTAATGTTGGCTCATCCACTTGAATAGGTTGAAATCTTCTTTCTAGAGCAGCGTCTTTTTCTATATACTTACGATATTCATCTAAGGTTGTTGCACCAACACATTGCAATTCCCCTCTCGATAAAGACGGTTTTAATATATTCGATGCATCAATTGCACCTTCTGCTCCACCAGCCCCAATTAAGGTGTGCAACTCATCAATAAACAGAATAATATTTCCAGCATTACGAATTTCTTCCATTACTTTTTTCAAGCGATCTTCAAATTCACCCCGATATTTTGTACCAGCAACGACAGTCCCCATATCAAGTGTCATGACACGCTTATCTCGTAAAATTTCTGGAACTTCATTCTCTGCAATTTGTTGTGCCAGCCCTTCAATCACTGCTGTTTTACCGACTCCCGGCTCGCCAATAAGCACCGGATTGTTTTTCGTACGACGGCTGAGAATTTGAATAATCCGCTCAATTTCTTGGTCCCTACCAATTACCGGATCCACATTACCATCACGGGCGCTTTTCGTTAAATCACGTGCTAATGAATCGAGCGTCGCCGTATTCGCGTTAGAAGCGGCTCTTCCTCGGTTAGATGCACCACTTTGCGGTTCATTTGTGCCAAGTAATTGCAATACTTGTTGACGCGCTTTATTCAAATTCACATCTAAATTATGGAGTACACGAGCTGCAACACCTTCACCTTCACGAATGAGTCCAAGTAAAATATGCTCCGTCCCAACGTAAGAATGACTTAATTTCCGCGCTTCATCCTGTGATAGTTCAACTACTTTTTTCGCCCGCGGGGTATAATGGATTGATTGCATAGGCTGGGAGCCACGTCCAATCAACTTCCCTACCTCTTCTTGAATTTGCTTCACTTCTAAGCCCAGTTCATTTAAAGCTTTGGCAGCAATTCCGTCTCCTTCACGAATTAATCCGAGCAAAATATGCTCCGTTCCGATATTATTATGTCCTAACCGAATTGCTTCTTCTTGCGATAATGCTAATACTTTTTGAGCTCTTTCTGTAAATCTCGCAAACATCATATATGTTCTCCTCCTATTCTTCTTCTAAAGAAATTCGTTCCCTAATCAACGACGCCCTTAAGATATCTCGTTCATTAGCGGACAAAGATTTTTCAGCATAACGTTGCAAAAATCCAGGCTGCATTAAAACCATCAAATCATTTAGTATGGAACTGGATAAATTAGTAATGACCCCTATGTCTATACCTAATCGAACATCTGAAATTCGTTTTGCCGCTTCTTTGGATTCAATAATTCGAGCATTACGCAGAATGCCAAAAGAACGAAAAATGCGATCCTCCACATGAATCTGCGATCGATTCATGAGTTGCTGACGGGCATCTCTTTCTTGCTCTACTAATTTAGTAATCACTGTATTTAAATCGTCCACAATATCTTCTTCTGATTGTCCTAATGTAACTTGGTTGGAAATTTGAAAAATATTCCCTTGTGCTTCACTTCCTTCTCCGTACATGCCCCGAACAACAAAGCCAAGCTGATTAATGGCAGGTACTAAACGATTTAATCGTTTCGTAACTACTAAACCTGGTAAATGAATCATAACGGATGCCCGCATTCCAGTACCGACATTCGTAGGACAACTCGTTAAATAACCCTTCTCTTCATCAAACGCATAATTAATGTTTTCTTCTAGCCAGTCATCAAACATAAAAGCTTCATCCAAAGCTTTAGTTAATTGAAAACCAGGAAAATATAACTGTGTTCTAATATGATCCTCTTCATTGATCATCACAGACATTTGCTCATTTTCGGATAGTAAAACTGCTGTCAAT
>DATGTM010000128.1:0-3370 GCA_035301845.1 Pseudogracilibacillus sp. | reverse complement strand
TCTTTCCAACACGAAACAAAAGGTAAATATTCATTCATCGGTGCAAACCCGTATGAAGAAGTAATCGGAAATCACTATCAAACGAAAGTAGTAAACTTAACGACAAACGAAGAAACTACCTTCAACATGTCAACACTTGATTATTTAAAAGCATATTTTCCAAAAATCGAAACAGATATTCCGCTTCCTTTTACAGGTGGAGCCATTGGATACGTTGCCTACGATGCTATTCGAGAATACTATGACATCGGCGAAGATTTAGAAGATGAGTTACAGATGCCGGATTATCATTTTATGCTTTATGAAACCATTATCGTTTATGAACACCGGAATGAAAAGGCCCATATTATTACGATTAATACGAATCAAGCATCAGAAGCGGAGCTAGATACCCGTTTACAACAAACGAAAGAACAATTAAATCAACATATATCAATTCCAGATCCTGATGGTTTTGACATTCATTTCACACCACAAATCGATCAAACGACATTTATAAATAATGTAAATAAAGCGAAACAATATATTCAAAATGGAGAAACAGCGCAAATCGTTCTATCACAAAAAATGAAAGCAGAAATCAATGGAGACCCATTCTCCTTATATAGAGAATTAAGAACAGCGAACCCATCTCCATATATGTTTTACATCGACTTTTCAGATTACTTAATTATTGGGGCATCTCCGGAAAGTCTAGTGCAAACGACAGGAAATGAAGTAGTGACAAACCCTATTGCTGGCACAAGACCAAGAGGTGAGACAACCGGAGAAGATGAAGCTTTACGCATAGAGTTACTACAAGATAAGAAGGAAATTGCGGAACATAATATGTTAGTCGATTTAAGTAAGGCAGATTTAGCAACCATTTGTTCTGATTCTTCCATCCATGTGCCAATATATCAAGATGTGGTGAAATATGAACACGTGATGCATATCGTTTCAGAAGTTCATGGGAAATTGAAAAAAGAAAAAACAAGCTTGGATGCATTAATCGCTTGCCTTCCAGCTGGTACAGTTTCTGGCTCCCCTAAAGAACGAGCCATGCAAATTATTAACAAGATTGAAACAACTAAAAGAGGTTTTTACGCAGGAGGAATTGGCTATATCTCATTTAATCATGATATTAACTTAGCGATTTCCATACGCTCTCTTGTTATTAAAGATAAGCAAGCCTATTTACAAACTGGAGCAGGTATTGTACAGGACTCTGTACCTGAAAAAGAATATCACGAAACATTACACAAAGCGAAGTCTTTAACAAACCTTAATCAACCGACGTAAGTCTTTATATAAAGGAGAATAACGATGAAAAAGTATTTAGGAAAATTAATGAATAGTGAAAACTTAACATTAGAAGAAATGCAGGATGCTACAAATAGCTGCCTTTCTGAAGATATAACTAATACGGAAATTGCTGCTTTTTTAACAGCTCTTCGAACAAAAGGAGAAACTGCTAATGAAATTGCTGGTATCGCAAGTGTCATTCGCGCTCATTCTGATATGAGCTCTATTGTATTAGATGATTGCATGGACAACTGCGGAACCGGAGGCGACCAATCGAATAGTTTTAATATAAGTACAACGACTGCTTTCGTTTTAGCAGGTGCAGGTGTGAAAGTAGCAAAACACGGAAATCGAAGCATCTCTAGTAGAACAGGAAGCGCAGATGTGTTAGAGGAATTAGGAGTGTCCCTCACTTTTTCAAAAGAAGATACAGAATACTTGTTAAAACAGCATAATATTTCATTTTTATTCGCACCACATGTACATGAAAATTTACATCCATTTATGAAAATACGTCAAGAACTAGGATTACCTACTATTTTCAATTTGATTGGTCCTTTAACCAATCCTATCCAATTAACTTCCCAAATGTTAGGTGTATATCAACGGGATAAACTGATTACAATCGCTGAATCTCTCCATCAATTAGGGAGAAAGCGAGCCATCGTCATCAATGGTGCAGATGAAATGGATGAAGGTTCATTAGCAGGAGAAAACCATCTCGTCCTTTTAGATGAAGGAGATATCATTCCCTTCACATTACACCCACATGAAGTCGGTTTACCGGTCTATGATCAAAAACAAATTGAAGGTGGAAATCCAAAAGAAAATGCTGCCATTCTTTTAAGCGTCTTAAACAATGAGCCTAGTCCATACTTAGACACTGTCTTATTTAATGCGGCACTTGGATTATATGCCAATCATAAAGTACCTACTATTCAGGCTGGAGTGGATGTAGCAAGAGAAACGATCGCTTCAGGTAAAGCATTGAATAAATTAAATAAACTCATTGAATTCAGCAACCCACAATCAGAGGAGGTAACGATTTAAATGACAATCTTAGATAAAATCATCGCAGAAAAACGTAAAGAAGTGGAACAATTGAAAAAGGAAGTATTCACACAAATACCAACAAAATCAAATATCAAAACATTTATAGAGCAAATAAGAAGTAAACAAACAATGGGAATTATTGCAGAAATTAAACGTGCCTCCCCTTCTAAAGGAATGATTAATGCTGATGTCGATCCTGTTAAACAAGCAATTTTTTATGAAGAAAACGGAGCAAATGCAATTTCCATTTTAACAGATGCACCTTTTTTTAAAGGATCCATGGATGACTTAAAGTCTGTACGTAAAGCTGTGAATCTACCAATACTTTGTAAAGATTTTATTATTGATCCTATTCAAATCGACCAAGCAAAAGCTGCTGGAGCAAATATTATTTTATTAATTGCCGCAGCGCTTAGTGAACAGGAATTAATTCATTTATATGAATATGCGACATCTGAAAATCTTGAAGTCATTTGTGAAGTAAACAATGAGGCAGAAATGGAAACTGTATTAAAAACGGGGGCAACATTAATTGGGGTCAACAATCGCGATTTAAAAACATTCGATGTCGATTTACAAAATACAGCAAGGCTAGCCCATTTAGTAGACAATGAGGATGTTATATTAATTGGGGAAAGTGGTATATCGACTAAACAGAATGTAGAAGAACTTGCAAATGCTGGAGCAGAAGCAATTCTAGTCGGGGAAACACTCATGCGGGCAGACAACGTCCCACAAACATTAACATCATTTCAAGTACCGCTTCCGATAAAAGAAGGTCATTATAAATGAAGGTGAAAATATGCGGTATCACGACATTACCCGCTGCTAAAGTCGTAGAAAGGTCAGGTGCGGATTTTATCGGATTTGTGTTTGCACCTAGTAGTCGTTCTATTACGCCAGAAGATGCAGCAAACATCGCAAAACAATTATCACCCAAACTTAAAAAAGTCGGTGTATTTGTGAATGAGTCTATCGAAACAATTGAAGCAATTGCTACAAAGGTCGGACTTGATATCATTCAATTACACGG
>DATGTM010000127.1:0-2903 GCA_035301845.1 Pseudogracilibacillus sp. | reverse complement strand
TATCATTGGAGACCCTGATACGCTTGTAAGTATTGGAAATTTAACCGAACCGTTTGTCATGCTGTCGATTTTTGGGATTGTGATTTCAGTTATTTTACTGAGTTTAAATTTCAGTGGAGGCATTTTTTATGGGATGATCCTGACTTCCATTGTTGGAGTTATTGCTGGGCTAATCCCTATGCCTCAAGGATTTACAGAGATTATGAATACACCGCCTAGTGTAGCACCCACATTTGGCCAGGCGTTTGTGAATTTTGGAGATATTTTCACATTGGAGATGCTTGTCGTTATATTAACCTTTTTGTTTGTCGATTTCTTTGATACAGCAGGAACATTGGTTGCTGTAGCTACACAAGCAGGTTTGATGAAAGACAATAAATTGCCCCGTGCTGGAAAAGCGTTATTTGCTGATTCTGCTGCCACTGTTGTCGGTGCGGTGATTGGAACTTCAACGACTACTTCGTATGTAGAATCGACATCCGGTGTTGGTGTTGGAGGGCGGACTGGTTTTGCTTCGGTCGTTACTGCAGGTTTTTTCATCCTTGCTTTATTTTTCTCTCCGTTGCTTCAAGTAGTAACGGTCGAAGTGACCGCGCCTGCTTTAATTATCGTTGGGGTTCTTATGTCGTCTGCTTTAAAAGATATTGACTGGGATCAATTTGAAATTGCGGTCCCCGCTTTTTTAACGATTATTGCAATGCCGCTGACGTATAGCATTGCAACGGGAATCGCTATTGGTTTTGTATTTTATCCAATTACGATGATTATGAAAGGGCGAATGAAAGAAATTCATCCCATCATGTATGGGTTAGCATTTATCTTCATCTTATATTTTATATTTCTGTCGTAATAGCATTCTATTATGTGTCATATAAATCGCACCCTGTACCAGCAAGCTTTATGAATAGCTGTCTGATACAGGGTGTTTTTTAATTGGGAGAGGACGATTTAGGATAAAGGTATAAGTTGTATCATAAAGAAGATGAATTTTATGACAGGACATGTATTGAAATAGGAAGAAACGAATAGAAGTGAAAGATGAAACTATGGACGGCTTAGGAAACATGATAAACTATAGAAAGATGGATACAGTTTATTATATAAGTAAAGGCGGGAACCTGAAAATGTCAAATCCAATGGTGGTAGAAATACGAACAGGAAAAGCAAAGGAAATGGGGAAGACAGGTGCTAAAGACCCGATGGATCGTCCATGGAAAAGTGCGATTTATAAACAACCGGAGACGTCCGAAGTATTCTTGTCTGTACAAGGCTTTAAAGAAGATGAAGTAGGAGATCCGGTAGCTCATGGTGGAGAGGAAAAAGCACTTTTCGCCTATCCCCGTGCACATTTTCCGAAATGGCGTGAGGAGCTGGAGATATCTATTTCAGAAGGAGGATTTGGAGAAAATCTGGTGCTGGACGAAATGGAGGAAGCTTCTGTTTGTATTGGAGATGTGTATCAATTAGGTGAAGCAATCATTGAAGTGTCCCAACCACGTCGCCCGTGTTGGAAGCCTGCACGAAGACATCGGGTTATGGATTTTGCTTTGCGTATTCAGAATTCCGGAAGAACCGGCTGGTATTATCGTGTTCTCAAGGAAGGATATCTAAAAGCGCCGACAGATTTAACTCTACTGGAACGGCCTTTTCCGGAGTGGACCGTAGAAGCAGCGAATGAAGTGATGTATGTGCGGAAAAAAGATCTGGAAGCTGCCAGAGCATTAGCTAATTGTCCAAAGTTAGCACCAAACTGGAAACGTTCCTTATATAAACGGCTGGAAGGGCATGAGTCTGATATTCGTAAACGTGTTTATGGACCTAACCAAGAATGAGCAAAGAGGTGAAAGGTTTTTAAGCAGTTGGCAGTCGGAAGTTAGTTTTTTAAAGTTTCACATAGAAAGGGTTATAGGTGAGGGAACATAAAAATATCGTCTGCTGAAAATGTATCTACAAGATTTGAATAAACAGACTTTTAAAAGCGTTGTTGTAATTAGTTAGGAGGAAAAAATGTGTTAGAAAATGCTTATATTATTGTCTTAATTATTTTAGCTGTAAATATTATATATGTGTCTACGTCAACAATGCGAATGATTCTGACATTAAAAGGCCGGCGCTATTTAGCGGCAGCAGTCAGTACACTGGAAGTAATTATGTATATTATCGGGCTAAGTATTGTGTTGGATAATTTAGATGGTATCCAAAATATTGCAGCATACGCAGTTGGGTATGCCTTAGGTATTATTATCGGGTCTAAGATAGAAGAACGACTCGCTTTAGGGTATATTACCGTAAATGTAGTATCGTCTCATCCGGAATATGATTTCTCAGAACGTTTACGAAAAGAGGGATTTGGTGTAACAAGTTGGACTTCTACAGGTAGAGACGGAGATCGTTTATCACTTTCCATTTTAACGCCGCGTAAACAAGAACTGCGTTTATATCAAATGATTACTCATATTGATCCGTCCGCTTTTATGGTCGCCTATGAACCGAAGCATATTCAGGGTGGGTTTTGGGTGAAACAGGTACGAAAAGGTAACTTATATCACCAACGAGGACCTTTAAAAGGTCAACAAATTGACCCGGAAGAACCTTTGGTACAAGAAAGAGAGCATCAACAAGAATTTACTGATGAATCAGTTCCAAAAACTCCAGAAACGAATCCTTATTCTCAAAAACCGAACGTTACAACTAAATTATAATTAAATGTTCGAGTTTTACTTGAAATAACCATTGACGATTAAAATTGTAATTTGTTATACTTAATTTATTGATATTTTACTATTACGCGTGAGATTTGACGCGAAATCTAAAGAGGTCATTATGCGAAAAGGTATGGTCCAATTTATGATTGATTAACACATCTGAGTCTATTCATCTTCTTCATACATATTTTTTGGGGT
>DATGTM010000126.1:0-6324 GCA_035301845.1 Pseudogracilibacillus sp. | reverse complement strand
TTAATAATAAAAAGAACGTTTAAAACAGAGGAAATTTTATAAAGTGTCGCTGTATTCGGAGATGTCATACCAGATTCAATTCTTCCAATAGTCGATTTAGCTACACCAATTGCTTCAGCCAAAGCTTGTTGGCTTAACCCTTTCTTTTTACGTTCTTTTGATATTTGAGCTGAAATATCTGCTTGTTGATGCAATTCCTTTATTCTTTCTTTTCCGACGATTTCCCCTAAACGACCGCTAAATTCTGTCATTCTGTTTATTCACCCTTTCCTAATAGGATAATGCGATGGATCATGTTCCAGAAGTTTGAAATACTGTTCTTCGGCCGGTTTAATATCTTCTCGTTTAATATCTCCATTATATTGTTTATTGAAATAATAGAGCAGAACAACTTTATAATAATTATGGACAATATACAAAATACGATGATTACCGATACTTCCTATTTTAATCCCCCATCGAAATAATTCCTTTAGCTCTGTTTGCCGATTTACTAATTTTACAACAGGCGGATTTTCATCGTCCGTAGATTTATGGTTGAAAGCTTCTGGATATGGATCTGTTTCTAAACGACGTTTTTGGATTACATACATCTCGGCTAATTGCGTCCATTCTTTTCCTTTCCCAATTCTATATTCCTGTTCTGCTTTTTGAATCATTTCGTTTTCAAAGCGAGCTACGGTTCCTACTTTATCCGCCAATACTACTTTAAATGTCATCTTTGGTACCTTTCCTGTCTAAATTCTTTCTTTAATGATAGCATTAATGCTATCAAAAGTAAACTATTTTCTTTACAACCCTTTTATTGTATTCTTTTAATAAATCAAACATGATAACATTGCGGCATATCCAAAACCTGCATTTGAAATAGCTATTTAATTGAATCGCCTTCTAAAATAAACAGTGCTGCAAGACCAAAGGAGACATGTGTGTCTTAAACGATAAAAGTAGTTCATCTTTAAAAGTTTTTCATAGAAAAACAAAATTCTGAATTAAATATGCATCTTTTAAAAGGTATGAATAATTCAGGTTAATTTAAAAATAAAATATACAAAGTTCGAAAACAACTCTGCTTTTTAATAATTTAGAGTATTCAACTATTTTACTAATTTATCAAATTTTCAGATATATTATTTCCTTCTTTTCGTAAGATTATGTTACATCTAATAATAACTCTTCTTTTGTTTTCATCTGTCATAAATATAACAAAAATTATTTTGAAATGGTTTTATAAGATTTTTTCGAAACATTCAAGAAATCGATAATTTATGTTGGGGAGGTGAAAATAATGCGATCTTTTTTCTACGCAAGAGTCAGCAGCATCGATCAATCATTAGAAAGACAACTGCAAGCTGCAAGAGAAGTCGGTATAGCCGAAGAGTATATATTTGTCGATAAAGCGAGTGGGAAAGATTTTCAACGACCGGAATACCAATTAATGAAACGCATGTTGCGAGAGGGCGATGCTTTATATGTGAAATCTCTCGACCGGCTAGGACGTAACAAGCAAATGATTTTAGATGAATGGCAAGATCTTGTCAAAAACAAACAAGTGGATATAGCCGTTCTGGATATGCCTCTATTGAATACAATGAAATATAAAGACATGGATGGGCTGGAAACATTGATTTCCGATTTAATCTTGCAATTGTTAAGTTATATGGCCGAAGATGAACGCAAGCGTATAAGAGAAAGACAAGAGGAAGGGATACGGATAGCAAGAGAAAATGGGGTAAAATTTGGTGGGAAAAAGCATGAGATTGACGATACCTTCCGAGCTGTTTATCCAGAATGGAAGCAAAATAAAATCACAGCGGTGGAAGCCATGAGACGAGTGGGGATGAAAAGCAATACCTTTTACAGAAGGGTTAAAGAATACGAGGCTAGCAAGTTAAATGGCTAACCTCGTCTGGCTTGTTTCATCTTTTTGAAAGGATGTGCAAAAACACTCTACAATATTTTCATAACATTCTATTCAGGTGAAGAAAGTTCGTCTTCAACAACCCATTTATGATTTGGAACTTCTTCGCCTGTTTCTGTATCTTTATAGCTAAGCATATAGACAGTTGTGTCCTCTGAATCATCAATTTTTGCTGTAGCACCTTTCATGCCTTCCATATGGTCGGCTTCCAGAACAACTTCATCCCCTTTTTCATAGGGCTGTTCTTCGGCATCTTTTATTTCTTCATGAATTACCCACTTATGGTTCTTTACAGTTTCTCCGCCATCGTTTGGTTCGTAGGTCACTTCATAAGCTGTGGTGTCATAGGCTCCTTCAATGGTAGCTTCAGCGCCGTCCATCCCCTCCATATGATCAGCATTTATTTCAACTTCATCTCCAACTGAATAGGTTGGATCTTTTTCTTCAGTTAGATTCTCTGGAGTCTCGCCAGAACTTGCCCCTTCTTCATCATTGGAATTCTTGTCCATTTCTGCGTTTTCGGTTGAACCCCCATTATCAGAATTGTTGTCAGATGTCGTCTCATTATTCCCTCCACAAGCCGCTAATAAAACAAGAGTAAGCAAGGCGACAACGCCCAGCATTATTTTTCTGTTCATAAATTTCCCTCCATTATAAGATTGATACTTCGCAAACTCATTTGTTTTATACCCCCCTCGTGTATTTTTAAACTAAGTTTTTTCAGTGAGCGAATTTTTCTTTTCGTCTAAGAAGATTCTCTATTAAAATACAAACAAAAAAGTATCTTGATTCTTCTGATTATTTGCATTTGCATAAAGTGGAGTTTAAAGTAGATTATATAATACGGTGAGGGGGTATATGATATTAGATGGTGATATAATCAAAGTTGTATTCATTTTAAATATTCAAAAAGGAGTAGGATAGGCGTGACCGAACATAATTCATCTCAACAAAATGATGCTAGTCACATGGATGAAGAACATCATGCTAACCATGGTTCGCATGATAATCATAGTCATAATGATGGACACGGTAGCCATGACCATCATGACCATGGTGATATGGTAGAAGATTTTAAAAAAAGATTTTATATCTCCCTTATTATAACAATTCCAATTTTAATAATGTCCCCAATGATTCAAAGTTTTATGGGAGTGGATTGGCGATTTCCAAGCGACCAATATATTTTATTTATACTCTCTACATTCATCTTTTTTTATGGTGGTTGGCCATTTATTACCGGAGCAATCGATGAATTAAAAGATAAAAACCCCGGTATGATGACGCTTATAGGCTTAGCTATCTTGGTTGCTTATGTCTATAGTTCATTAACTGTTTTTGGTTTAGAGGGAAGCGATTTTTTCTGGGAATTAGCAACCTTAATTGACATTATGCTGTTGGGACACTGGGTTGAAATGCGCTCCGTGATGGGGGCGTCTAATGCGTTGGAAGAGCTTGTAAAACTCATGCCCAGCGAAGCTCACAAATTAGACGAAGACGGGAATATACATGACGTAAAGGTATCTGCCTTGAAAAATGAAGATTATGTGCTGGTAAAACCAGGTGAGAAAATACCTGTAGATGGAACTATTATTGATGGGAATTCAGCCATTGATGAATCTATGCTCACAGGAGAGTCTGTTCCTGTTGAAAAAGAAAAAGGGAATGAAGTAATCGGTGGTTCGATTAATAAAGAAGGATCCCTAACCATCAAGGTAGATAAAATTGGAGAAGATTCTTATTTATCACAAGTTATTACTTTAGTAGAAGAAGCTCAAAATTCAAAATCACGTACACAAGACATTACTAATAAAGCAGCAAAATGGTTGTTTTATATCGCTCTTGCTTCTGGGTTTATTACTTTATTCATCTGGCTTGCATTAGGATATTCTTTCGATGTAGCTCTGGAGCGAATGGTCACCGTCATGGTTATTACTTGCCCACATGCACTCGGTTTAGCTGCGCCACTTGTTGTAGCCGTTTCAACCTCTATTTCTGCAAAGCATGGTTTACTTATTCGTAATCGTGCCAATTTTGAGGGCGCAAGAGGTTTAAATGCGGTCGTTTTCGATAAAACAGGGACACTTACGGAAGGAAACTTCGGTGTAACCAATATTGTTTCAAATGAAGGCTATGAGGAAAATAGAGTACTCAACTTGGCAGCTAGTTTAGAGCAACATTCAGAGCATCCAATTGCGACTGGGATTGTAAAATCAGCAAAAGACGAAGGGCTATCGCCAAAGGAAATAACTGATTTTGAATCTATAACAGGAAAAGGGATTCAAGGAAATGTTGATGGTAAAAAAGTTAATGTAGTTAGCCCGGGTTACGTTAACGACAATAATCTATCTTACGATGAGAAACAATTTGAAGAAATGTCAGCGGATGGAAAAACAGTTGTATTCGTATTATTAGATGACGAGCTAGCCGGAATGATAGCTCTCGCGGATATGGTCAGGGAAACAGCTAAAGAAGCCATTGCTGACTTGAAAGAAAATGGTATTCACTCTATTATGTTGACTGGTGACAACAAGAAAGTTGCCAAATGGGTGGCAAAGCAGTTGGATATTGATGAGGTTTATGCCGAAGTGCTGCCTGATGAAAAATCAAATCAAGTGAAGAAAATTATCAAAGATAAAGGTTGGAAAGTAGCAATGACCGGTGATGGAATTAATGATGCACCTGCACTGGCAACCGCTGATTTAGGAATCGCTATTGGCGCTGGTACGGATGTAGCAATGGAAACTGCTGATGTGGTTCTTGTAAAAAGTAATCCAAAAGATGTTGTTTCCTTAATTGACTTATCAAAGAAAACTTATCGTAAAATGGTTCAGAACTTGTGGTGGGCAGCAGGATATAATATCTTGGCTATTCCGCTTGCAGCAGGTGTTTTGGCTCCAATTGGCGTCGTTTTAAGTCCTGCTGTTGGTGCTGTATTGATGAGCCTGAGTACGATTATTGTTGCGATTAATGCGAAGTTGTTAAAAGCATAAAAGAAGATAGTACAATGAAATAAATGCGTCTGAGACTGCTGAAAAAGAGAATAGAAGGCTACGCTCAACAAAAATACTGTTGAGCGTATTTGTTAGTTGCAAAGCAATTCATATTATTTCTATTCGTTCAAAACTGCATCTATGCTCTTTCAAATTAAAACTAGAAGTAAAAATTGAATGCTGAAAACCACTCGAGAAATTATTATTAAGATTCGTATGACGTAATGGAAGAAAAATTACTGTAAGATAAGATAATTTGGGTGTTTTGATTATTAAAAACAAATATTTTTCCGTTATTCATCTATTGTGTGCTGAAATAATCGTTGTTTATTCAACTAATTGTGCTTAGGAGTAAGCAAACTATTTAATACGGTTAAATTTATTTATGTTTTCTAATAGTAACGTAACAGAATTTTTGGAATTATAGGGAGAAGCACAAAGAGGTTCTCTGATTGATATCTGTTACTGCGCTATATTTAAATTATTTAAAAATTGAGGAGCGATGTTATTTTGACATCACATTTATAACAATTTTTAAGTTAAAGGTCCTTTAATAATAGGCAGTTAGAAGATTATAGTCAATTTATAAACAAGAATCCGTTTTGATTGTTCTTTTTTCATAACGGATTCTTTTTTTTAGAAAAATGCGAGTTTGCGAAATGTTTATGAAAGAAACTTGACAACATTTGATTACAATTGTAAACTGTATTTAAGTGAATTGATTACAATTGTAAACGAAGGGGCGAGAAACATGTCTACTGAAATAGATTTAAAGATTACAGATTCTGAGTGGGAAATAATGCGTGTTGTTTGGGCTCAGAAGGAAGTTACGAGCAAAGAAATTATCGAAGTTTTACAACAGAAAAAAGACTGGAAACCAGCTACGACAAAGACTTTTATTGGAAGATTAGCAAATAAAGATATGCTTGATACGAGAACAGAGGGAAGAAGATATATATATTCTCCAAAGGTAAATGAAGAAAAAGTAGTTAAAAGTGCCTTACATGAACAATTCAACCATATTTGTAATAGAGATGTTGGGAATACCATTGCGTATTTACTTTCTAATGCAACCTTAAGTCTTAAAGATATCGAAAAACTAGAAGGAGTCCTGGAAGAGAAGAAAAAAGACGCTGTTGAAGAAGTTGCTTGCAACTGTATTCCTGGGCAGTGTGAATGTAAGAGTCATCACTGTTCTAAAGATACTTGCAGGGAACGAAATTTAAAAAAGGAGTGATGAGAATGACCAAAATAAATTTGAAAGTGAACGGGATGAGTTGTGCACATTGTGTTAGTAAAGTAGAAAAAGCATTGCAAGGTCTTCAAGGGGTAGAAAAGGCAAAAGTTAATTTGAAAAAAGAGACAGCTAAAGTTAAATATGATGATACGGTTCAAACAGAGAATAATTTT
>DATGTM010000125.1:0-12363 GCA_035301845.1 Pseudogracilibacillus sp. | reverse complement strand
AAAAATAAAATAACAATTAACAAATAAGGATACTTAATTTCATATTTTCAGTTAAAGCAGATAATATATTATAATGAACTATATAATCTTTTAACATAAATACATAAAATAAATACAAATTACCGATTAATATGGTACGATAATAGGGCTGGAGTTTTTAAATTAAAATAGTAACAACAAAGGAGAGAAGTCATCAATGGAAGTAATCACAGAAGTTGGCCATTACTTTTACAATCTGTTAACAGAAGAAGAGTTATGGAATGCAGTTGGCAAAGCACTTCTCAGGGTGCTCCTCATTATCATCCTTGCCTTTGTGTTCAAGAAGCTTGGAAATAAAGTGATTGATACCATCTTTAAAGACCGAAGCAAAATTCCTATCAAAATAACAACAAACCGCAGAGAACAAACCTTGAAAAATCTAGCAAAAAGTTCTTTGTCTTATCTAATAGTATTCATTGCTATTATGATGATTCTGGATGCTTTTCATATTCCAATACGAACCATGCTCGCCGGTGCTGGAGTGGCTGGTCTTGCCATTGGGTTTGGCGCGCAAAATCTAGTCCGTGATATTATCGCAGGGTTCTTCATTATTTTTGAAGATCAATTTTCTGTGGGAGATTATATTGAAACAGGCGAAATCGAAGGAGATGTTATCGTTATCGGGCTGCGCACGACGAAGCTGCGGAGTTATTATGGCCAAACCTATGTCATCCCTAATGGAGCCATTGACATTGTAAATAATTACTCTGTAAGTAACGGCTTTGCGATGGTCGAAATTAATATACCTTATGAATCCAACATCGTTCAAATAGAAAAAATGGTAGATACTATTCTTCAAACTTTACCGAAGAAATATGATGTTTTTGTCGATACACCGTTTATAAATGGAGTAACTATATTGGATCTTTCGAATTATGTGTTGCGTGTTCGAGGAGAAACAACTCCGGTGATGCAATGGGAAGGAGCACGTCTCATCCGTAAAGAAGTAAAAGAACAATTGTTTGAAAAAGGGGTTGAAATTCCTTCACCAAGAATGGTTGTCTATTCTAAAGGAAATAAAGAAAGTCAAACAAGTTAAGTGGAAAACTGACTTTTTATACATTGCTTGGCATTATCAAGACTGGATTACAAATGTCTCAAATGTATTGATATAAAAAACAAGCCGAAAAATCTTTCCTTAATATCAAGCAGATGATACAAACAATCTCGAATACAATTTCAATAATTTCGATAAAAAAAGCGGATCTGCATAGAAGCAGACCCGCTTTTTTCAATTCGAACGATTTTTCATGAAAAGACAATGATTCGTTTACTCTTCGTCTTTGTCTTTCGTTTCTTCCGTCTTTTCTGGTTCATCTGAAAACACTTCACTAGTTGACTTTTTAAATTCTTTTAATGTCTGACCAGCTGCTTTTCCAATTTCAGGGAGTTTTTTAGGACCAAAAATGATAAGTGCCACGATAAGAATTAAAATCATGCTGGGAATTCCAATACTACCTAAACCCATTGTCCGTACCTCCTCTATCTTCAAAATACGAAGCTTACGAAATAAGATGTTTCTATATCTCTACTATTCCAAACTTGACTTCTTTAGTCCAACGTTTCTTAGAGCGTTAAGCAAGGAGCAAATGACATCTTTACTCCCTTCTTAACTGATTTATACGTTTCTAACTTTTTTCGTTGTTTTCGCTTCTGCTAGTTGACCGCCGTCATCTAAATATTTCTCAATTCCTTCTGCTGCACGATAAGACAATGCACCTATAGTCGGAGTTGGGTGGTGACTTCCAAATTGAGGAAATGCTGATCCACCAACAACAAACAAGTTATCCACGTCCCACATTTGCAAATAATTATTTACTGCAGACGTTTCCGGGTCATCCCCCATAACAACTCCACCAGTGTAATGACCTCCTGTAAAACTGTGGTCAAATTCTTCTGGTACTTCATCTTCTTCTACAATATCTGCGCCCATTTCTTTCATGATTTCACTACATTTTTCAACGCCAAATTTAGCAATATTTCTTTCATTATCACCAAACTTATACGTAGAACGCAATAATGCATCACCGTATTCGTCTTTATAATTTGGGTCAAGATCTAAATAATTATGTTCGTAAGACATCGCAATTGCAGAATACCATATTTGTAACGTTCTGTAAGCATAATGAAGAGATTTTTCTTTATAATCTTTCCCCCAGCTTGGTGTATCTTTAGGAACGTTTGCACTGCTTGAAATAGCTCCAAATCCGTATTGTCTTAACTCAATAGCGCCGCCTCCGATAAAGTCTAAATCAGAGTGGTCGAAGTTGTCTGCAGCATAGTCATTGACTGCAGCTCCTAATGCGCCAGCTCCCATATAAAGATTGAACTTCTCATCTTCAAAGAATCCTTTTGCACCATTAAATGCAGAATTATATTGTCCGTTGAAATTACGACCAATCGTACCTTTTTTCGTTTCTGGGTCGTACTGTTCGCCAATATCAGAAAGCATTAATAAACGGTTGTTTGAAAACGCGAAAGCAGATAATACAACAACGTCTGCTGGTTGTTCATATTCTTGACCAGTACTTTCATCTACATACATAACACCTTTTGCTTTTTTGTTATCTTTATCATATAGCACACGACGCACATATGCACCTGTACGAAGCTCAAAGTTATCATGTTCTTCTGCAGTTGGTACAACAGTTGCTAATGGATCTGATTTAGCACTGAAATCACAGCCGTGTCTTGTACAAAATGAACAGTACATACAAGCGTTTAATGTTTGGCCATCCGGGTTCTCATATGTTTCAGACATATTACCGGCAGCAATTTGAAATGGATTCAATCCCATCTCTTTCGTTGTATCTTTAAACAGTTTTAAAGAAGGAGTTTCTTTCAATGGCGGATTTGGCCATTCGTTTTCCCGCTCTGGAGCTAATGGATCCTGCTCTCCGGAAATTCCCGCAGTTTTTTCCCATTTATCATAATACTTTTCCATTTCCTCATATGTAATACCCCAGTCTTGTAAATTCATTTCCTTAGGTATTTTATCTTCGCCATATTTATCAATGGTTTGACTGCGAATTTCAAATTCATACGGCCAATAACGATACGACGCACCAGCCCAGTGGACACTTGCTCCACCCAAGTTAGCTCCAATTTGCATATTCGTTCTTGTTCTTACAGGAAGAGCTTTTTCATCTTTCTCGTTTCGAGATGTGATGGTATCTCCTGATAGATTTTGCATAATTTCATAACGATTATCAAAGCGTAATTCGTCTTTCACACCGATATAATCACTTCTATTTTTGTAATCTCCACGCTCTAAAGCAACAACGTCTTTGCCCGCTTTAGCCATTTCTGCACTAATAATGCCGCCGGCCCAGCCGACGCCGACAACGACAACATCTACTTTATCCAGTTTCTTTGCCATCTTACAAACCTCCTCCTTGGTAGTCTCTTAAGCTTGACGGATCCATTGAAACGAAATCTTCGGAATCAATTTTGTCAGACCAGCCCATACGAGGACCAGGGTATTCCATCATTTTCCAAGCTTCCATATCTTTATTACCGCCGTATACTGGATCCGCATAAACTCCTTCAATTGTAGTATCTCGTAAAAGATTGAAGAAAACGTCTGACGGTAAGCCAGGAATATCAACGTCGCCTGCTTCAAATTTCTCTAAAATTTCGTCTTGCTGTTCTCCTTCTATATCAAAGAAATCTTCGTCATGATCTTTCTTACTCATTTCGAACATTTTTCTAACACCTGCTAAGAACATTTCTCCACGGTTGAGCTTCGTTTGCAATCCGTGAGAATCCGATTTATCCGGCTCAAACGGTCCTTGCATATAGTCTTTACTATTGAAGCCCCAGTATCCTGTTAATTGCTTATCAATAAAATAAGGGACACCTAATTCGATTGCTCCTGGTCCGTTGTCATCTTTCGGATAAATTCTTTGAGTAGCAGCAGCTAACGTTTTAAAATCATCTTCACGACTGAAAAATGTACGTGCTTCCTGCAACATCTCTGAACCATCATCTTCATCGGATTTCGTGTCTTCTTTGGAGTTAAACGGATTCCATAAGCCTCCTAAGACAACCCCTCCGACAACGCCTCCTGCAGCAACGCCTGAATTCTTCAAAAAATTACGCCGGGAAACATCAACGTCTTCGTTTTCCGAGTCTGCGTTTTTTTTATTTTTATCATTGCCATTATTGTCTTGAGACATCTATAATTCTCCTTCCAAACAAATAATATAATTTATAAATACATCTTATTATTATAACACATAAAACAGGCGTTAAAAGAAAACTGTTCCCTTTTGCAAATTAAAATTATATTCTAAAAATACGAAACAATAGAACTCTTTCAGCTACCTTTAATATACGAATTTATTTGTGAGATCCGTGAATTCTTTTTATCTATGCACCATATAAATCCTTGTTATTTTTACAAATATTACCTAAAACACTTGCGCGATTGTTAATCTCTACTTTTGATCGCTAACAACATCCCCGTCTTATAGCTGAGTTCTCCCGTTTGATCGAGTAATTGATTGGAAATGCATAAGGTGGACCCCCATGTAATAGCCGCCTGTTTTAAAGGATAATAAAATCCGCTCAGTGATATGCCAGTTACTTCTTTCGTTAGAGGGACGAACGAAATATAGGGAAAATGCTCGTTTTTTGTTATGGAGTGCTTTCCAGGTTTCGTAAGCTCCAGCTGGTTCCATGAATCAATGATAATTCCTTGAACACCCGCTTCTAAAATCGTGTGTAACAATTGGACATTAATGAACGTATGATCAAACCGGCCTCCTGTTACTCCAAATAAATAAATCTTTTCTGGATTTAGTTCGAGCGCTTTTTGAATGGCAATTTCCAAGTCTGTTTCATCTTTTTCCACGGGATACGCTGCAAAATACGTGGCCTTACTTTGCACCAGTTTCTTTTGTTCCACGGTTACGGAATCAAAGTCCCCTAAAGCATATGTCACGTTTATCCCTTGATTAATTAACGTAAGTGCTCCCCGGTCTGCTGCAATCCAAGTACTTATTTCCTCATTGTACGCTTGTAATTCAGGAATGTGATCCAGCGGGCCACTTGCCATGATAGCTACTACCGACATTACCTTCACCCTTTTTCCCTTCTATTATACCGCTTAGCAATATTATTTTATCGTAACATAATCGATACATCACGTATAGTCTGTTTAAATACACTGTAGATTGTGAATCATGACAAATTCGACTACCCCTTAGATAATTCTATGATTCTCCCCAATCGTTTGGTAAGATAAAAGAAAATACACTATCTATTCTTTAGAATTGCAACATTGCTTATTTAACAGGCGTTTCGATTATGTCCAAAATTTTGTGTAAATATGTCACTTCGGAAATGTACTTCGCTTTTTAGCCGGCGCTGCTAAGCCACCTTCGGCTCCGCCGTGCGGTGTCTTACCGAGGCTTTTCATCCGGCAGGAGTCTCCGTACATTTCCTTCGTTTCATTTTTTTACACACTATGTTAGGCGTAACCGACGTTTCTTTGATAATCCATTATCATTTGAAAAAAACTGAATGCAAGCAACGTTGCAAATTCTTTTACAGAAAGGGTGACAAATGTGAAACGTAAAGTCGTAGTAACAGGCATGGGAACTATCTCCCCTCTAGGTAATGACGTCCAAACATTGTGGGAGAATATTATGGCAGGAAATTCCGGGATAAAACAGCTCAACGACGCAGCTTTTCAGAACATCAACACAACATTGGCAGGTACCGCCATGCCTTTTCGAGCAGAAGATTATTTAAGCAGTAAAGAAATCAAGCGCTATGATCGGTTCACACAGTTCGGTTACGCGGCTTCGATGCAAGCATTAGAACAGTCTGAACTGGAGTTAGAACAAGTAGATAAAGACCGCGTAGGAATTTATGTTGGTTCCGGAGCAGGAGGCATTCAAACGTTATTAAACAACCACTCGACTATGCTGGATAAAGGACCAAGTCGCGTTTCACCATTTACTATTCCTCAGTCCATTCATAATATGGCTAGTGGATTAATAGCGATTAAAACAGGTTTTACCGGCCCAAGTTTAGCCACTGTCTCTGCTTGTGCAACGAGTAATCATGCAATAGGAGAAGCGTATACAAATATTGCTCATGGGTATACAGATGCGATTTTAGCCGGGGGAGCTGAAGCGACAATTGAGCCGCTCTATTTCGCAGGTTTTTCCAAAATGAAGGCGATGTCCACAAATAATGACAATCCAGAGAAAGCTTCCCGTCCTTTCGATGTGAACCGGGATGGATTCGTTATGGCTGAAGGAGCTGGCGTACTTTTTTTAGAAGCAGAAGAGCATGCAAAAGCAAGAGGAGCAACCATTCTTGGGGAGATTGTTGGGTACGGAGCTACGACAGATGCCTATCATATGACTGCACCGGACTACCGCGGGGCGATGAAGGCTATGAAACTAGCTATCGAGCGCAGCAATCTTCACCCGACAGACATCGATTATATTAACGCTCACGGGACAAGCACCCCAACAGGAGATATTTCCGAAACAAAAGCGATTCAGACCCTTTTTGAAGACCATATTCATAAATTGAAAGTAAGCTCTACGAAATCAATGACTGGCCATATGTTTGGGGCAGCTGGTGGTGCAGAAGCGATTCTTACATTAAAAGGGCTGCAGACAAATATGTATCCTCCGACGATTAATCTAGACAATCCAGACCCAGATTGTCCGCTCGATTATATTCCCCACCACCCGGTCGAACAACCGATGCATTACGCTTTATCAAATGGCTTTGGCTTTGGCGGCCACAATGCAGTTGTTGCTTTTAAAAAAGCTTAACCCAAAAGGAGGAAATCATGACGAATCAAAACGAAACCATTGAAGTTGCGAGTGTCAAGACAAGAAGAAACAACTTAAAAGAGCGCTATCAAGTATGGCAGCGTGATACTGTAAGCAGCCATTTCCAAAAAGTCTGTCAGCAATACAAGACACAACCATATTTGTATATTGGAAACAACACTATAACGTATGAACAAATGTGGCAGGACGCTTTACTTTATGCTAGATCGTTTAAACAACTCGGTGTAAAACGAAGAGATCATATTGCTGTGTTAATGAATAACCAGGCGAGTTATCCAGCTTTGATGATTGCAGCTTCCATAGTGGGTGCAGTTTTCATTCCGATTAACGCGATGCTTTCCAAAAAAGAATTAGCTTACATTTTACAGCAGTCCGACGCGGAATTCCTTATCTTGGAACAAACAATAAAAGATAAACATCATGGAGCTCATGTTAGCCAATTACTGTCTGAGGAGCGTTTCATAGAGGACAGCTCCCTGCATACGATTATCTGTTTGGAAAACGAAATACTGAAAGAAGTGAGTGACAATTTCCTCACGTGGGATGCGTTCATTGAAAAAGCTGCGCTCGTATCAACTGTAGACATACAAGAAGTGTTAAAACAATCCATCTATCCAGACGAAGTGGCGATTATTTTATACACTTCAGGATCTACTGGTCATCCAAAAGGAGTAATGCTCACCAGCGATATGCTGCTACGTTGTGCGTATAGTACTTGTCTGAGCAGAGCCATTGAGGAGGGAAGAGTTACTTTTGCGCCCTTACCTTTCTACCATTGTTTCGCAATTATTGAAGCAATTTTTGCGATGTCTTTTGTAGGCGGCTCGTTTATCTCTGCCCTCGGCGCCTCTCCCCTGCAATCATTAGAACTTATGGAAAAACACAAAGCAAATGACTATCTTTGCGTCCCATCGATGTTAGTACCATTAGTAAATCATCCGCAAGTCGGAGAATTCGACTTATCTCATTTGTTCGCAGCCTGGTGCGGTGCTGCTCCAGCTCCGGTTCCGGTTTGGAAGAAAGCTATTCAAACATTAGGATTAACTGAAATTATCACCGGGTATGGTCAGACAGAAGTTGCTTCTTCCGGGGTGACAACTGAAATTGGGGATTCGCTGGAACGCATTACTACAAGAGTTGGACGTCCTAAACTTGGTGGAAGTAGTGGCTTAAGAGAATTTCAAGGAAGCCCTGTTCAATATAAAACAATTGATCCTGAAACATTAAAAAGCCTTCCGACAGGCTCCATTGGAGAATTAGTTGTTCGTGGTGCCACTGTAACTAAAGGGTATTATAATAAACCTTTAGAAACTGCCGAGACGATAGACAAAGACGGATGGCTTCGTACTGGAGATGTGGGGAGAATTGATGTGGATGGATATTTACAAGTACTTGGCAGAAGTAAAGAAATGTTTAAAGTTTCCGGAGAACTCGTTGCACCGCGCGAAATTGAAAATGTCATTGATGAGCATCCAGCAGTAAACCAAGTGCAAGTCATTGGCGTTCCGGACTCCTTAACAACGGAAATCGGCGCAGCATTTATCGAACTGCACGAAAACGAACAGATTAGTCGAAAAGAAATAGCTGACTGGTGTGCTCCTCAATTAGCCCGCTTTAAAATACCACGACATATCTGGTTTATTAAAGCAGCAGATTGGCCCATGACAAGCACAGGTAAAATCCAAAAATTCCGGTTACAGGAATTAGCAAAAGGAAAGCTGCCAACATCAGATACATAATTAACAGGGAATAGAAAGGAAGAAAAATATGGCTACTTGGCATCAAGAAAATTTGCGAGTGCAGTATAAAGATACAGATCAAATGGGAGTTGTGCATCACGGCAACTATATCATCTGGTTTGAGATTGGACGAACTGAATGGATGCGAGAAAACGGCATGACTTATCGAGAGCTCGAGGAACAAGGGCTTTTCCTGCCTGTTTTGGGAGTAGATTTACAATACAAAGCATCTGCCTATTATGACGATTGTGTCGCTATTTTCACAAAAATTGCGACAGTCTCTCCTGTCCGCCTGGAATTTCGTTATGAAGTAAGAAAAATCGAGGAAGTAACCTTTCAGAAACAGCAGAGTCAAGAAGTAAACGAACCGTTTGGCGAACTGCTTACCAAAGGATCCTCTACACATATGTGGGTCAATACAGATTGGAAACCAGCTAAAATAAATAAAATAGCTCCCAGCGTTTACTCTATCCTGCAAAAAGAAGCATAAAGCAAATGTAAAACCCTGTGCAACGTATTGGCTGCACAGGGTTTTATGATGAGTGGAAAATGAAAAACAGCACATCCTCTAATAAAACTCTCATTAAAGGATATGCTGTACTTTTGTCGGTAAAAGTTATCATTATTTTTTATTTTCTTTCGGGATCACCGGCAACACGATATAAGAAGAGTAATCCTCCTCATGATATACGGTTTGTTGTGCTGGTTTCATTTCCGTTGTATCAAATAGACTGTCCCCTGTGTTCGGATTGAGGTCAAAACGAGGGAAACTGCTCGAAGATATTTCTACACGGATGCGGTGTCCTGGTAAAAAGACATTACTCGTCGCCGCTAAGTTAATGTCATACTCGATAATTTCCTGATTCAAATCCGCTGCAGGTTGATATCCATTGCGATAGCGCGCACGTATAATACCGTCTGTTAAATTATACGCTGTTCCGTCCGGAGAAACATCAATCAATTTTGCCGTAAAGTCGGTGTCTTTTGCATCTGTTTTGGCCCATAATTTCACACTTACCGGCCCGGTCACTTCCATTGGCTCAGTAAACGTTTCCGATGTATAAACGAGCACATCTTCTCTATCTTCAATTGCTTGTTGATCTCGTGGTCCTTCTACCGCAATATCATCAAACAATACACCTCCACCTTTTGTCGGCACAGGATTTTCCGGATTATAAATAAATTGATCTGCCGGTTCATTCAATGGCTTTTTACAGCTCAAACTGCCATCGCCCGTCCTAGTATTCGCTTTTCCATTTCCATGAAAATAAAACGGGATATACTCCGTTCGTGCTAAAGGCCATTCATTCTCTTCTCGCCATTCATTAATTCCCATGACAAATACTTTCACAGGAGCTTCTTCCATTATCTTAGTACGCTCTCCTTTGAGCCAATAATCAAACCAGCGCAGATGCAATCCTGTTAAATCCTCCTGCAAATCAATCATATGTTCTGACGCCGCCATGCCAAATGATCGATCGCCAATCACCGATCCAAAATCGCCATGTGCCCAAGGACCGATCATTAATTTTTGCATTTGATTTGTCTCTTTTTGCAGATTCATGAAGTTCTCAGTCGTTGCATTTAAAAAGCAATCGTACCAGCCAGCCACATGAAATGCGGGAACTTGAATATCGGAGTACTTATCCAGTATACTCGTAAGCTTCCAATACGCTTCATCATCTAGTTCATGCGATATCATTTCTAAAAAATCACCTTCGATACCGAATTTTTCCAAATAAGGAGATGCATTTATCGGTTTCTGCTGATACCACTCTTTTATATTGTCCACTTCATATGCCCATTTTTGCATCATTTCAACATATTTTGCAGGGTCTTTATAAGTACGTTTCATTAAATCCGGCATAAAGGATTCGATCATCAACGTATGAAATAACCCTAACGAAAGTGCTCCATCTTGATACAGACTGCCATTTCTCGAATCATTCAATGTTTGTGCCGGAAAAATAGCTTCCAAATGAGGCGGTTTTTCCGTTGCCGCTAGAAGTTGAGTATATCCATAATAAGATAAACCAAACATACCGACCTTCCCATTCGAATACGTTAATGCTGCTGCCCATTCTACCGTATCATAACCATCTTTCGCTTCATTCTGAAACATGGAAAATTCACCTTCTGATGCGAAACGCCCTCTCACATCTTGAATAATTACTACATACCCATTTTCCACTAAACGGTTGGTATCTAAATAACGATGAGAATAAAACGGATCATGCTTCCCATATGGAATTCGGGATAATAATACAGGATGCTTTCCTTCCTCTGCCGGACGATATACATCTGCATATAAAATCGTGCCGTCTCTCATAGTTGCTGGTACATTTTTTTCAATGATAATGGTTGCTTTCATTTCTTTTCGACCCCTTTCTTATTCTGCTTTTTTGAAGCTGGATGCGCGCTTTCTTTCCCGTTTCTTCATCGGAAAATAATAAAGTACAAACGGAACAAATAAACCAACCAGCCAAGAAAAATCAGCTCCTCCCAGCATTCCTGCAATAACTCCGGTAAAACCTTCCGTACTCACAAACAGAAGTTCCACAAGAACTGAAATCACTAAAGCGCCAATACCTATCCAATTATACTTCCCATACTCTCCATTTTTATCAAAGAAATCCTCAGTTCGATATGTTCCATGACGTACAAAGAAGAAATCAACTAAATTAATCGTACTCCAAGGAATCATAACTAAAATAATAAAGTTAGCAAATAACTCTAAAAACTCCATCAAATCGCTTTGACCAAAGAACCCTAACAAAGTCGCAATAAATGCGGTAGCAAACACTAGCCAAAAACGGCTCTGTTGATTTGATTTTATCTGTACGAACGAAGAAAGTGTCGTTGTTGTCGACATAAACGCTCCATAAAGATTTAGCACATTAACACCAATCACACCTAAAATCAGCACTACATACATTGGGTTTACAAACGCACTGCCCAGCAAATGAGAAAAGTGATACGTTTGGTTTTCCACGAAACCTGGAATAGTACCTATTAGCAAAATTCCTAAGCTCATCATCCAAATCGTCCCGAGAACACTCCCCGCATAAGAATAACCAAACGTTGCTTTAGACGACACATTGGAAGGCAAGTAACGAGAATAATCCGCTACATAAGGACCATAGGATAGTTGAAACGCTGCCATCAAACTAACAATCATTAAAAAAGTTGGTAAATGGAAATCACTTACCGAAAAACTCCCCGCCGGAAAGTCCATTTGCAGCACAACAATCGTTACGATAGCAAAAACGATAGCAAAAATAATAGTCAAATAACGTTCCACCAGATGAATAAGTTCATAACCGAATAAGGTGATAATAAACGTAATGGCGCCAATCAAAATCAGTCCCCAAGTAACTGAAATAAACGGAAACATATTATGCAATGCTTGAGCGCCTAATATAGCCCCGGCTGCATAAGATCCTAAGTAAAGCACAATAACCAAAACTAATGGCAATGCAGCTCCCACCATACCGAATTGAGCTCGGCTTTGGATCATTTGCGGAATACCAAGGCGCGGTCCTTGCACAGAATGAAGTGCCATAAAAATACCACCGATTGCATTTCCGAGTACTGCCGCAATCAGCGCCCAAAAGATATTCAACCCGAGTGTTACCGCCAAACCTCCTGTCACCAACACTGCTATTTGCATGTTAGCACTAAACCATATATTAAATAAACTCCTCGGTTTACCATGCCGTTCTTCTTCAGGAATATAATCAAAACTTCTTTTTTCTACTTCCACA
>DATGTM010000124.1:0-10203 GCA_035301845.1 Pseudogracilibacillus sp. | reverse complement strand
AGACCGGCGCAAGCGAGGTAGGAGTCAAGTAGGAAAAACCGCTTGGCAATCCGAAGACGTGACGCGGAGCGAACAAAAGTAGCGAAGTATCCGATTCCAGCTGCCAAGAAAAGCCGCTATTGTGTACCGTGTGCCCGTACCGTAAACCGACACAGGTGGATGAGGAGAGAATCCTAAGGCCGGCGGGAGAAGCATTGTTAAGGAACTCGGCAAAATGACCCTGTAACTTCGGGAGAAAGGGTGCCATCGAAAGGTGGCCGCAGAGAATAGGCTCAAGCAACTGTTTAGCGAAAACACAGGTCTATGCGAAACCGAAAGGTGAGGTATATGGGCTGACGCCTGCCCGGTGCTGGAAGGTTACGAGGAGAGGTTAGCGCAAGCGAAGCTTTGAATCTAAGCCCCAGTAAACGGCGGCCGTAACTATAACGGTCCTAAGGTAGCGAAATTCCTTGTCGGGTAAGTTCCGACCCGCACGAAAGGCGTAATGATTTGAGCGCTGTCTCGACAATGCACCCGGTGAAATTGAAATACCAGTGAAGATGCTGGTTACCCGCGCCAGGACGGAAAGACCCCATGGAGCTTTACTCCAGCTTGATACTGGGATCCGGTGCGTCATGTACAGGATAGGCGGGAGGCGAAGAAGTGAGGACGCCAGTCTTCACGGAGCCGCTGTTGGGATACCGCCCTTGAGGTACTGGGTTTCTAACCTGCATCCATGACCTGGATGGGGGACAATGTCAGGCGGGGAGTTTGACTGGGGCGGTCGCCTCCGAAAGGGTATCGGAGGCGCTCAAAGGTTCCCTCAGAATGGATGGAAACCATTCGAAGAGTGCAAAGGCAGAAGGGAGCTTGACTGCGACACCGACGGGTGGGGCAGGTAGGAAACTAGGACTTAGTGATCCGGTGGTAAGAAAGTGGGATTGCCATCGCTCAACGGATAAAAGCTACCCTGGGGATAACAGGCTTATCACTCCCAAGAGTTCACATCGACGGAGTGGTTTGGCACCTCGATGTCGGCTCATCGCATCCTGGGGCTGTAGTAGGTCCCAAGGGTTGGGCTGTTCGCCCATTAAAGCGGTACGCGAGCTGGGTTCAGAACGTCGTGAGACAGTTCGGTCCCTATCCGGCGTGGGCGTAGGATATCTGAGAGGAGCTGTCCTTAGTACGAGAGGACCGGGATGGACTGACCGCTGGTGGACCGGTTGCACCGCCAGGTGCATGGCCGGGTAGCCAAGTCGGGCCGGGATAAACGCTGAAGGCATCTAAGCGTGAAGCCCCCCTCAAGATGAGATATCCCATTCGAAAGAAGTAAGACCCCTTGAAGACGACGAGGTAGATAGGGCAGGGGTGGAAGCGCGGCAACGCGCGCAGCTGACTGCTACTAATCGGTCGAGGGCTTGACCAGAGCACTTGATGAGCGCGAGCCGAAAGGCGAAGCGGGAATCGTAGTGCGAAGGTCGTTCAGCAGAGCGGAAGCGAGGCTGAACTTCCTAAGCAGTATGAGGCAGGACATGGAAAGCGGACAGGCGAGACGGAAGTCGAGCCGGGACTAAAGCCATGGAGAGCTCATCAGGTGGAGGCCAGATTCACAGGAAGAGTTTGGAGAAGAAGTTTTGTGTGCGGTTTTGAAGGTATGTCAGATATCTTCCTAAGAGATGATCCTCGATAGCTCAATGGTAGAGCATTCGGCTGTTAACCGAAGGGTTGTTGGTTCGAGCCCAACTCGGGGAGTTTTTTGAATATTTAAGTAGCTGCGCAAGGGTGCTGAAAGCAGCCGTAAACATACATTTGCTGTATGATTGTTTATGAGGCTCCGTGGTCAAGCGGTTAAGACATCGCCCTTTCACGGCGGTAACACGGGTTCGATTCCCGTCGGGGTCATTTGTCGTTTTCCAGGTCAGATAATTTTCATCAAATCTGTAACGGCAGAAAAGCACTGCAGTATCCGGAATCCAGATGCCCAGTGTTCACAGTAAGGCGCAGTAGCCAAGCGGTAAGGCAACGGGTTTTGGTCCCGTCATTCCCTAGGTTCGAATCCTAGTAGCCCAGCTAAATATAATTTAGATCATTTTTAGTAAACAAGGCTATGTAAATGCCTTGTTTATTTGCTTTTTAAAGAGGATTTTAACATAATGGATACGGTATTGATAAATTATTATACCTAAACGCCACAATTTGATTATTTTTTGTTATAATTAAATAAATGCTATAGATGAAATAAAATGAGTTGTAGAATAAATGTAATTTAAGAAATTTGTTAAGGGTGAAAAGGATGTCAATTTCTTCTAGAATTCCTGGTTTTTATAAAATGACTGTAGAGGATAGAAAACAATATATTATAGATTTATTCAATCTTACGGAAGAAGAAGCGAATCAATTACTAAATCCAATTTCTCTTCCGGAAGAAACGGCGGATAACATGATAGAAAATGTAATAGGGACATTTTCTTTGCCGATGGGATTAGGATTGAATTTTAAAATTAATGAAAAAGACTATGTTGTACCCATGGTGGTAGAAGAGCCATCTATCATTGCCTCGGCAAGCTATATTGCAAAAATTGTACGTGATGCAGGTGGTTTTACAACCGAGGCGACAGAAAGAATTATGATTGGGCAAATTCAGGTAGTTGGTTGTCCTGATTTTGATGCAGCAAAAAAATCTATTTTAAATGAAAAGGAAATGCTGATTCAAGCAGCGAATGATGCATATCCAAGCTTAGTTGCTCGTGGTGGAGGAGCAGTAGATCTCGATGTACGAATGTTAAATGAAGGCGAATCAACGTATAGCCAAATGCTCGTTGTTCATTTATATGTAAATACTTGTGATGCAATGGGAGCAAATATTATTAATACGATGGCTGAGTCTTTAGCGCCTGTTGTAGAGCATCTAACGAGTGGAAAAGTGTATTTACGTATTTTATCAAATTATGCTGATCGTTGTTTAGCTAAAGCAAAATGTGTTATTCCTCCTCATCTTTTAGATTCAGAAGGGTTTTCTGGTGAAGAGGTGCGTGATGGGGTAGTACATGCGTATGAATTTGCGGCTTCAGACCCATATAGAGCTGTAACGCATAATAAAGGAATTATGAATGGAATTGATCCTGTTATTATTGCTACAGGTAATGATTGGCGTGCTGTCGAGGCAGGAGCACATGCTTATGCTACAAGAAATGGACAATATAGCTCCATGACAACATGGTCTAAAGATGAAGCAGGAAATCTAGTAGGAGAATTGGAATTACCAATGTCTTTAGGTATTGTAGGTGGCGCTAGTAGAGTTCACCCAATGGCAAAAGTAGCGTATAAATTATTAAATATATCCTCTGCAAAAGAATTAGCGCAAGTAGTTGTAGCAGTAGGTTTAGCGCAAAATTTAGGAGCTTTAAAAGCATTAGCAACTGATGGTATTCAAAAAGGACATATGGCATTACATTCTCGTTCTGTTGCGATGGCAGCAGGCGCGACTGGAGAGATGGTTGATATGGTAGCGAAAAAGTTAGTAGAAGAAAAAGAGATTCGCGTCGGTTATGCAAAAAAGTTGTTGGAAGAGTATGCGAAATGAGTGCAGAAAAAGTAACGATCCAAGAAAAGGTTGCTACAGGTCTAGCGCAAAGTAAATTAATATTAGTAGGGGAGCATTCTGTCGTTCACGGACAACCAGCTATCTCTATTCCATTTTCACTAGTAGGTGTAGAGGCTACGATTCAAGGTGCATCTGAAGGGATTTATTTAGAGAGCACTTTTTATGAAGGTCCGATTGAATCTGCTCCAGAAATTTTAACAGGGATTGTACGTACTATTTATCAAACAATGAAAGTATTAAATATGCCAAATGAAGCATTGTTGATTCGTGTACATTCTACTATTCCACCTGGAAAAGGTTTAGGTTCTAGCGCATCTGTCGCGATTGCGATTATTAAATCGTTGTACGTATATGCGGGAGAGTCTTATACAGATGAACAACTTTTACAACTGGCGAATATATCTGAGACGTATGCCCATGGTGCTCCGAGCGGGATAGATTCGTTAACAATTACTGCTGTAAATCCAATTTGGTATCAAAAGAAACAACCGATTGAATCTATAACTGTAAAAGGAGAGTTTCATTTTGTTGTTGCGGACACTGGACTGGATGCAGATACGAAAACAGCAGTAGATTCAGTAACGAAATTGCTTAAAACAGTTCCGAAAAAGGCATATCATGCGGTAGAACGCCTTGGTGATATTACTCACCAAGTGAGAGATGCATTAGAGCGATCAAGTAAACAAATGTTAGGTAATCTTTTAAATGAAGCACAAAAAGAGTTAGAAGTAATAGGTGTAAGTAATACGAGTTTAAACCGTCTGATTCATTTCGCTCGACAAGAAGGCGCGTTAGGAGCGAAGTTAACTGGAGCAGGACATGGTGGTTGTATGATTGCTTTAGCTAAAAATGAAAGCCATGCAACATTACTCGGAGAAAAATTAAAACAATTTGGTGCACATGCAGTGTGGCCATTTGTATTGAAAAATAGATCGGAATAAATTGAGAAAAATCGGTATGATGCCGATTTTTTTCAATAATATATAATATTATTAATAAAGGAGTAAATAAATGCGTGCAACTGCAAAGGCTCATACGAATATTGCTTTAATTAAATATTGGGGTAAACGTAATGAAGAGTTAATTTTACCAACAAATAGTAGTCTTTCTGTTACATTGGATGGGTTTTATACAGAAACAACCGTTCAATTTAAAGAAGAATTAGAACGGGATATCTTTATTTTAAACGAAGAGGAAATCTCTGGAGTTCCTTATGATCAAGTGACAAATTATTTAGAACTATTTCGTACGTATGCGGATAAAAAAGGTTTGTTTGCCGAAGTTAATTCTATCAATAAAGTTCCAACTGCTGCAGGCTTTGCTTCTTCTGCATCAGGTTTTGCGGCATTGGCAGGAGCAACTTCCAAAGCATTAGATTTAAATTTAGACGATACAGCGTTATCTCGTTTTACAAGACAAGGTTCTGGCTCTGCATGTCGATCTATTTATGGTGGTTTTGTGCAGTGGGAAATGGGCGAGAAAGATGATGGTTCAGACTCATATGCAGTACCTATTGCACCACAAGATCATTGGGATCTTCGTATAGCCGCGGTTGTTTTAACTGCAAAGGAAAAAGATGTCTCTAGTCGTGTTGGAATGAAGCGAACGGTTGATACATCAGTGTTTTATGATGGGTGGTTAGAAAGTTTACCAAAAGACTTACGAGATATCAAAGCAGGTATTCAGGCGCGTGATTTTGAAAAAGTTGGTTCGATTGCAGAGGCGAATTGTTTGAAAATGCATGCAACAACTTTAGGTGCTGTCCCACCATTTACATATTGGCAAGATACAACGATGTCAGTTATGGAAACAGTGCAACAACTAAGGAAAAAAGGCATTTTAGCATATTATACAATCGATGCGGGACCGAATGTGAAGGTCGTTTATTTACCGGAGGATGAAGCGAAGGTGTTACAAGCGTTAAAAGCAACAAACGGCGTTGAAGAAGTGATTGTTAGTAAAGTAGGCGAAGGAATTTCGTATAAATAGGAGCTGACTATCCAAATGGAAACAACCACAATTAAAACACCAGGAAAATTAATGGTTGCTGGTGAATTTGCGGTGCTAGAACCATATCATAAATTAATCGTTATGGCAGTGGACCGATTTGTCTATACGGATATTTCGCAAAATGATAAAAATATAATACATTTACCTGACTTGGGATTAAATAATATGACGTGGGAGTTATCCTCAGATCGTGTGTATTTTCATGACACTAATAACAGAACTGCATTTGTACAGGCAGCTTTTGAGATTGCTTTAACGTATTTGCAAGAGAATGAAACAACGATTAAACCATTTTCTCTGACATTACAAAGTGAATTAGACGATCCTGAGACAGGCGCAAAATATGGTTTAGGCTCAAGTGCTGCTGTAGTTACATCTATTGTAGAAGCTATATTAACGTTTCATTTAGGGAATCAAGTAGAAAAAGAACTTATTTTCAAATTGGCTTCTATTGCGCATGTGAAGATACAGGGGAATGGATCTGGTGCAGATATTGCTGCCTCTACTTATGGTGGGGTTCTTGAATATACATCATTTCAAGCGGAATGGTTGTTAAAAGAAATCGAACAAACTCCGAACATAATAGAGTTGGTGGAAAAAGAGTGGAAATATCTTTCGATTCATGTAACGGCATTTCCGCCTGAAGTTGATATTGTTGTTGGTTGGACAGGAAAGCCAGCTTCCACGAAAAGTTTAGTCAATGATATTTTGCGATTGAGACATACGGCAAAGGAACAATATGAAGCCTTTTTAGCTTGTAGCGAACAAGCAGTGAAAAAAATAGTCCACGGCATGCAACACGAAGATGTTCCAATGTTTTTAAAAGGAATCTCTGAAAACAGACAAGCCTTAGCAATGGTAGGGGTTCATGCAGATGTTCCAATCGAAACAGAAAAGTTGGCAAAGTTAAGTGATATCGCTGAACAATTTGGAGGTGCCGGAAAATTATCTGGTGCTGGTGGTGGCGATTGTGGGATCGCTTTTGTGGAAAAAGAAGTAAATGTTGGAGCGATGCATAAAGCGTGGTTACAAGAAGCAATTGAGATATTAGATATACAAGTGTATCAAAAGAATTAATCTCTATTACATGAATATTTATACATTTTTATGTCGAGTTGAGTCAATGCCTCCTTATTCGGTAAAATAGAATAAGGAGGTTTTGCTATGAAAAAGGATATTTCATTAATTGGTATGCCGATGGATTTAGGTCAAATGCGCCGCGGAGTCGATATGGGCCCAAGTGCTATTCGATATGCGGGAATTATGGAACGGTTAGAAAATTTACAATATAATGTAGAGGATTTAGGTGATGTAGCAGTTGCTCATCATAATAGACGAGAAGAAACTAGAGAAGATAATTTGCGTAATTTATATGAAGTCGTGGAAGCAAATGTTAATTTATCAAAGGTCGTTACGGAGGAAGTTAGAAAAGACCGTTTTCCATTAATTTTAGGTGGAGACCATAGTATCGCTATTGGAAGCATTGCGGGTATATCCGAACATTATAATAATTTAGGCGTTATATGGTATGACGCGCATGGGGATATTAATACGGTAGAGACATCTCCTTCAGGAAATATTCACGGGATGCCACTCGCTGTAAATTTAGGATTAGGTCATGAAAAGTTAACGTCTATCATGAAAGACGCACCAAAAATAAAACCAGAAAACATTGTGATGATTGGGATACGTTGTTTAGATGAAGGGGAAAAAGAATTACTACGTAAATTGAATGTGAAGGTATATACAATGCATGAGATTGATCGTCTTGGGATGTCACAAGTCATGCAAGAGGCGGTGGAGTATTTACAAGAGCGAACTGACGGTGTGCATTTGAGTTTTGATTTAGATGGAATTGATCCGTCGGAAGCACCGGGTGTAGGTACACCTGTAAATGGAGGAGTTACGTACCGTGAAAGTCATTTAGCGTTGGAAATGTTAGCTGAATCTGGGTTGATTACATCAGCAGAGTTTGTTGAAGTAAATCCAATGCTTGATGATAAAAGTAAAACAGCAAAATTAGCCGTTGATTTAATTGGCTCATTGTTTGGAGAAAAATTAATATAGTAGCAACATACACGTATGATTCACTAAAGTAGATGAATGATGCGTGTTTTTAATATGTCGCTAACTTTAGTTATGCACGTACTGTATGGACAGGTGAACGGGATGCAATTGATGTGTATTAACTTGAAAATAAATCGACTGATTATATAGTTTAGTAATAAAAATTGATAATGGGAAAAGGATTCATGATGATCTTCGGTTGTTCATTTCATTCATATTATTGTGTTTTGCATAAAATAATTAGTTTAGAGGTAACATGCAAATAAGGAATATGATATAATAGTAACATATAGGCTTATACTTAATTTGCAAGCCAAAAGGAAGTGGCTATGTGTTTGGTGAAGGATTTGATTTATTAAATGTTATCAGAATCGCAGTAGATATTGCGATTGTCTGGTTTGTTGTTTATAAACTAATGATGGTTATTCGAGGAACGAAAGCGATTCAGTTATTAAATGGAATTATTGTTATCGTATTTGTTTGGGCACTTAGTATAGTCTTTAATCTACAAACGATTCAATGGATAACGAATCAGGCTTTTTTCTGGGGGTTCCTCAGTATTATAATACTATTCCAACCGGAGATACGCCGAGCGTTGGAACAATTAGGCCGTGGAAGTATCTTTACTCGGAGCAGAAAGACGGAAGAAGAAGAGATTGATCGGACGATTGAAGCGATTATTGATTCGTGTACATATATGGCAAAACGACGAATTGGCGCATTAATTACGATTGAATTGGAAACGGGAACAGGAGAATATGCAGAGACCGGAATTCCTATTGATGGAGAGTTGACGAATCAATTGTTAACGAATATATTTACTCCGAATACACCTTTACACGATGGTGCTGTTATTATTAAACGGAATAAAATTGTCGCTGCAGCTTGTTATTTGCCATTATCTGAAAGTACAGCAATTTCAAAGGAGTTAGGAACTAGACACCGGGCAGCGATTGGAATTAGTGAAGTAACAGACGCGCTCACATTAATTGTTTCCGAGGAAACCGGAGCGATGTCTGTAACAAAGAATGGTGAAATAAAGCGTGATGTAGATGAAAAAAAATTAGCAGAAATATTAAAAGAAAATTTAATACAATTAGTAAAAACCCCTGAAACGAATTTAATTAATTGGAGGGGGAAGAAAAATGGATAAGCTATTTCAAAATAAATGGGCGATTCGCGTCATTTCACTCATACTCGCCTTAACTTTATACTTTTTCGTGAACCTTGAAGCAAATTCAGAGCAAAATGAATCCCGAGTTGATCCAGGTAATGCTTCTGAAACACAAGTTTTAGAAGATGTCCCTTTAGATATAAAAATTGATGCAGAAAATTATGTCGTAAGTGGTGTTCCTGAGGTGGTTTCTGTGACTCTTGAGGGTAAACGAAGCTCCCTTGCTCCAATTGTTCGTTTACGAAATTTTGATGTCATAGTAGATTTAACTGATTATGAAGAGGGAGATCATACGGTAACTTTAGAATATGAAGGTTTACCAGAGAACGTCACAGCGTATATCGAGCCGAAAGAAATTGATGTTACGATTGAAAGTCGCGCAACAGAACAGTTTGGTGTAGATATTGATTTAGTAAATGAAGATAAGCTTCCTGTAGGTTATGAACTGGGAGAACCAGAAATTGCACCAGAGACAGTGACATTAGTTAGTTCGAGGGAACAAATTGAACAAGTTGCGATGGTAAAGGCATTTGTTGATGTGAGGGATTTGAAAGAATCCATTCGTAACAAAGAAGTACCTATTGTTGTATACGATGCACAAGGAAATGATATGAATGTACGAGTGGAACCAGAAACAGTTACAATATCTATACCAGTGGAACGACCAAGTAAAACGGTTGATTTAAATTTAGAAACAAAAGGAGATCTTCCTGATGATATAGAAATAAAGAATATGGAAATCCCTTCAGAAATAGAAATATTCGGTAAGAAAGAGTTATTAAGTGAAATTGATCAAATATCCACTGAAGAATTAGATATGTCAAAAATTGAAAACTCAGGTAAACAAAAGGTTGCTCTTGATTTTCCGGATGGAATCACTTCTAATGACGACAAAGTCGATGTGGACATAGAGTTAGAACAGACAAAACAATTCAAGGAGGTACCTATAGAAGTTATAGGAAAAGATGAATCAGATGTCCGTTTCGTAAAACCAAAAGATCCGGAAATAGAAGTTACTATAAAAGGTAGCGATGAAATCCTTAAAAAAGTAAATGAAGAAGATGTAAAGGCGACTATTGATTTAAGTGGATTAGAAGAAGGGGAACATAAAGTAGACGTTCAACTAGAAGGTCCAGAAGACGTCACATTAAAAGCTGAACCAAAAGAAGTAACAGTAGAAGGGAAATAACATGAACTTAAGAGCGGTTAAGGTTAAAAGGAGAGGTATTAATTGAGTAAATTATTTGGAACTGATGGTGTTAGAGGAGTGGCAAATAAAAGTTTAACACCAGAGTTTGCTTTTAAACTTGGACGAGTAGCAGGACATATTTTTGCTAGAGAAAGTGAACGCCCTAAAGTATTGATAGGG
>DATGTM010000123.1:0-10748 GCA_035301845.1 Pseudogracilibacillus sp. | reverse complement strand
AGCGATTTACCGACAGCCGTAGAGCCAGTGAAAGTGATTTTTTGAACGAGTGGACTGGAAGTAAACAAATCACCTACAACACTTCCTCGACCATTAACACTTTGTACGACATGATGCGGGAAGCCTGCCTCATGAGCCAATTCAATAAAACGAATAGTCGTCAGCGGCGTTGCTTCGGCAGGTTTCACAACAAAGGTACAACCTGCAGCAAGTGCAGGAGCAGCTTTTCGGGTCATCATTGCAGCTGGGAAATTCCAAGGCGTTATAGCAGCAACGAGTCCAACAGGCTGTTTTCTGACTGCCAGACGTTTACCCTCTGCGTGTGAAGGGATGGTTCGACCATAAATTCGTTTAGCCTCTTCGGCGAACCAATCGATATAACTAGTAGCATAATCTACTTCTCCTCGTGATTCCTTTAAAGGCTTCCCGTTTTCTTCAGTCATAACTTTTGCAATTGCTTCTTTTTCGTTTTGAATAAGTTGCGACCATTTCTTTAACAAACGAGAACGTTCATGAGTATTCGTTTTTTTCCAGGTGTGAAAAGCTCTTTCTCCGTTTTCCAGTGCTTGATTAATTTCTTCGGATGAATTACGGGTGATTGTTTGAACTATCTCTCCGTTAGCGGGGTTTTTAACGTCAAAAGTGTTTGCCATGTCTTAAAACTCCTTTCCTGACTTTTCGAATATATTAACTGAATATTTAAGAAACATTATATAATTAGTATGCGTTAATCGCTGATAGAAGTAAAGAATTCAATTTGAACATACAGAAAGAGAGAAAATAAAAGCAGATAAATGACTTTTTTGAAAATTTAGTATACGATAAATGAAAGGATAACGTAGGAGGGCTCTTTGCTATGCAACTTAGAAAAACATTCTATCCAATAGCTGTTCTTATAGCCATTCCGTTAGTTATTATTGTTTTTTATTTTTTAAATCAAGGTAAATTTGACGAACAAATTCATAAAGAAAACATAGAAGATGAGAATACGAAGGAGAAGGACGTCTTCTTAGAATATTCGGTGCAGTGGGAAGGTTTGGGGAATCCAACTATTCAAGATATTACTTTTTCCGGTCGGGATTCTTTAGAAATAACGGCTGCTTTTATAGATTCATTAGAAGGAGAAGAAATCCAAGTGGAAGAAGAACAAGGGGCTTATCGTATTCGACTTCCAGAACAGAATATTGATCATAAGCAATTGAAAATAGTGTTACAATTATCAGAAGAACCCTTGCAAACTGAGAATCCGGTTACCAGCATTTCCATTCGCTATACAACGTTTGGTATTACTAGAACACAAGCGTTACCGAGATGAAAATGAGGAAAGGGACAGAGATAAATATGAATGAAAACAAAAGTATGATGAAAGAAATGGAAGAATTATTTACGTTTATTTTACAACAAATAGAGGGAACTAAATTACCCAAAGGAAAAAAATCACAAATTCGAGAGGAAATCCTGGGATTGCAATCATTTATAGTTGGAAGCAGACCAGCCCGAATGGCTATTGTCGGGAGAAGGGGAGCCGGAAAGTCCAGTTTGATTAATGCCATATTTGGGGAGTTGAAAGCAGATATTGGAGATTATAAATCGCAAACTGGAGAGGGCAAATGGTATGTATTTGAAAACGCATCAGGTGCTTTGGATATTTTAGATACAAGAGGTCTTGGAGAATCACATATTCCGCAAGAAGAAAGTGTAGCAAAAACAGCGGTGGATGAAGTGAAACAATCCATCAACGAGAAATGTCCGGACGTTTTATTATTTCTTTGTAAAGGTAAGGAGGTCGGTGCCAGGTTAGATGATGATATAGCGCAATTGGTACAATTAAAAGAGGAAGTTTATGCTGCGCATTCCTATAATGTACCTATTGTTGGTATTGTAACTCAGGTTGATGAAATGGCGCCCATGTCCAATAGTGAACCTCCGTTTGACCACCCTAAAAAGCAGGAAAATATTTCTGCTGCTGTAGACATATTGCAAAAGAAATTGACCAATTATATTGCTACGCCGATAAACGTCATCCCGACAAGTGCGTATTTAGAATATGAGTCAGGGGAAGTGGTATATGACCGACGCTTTAATATAGATGTTCTATTAGAATATTTAATGACAGAATTGCCGAAAGAGGCACAAGTGATTCTCGCTAAATTGTCTAAAATCAAAAGCGTTCAAAAAAAGTTAGCGAGGACAATCGGTAAAAGTGTGATGACAACGAATGGTTTAATTGGGGCAACACCTGTACCTGTTGGAGATATGCCTATTATAACGGGGTTACAATTGTCAATGATTAGTACCATTGCGATAATCAGTGGAAAAAAACTGAATCGAAAAACACTTGTTCAATTTGTAGGGGCAATGGGAGTAAATGTAGGGGTAGGGGTTGCTCTTCGAACAGTTTCGCGACAATTAGTTAAGTTTCTCCCCGGGGCAGGCAGTGTTATTTCCGGAGCCATTGCCAGTGCTGGTACTTATGCGCTGTGTGAAGCTGCGATTGCCTATTTTATTGACCGGCAGTCTGAGGAAGAAGCCAAACAAGTGTATAAACAGTCGTTTAAGCAGGAAGAACAACGCTTGCAGGAAGAAGAAAAGAAGGAGAATGAATACTTAAAATGATCGATTTAAAAGATTTTGAAAAAGTGGATTTACGAATTGGTACTGTCATCAGCGCGAAGCCTTTTCCAGAAGCACGCACGCCAGCGATAAAGCTGGAAATTGATTTTGGGGAGTTAGGTGTCAAACAATCTTCTGCCCAAATTACAAAAAGATATACTGTAGAAGAAATGACAGGGAAACAAGTTGTAGGAGTGCTTAATTTTCCTGTGATGCGCATCGCTGGTTTTAAATCGGAAGTGCTTGTTCTTGGGGGTGTCGAAGAAGCAGGGGATGTTGTCTTGTTAAAGCCAGATGAAGTAGTCGCAAATGGAACAAAAATATCTTAAGGAGAGGTTACAGATGAATATTAAGTTTGAAGAAGGTATCTTTTACGTTGGGGATAGAGACCATCCAGATGCAGAATTAACGTATCAGCGAAAAGACGCACAAACGATTATTGCAGACCACACTTTTGTAGATGAAAAATTACGCGGTGAGGGAGTAGCAGGGAAACTTTTTAATGAACTAATTGCTTTCGCTCGAAAAGAACAGCTCCAAATTATCCCTGATTGTTCCTATGTGAAGAAAAAAATGGAACGTACAGCTGAATATGATGATGTATTAGCGAAATAAATTAAAAAGATAAGGTCCTATACGAGTATAAAACGTATAGGGCCTTATTTTGGTTATGACATCGTAAGCGTATTATCATGAAGGTTATTTTTAGGAAGAATGGTTTGGAACAGGTGAAAGGTATTTTTCATTTTTGTCTTCCTGAATTGAACTCCCAACGCGGGCGGAAGATCTGTCTGAAATAAAAAACGATGACAATATTGTGTCTTCGGAATAAATTCATCATATTTTCACATTGTTTCGTTATACTAAAGAGGATAATGAAATTGGAGGAGTAGTAGAATGGCTTCAACGACCATGATGGTGTCTATTGCGATTTTAATTATAAGTACAGCCGGAGCGATGGGGCTTTATTATATAAGTTTTAATCTTCCGAAACGAGAAAGAAAGCAACATATCGAAATCGTTACATCATACGGCATACAATTTGTCATTTATATGTGGGTGGGAAAGATTCTTGTGTCTTTACCGAAAGCTATCGCAGATCCATTGTCTGTCTTGGCTTATCCTGGCGACTCCTGGGCGTTCTATACTGCAACGGTTCTTACGCTCACGCATTTATGGATTCAAAGTAAAAGACAAAAAGTACGACCGAGATTATTGTTTCAAGGGTTTGTTCCTATTTTCTTCTTGGCATCTTTGATTTTTGAGTTTCTGCAAATTACAGTAGAAGGCTCTTCTATAAACGCTTATTTTGTAGGTATCATAATCATAACGCTCGTTATGATGTTCGTCTATCAAAATAAGGCAGCAGATGTGGTTTACAGTTTGTTCATGATTATTTGGGCAGCGGGCTCGGGCCTACTTGGTTTTGTGAAAGGATATGTCGTGATATTCGATTATGTATTACAACCATGGTATTTTATTTTATTAGCACTTCTCTTTATTGGCATTTTCATTTATATGAAACGAGATAATGCAACTCAAGTGGATGTCTCAAAATGAAAAATTTGGTATTATTAGCGTAGAAAGGATGTAAGAAATGGCTGAAATAAGTACAGATACATTTTTATTAGTAGGGATGATTTTAGCGTTAGGTGCAGGAGCGTTGTCGTTTCTTTCGCCTTGTGTTCTTCCAATCTTCCCGGCATACTTGTCGTATATTACTGGAATAAGTGTGAAAGAATTACAAGGACAACAAACGAAACAAGTACGGAAAACACTTTTACAGCACTCTTTTTTCTTCTTATTAGGTGTATCGTTAATATTTGTGAGTATTGGAGTAGGTGCATCTCTTATTGGAGAATGGCTAAACTTGTTTCTAGAAGGTGATATTGGTATTTTAGTGCAACGCATTGCAGGTATTTTTATTATTGTGATGGGCCTCTTTGTTGCAGGCTGGTTGCAAATTCCGTTTTTAATGAAAGAAAAACGAATGCAGCATAAAAAATCGAAAGTAAGTTTTCTGGGTACCTTTTTTGTAGGAACAGGGTTTGCGGCAGGTTGGACTCCTTGTATTGGCCCGATTTTTGGTTCTATTTTATTTTTAGCTGCAAGCGAACCAGCAAATGGGATTATTTATACTGTTTCATATGTTATAGGCTTTGCTATTCCGTTTTTACTATTGACGTTCTTTTTAGGCTCTTCCAAATGGATTGTTCGAAAAAGCCAAGCTATTATGAAAGTTGGCGGTAGTATTATGATTGTGATGGGTGTTGTTTTATTCACAGGACAATTAACTCGTTTATCGCTTTATTTGCTTGATTTAGTAGAAGGAACGTGGTTATCTAATCTAGGATAAGGGGATGTAGAATGAAAAAATGGATTGTAATTGTCGTTATTGCAGGTATGTTAGGCTGGACGATTTATGAGTTTGTAGGGGATAAAGAAGAAGATTCGATCGATACGGCAGGTGAAAGCGTAGATATCTCTACTGAAAACGGCGAAGAAAATCTTGATGATGACGATGGAGATGTTGGTTTATCGAAAGGCAAAACTGCTCCTGATTTTGAGTTGGAAACGCTGGACGGGGAAACGGTTAATCTCTCAGACTTCAGAGGAGAAAAGGTGATGGTGAATTTCTGGGCTACCTGGTGCCCGCCATGCCGTGCTGAAATGCCGGATATGCAGGATTTTCATGAAGATTATGAAGATGCAGTGATTTTATCTGTAAACTTACGGGAAACAGAGAATAGTGACCGGAATGTGGAAGATTTTTTAGATGAGTATGGAATTACTTTCGATGTTTTGTCAGATGAGGATTCAACTGTAGGAAACACATATGGTGCTCAGGCGTTACCTACATCGTATCTGATTAATACGGATGGAACTATTGATAATAAAGCAATAGGGCCATTGAATTATGATTCCATGGTTCAAGCGTTTGACGAAATGGATTAAATTGATAAAGAAGAGGTGGCGTTTTGCAACAACCAATTTTAATAGTAGAAGACGATGCCATGATTAGAGATTTAATCAAAGTGTATTTAGAGTATGAAGGGTATGAAGTGATAGAAGCGGAAGATGGGGAAGTTGCCAAAGCGCAATATGATAAGTATGATCCCAGTTTGCTTATACTTGATTTAATGCTGCCGAAAGTAACAGGAGAAGAGGTTTGTGACTGGGTGCGGGAAGATAGAAATGACGAGGATGTTGTTATCATCATGTTAACCGCGAAGTCGCGCAGTTCTGATAAAATCTCCGGATTAAAAATGGGTGCTGATTATTATATTCGAAAACCTTTTGAACCAGATGAATTGATTGCACAAGTGAAAGCTGCTCTACGTAGACGTAAAACGACTGCAGGACAAAAAATAACTTCCCAAGGATTAATGATTCAACCTCGAGAACGAACAGTACACATAAACGGAACAGAGGTAGAGGTAACGAAACATGAATTTGATCTATTATATTATTTAATGGCTCACCCAAATGTCGTGTTTACTCGTGAACAGCTTGTGCAAGAATTATATCCGCACAACCAACAGCAGATTTTAGATCGGACGATCGATGCTCATATTAAAAAAATACGTGAAAAAGTGGAAGCAACTCCTTCCAAACCAAAACGTATTATGACAAAACGTGGAATCGGGTATATGTTTTATGAAAATAAATAAAAAAAGAAAATGGCTCCCTAGTCGTTTTCTTTGGCGTATTACCTTAGTAAACTTTCTGGTGATTACCATTGCAATTATTGTAAGTGGCTGGGCGATTTATCACACGGCATGTTTTTTAGTGGACGGAATGGGGAACTTTACAGGTGCAGGGCAAGAACAATTTAATGCGACATTATTTCAATACTTGATCTTATTTGGAGGAATTGGTTTATTTATTGGAATCCTAGTACAATTTTATTTTACTAAAAAACTGTTGAAACCAATTGAAGCACTAGTTCAGTCTACGAAGATGCTGCAACAAGGTATATATCCTTCGCCAATCCCGACAGAAGGCGACGATGAAATAGCAGAATTAACGAAGCAGTATAATGAATTATTAGCACAATTACAACGCAACGAAGCATATCGGAATAAATTAGTCGAGGATGTCTCCCACGAACTACGCACACCAATCTCCAACCTTACAGGGTATATGCATGCCCTGAAATCCGGGGTGATGCAAGGGAATCCGGAACTTTTTGCAGCGCTCTATGAACAAACGAAACGTTTAACAGACTTAGTGGAACAGATTGAACACTTGAACGAGTGGGACACAGACCATATCAGCCATTTAAAGAAAGAACGGTTATCTATTACACACGTCATGCAGCAATGTGTGGAGATTTTTCGTCTACAACTTGAAGAAAATGCGATTGACTTGAAAATGGAAATGGAAGAAACTTCGCTTTGGATACACCAGGACGGTATTCAACAAGTGTTCACTAATTTATTGGATAATGCGATTCGTTATTATGAAGAAGAAGCAGTGATTTATGTAAGGGGACAAAAACAACCGAACTATTATCAAATCTCAATTGCAACTAGAGGCGCACCTATCGAGGATGAAAAGCAGTCACTTATTTTTGAGCGATTTTATCGACTGGAAGAGTCGCGTGATCGAAAAACAGGCGGGTCTGGTCTCGGACTTGCTATCGCTAAAGAAGTTATGGATAATCACGATGGTACAATATATGTAGAGTCGCAGAATGGATTTAATACGTTTACACTTCAATTCCCCATCGACACTGAATAAAAATATTAGAAGAACGTCCAACTTCGATTGCTTTTTCATTTTTCTTCGTTACAATAAATGCTGGATGAAAGTATAGGGATAGTAGGAGTGGATTTCAATCGAAGTAGGTTTTAAGTTTTATATATACCAAATTGCGTTTGTCTTGGTTATTTGGCTGGGAATGACGTATTTTTTAGATGATATAACTGGCATACCAAAAATTATTTATTATGTCGTAACAGGCTGGCTATTATTTTTAATTCTAGTGACGATTCGTGAATTCTTTGAACGAAAGCGTGAAAAAGAAGAGAATTCAGAAGATGATAAAAAGTAAGCCTGAACTCCAAAATATTCTTTGTAATAAAGCGAAATAATGATTCAGTAATGTGTCGGAAGTGAGTGAGAGCTATGCAGGAAAAGTCTGAAAAGGAAAAAGACTTACTTCAAAAAAACAAAACAAGAGCGACAATATTTTTAATAGGTATTCTGCTGATATCGGTGGTCTTATTTTTAATTTCTATTCCGATGGGGATTCGATTCGGAGAATATGATCCACAAGAAACTATAGATCAGCTTGCAGGAGTAGATGCTGTGCTTGTTGCTGTTTACGCATTGCTGAATTTGGTATGGAGTGTCATTCGTATTGTGTTTATCGTTTTCTTTTTTATTTGGTTATACAGGGCATATGCTCATTTGCAAGAACAGCATGTAACAGGTTTGGCCCACACCCCTCGTTGGGCAATCGGCTGGTATTTCATCCCTGTTATGAACTTGTATAAACCTTTTAGTGTCATGAGAGAATTGACGCTGGCTTCTTTTCACGCAGTGTCCAATCCAGACCATTGGAAGCTGAAGAAAGCGCCGGCTTATATCATAGTGTGGTGGTTGCTTTTCTTAGGAGGAAATATTGCTTTTTTATTTGATTTGCTAATCGACTACGAAGCGATAGGAGACTATCGTCGCGACGCATTGATTGGCTTGTTTGCACATCCAATGTATGTCGGGGCGCTTCTTGCATTGTATGTAATCATGAAAAATATAACACAAACTCAAACTCAAACGATTAATAAAGAGTCGTAAACCAGCTACCTTCTAACTTGGGTATCTGGTTTTTTTTACGCATCATGATGGAGGTATGGAGCAAGTCTCTCCAGTTCTATCTCAGGAAGAGCTTCTTCAATCATAGGAAAGATAACCCGTTCCTCTTGGCGAATATGACCCTCTAGAAATTTCCCCAATCCTTGCATTTCTTCAACAGTTAATTCTTCAGCTAATAATTGTTGCATCTTTGAACGGATCATGACATGTTCAATCAGCATGCTTGTTATTATATCCGTATCGATTGTTTCATATTTTGCATATACTGGCAGTAAAATATCCTCTTCTTCACGGAAATGATCTCTCCCATCAGGAATCCAAAATTGTTCTGCATCCTTAATTATTTCACTGATCGTTAGACGGCTTTTCTCTGTTCCTGCCCGCGATAATTTAAGTGCAATATGCAAACCTTCCATATGATGTTGTGAAAGAGGCTTTAAAGCTTCGTGCCGTTTAATGCCTTTTTTAGGTTTACGCAAATGCTTCTCCTCCTCTTCATTTTGCTTCTCCTTTACCTACTAGTTTAACATGGGAGAAATTAGTTTGTTACCTAAATAAGTAAAAAACGTTAAAATAAAATTTATATAATAACAGCGAACAGATCGTACAAAATAGAATAATAGCAAAAATAACTGCAAAAAATACACGAATATTTAGAATAATGCTACAATATAATGGAGGTGAATAAGCATGAAGCGAATGATACATATGCAAGATGTTTCTTGGCGAAGAGAAGGAATTGAAATTTTACGTGATATTGATTGGACTGTAAAGCGAGGTGAACATTGGACTGTTTTAGGGTTGAACGGGGCCGGAAAAACAAGCTTGTTAAACATGGTGAACGGTTATATTTGGCCAACTACAGGGGAAGTGGAAGTGCTAGAGAGGCCATTTGGACGAACAGATATTCATGAGCTGCGTAAATCGATTGGCTGGGTCAGCTCAGCACTCGGCGAACGAATTAATGGACGGCATCCTGCTGAAGAAATTGTGATTAGCGGAAAATTTGCAGCAATGGGACTTGTTTTTGAAGAAGCGAGCCCCGAAGATTTGCGACTGGCTGAACAATGGATGGAACAACTCGGTGTTGAGCATGCCATTGGGCAAGCATATGAGAAGTGCTCTCAAGGAGAGCGGCAGAAAATATTAATTGCTAGGTCTCTCATGGCTAACCCTTCCTTGCTTATATTAGATGAACCAACGAATGGACTCGATTTTATTGCTCGGGAAGAATTATTATCTGTTATCGAAAATCTGGGCAAACAGGAAAATGCTCCAACTATTATTTTTGTTACACATCATATTGAAGAGATTTTACCGATATTTTCCCATACAATTTTAATAAAAGATGGTACCGTATTTGCCAAAGGAGATCGTCAGTCTATTTTGCAAAGTGAGACCCTATCAACTATGTATGATAAAAATCTACAGATTACATGGAGGAATAATCGTCCTTGGATGAGCTTGGAATAAAAGATATCTAACTCGTAATTTGGAAGTTCAGCAGTTGTGCTGGATTTGTCACACTATTTTGTGTTTTAAAATTGAAATTGATAATCGTTATCAGTTATGATGGAGGTGAATGGAGGGAGCATAATGGGGAAAATATTAATAACGTATGCAAGCCAAACTGGTAACACAGAACAAATCACGGATATTATTGCCCATTACTTAGAAGAATTACAGCATGAAGTAACTGTAAAGTCGTTCGATTTCGATATGATTGATGTTGATTCCATAAACAATTACGATGCGTTGTTAATTGGGACGTATACTTGGGATGATGGTGAATTGCCATATGAAGTTGAAGACTTTTACATTGATATAGAAGAATTGGATTTAAGCTCATTGATAGGAGCGGCATTTGGTTCAGCTGATTCCTTTTACGATACGTATGGAGGAGCAATTGAATTGGTACACGAACATTTGAAATACTTGGGTGCCAAAATGATTAGCTCTCCTTTAAAAATAGATTTGGAACCTTCCGCAAAAGATGAAGAGCGTTGTCGTATTTTGGCAGCGACTATTTCGGAAGCTATTCATAAAAAGAATCAAACAGTCGCTTAATAACTAAGATTGATAAATTTGAATCTCATTTAATGATTCAAAAACGAAGGAGGACGAATATGGCGAAAGCATTAAAACCAGGAGCGCAAATATTTCAAGATCAGTTGCAGAAGCGTGGATTTTCAAATTCAATTATAGAATTACCTGATAGCACAAGAACAGCAAAAGAAGCGGCACAAGCAATAGGATGCCATGTAGAAGAGATTGCTAAATCGATTGTATTTATTATGCAATCGACAGGGGAACCT
>DATGTM010000122.1:0-3926 GCA_035301845.1 Pseudogracilibacillus sp. | reverse complement strand
AATGGCTGTAACGTAAGGCGGCGACTCCTGCGGGAACAGCACGTGTCCGAAGACCCCACAACGAGCGAATTTTGCGAGTGAGGAGGCTGAGGCCGTGCCCGCGGAAAGCGTCCGCCTGCAGTGCAAGCCATTTTCAAGCATATATTAATGTTCGGATTTTATATCCAGTTATTTACTTATGAAATTGACTTACCATAAATAACATTAATTCCGTTTAACAAAAGATGATGTTTGGTATAATTCAAAGAAAGGAGGATTTCCATGATTAAAAAAGGCGCTGCATTTCATATATTGCTAATGAGTATATTTATTTTAGCAAGTTGTCAGGGCAACGACTCAAATAACAATCCAAATAATACTGCGGGAAATCCCGCTAATAATAACGAAGAAGTGAGTAATGAAAATAATGATAGTGATCAAAATAACAGTGAAGAAAACGATGATTATAAAAAAATAGTTACAAAGAACAATGAATTAGGCTTCGAAATAATGGATCAATTAGCTGAAAAAGATGCCGATAACAATACATTCATTTCACCTGTTAGCTTGTATATGGCCCTATCTATGGTAAGTTCGGGTGCAGAAAATGAAACCCAATCGGAAATTACTAACTTACTAGGTGCAGATGATACGGACATTTCAACGTTTAATGAAGCCAATCAATCCCTTTTGGAAACACTGAATGACAAAGATAGTGACGACATACAACTTGATATAGCTAATAGTTTATGGGTTGATGAGCAATACAATGTAGATACTAAATATGAAGAGATTATCGATCAATATTTTCACGGAAAAATAGCTTCTATTAATAGTAAGGATCCAGAGGCGGCAGATGAAATCAATGATTGGATAAGCGAACAGACTCAAAATAAAATTGATGATGTCGTTGAATCTCCGCTTAGTGAAGACTTTGCTGCAATGCTTGTGAATGCAGTGTATTTCAATAGTGATTGGAGCTTTCCATTTGATGAAGAGGAAACGAAGGATGATATTTTTCACCTGAATAATGAGGAGGAAAAAGAAGTACCTTTCATGCATATGGATGAAAAGTTAGACTATGTAAAAAATGATGATTATGAAGCTGTCAAACTTCCATACGGGGAAGATGGTGAAATGAGCATGTCCTTGTTCTTGCCGTCAAAGGATGGGGATCTCGCTTCTATTCATCAAGCTTTTCAAAACGATAACATAGAAGATTTGATGGCGGAAATGGATCAAACGCAAGGAAGTATTTCATTGCCAAAATTTAAAATAGAATATGAAGAAAAAATGAATGATGTGTTGAAACAACTAGGGATGGAACAAGCTTTTGATAAAGAGTTGGCTGATTTCCCGAATATGATAGAGGAAGATGAATCGCTCTATATATCAACCATCAAACATTCCACTTACATTGATGTGAATGAAGAAGGAACAGAAGCAGCCGGTTCGACAAGTGTGGAAATGGAAACGACATCGATGCCGGTGGATGAACCGTTTGATTTAACATTCGATCATCCTTTCACCATGCTAATCACAGATGAAGAAACCGGTGCTGTCCTGTTCATGGGAGATATTTACGATGTTGCTCCCTAAATTAATTACGCCTCATCAAAAGGTAAAGCAAAATTTCGCTTTTTAGGATGTCGGCTCATTAGAAGATGGCTTTTCATAGACATGTCCTTTGTATACCAGTATTGTTCCAAATACTTCGCAAGGTCTTGTTCTGTTTGAATGCCTTCTTCTTTTAATTCTTTTAAAAGTAATTTTTTCTGTTTTTGATTCAATTCAAAACCTTCTATATTAATTGTTGTCATTCCTCTGCCCCGCCTTTTTCTTTTGCTGCTAGATACATTCGTTCATTGTTTTCTGCCAATAGTTGTGCAGTTTTGTCCCAATCAGCAACGTCTAACTGTTTCATTTCTGATGTTGTTAATTTCATCGTATAACCATATGGGATAACTTGTCCTTTAATACCAATACGCACTGCATGCTGTGCCTGTTCTTTTGTAAGTTCTTCAAACACACAATTGGGCAGCGCATTTTTTATATAATCCCTGGCTGCATCACTTTTAAAAACCAAAACAAGCTTGTCCTGTAAAAATTGTTGTTGATGTCGTATGAAAAATTGTAGATGATCGTTCATTGCAACCAACCTTATTATGAATTTTGTTGTTCTAATCTTTCTGCTCATATATTATAACAAAACAATTGCCAAGGCGTCATTTTTTGATCTCCCCACAACTGAAGGAATGAGAGTTATAACTTAGCGAGGAGTCGCTTTATTTTGCATCCCATGTAATGGAATGGATTTTATAACTGAGTGAGAGCTGTTTTTTCTACCTTATTTTGCAACTAATGTAGGTGTTGCTTCTTTAATCGTTTGTAATTCTACGCCTTGGTAATAGTACTGGATAATTTCTTTATAGTTTTTCCCTTCTTCTGCCATTCCATTGGCACCATACTGGCTCATTCCAACGCCATGGCCAAATCCTTTAGTTGTAAAAATGAAATGATTATCCTTCTGTTTAACTGTAAAGTCATTCGAACGTAAGTCGAGTTTTTCCCTGATATCTTTTCCACTAAATGATTCTTCATTGAATTGGATTTCACTTACTCTATTAGATGAAGTTCGGTTGATTTCGATTGGAACTTTCGTATTACCGGTTAAAGAAATGCCAATTTTGTTCGCTATTTCCTCGGCGCTAAATATTTTTTGTTCTGTGAACTTTGGGTTATCTTCTTCCCACTTACTTTCTACACTTTTCAAATAAGGAAGTTCATTTCCCCAATAATCTTCTGCATCTTCTGTATAACCATTACTCATGGAGAAAAATGTTGGTGTAATCGGTTCTTCTTCATAAGTGATAATCTCATTCTCCGTGCCTGCTACTGCTTCTGATACTTTATCTAACTTCCAGTGAAAATCCTTTCCCCACTTTCGTTTCAACTCATCTTTATCTAAGTAAACTTGGGCATCTGTTTGATCTGATATTGCATCATCTTTATCATCGTCCGTATGAAGTAAGTGGTTTACAACATACGTTCTCGCAGCAATTGCTTGTGCTTTAAGTGCCTCTTTTTCAAACTCGGCTGGCATTTCCGATGCTACAACAGATGTCACATATTCTTCTAATGGAACTTGTTCTGTTTCACCACTGTCTACTCTTTTAACATCCACATCTACTGTATTTAATTCCATTTCTTCGGAGTTTTCATTGATTGGACCGTTCACTTCTTTACTATCCTGTGATTCTTTTGATGTATTAGGAACAGAAACAATTACAGCCGGCAATAAAACAATTACCGCTAAAAGTAAAACAATACCGATAATACTTGGGGCCTTACGAACTGGATGCCGATGGTAACGATGATAGACATTTTTCGATTTTCTTTTTAGACGATATTTTTTTAAGTAGCGATCTAGTGGTGACTTATTATGCATCATGTTCACTCCATTCATTTACTAGAATTATTGGCACACACTTATATTGTATGCTTCTACATCCTAATAGTAGAACTTCAGACGATGCAAAAAAAGCCGAAGCATTTGATTGCCCGGCTTAATTTTATAAAATATATTTTAAGAAAATTCTATTGCTATATTTTTAGCACCAAACTTTACTGGAGCCGACTCTTCAGATTCCTGTTTTTCCGTCACTCGTTTAATGTTAGCGCCTAGGTTTTGTAATTTTTCCGTGAAGTTGACATAACCACGATCCAAGTGCTTCAGTTCTGTCACTTCAGTCTGCCCTTCTGCACATAAACCAGCAAGGACTAATGCAGCAGCCGCACGTAAGTCAGTCGCCTGTACTTGGGCACCTTTTAATACTGCTTTACCATTCACTAGAACACTGCGTCCTTCTATTTTCATATTCGCATTCATTCTGCGAAATTCTTCTACATGCATAAAGCGGTTTTCGAATACAGTCTCTGTTAGCATG
>DATGTM010000121.1:0-4096 GCA_035301845.1 Pseudogracilibacillus sp. | reverse complement strand
TTTGTTTAATTCGTTTTGGATAAAGTGTATGTTAAAACATAATCCGCCGTCTTCCGTAATCGAATTGGAACAGCCGACAGATATAAAACTCGGTTGTTCCAGAAGTTATGCAACTCATTCTTTCACCGTGTTTGTTGTTGATTACCGCTTCTATTTGCTCACTATTTCACTTTAAAATAATCACCGCCACTTGTTTTCTCTTTTTCGACTTGTTGGAGTTTAGGTATATGTTTCGAACAATGAATATACGCTTCTTCCACTTCTATCACGACCCAACGTTCTGCTTTTCTCCCCTCCTCTTCTTCCATTGTACTTATCGCTTCGTCGGAAATATCCAAGGTTGCTAGCTCGTGCTTTTCTAAAATCGAAGCTTTGCCGTTCACATGTAAACCGATTTGATTTTCTTCAAAGTCGATAAACAATAATCCTATATGAGGGTTTTCTACAATGTTTCCTAAACTTGCCATGACACCATTCCCTTTATATTCCGGGTAGATTAACGTTTTTTCATTTATAACTCGTACAAACCCAGGCCCTCCTGCCCGAAAAGATGAATCACAATTTCCACGACCGTCAGCTGTTGAGATAAACATCATCTCTCGCTCAGAGATAAACCATTTCATGACCTCATTAAGTTCATCAAGCATTTGTTTATCATAAAAGGCAGCAGCTTTCTTTAGTGTGCCAAATTTTTCTTGCAGTAAATGCTCTCCACGTTTCTTGTCCAACTCCTGTCAATCCTTTCTCACTTCATACTCTATTTGACTTTATCGGAAAATTCATGCCGCCTATTTTCCCTGAACTTCTTTCTATTCTATATAAAAGTTAATTTGTTATTTATCAAAAATCTCCATATCAGGGGCCAAATTTTCTTTATTTTTAATGTCTTCTACCATTTCTACATGCTTTGTTCCCCACTCAGCTAAATCATTTAAGAGAGGTCTGAGTACCTCCCCGTAGGCAGTTAGCGAGTACTCTACTTTAGGCGGCACTTCGTTATAAACTACACGTTTTACTAAGTTGTCATCTTCTAACTCCCGCAATTGCTCCGTTAATACTTTTTGAGAAATTTTAGGAATCGCCTTTTTTAGTTCGCCAAACCGCAATGTCCCCTCTAATAATTTACATAATATGATGCCCTTCCATTTCCCGCAGACAACATCCAAAGTCACTTCAATTGGATGATCATAATTTACTCTTATTTCCATTTAAATCTCCTCCAGTTACAATAGTTTCCTAAAGTAAGTATAACACTTTAAAGTACCTTCTTGTTAATTTTTATAAATCGTTTAAAATAAAGATAATAGACAAGTTGTCTCGAAATTCTGTGATTAAAATATTTAACAACGTTTAGAAATAAATAGAAATAATAAACAAGAAAAAATATAAGTTTCTTCTTTATTACCATAAACTTGGAAGGAATGAGAAAAGTATGGAGCAAATATTCACCAAAAAAGTGTGTCAAAAATGCAATGAATCTTTTTATACGTCAAAAACGGGCTATGACGAAGAGTATTGTCCTGCTTGTAAAGCCAGTGAATTGGAGGAAGACCTTTTAGACAGTGAACTTGATAAGGAAATAAAAGAAGAAGAATGGATAAATCTGAAAACATTTTTGGACGACACAGATAAAGAATAACCTGGTTTTATTACGTAATTCAGTAAAGTGAAATCGAATCTTTCTGCGTCTGTTTATACAAAGCTCTTTGAACGGATCATACTTCATTTAAAAAAAAGGATGCCTTTACTACAAGACATCCTTTTAAATCATCACCTAGCTGAAATTTTACGAAAATGAAAAGACAGCTGGTTCTATATCAACTTCTTCAATATACATTTGGTGCCAAATAACAAATACAATTACTGCCCATATCTTACGTGAGTAATCCATTTTTGTCGGATGATGCTTCTCTAACAATTCTAAAACGTAGGGTTTATACACTAGATGATCTATTGGGCTATTTTGAATGAGATGTTTAGCCCAGTCATGTAAATCATTATACAACCAATGACGTATAGGGACAGGGAACCCCAGTTTTCTATTGTAAAGGACAGAATCGGGAACAATCTCCCTCATCGCTTCTCTTAGTACATACTTAGTCGTGCCTTTGGCTATCTTCTGTTCCGGAAGTAGCTTCATCGCAACCTGGTAAACTTCTTTATCCAGAAAAGGTACCCGCAACTCTAATTCATGTGCCATCGACATTCGATCCGCTTTGACTAAAATATCGCCGCGCGCCCAAGTATGCAAGTCAATATATTGCATTTTATGAACAGCCGGGTAATGATGAATCTGTTTGAATAACGGTCGGGTAATGGTCGTGTAATGAAAATCAGGATTATACGCCTGAAGCAGGGCTGATTTCTCCTCTTCATCAAACAACTTTGCATTACCGATATAACGGTCTTCCAAATTTGTTGTTCCCCGTTCTATCAAACTTTTGCCTCGTATTCCTTCCGGCAATTGTCTTGCTAAACGATACAGCATTTTCTTCAGCGGGCCAGGTACCACGTTAAATGCACGTAAATCTCCCGGCTCTCTATAAATGGTATATCCGCCAAACAACTCATCTGCTCCCTCACCGGAAAGTGCCACATCTACCTTTTTCTTCGCTTCACGATTAGCAACATACAAAGGCACGGCAGCAGGGTCAGCTACCGGATCGTCCATGTATCGGATAACTTGAGGAAGCACTTCGACATACTCCTCGGGACTAATCGTGTAATGTATATTTTCAACTTCTAATTGCTCAGCTGTTTCTTTAGCAATACTTATTTCACTGAATCCTTCCCGCTCAAAACCGACGGTAAAAGTTGGAATATGAGGATCAATTTCTTTAGCGAGCGCTACTACAGTACTTGAATCAATGCCGCCAGATAAAAAAGCTCCTACCGACATTTCAGTATCCATATGACGTTTAACAGATTCTCTTAACACGTCTTTCACCTTTTTCGTTTGGTGATGAACAGGAAAAGATTCCGGCTTTAATTGAATCGTTTCGTACGTTTCCAGTTGCATTTCCTCTCCTGGATACTTATAAAAAATATGGCCTGGCGGTATTTTACGTATCTTTTCCTGCATCGTGTAAGGCTCTGGAACATATTGATAAGTTAAATAATGATGTAAAGCCTTGGAATTAATTTCTTTTGCATGAGTGGTATATAAACTTTTCATTTCAGAAGCAAAATACAATCCGCAGTCATTTTCCAAAACATATAAAGGTTTGATTCCGAAAGAGTCTCGTACACCGCATAAAGTTTTCTCTTGTTGATCCCAAATCACAAAACTAAAAGCCCCCCGCAAATCATGGAAACGTTGTTTTCCAGTTTGCGCGTAAAGTGTGAGTAATATCTCAATTACAGACTCCGTTTGAAATACACATCCCAATTCTTTAAGTTCGCTACAAAGTTCGGACTGGTTATAAATCACACCATCGAACACCATCCAATACCGGTTATCTTCATACGATAAAAATCTACGTTCATTTTGAATGCTTTCTTCTGTATGATGATTTCGAAACCCAAAACGGATGTAATCATCCGCATACACATCTTTACTGTCTGTGCCGCGGTGAGCGATTGATTCCATCATCCGATTTAATACATGTTCTTCTTCTCCAGTAAATTTCTGCGGATCATTTCGCACCCACCCTGTAAAGCCACTCATTCCATACCTCCATTCCTTTCTGCTAAACCTTTCTTATGTATCAATCTTTACTAAAGAGAATACAGATATTATACACGCTTCCTATCGCATACCTCTTTCTTACATTATGATACAACATACTATTCTACCGTTTTTCTTTACGTGAAAAATGACGAAAAAACCTTTTTAGCAGCTTAAATCACTTTACTAATAATATTATCACTTATATTTTGATTATCAAGTTCTAGGTAAACAGGAGTGTATATTTGGAATGTTTTGCTAACCGACTAAAAAAGGCCTTCCAGTTTATGGTGGTTACCCCCAAAAGTTAGAGTTTTTATTACGCAGCTGATTGGCTGGATTGAGTTCGGTATTCGACTGGACTCAATCCAGTCAATTTTTCTTTTGATCGTTCATGGTTATACCAGCTGATATATTCTTCGATCCTTC
>DATGTM010000120.1:0-8558 GCA_035301845.1 Pseudogracilibacillus sp. | reverse complement strand
ATCAAAACTCGGTTAGGAAGAGAACGTGAGCATACGCTGCTTTTCCGCAACAGACTTTTCTTCTAGCAAATGAGCAACGCCTGAAATATTCTGCTGGTATAATTGCTTTTCAAAAAATGGGCGATCTGCTTTTGTGAAAATACAAGGACCTTTTTGATAGCGTAATAACAAGAAATTAGCTATTAAACGTAGAAACATACGATTCCCCAGTTGATATGGCTGGATATGTTCCATAGCTATTGTGAATTGAGCTAAGATTTCAAAGAACTCCTCCTCATGAAGGTCTTGTGCCATTTTTTCGTTGATATCTTCAATACATTCCAGCATAAGCAAAGGTGTTTCCGATGGAGATGCTGTTTTAAATGTATTATCTTGTATGTAATTTTGCTCTGATTTAAAATTCCCTGCGTTTGGATCTATTTGCTTCATACATCGATAATGCAATTCAGAAAGAAGTGGAAATGATAATGCGGCAAGATTGGTCGCTTTTCGTAAAATAAATTCCACAGCAAATCGATGATTGTCTATTAGTATATAAGCTTCGTCGTCCATAGAGGGAGGTCTTTGATTGTTAAGCAATACGTCTACAGCATCCTCTCTGCTTAAACGATATCCTTCAATGGATACGGAATGATAAGCCATTTCAATTAAAAAATATTTAATATAGTTTTCAGATAAATCCATAGTATTCACTTCCTCTTACATATTTAGTATAGTTGAATAAGCTGTTTTATTTTCTTCTTTTGGAAAGAAAAATGGTACAATGTAGATTGGCACTACTCATCAGAAAGGAAGACAAGAATGCAGAAGAAATTAATTATGGACGTAGACACTGGTATCGACGATGCTTTAGCAATCGCCTATGCAGTGCGTTCAAAAGCTTTTCATATTTTGGGTATTACGACCAACTTTGGTAATGTTCCATTAGAAATGGCGACAAGAAATACAACTCTTGTATTACAGCAATTGGATCAAAATATTCCTGTTTATCCAGGATCTTTTCATCGATTTCATGCAGCGGATGAAACATTGAACTTTGCGACGCATGTTCATGGTGATGATGGATTAGGAAATACACTGTCCGTTAACGAAGCTTCTCCTGTAAAGGGAGACCAGGCAGTTGATTTCCTTATTGAACAATTAGAACAGCAACCTGGAGAAATTACACTGCTCTTTGTAGGGCCGCTTACTAATTTGGCTAAAGCAATTGAAAAAAACCAAGCAGCTGTGGAAAAAGCTAAACAAATTGTGATTATGGGAGGGGCTGTAACAGTTCCAGGTAATGTTACTCCTTACGCTGAAGCTAATATTGCTTCAGATCCAAAAGCAGCTCAAGTCGTGTTTGATTCAGGCCTTGAAATTACTTTAGTTGGCTTGGATGTCACATTGCAAACATTGCTTCCTCGTAAAAGTGTGGAAACTTGGTTGCATTCCAATAATGACCTGAGTCAATTTTACGCGGATATTACAACCCATTATGTGAATTTCTATGAAAAATCCAACCCTGGTATTGGTGGCTGTGGACTGCATGACCCTTTAGCGGTTGGTGTTATTCTTGATTCGAGTTTTGTACAGACAAAGCCAATGCGTCTTCAAGTAGAAACAACCGGTAATAAAAAAGGACAAACAAGCTTCAATCCAAGTGGGAAAGCTTCCGTTCATGTATGTGTCGATGTGAATCAGCAAAGATTTTTAGAACATTTTTTAACAACTTTGAATTTCTAATGAGAAAACACATGAGTGCTGATGGCTCGTGTGTTTTTAATGGATTTCTGGTAATCTGTTAGAGCATGATTTTTAAGTCTACTTGAATGGGATGAATTCTCTTCATGTTCCATTATACCAAAAAATGTGTCGATTCTTAATTATTCAATTAAATATTTTTTCATAGAGATAATCGAACAAGCTAGAACCCTATAGGTTTAGTCATTGTGCAGCTATTATCAAAATTGAATTGTAAATTTTGTGTGAAAATGATACGTATCACTATACTATTGTTGTAAGTTTCGTTAAACTATAAACGGTTTGAATTAAGTTGAAGGGGAGAATCAAATGTTTCGTAAAAAAGAAGACCAATTCTCTGTTTTACTACAACAAATATCGGAAAATTTAGTGGAAGCAACGAATTATTTTGCTGATTATACATTGAAAGATGAAAATGGCGTGAAAGAATTTGCTGCAAAAATGAAAGAGTATGAAAACATAGGGGACTCCTTTGTGCATGAAATTATCCATGATTTAAACAAAGTATTTATCACGCCAATCGAGCGGGAAGATATTTTGTCATTGGCAATGCATATGGACGATGTGTTAGACGGATTAGAGAGTACCTCCGCGATGTTTGAGATGTATACTATTACCGCATCTGATACATATATGGATCAATTTATGGAGGCCATTCAAAAGGCAGTGATTGAAATGGATGCTGCTATTAAATTAATTGTGCAAAAAAAGTTACCACAAATTCGTTCACACGCAATCGCGGTAAAAGATTACGAATCTCAATGTGATGATATTTTGCGTGTTTCAATCAAAGAATTATTTGATAAGGAAACGAACCCGATTCAGCTGATTAAGTATAAAGAAATCTATGAAGAGTTTGAAGAAGTTGCAGATTATTGTCAGAATGTGGCCAACACATTTGAGGCGATTATTATGAAAAATGCGTAAGGAGTATACTGCTACATGGATACTGTTTTATTAATAACCATCTTAATTGTACTTTTTGCTGTCATTTTTGATTTCATTAACGGGTTTCATGATACAGCAAACGCGATTGCCACCTCTGTTTCAACAAAAGCGCTACATCCTCGTCACGCTATTCTATTAGCTGCAGTGATGAATTTTTTAGGAGCGATGACTTTTACTGGAGTGGCCCAAACTATCTCGAAAGATATTGTTGACCCATTTGTTTTAGAGAATGGCTCTGTCGTAATTATTGCTGCGTTAATTGCAGCGATTGTATGGAATTTAATCACCTGGTATTTCGGGATTCCCAGCAGTTCCTCCCACGCTTTAATAGGGGCTATTGCCGGTGCAGCAATTGCAGCAGCGGGGTTTAGTAAGTTGAATTACAGTGGCTTTTTATCGATTATTAAAGCACTGCTCTTTTCTCCTCTGATCGCTTTTGTGCTCGGTTTTATTGTGTATAGTATTTTTAAAGTAGTCTTTAAAAATAATAATTTATCGAAAACGAATCAGCGTTTCCGGAGAATTCAAATCGTTACAGCAGCATTGCAAGCTTACTCTCATGGAACAAATGATGCTCAAAAAGCCATGGGAATTATTACGATGGCTCTAATCGTCAATAACTACCAAACCTCTGACGATATTCAGACGTGGGTGCAAGTCATTTGTGCGACTGCAATGGCTTTAGGTACAGCCATTGGCGGTTGGAGAATCATTAAGACAGTTGGCGGCAAAATTATGAAAATTCGTCCAGTGAATGGAGTTGCTGCCGATACATCGAGCGCACTTATTATATTTGGTGCAACTTTCCTTCATTTACCAGTCAGTACGACGCATGTCATTTCTTCTTCTATTTTAGGAGTGGGGACATCACACAGGGTGCGAGGAGTAAAGTGGGGTACAGCTCAAAATATGGTCATTACCTGGGTGATCACCATGCCGATTTCTGCATTAATTGCAGGACTATGCTTTAAACTATTAATGATGATTTTTTAATATCAATACATAAACCCTCTGCCACTCATAGCAGGGGGTTCGTTTGTTTTAGAACTTGTTCCGCTAAAACCAATCCTCCGATGATGCCGGATTTATTATTTAAGCCTGGCGTTACGAGGTATCTATCCAACGAAGGGGTGTCGACGTATTGATTCAACATTCGGTTCAACTCTTTTTTAATTTTAGAGAGCAGTGAGCTGTTTTCCATGACACCACCGCCTAAAACGATAATGTCGGGGCGTAACGTCAAGGTGTAGTTGTATAAAGCTTGGGCTATATAATAAGCTAAAAAGTCCCATACTTCGTGAGCTTCCCCTACTTTAGAACCTTCTATTCCGGTTCGGGCTTTGATTGTCGGCCCTGCCGCCATTCCTTCCAGACAGTTGTTGTGGTAAGGGCATATGCCCGTAAACGAATCTTTTGGATGGCGCTCAACTGGTATATGGCCCATCTCAGGGTGCATGTTTCCACCTAAAAAAGTGGAATCTATTACCATCCCTCCGCCAATACCAGTTCCGATTGTTAGATAAAGCACATCCGTTTTATCTTTACCTGCTCCAACCGTAGATTCTCCTAGAGCCGCAGCATTGACATCTGTTGTCCAGCCGATTGGTATTTCGTAAACTTGCTTTAACTTGCCTAAAAAATCTACATTTTTCCAAGCTTGTTTAGGTGTATTTTTTATACAACCGTAATGAGAAGAAGCGGGGTCTATTTCAATCGGGCCGAATGAACCCACTCCTAAAGCATCTAATGTGAAAGATTGAAAGAAATTCAAGACGTTTTGAAAAGTTTTTTCAGGTGTTTCCGTTGGGAAAGTAGCCTGTTCTTTGATATCAAGCGGACTGTTTCCAACGGCACACACAAATTTCGTCCCTCCTGCTTCAATAGCACCATACAAAATAAACGACCTCCCGTTGTAGATTCTGAGTCATATAGAACATAGAGATAACCTGTTGATCCTATGAATGAAATAACCATAGAAAACGAGCGGATTACAAGTTGATATTAAGCGTATGCGTCCTTGAAATGTATCTTATCGCATTACACTTGTTTGTTTGCTGTTTCCTTAATTTCTTTTCGGTATTCATAAATATTGGAAATAATTGCTTTTCCAACGGCGTAGCCAGGGACAGCTAATAAAATACCGAAGAAACCAGCTAGACTTCCAGCAGCTAATAGTATCGTAATGATTGTAAGTGGGTGAATATTTAAAGTCTTCCCCATCACGTTTGGTGTTATGAAATTAGAATCAGTTTGTTGTGCAATCAGTGTGATAAGTGAAACCCAGATAATCAACATAGGGTCTTGTACTGCTCCGATAATCAAAGCAGGAACAAAAGCGATCCATGGTCCGATAAAAGGTATAATGTTCATGAAAAAAGCAAATATCACGAGCAACAGAGCAAAGTTTAAATCAATAATCATATAACCGATATAAAGCAAAATAGCTAAAATCGTACTAACAAGTACTTGTCCCCGTATATATAGACTTAGTACTTGGTTCATATCACTGAACGTTTTTTGAATCCATTCTTTCATCGTGCCACTGAAAAACTGTGTAATAAATGGCAGAAATTTCTCGTGGTCTTTTAACATGAAAATTAAAAAGAAAGGAATCAGTATTAAGATTAATGCACCTTGCACAATCGATTGGAAAATAGAGAAAACCCATTTACCTGCTTGGGAAGAAGCATCCTTTAAATAATTCATAATACTTTCCGTTTGCTCATCTAATGAGTCTATAGCCCATTGTGGCAGGTTATCTGTTTCATTAATGACTCCTACAACCAGATCATTAGCGTCTTCTGCAAGCGCTGGTGCTTTATGTACTAAGTTGTTGAATTCCTCAGATATCGGTGGTCCTACAATAGAAAAGGCAACCCAAATAATACCAAGAATTAATGCGACGATAATAATGATACTCCCCCAACGCGGTGTTTTATATTTTTCCAAGAGAGCTTGTAATGGCTGGGAAAGGTAAAACAGCACGCCGCTAACCAAAAGCGGTATAAAGATTGTTTGTACTATCACAAGGATAGGAGAGAAAATCCATTGTACTTCTACGAGAAATGTTATAATAATGAGGGTGAGTAAAATCCCCACACCTAATTGAAACCAGAATTTTTTCGTCAATAGCACTCAGCCTCTTTCTCTTATTTCGCCTTCTCAACGATGAATACGTATGGACTTAGTATAGCATAATCTGTGGTAGCGCTCTATAAAAGTGAAGAAAAAAAGTTTCAATACAGATATTTCAGAAAATTATCTCTTGCTATTTCGGAATATAAGAAAGCGTATGATTCAAATCACTTAGCATTCACTGGAAATATGATATACTACTAGTGGAATTTATTTTGAAAGGAAAGGTGTTCAAGTACGATGTTAACTAAAGAAGAAATCATCAAACTATTAGAACCGATTAAAGATCCTTTTTTACATACAACATTTAAAGAAACGGATGCTATCCTGAGTGTTTCCGTTCGCGAGGAGAAAAAGCACGTCAGTGTTAAGTTAGCTATCGGTCAGCCTAATACAGCTGAACAAATGGAATTACAACAGGAAATTGTAGGTTTATTGAAGAAGAATGGTGCGAATACTGTTGGGCTTCGCTTCGAACAGCTGCCAGATGAAGTCATCGCCAAACATCAACCAGCAAGTACGCAGGATCAGTCTATTCTTGGTCAGAAGAAACAGCCTCATTATATCGCAGTAGCCAGTGGTAAAGGCGGCGTAGGGAAATCTACTGTAACAGTTAACTTAGCTATGGCATTAATGCGATTAGGTAAGAAAGTCGGCATTATTGATGCGGACATTTACGGTTTTAGCGTTCCGGATATGATGGGTGTAGAAGAAATGCCAAAAGTTCGTGGCGAAAGAATAGTTCCTGTTGAACGTTATGGCGTCAAATTGATTTCGATGGGCTTTTTCGTCGAAGATAATTCGCCTATCATCTGGCGTGGCCCTATGCTTGGGAAAATGTTGGATAACTTCTTCAAGGAAGTAGAGTGGGGTGAGTTGGATTATCTATTACTCGATTTACCTCCAGGAACTGGTGATGTTGCGATGAATATTCATGAAATGTTGCCAACAGCCCATGAACTTATCGTTACAACCCCTCATCCAACTGCTGCATTTGTGGCAGCAAGAGCTGGTCAAATGGCTTTGAAGTATGAACACGACCTACTTGGAATTGTGGAAAATATGTCCTATTTTGAAAGCAAAGAAACAGGAAAGAAAGAATATGTTTTCGGACAAGGCGGCGGCGATAAACTTGCTGAACAGTTGCAATCCAAAGTGTTAGGACGCTTGTCATTGGAACAGCCTTATGAAGACGAGGATGAATTTGCGCCTGGAATTTACCAGGAGGATCACCCAAATGGAAAAGCATATCATCATATTGCCTCCAAAATTGCTGCGGCACTAGGAGACTAAAGAAAAGAACAAGCTTTCTGAATGAGAGCTTGTTTTTTTATGCTGTAACAAAATTGTCTTTCTTAATCATTTAGAAAAAAGGAAAAAGTCAACAGTTCGTGGTAGAATATGAGAAGGACTGTCTAAATGAAGGTAGGAGGCTTTTTAGTGAGTAGTCAGAAAATCGTTCATATGTTTTTTAAAACATTATTTATAGGTGGCATTGTTGGATTTATTACAAGTATATTTGTACACTTTGATCAATACATGGCTTATTTGCAGCCTTTTAATGCATTAGAGCTGCTAGGCGTTGTTTTGTTTTATCTTGGCTATGCACTGGTCTTTACAGTAGTAGCGCAGACAGGTTTTTTCGCTTATTTATTTATTCATCGGTTTGGGATTGGATTCTTCAAATCTTTCTGGCCGATTGTACAACTCTTGCTGATTCTGCTCGCGTTATTTGATATGGTTTATTTCTCCAGTAATCAAATTCCTCTTTGGTTTAAGGTCGTATTGGCAGCTGTTGTGCTTATTACAGCATTTATTGTCGCAAGATTGAAAGTGAAGAAAACAAATCAATCTGCTTTTGTTCCTTCATTATTCGTGATGATCGTCATTACAGCCTTGGAATTGTCGTTAGTTTTACGTGCAGGAAATATTCCGTTTGTCATCATTATGGTTGTTACGGTGCTAACTGCCACAGCTTATCAGTTGCTGATTTTGCATGAAGTAACAGAAGTATCTGAAGAACATAAAAAAAGAATTCAAGAACGAAGAAAAGCAAGACTTGAGCAGCAAAAAGCGAAACAAGCAAATAAAAAGAATAATTAAAGAAAACTAATTGTTTTTGAATTTTGGGAGAGCATGGAATGTTTTAAAATGCTTTCCTTTTTTGCCTAATCAAATTCAAGCATGATTTGTATTTATACAACAGCAGAATAAAAAGACATGCGAAAGAATTATCTGAACGTATTAAATAGGTTCAATTACACAAAAAGCTGGTATGATAGGGAAAAGTAAGTTGATTAGCTATGTCTAACTATAAGAAAATAGATTGTTGTATATTTTTTTAAAAGAATTTCATCATTTCTATTGAAAGCTTTATATAATTATGGTATATTTATTTCTGTTGCTGTTTGAAAAACAAACAACAATGTATGCTCTTTGAAAACTGAACAAGAACAACCTAAATGTGAAAGAGGAAAGAAAGTCAAGTTGTAAAACAACCAGCTTTTTTACCTCGTCAGAATAAATTTTGAAGCTAAGACATTACAGTATTTTCTGTAGTTACTATTGCGGGAACCAACATTGTTGGGATCCGTATTCTATGGAGAGTTTGATCTTGGCTCAGGACGAACGCTGGCGGCGTGCCTAATACATGCAAGTCGAGCGCAGGAAGCAGACAGAAGCCTTCGGGTGGACGTCTGTGGAATGAGCGGCGGATGGGTGAGTAACACGTG
>DATGTM010000119.1:0-4364 GCA_035301845.1 Pseudogracilibacillus sp. | reverse complement strand
AGGAGGAAAACAAGATGAATATTTATGTAATACTCAAAAAAACATTCGATACCGAGGAAAAAATCATCATTGAAGATGGCGAAATTCAAGATGAAGGGGCAGAGCTGATTATTAACCCTTATGACGAATATGCCGTTGAAGAAGCAATTAATCAGCGAGATGCACATGGTGGTGAAGTGACTGTCGTAACGGTTGGCGATGAAGATTCAGAAAACCAATTGCGTACAGCACTAGCGATGGGTGCTGATCAAGCTGTTCTGATTAACACAGAAGATGATTTGGAAGAGGGAGACGCTTTTACCACTTCTAAGATTTTAGAAGCGTATTTTGCAGATAAGGAAGCCGATTTGATTTTAGGCGGTAACGTTGCCATTGATGAAGCGAGCGGCCAAGTAGGCCCACGTCTGGCTGAACTTCTTGACATACCTTTTGTTACAACCATTGTAGATTTGGAAATTGAAGAAGGTAAAGCTAAAATTGAAAAAGACATCGAAGGAGACGTCGAAAAGTTAGAAGTAGAACTTCCGGTGCTTGTTACTTGTCAACAAGGCTTGAATGAACCGCGCTATCCTTCTTTACCAGGTATCATGAAAGCGAAGAAAAAACCTTTAGAAGAATTAGAACTCGATGATTTGGATTTAGACGAAGATGAAGTGGAAGCGAAAACAGAAACAATCGAAATCTTCTTGCCAAAAGAAAAAGAAGCAGGGCGTGTGCTTGAAGGAGATGTGGATGATCAAGTCAAAGAATTAGTATCTTTATTAAAAGACGAAGCAAAAGTACTTTAATACAGGAAACGAAGGAGGAAATCCATGATGAGTGAAAAAATATTAGTTGTAGGAGAAGCAAACGAAGGCGAGTTACGTAATGTTAGTTTCGAAGTGATTGCAGCGGCAAGACAAATTAAAGAAGATGCAGAAGTCGTTGGCCTGCTTTTAGGAGACGGTAATCTAGAAGAAGAAGCAAATGAAATGATTAAGTACGGTGCGGATCGTATGATTACGGTAACTCATGAAAATTTGAAAGAATATACATCTGAAGGGTATGGCCAAGCTATCTTAGAAATTTTAGAAGAAGAAGATCCTTATGGTTTTATCTTGGGTCATACGTCCATTGGAAAAGATGTATCACCGAAAATAGCTGCCCGTTTAGGCATCGGCCTTGTTTCTGACGCAATTGAAATTGATGCAGATGGCGATCAAGTTGTCTTTACGAGACCGATTTATTCTGGTAAAGCGTTCGAGAAAAAAGTTATTAAAGACGGTATGATTTTTGCAACCATCCGTCCAAACAACATTGCTAAGCTGGAAAAAGATGAATCCCGTTCTGGTGATGTAACGGCGAAAGAAGTTGACGTGAAAAGCTTACGAACAGTTATTAACGAAATTATTCGTAAACAAACGGAAGGTGTCGACATGTCTGAAGCAAGTGTTGTGGTTGCTGGAGGACGTGGTGTGAAGAGTAAAGAAGGATTTGACCCACTATACGAATTAGCCGATGTCTTGGGTGGGGCAGTAGGTGCTTCCCGTGGTGCGGCTGATGCTGAGTATTGTGATTATTCTATGCAGATCGGTCAAACAGGTAAAGTTATTACGCCGGACTTATATATCGCAGTCGGTATTTCCGGTGCTATCCAGCACTTAGCCGGGATGTCGAACTCAAAAGTCATCGTTGCCATCAACAAAGATGAAGAATCAAATATCTTTAACGTAGCAGACTATGGTATTGTTGGCGATTTATTTGAGATTATTCCGAAATTAACGGAAGAATTGAAACAAGCATTATAATAAGACGCGAAAAATCTGATTGTTTTATGCAATCAGATTTTTTATATAAAAAATAAGGCAGTAGAATATCAGCTACATAATAAAGAGTGATAATCCTGGAATATAAATAATTTACAGGATTATGTTCAAAATTATTTGTAAATATGCGGCTTCGGAAATTTTTTAGCCGGCACTACAAGGACTTCTTCGGCTCCGCCATGTGGAGTTTACAGAGGGTTTTTTCCGGCAGGAGCCTTCGCACATTTCCAACATTTCATTTTTCTTTTTCACACTATAATGGATGTAACCATTTACAGTGTTTTAAGAGTTAGTTTTCTTGAATATGGAATAGACTGGTAACTAATTGCCTGAAGTCACTTGAATGAAGCAGTTAAAAAAGAGATCAAAAAATGAAGGACTCTTATCAAGCTGCTACGGACCTAGCCCAATATAAGTGAAAAACTGTTATAGTACAAGTCTGCACTATATTTTAAAGTGATTTTTGTTTTTAATCTTGAAACGAATGAACCTAGGGATAAGCAAAGTACTAGCTTGCTTAAGTTATGGATGATATACTTTGTATAGTAAACGAAAATATGAAAGTTTTAAAAATATGGAGGTATTGAAATGGCAATAGGAGAAGTAAATGATCAAAACTTTGCCCAAGAAACAGGCGAAGGTTTAGTATTAGTGGACTTTTGGGCACCTTGGTGTGGACCTTGTAAAATGATTGCTCCTGTTCTAGAAGAATTAGATGGCGAAATGAGCGATACCGTTAAAATTGTTAAACTTAATGTAGATGATAACCAGGAAACTGCAGGAGAATATGGTGTGATGAGTATTCCAACATTACTACTGCTTAAAGATGGTAACGTAGTAGATCAAGTGGTTGGATTCCAACCAAAAGAAGCACTTCAAGAAGTTGTTAATAAACACGCTTAATTAAATATAATATAAAACACAATGAATCCCTTGATATTTTGATGTCAAGGGATTGTTTTGTTCACTGTAAAGCAGGGTGCTGTCCAACTTATTTTGCCGCTGTAAACAATTGTTACATAGATAAGTAATCGATGCTCATGATTCGAACAAACAAGTGTAATATTTATTTTAAAGCTCGTATAAATGAAACTGGAATATTCGCTTATAATCCGTCTGCGAGTATAATAAATAAATGATTGGAGGGAGAAAATGAATTCGATTATATCGGAAAAGCTATCGTTACTACCAATGAAACCAGGTTGTTATCTCATGAAAAACAATCAAGGTGTTGTCATCTATGTAGGGAAATCAAAAGCTTTGCGGAACAGGGTCCGCTCGTATTTTAAAGGGAATAATGATCAGAAAACGCAATTGCTTGTCATGGACATTGTTGATTTTGAATATATCGTAACATCGACAGAAATCGATGCTCTGATTTTGGAAATGAATTTAATTAAGAAGTATGATCCCAAATATAATGTCATGCTCAAAGACGATAAGAGTTATCCATATATTAAAATAACGAATGAAAAGCATCCACAAATTTTAGTCGTTCGAAAAGTGCGAAAAGATGGAGGGAAGTACTTTGGTCCTTATACGAATGTGATAGCTGCAAGACAAGTGAAAAAATTATTAGACCGAATCTATCCACTTCGAAAATGTAAAAATCCACCTGGACGCTATTGTCTCTATTATCATATGGGGCAATGCCTTGCTTGCAGCAAAGAACCCGTACCTAAAGAAAGATATGATCAAATTATTGGTGAGATATCCCGATTTTTGCGTGGGGGATACAGTGAAATAAAAAATGAATTAAAAGAGAAAATGGAAATAGAAAGTGAAGCACTGCGATTTGAACGAGCGCAGGAGTTAAGGGATCAAATGAATGCGATAGAAGCTGTGATGGAACAACAGAAAGTATCCTTAAATGAAAAGACCGATATTGATATTTTTGGGTACAGCTACAATAAAGGCTGGATGTGTATCCAAGTATTTTATGTGCGACTGGGCAAATTATTAGAGAGGGATGTGTCGATTTTCCCTTTTTATACGGATGCCGAAGATGCCTTCTTAAGTTTTGTTGGACAATTTTATTTGCATAAAAGGAATGTGAAACCAAAGCAAATCTTAGTCCCTTTAGGTACAAAATCTGAGATGTTACAGGAACTTTTAAAAATTGATGTTCACACACCTTATCGTGGGAAGAAAAAAGAATTGGCAGATTTAGCAGAAAAGAACGCTAAAATTGCTTTAGAAGAACGCTTTTCATTAATTGAGATGAATGAAGAACGAACGATTAAAGCAGTTGAAAAGTTAGGAGATAGTTTAAATATCGCATCTCCAAGACGTATTGAAGCTTTCGATAACTCGAATATCCAAGGAGTCGATCCTGTTTCTGCGATGATTGTGTTTACAGATGGAAAAGCAGATAAACAAGAATATCGCAAGTACAAAATTCGTGACGTGGAAGGCCCAGATGATTATGAAACAATGCGGGAAGTAATTAGACGAAGATACAGTCGGGTATTAAAAGAGAATCGCCAGTTGCCTGATTTAATTATTGTAGATGGTGGTAAAGGTCAAATGTCAGTGGCAAGAGACGTTTTAGAGAATGAA
>DATGTM010000118.1:0-3980 GCA_035301845.1 Pseudogracilibacillus sp. | reverse complement strand
AGCTATTATCCGATTACTTCCTCAATCGTTCCGAAATTTTTCGTAACGGTGCAGTTACTTTCCATGATTTACTATTGAACGTATGATGTAATCGGTTTTTCAAGCGTTTTTTATCCTTTTGTAAAGTGTTGATTTGCTGTTTCGACGCATGAAGTTTCTCGTGTAATTGAATTAACTGAAGCCGGTCGTCGATATACGGCCGGTGTGCTTCAACCAACCTAGCCATATCATCTAATGCTTCTGAAATGAATTGTTTAATTTTCTCTCTAGTTTCTGTATTTTTAGATTTAATAAATCGCAAAATATAAAAAAGTACGATGGCATAAAGAAACAAAATTCGTTCGACAAACGTTAATCGGTCTATCTGTTTTGCTTGCTGCAAATAAAGCTGCTGTATTTTTTGATACGCAGGCAATGATGCAGATAAGTACCGTGCAATTTCAACACAGGGAGGACCAATAGTAAAAGTCGACCAATCGATTACGTATCCTTTCTTTGTGGAGTCTTCGATAATGATGGTTCCCGGCTTATATTCGCCGTGCAAAAGAGTGTAATGTCTTTCAGGATCGACGAGAACATACAATTGATTGTCCATTACTAAAGCTTCCAAACGATTCATTAAAAAGTCGACCATATCGGGATGCTCTCTTTGGCTGACGAGCGTTCGCAAAGAACTAAATAACTGACGATTGTAAGTTTCTTTGTGAATATGTGTGAAAAATTGGGTTACAATATTCGGGTTTCTCAAATTAAATTGAAATCGATACGAAGGAATACTTAAAAAACCAGCTGCTTCTTTATAAGAAACGGAAGCAAGTTTTTCATGAATCGCTAATGCTTCTGGAAATTGTTCCAACCTGGCAAATCTACCTTCCTTTAATTCAATCGTTAAGTAAAGGATCTGATCTTTGACGAAGGAATCAATATAAGCAGGCACCACCTCTTGTAAAATCGGGAATGCAATAGACATTTCCTGGTAAAAGAATGCCTCCCGCTTATTGGACCCCTTATATCTTGCTATTTTAGTCATATATTTTCCTTCAGCATGTTCATGAATGAAAGCCCCCAAATTATTCATCCCGCCCATATGCTTATAGTATGAGTTAGTTTGATCGGAATCGTCGATGACTCGATTTCGCACCACATTTATTAATGCTTCCATATCTATCCCGTGCTGGTAAGTTAAGGCATTCTGATAAGCTTTTTCTGCCTTATCCGTTTCTTTTAACTGCGCATAAATACTCCCCAAACGGATATAGTTGTCCGGGTCTTCTGGCTCGAAGTGAATGAACGTTTCCGCACAATCTTTAGCTGCTTTAAAATCTCCTGAGACTTCATATAAAGTACAGCTTTCTTTTAAAATAGGTATATTAGCCGGATACCAGCCTCGCCCTTCTTCAAGCACTGCTTCTGCGCGACGTATCTCGCCACATAAACGCAAGCATTTGGCGTAATCCTTATATAGCTTTTCCGCATAAGGAGGTACTTGTTCACGGAAGTAAGATTCATAACAATCCACCGCTTTTTTATACTCCTGCTTGTTCTTATATCCTCTTGCAGCTTGTAAGAAATCAGAGTCCATCTTCTCCCCCCTCGTATAGTATATTTAGACTTTCATTTTAATCTATTTATTCTTTCTAATTTTCTTGAATATTGGACGTATTGATAACTCTGTTACCTTTCACTGCTGGCGGACGCTTTCCGCGGGCATGGCTTGAGCCTCCTCACTCACAAAAACCGTTCGTTGTGGGGTCTCAAGACTCATGCTTTTCCCGCAGGAGTCGCCGCCATCCGTTCCAGGTAACTTCTTTTGAAGATCATTAGTTGTTAGAATAGGTCAAAAACTTGGACGCTGCGCGATGTTCCTAGATAATGGTTGTAGGATCATTTGGGACAATTCTTTCCCTCCTTGCGGATTTAACTGCATAAAGAGACTGTTTCCCAGTGTACGTACGGATCTTCCTACACGCAGGCTGTACACCTTGAGTATCGAATCTGGATGATAGTAGCCCAGGGCGGCTTTCGAACCAAGGATAGTTCTCATACACGAGGTTGCTGATCGACGTTCACACTAGGGACATCCCGGAGCGTCCAAGAACCAAGTTCCTATGATTCTAAATCGAAAGGAGGCAAGACCCATGAAATTATTTGTCGGATTAGACGTGAGTTCCTTTGATATCAAGGTTTGTTTTTTAAACGGAGAAGGAGATAAACTGAAATCCTTCACCGTCGACAACGACTTGCCAGGCGCTAAGCATCTTAGAGACGAAATATTGGATATCGTCCAAGAGCAATCGATAGACACATTAAGAATCGGGCTAGAATCCACCAGTGTTTATAGTTATCATCCCTCTATGTTTTTGGACAATGATGCATCTTTACAGGACTTAGGTACCAACGTTTATGTGATGAACCCTAAACAGATTGCCAACTTCAAAAAGGGGTACAGCGATATGGACAAGACAGATGAAATTGATGCCTTTGTCATCGCTGATTACCTCCGATTCGGTCGTTTCCCGATGACAGTTGTCAAAGAAGAACAATACATTGCATTACAACAATTGACACGAGCCAGATACCAACTGGTACGTCAAATCACCCAAGAGAAGCAGCGTTTCCTTCAGTATCTGAGCTATAAATGTAATACATTTACCGAAGAAGTGGATTCCTCTGTTTTTGGCAAAGCTATGATGGATTTATTCTTGGAGCAATATAGTTTGAATGAACTGGCTTACATGAGTTTAGCAGATTTAACCAGTTATCTGCGCTCCAAAGGAAAAAACCGTTTTGAAGATCCGGAGAAAACCGCTAAAACCATTCAAAAAGCTGCCCGATCTTCGTATCGTCTGGATAAAGTAGTGGAAGACTCCATCGATACCATTCTAGCCACTTCCATTACTGTTATCCGAACATTTGACAAGCAAATGAAAGAATTGGACAAATCCATCAAGCGCATTATGGCGGGTTTGTCTCAAACCCTTGAATCAGTGCCGGGCCTCGGCCCGGTGTTTACCGCTGGCATCATCGCTGAAATTGGTCAAATTGAACGGTTTGAAGATGAAACCAAGATTGCCAAGTATGCTGGCCTGTACTGGCGTAAACACCAATCCGGACGATTCACGGCTGAAGATACTTCGCTGACACGAAACGGGAATCAATACCTGCGATATTACTTGGTTGAAGCCGCCAACTCAGTGAGAAAGCATATTCCCGAATACCAAGATTATTACGCAAAAAAGTATCAGGAAGTACCGAAACATCAACATAAAAGAGCCCTCGCCTTAACCGCAAGAAAACTCGTGCGTTTGGTTGATGCGCTACTACGCAATAACCAAATTTACACGCCGAAAGGAGCGTAAATAGATGAAGCACACTTAGCTTCGAAATCCTTTTAATCATTTCCAGTAATTTCCATTTTATTACTGGTTCAGCTTTGTATTGCCTTTTTTAACCAATTTGACCCTTGATAATCCAATCGTTTATAAATGTTCTCTTGACATATCACCGCAGGTCTCTTAAGAATTTTATTTTTTAACTAGATATTAATTAAATAAAGCGCTAACACTTTTGATTCAAACTTATAATAAAATATAAACTTATAGACTTACTGATATAAACAAAATTATTAGCTATCAAGTAAGTAAAAGCAGCAATCTGAATTAAAATATCATAACTACATGTAGCGAAAAATTAATGATAATCAGCGTTTATAATTTTAAGCTAAAGCAACAAATATGTATATTTAAATTTTCAGCACCAAAATAGTGAAAGTAACTACAACTACTTTGATGCTGAAATTCTATTTAATTACTACATAATCTAGAGAGACTAATTTTGCGTAGCTTATAATCTGATCCGTTGTTAGATTTAGTGAAACTACAGTGTGGTGTCCACCGCCATTCTCTATCCAGGATTTAACTCCTTCATGAAAATTTGGCTTCACTTCCCAAAGAATACGTGCCACAGGAAGATTTGGTGCT
>DATGTM010000117.1:0-3699 GCA_035301845.1 Pseudogracilibacillus sp. | reverse complement strand
AGCCCGATAATCTGTTTTGCATAATCGGAAGAAGCAGGTTCTTTTGTTTCTTTATTTTCTACGAGCTCGATGCCGACTAAGAGGCCTTTCCCCCGGACGTCTCCCACCAAAGGATGATTTTCCAAGTCTTTTAATTTTGCTCGTAATTTATCTCCTTGGATATTCGCTTGTTCTACTAAGTTTTCCTCTTCCAACACTTCTATATTTTTAAGCGCAAGGGCACAGGCTGCGGGATTTCCACCAAATGTGTTCACATGACGGAAATTCTCATATTGATCCTGGCCGTGGAATTTCTCATATATTTCTCGTTTGACAGCGGTGGCAGACAGTGGTAAATAAGCACTTGTGAGCCCTTTCGCCATGGTGACGATATCTGGTTTAATCCCATAATTTTGAAATCCGAATTTTGCACCAGTACGGCCAAAGCCACAAATCACTTCATCAATAATCAGCAATACACCATGTTTATTACAAATCTCTTCCACTCTTTTCAAGTAACTTTCATGAGGCATTAATACCCCGCCACCTGTAATGATTGGTTCCATAATTACAGCAGCAATCGTTTCATTAATTTCCCAGCCAATTACTCGATCAATTTCATCCGCACAGGCCAAAGCTTGTTCTTCTTCCGTTCCTTGATAAGGCGTACGATATAAATCCGGTGGTGTCACATGTAAAAATCCTGGAGCGAGCGGTTCATAACTGATTTTACGTTTCGCTTGTCCAGTTGCCGCGAGCGATCCAAAAGAATTTCCATGATACGCCCGGTAACGAGAAATGAATTTATAACGCGAACCTTCTCCATTAGCTTCATGATATTGTCTCGCGATCTTAAAGGCTGTTTCATTTGCTTCCGAACCACTGTTGGAAAAATAAAAGACATAATCATCTTCCAGCCATTCATTTAACTTTTCCCCTAATTGAATCGCTGGGATATGACTATTCGTCATCGGGATATAAGGTAAAGCTGTCATCTGGTCATATGCTGCTTTTGCCAATTCTTCTCTGCCATAACCGGCATTTACACACCATAGACCTGCCATTGCATCTAAAAATGTATCTCCATTTGCATCGGTCACCCAGGCTCCATTCCCCTCGGTAAAAATCATCGTTTTATCTGGGCTGTAATGGCGCATCGGATGCCATACATACCGTGCATCTTTTTCATATAAATCATGTTGTGTTGTCATTTTAAATCGCCCCTCCTTTTCATTACTTCTATTGTAATATGACGGATTTTCTTTTACATTAGACAAAATGTAAAATGTTACCGCTTACAAATTAACGTTTTGTTTTAAAAATGAAACGAGATGGAAACGGATATATCAACTATCTTTTGTGCCAAGCAACAATATAAAAAGCACTTCTGCAATTGAAGTGCTTCTTAAACAATTGTTTATTTTATTGATTCATCTTCCGACTCATAATCCACAACTCGTGAAAATTGTTCTTTCATGTGGTGATCCGTTTCTTTCACACTTTCTTTAGTGACAGTTATTTTATAAAATAAAACTCCCAACACTGCCCAAACTCCTACAAGTACCCATTCGTAGGGCCAGATTAACGCAGAAGGCATTCCTGGCATATATAATATAGCGACACCAATTCCCATAATGACTGCTGCCCATCCAATTGGACGACCAAATTTTAATCGAAATGGACGTATCATGTTCGGCTCCTTTTTTCGTAGAACTAAAAAAGAAACGGAAACCATGAGCCAAGCTACGACTAAACCAATACCGCCAGCATCTACTAGCCATTCTAAAGCAGGGCGCCCTAAAAGCGGAGCAACCGTCGAGAACGCTCCTATTAATAGAATTGCTTTGTGAGGAGTTTTATATTTCGGGTGCAATTCCCCTAATTGTTTTGGAAGCATACCTGCTTTAGCCAGCGCATAAATTGCCCTGCTTCCACCGACATAGAATCCAATCCAACTTGTCAGTATACCACCAACTCCACCTAATACGAGAAAGTTCCCCATTAATTTACTATTACCAAATGATTTAGCCATTGCATCTGCCGTCACCAAATTAGATTCTGTCATTTCTGTTGGCGATAAAATGCGAGAAACACCAAAAATGATTAAAATATACCACACTACTGCTAATACAACGGAGAAAACGAGCAATTGTCCAATACGTTTTCGGGGTAAATTAATTTCTTCAGAAGCTTGAGGAATGACGTCAAACCCTACAAACATAAATGGTGTCATAATAACCACCGTAAATAATCCAGCGGAACCATTCACAAACATTGGCTTCATCTGTGCAGCATTCCCACCGATACCGCTTCCAAAAATCAACATTACACCTGCAAGTGCTATCAACATGGTCAATATAAACATAATTGATGTAGAAAATTTAATTCCTCGATAGTTCACCCATGTAATAATTAAAGAACCAAGCATACCAATCCCAGCCCATGTAGCAGTGACATCCCATCCTGCAATGGTGTACATGTGACCTGTACTATAATTCGGAATTACATATTCAAAAACGGTTGGCAAAGCGACGGCTTCAAAAGCAACCACGGAAACATACCCTAAAATCAATGCCCACGTCGTAACAAACGAAGCAATCCGACCAAGCGCTTTAAAACTGTAAATAAATTCTCCACCTGCTAAAGGCATTGCAGCAGCAAGCTCTGCGTAAGTTAGTCCAATCAATGTGACTAGCAGCCCACCAATTAAAAAAGCAATAATCGAACCAATCGAGCCAGCTTCCGTAATCCATAGGTCCGTTGTTACTACCCAGCCCCAACCGATCATCGCTCCGAATGCTAAGGATAAGACTTCTTTATTCCCTAAAATCTTCACCAGTTTTATATCTTCTTTCTCATGTTCCTTCATTTGCTGAACCTCCCTGATTTTATTAGTTAATTGTTTATAAACATATTCGCTTCATACAAATTTGGACCATCCCCATTAAGAAGCATCAGTTATTTTTCTTACGATAAAGCCTCTCCTACTCCAAGTGGAACATTTTTGTTCATCCGTAAAATATAAAAAGCCAGCTCAAACATGACGAGATAGAGTGTTAAAAATTTCGTCTTGTTGAACTGGCTTATCTACTTATTGGAACAATTTCGAGATGAAATGTAAATAAGTTAGGCAGTTAGTATCGCTCATTTTGAAAGGGCTTTCATAAATTATATAATAACATTTTCATTTTGTAAATGTTTACTTGAATTTTATTTCGATTTGTTTTAGATTCATGACGCACAAACGAATCTCCCAACTGTTATTTACTCTTCCAAAAACGCCGTGATCTTTTTCATCACTTCAGTGGATTTCTCATCGTCTTGAAACATTTCCTGTGCATGCGCATCTCCAGAAATCGCTAAGGTTTCAAGGTTTTCTGGCTGGTTTTCTTCTAAGTCTTCAAATCCTTCTTCTTCACTGTAAACGACCAAAACAGGCGTATCTTTTATCGACGTTGCATCGCTTCCCGGTGACAATAAAGCGACCTTGTCAAAAACGGTATCGTCTTTTTCTACAGCTTCAATCGCTGAGGCGCCGCCTGCACTTGCTCCGAGCACCGCCACCTTTTCTACTCCCTGTTCTTCTTTTAACCACTCGGCTGCGTCCACTAATTCTTCATCATTTGTGTCTTCCACGGCAAAAGCAGTCACATTATTTTCGGCAAACTGCTCCCCTTGATCTTCCCAGCTATCGGCGTCATAAGCTGCCCCGTGCGACAA
>DATGTM010000116.1:0-3490 GCA_035301845.1 Pseudogracilibacillus sp. | reverse complement strand
ACAGCAATCGCAACAAATAAAAGGTCTGTTTCTCCCAAATTAAACCAGAGAAAGGATTGGTCTGCGATTTCCGGGGTACGTCTAATCGCATAATAGAATCCAATTAAAATAGGCATTTGTAATAGTAATGGCATACAGCCTGCAGCTAATTTAACAGGATTAAAATTATGCAGTTGGTACAATTCTTTCAATTCATTTTGCATATGAAGTTGGTCTGCGCTACTCTTTTTCGACTTATATTTTTCTTTGATCGCATCCATTTCCGGTTTGATAAGAGCCATTTTCCCTTGTGATTCTTTACTATTTTTCGATTGTTTAATAAAGAAAGGCATTAAAACAAACCGAATACTTATCGTAATCACGATAATCGCAATTCCATAATTGCCTTGCAGTAATGAGGCCACTTCTTTAATTAAAAGCGACATCGGGTATACGAGATAATGAGAAAAGAAACCTTCAGATGAACTATCTACAGGCGTGAATTGAGTCCCACAGCCTCCAAGTACGAATAAAGTTAACCCAACTAATATAAAAACGCGGTATTTTTTAAAAACGGTGAGCAAGCTGCTGCTTGGCATAATCGTCCTCCTCTTATTTTAAAATCGCTTGTAAAATAAGAGGCTGAATCATCTTCTTTATCATCATTTCTGTTTATCCTGCTATGTGTTAACGTTAACCAATCTATAAAAGGTTCTCTAGTCATAATTGGCTTACTCATTTGACCAGGATTCACTTTCATCATCTGATGATTATATAAGGAAAAAGAATTCGTAGTCATTGATTTATTCCACTGAATATTCATTAGAACAAGGGACCCCAATGAAATAAGGATGATACCAAAATATAAGTAAAAGAATGACGAATCTATTAACGTACTATTTAATACCTCTAACAGCATCTTTGCTCACCTCCTTCGAACATTTCTGTATTTATTATATCAAACGAACAAACACGACTGCAACATCTATTTCAAGTATGATTCAATCAAATATATGTTACGCTATATATAGATGAATGTTACATTTTGAAAACTAATTTTTGGGAGGAATAAACATGGATGCTGAATATGAAGTTATTTTAACCCCTGTAGATGGATCCGAGTTTGCTAAAAAAGCTTTTCAAAAAGCTGTACGAATGGCTAAACTAAACAATGCTAAACTTGTACTTGCTCATATCATTGAATCGCCCTCTCCTGCAATGGTAAAACAATATGACCAACATTTAATTGACCAAACGAAAAAAGACACGCAAGAAATATTAGATGAATACGTAAAAGTAGCGAAAGAGGAAGGCCTTCAAGATGTAGAATCTGTCGTAAAATTCGGAAAAACAAAAGTGGAAATTTCTGAAACACTTGCTGCAGCTTATCAGGCTGATTTAATCATTGTTGGGGCAAAAGGAAAGAGCGCCATAGAACGTATGTTAATTGGAAGTGTTTCTGAATATATTATGCGTCATGCAGAAATTGATGTATTAATTGCCAGATAAACTGCTCCTCCACTGTCATATAACCGATTCCCTTTTTCATATAATAGTGTGCACTGCTGGTCATGTCTTACATGGCCAGTTTTTCTTAGTCGTTTCCTTCCCCTCTATCCTTCTTGCGCCTATTTTCTTTCTATTGCCATTCTCTTCATAAGTAAAGGAGTGAAACAGAAGCATTTCATCCTTAAAATGTATAACCTGCTTCAATGTTCATTTATTCACAAAGTTTTAATAACTTTTCGACAAAACTTTTAACAGTTCCTTAAAATGCCCTTTTTTATCATATTTTAATTTAAGATTAAAGTATAGGAAACACCACATAAGTTATTTCAATACTTAAAAAAGGAGAATGACATTGTTAGAAACGAAAACACTTGACCCGCAAACAATTGAAACGGTGAAAAAAACAGCTCCTATTATTAAAGATAACGTTGAGGAAATCGGGAAAACATTTTACAACATTTTATTTTCACGTCATCCGGAATTATATAATATATTTAATCAATCCAACCAAGAAAGAGGTCTGCAGCAAGAGGCACTTGCTTATGGTGTTTACTTAGCAGGAATAAACATTGATAATTTTGAACCTATCCAATCAATGGTAACTCGAGTAGCGGAAAAACACCGTGCACTGAATGTGAAGCCCGAACAATACCCTGTTGTTGGAACGGCGTTAATCGACGCTGTAAAAAAGGTTTTAGGGGAAGCAGCTACGGAAGATATTGTAGACGCATGGGAAAAAGCATACCAATATATTGCTGATACCTTTATCACAATTGAACAAGACATGTATCAGCAAACAGCACAAAAAACAGGCGGCTGGACGGGTACGCGTTTGTTTTATATTGATAAAAAAGTAAAAGAAAGTGACGTCATTACTTCTTTTTATTTAAAGCCGGTAGACAAGAAGCCAATAGCTGATTATGAACCAGGACAGTATTTAACCATCCAGGCAGAAATAGACGGCGAAGATTATTACCATATGCGGCACTATACTCTATCTGATGCACCAAATGGAGAGTATTATCGTATCAGTGTCAAACAAGAACCTGCTCCTAATGAGGAAGTACCTGCTGGAAAAGTTTCCAACTTCTTACATGAAGATACGGAAGAAGGTTCTACAATTGAAGTGAGTGCTCCTGCTGGTGATTTCACGATTAAATCAGCAGATAAACCAGTTGTACTGTTAAGCGGTGGTGTCGGTATTACTCCAATGATGAGTATGCTTAATTCGTTGGTCGAAACACAGCCTGAACGTGAAGTAACCTTTATTCATGCTGCACAAAATGGGAAAGTACATGCCATGAAAGACCATGTCGAAGAATTAGGAAAAGCGCATGAAAACTTGACACCGTATTTCTGTTACGAGCGACCTACACCGGAAGATATCACTTTAGATGCTCATCACCGGGAAGGATTTATTGATTTACCATGGTTACAAGAAATACTTTCCGATGAACATAAAGATTTCTATTTCTGCGGACCAATGCCTTTCTTAAAAGCAATCAACAAAGCTTTGAAAAATTGGGGAGTCCCTGAAGAAAACCGTCATTTCGAGTTATTTACACCAATGACTACAATTGAATAAGTTTATTCCGGTAAGTATCTGTTTCATAAACGTACCATTTGATTTACAGAGCCATGTTAGAAGCGATTTGAAGCTTTTAGCATGGTTTTTTTATACGTTTTCTTCTTATGATAAAGTCAAGACCATCTCTACAAGATATCCTCCGTTCCTTTGTTTTAAATGACGAATTTCACTTGATAGGTTGCTTCAAAAATCAAGATCTATGTTATACTATACTGAACATTTCGAAATAAGTGGGAGGAAGATAAATGAATGTAAAATTTCCTATTGGAAAACTAGATGTTCCAAAGACAGTAACCTTAAATCACGTGAATCAGTGGGTAAAAGAAATCGCCTCTTACACAGAACGCTTAAAAAATACAGTCGAGGATTTGAATGAAACGGAACTCAATAAAACATACCGGGAAGGAAGCTGGA
>DATGTM010000115.1:0-3843 GCA_035301845.1 Pseudogracilibacillus sp. | reverse complement strand
ATTGACGAAAACAGAACGTGATCAAAAATTCCCTGGCATGCGCACATATCCCAATCAAGAACCAAGAGAAGCAGTAACAGCAAGAGTAACAGCAGGCATTGAGGAAATTCTTGAAACTTATCCAAATAAAAAAGTCTTACTTATCTCCCACGGTGGAGCTATTAATGCTATTTTATCTCAAATTTCCGGTGGAGAGATTGGTACTGGAAAAACAAAGCTTAGCAACGCATGTTTGAGTAATATAACACATGACGGCAAAACATGGACAGTGAAGGATTATAATCGAGTTGAACATTTGGCTGAGATGGGATAGTTGTAAAAGGACGGTTACTTGAAAACCGTCCTTTTTGTATATTTTTATAAAAAAGCTGGTGTGGCTATTTTCACGGACCTTTAATTCAGGAAATGTGCAAATGATGAACAGGTGGGCTGTGCCAACAGACCTTTAATCCAAGAAATCCTCGAATAATGAACTATCAGCTATTCATCCCTTTTTATTTTACAATACTTTTGTTGGCCTTAGGGACAAGTGCAGGTGGTAATTCGTCCTTAAGTCGCCAAACAAAACTGATTGGTTTTTCTCCAGAATGACTCACGTATTCACAAGTGCCTAGAAAGGTATATGGTGCTGTATAACCAAACTCCTGTTTATACTCTCTAACGAATAACGCAATTTGATGGTTATTTTCTTTATGATGAATATACCTTTGTGCTGTAGGACTGGTTATTGTTAGCCTACTTTGTGATTGCCAGTGAAATAATTTTTCATTGATTGCATAATCCTCATATAATGTTGAAGGAGAGAAGTCTTTTTCTGATTTATTTAAAGTAATTAAAAATATATCTGTGTTTTTATCTTTGAAATGCTTCACTCCCTCTCTGAATTCAGGCCGACGTTCTTCATTATAATATTCTAATGCCGCTAATAGCTGGTCTCTTGAATAAACAGAATGTACTGTTAAAGGTGTAATAAAATTAAAATCGTGAGCTATTTCCATTGTTTTTAGCGTATTATAATTATGCTTTAGCAAGTCATGTATTTCTTGGCACATTTGTTCACTTTGCAGTATCGTCTGTATAGCACTCTTTATAGAAGTATAGCCTTCTTTTTGTGGCTCATCCTTGAAAAAACTATAATAGAATATATTTGTCATCAATCTTTTTTCTTCTGAATCATCTTTTTCTAAAAAACCCTTATACACCACTATATGTATAAAATGTTCTAATAGTTTTTTTGAATTTATATGAAATAACTTTGGCAAACCTTTTGTAACCAAGTCCTCCAATTCAAAACGAAAATCTTGTTGCAATCCAGCCTCCACCAACATTCTTTGAAAAGTACGATTTTTATTTTTTCCATAGAAATCATACACCGATAAATGATAATGATTTAAAAAGTTTGAGAATGTAAGATCTAAATTCGTATCCTGTTCAAAGTATCTCATCCTATTAATCAAATTTGGTTTAGTATTAGCTGTTGCTTTAATATTCCGTAACACATACTCTTTCGCTTGCTTCTCTAACTGAATAAAACTACCTTTTGGCAAATTAGAGAAACCATCCTCTACATAGTGCTTAATAGAATGCTTTGTTTTTCCAACAAGTGCACGAAACTTTTCCTCAAAACTATAATTTTTGTGCGCTTGTCCGATGAAATCTAAAACTGTTAAACATTCCTTATCATCTTGCAATCTTAATCCGCGCCCTAATTGTTGTAGGAATACAGTTAAACTCTCTGTCGGTCGCAAAAAGAGAATAGTATTTACTTCGGGAATGTCAACGCCTTCATTATATAAATCAGCAACAAAAATAAACTTGAGTTCTCCATTTCTTAATTGAGTTTGTGCTTTTTCCCTTGTAGATTTATCGGAACCTCCATGTAAAGCTATGGAAGTGATCTTTCTCTGATTAAAATACGAAGCCATGTATTCAGCATGCTCTACACCAACGCAAAATCCTAGACCTTTTACCTCGTCAATATCTGTTACATATTTACAGAGACTATGTACAATTTGCTGACTACGTCTTGTATTATGTGTGTAAACATTCTCTAGTTCACTTGCATTATATCCTTTTCTGCTCCACTGCAAAGTGGATAAATCAACTGTATCACTGACACAAAAGTACTGGAAAGGACTTAATAGTTTACGATTAATCGCTTCTGTTAATCGCATTTCCGAAGCAATTTGTCCATCAAAATATTTGGTGACATCTTGTCCATCCATTCTTTCCGGGGTAGCAGTTAATCCTAATAATACACTCGGGTCAAAATGGTTTAGTAACTTTTGATACGACTTTGCTGCAGCATGATGAAATTCATCCACAATTATAAAATCATAAAAATCTTTTGTTAACTTCTCATCTAACTGCTTGCTATTAAAACTTTGAATACTCACAAACAAATGATCAAATGAGGTGGGAGTATGGCTGCCAACAAACATATCACCAAAATTTGTGTCTTTTAATATCGCTCGAAAGGTATCCTGACTTTGTTTTAGGATTTCTTCCCGATGTGCAACAAACAACAATTTTGCTTTACCATTTCTATTTTGTAAATATCTTTTATAATCAAAAGCTGAAATAACAGTTTTCCCTACTCCTGTCGCTGCTACTAATAAATTTTTATTTCTCCCAAACACATCTCTTTCAACCGTCAAGTTCTCCAACATTTCCTTCTGATATGGATAGGGGCGAATTTCTAGATTGAAATGAAAATCTTCATTTCCATATTGTGTTTTTCTAGTTAAGGATTCTTTTAATAGTTGGTGGTCTGCTTCATTATATTCTCGGAAAGTTTTAAATTCACTATCATTCCAGTAACTTTCGAACGTTGCTTCAAATTTATTGATAATATCAAAAGAGTCCTTTTCCGTCACTTTCAAATTCCATTCTAAACCGGAAGTGAGTGCTGGATTAGATAGGTTAGAAGATCCTATATAAGCAGTTGTAAAACCTGTGTCGCGTTTAAACATATACGCTTTAGCATGAAGACGGGTGCTTTTTATATCATAAGAAATTTTTATTTCCGTATTTTCGAGTTTTCCTAATTCTATAATAGCCTTGTAATCAGTTGCTTCCATATAAGAAGTTGTAATGATTCTAAGTTTACCGCCATTTTCAGTGAATGTTTTTAGTTCATCCATTATAATCCGGATGCCACTCCACTTTACAAAAGAGACAAGAAAATCTATTTCATTACAAGAGAGAATTTCTTGTTTTAATTCATTAAGCATACTTGGCTCCGCCACTGCCCCAGTAAACAAGGAGCTTTCGGCAATAGAAGTAACTGGACGATTTGTTCTTTGCTTTTTATGCAGACTCCGAGGGTTGTTTATTTTAGAGTAAACCTCTTCAAGTACTTCTCCAGCATGATCTATTTGTAATAACTTAAATTCCTCATCACTTAACACTTCACTTAATACATTGATTAGTTGATTACATGCCTTTATTTGTTTTAAAAGTGCTTCATTTTTATTTTTTTCATTTTCACGCACATGTTTAAGTGCCTTTCTTGTAATAGAAGCTATGTATGCGGACAAAAATTTATTGGCATCTTCTTCATCTAATTTGCCTTTCACCAGTCCTGTTAATGTGGGGTCTAGGGCAGTTAGTTCTTCTTGCAGGGCTTTATTAATAATTTCTTCATATATTCCTTTGTGCAACATCCAAAGAACCTCCTTTTATTAAACAATAATTCTAGAAATCTTCTCCACTGCAGGTATATCCGCTGGTGCCCAGTCGAGTCCTAATAAGTCTTGCGGTGATACCCATTTCATCGATTTGTGTTCTGTTAATGTTGGTTCTCCTTCTAACAATTTACAATAAAAAGTTGTTAAATGAACA
>DATGTM010000114.1:0-11321 GCA_035301845.1 Pseudogracilibacillus sp. | reverse complement strand
TAAGGAAAGGTGAATAAATATGACCTTAAAAACTAAAGAAACTAAATCCGCAAAAGCTTTAAAGAAATGCCCATCCTGTCATGGTACAGGTAAAATACAAATTGGGAACAGTTTAAATAAACAGAAAATAATTTGTAATGAGTGTCACGGAACAGGTGAAATCAACAAATTTAAATAAAAGATCAGCCCTTTCTGGATTGAATAATCAATCTTACTCCCTTTACGCAGCGTAATTAACATTGGTTTTACTACAGGGACGAATCAAAATAAAGGTGGTGGCTAACATGGTCAAACAAAAATGCCTTGCCTGCGGAGGAGAAAGTTTAAAAAAAGCAAAATTAAGTGGCATAAATGCAACTTTACAGCCCTATAGAGAACAAGAATGGGAGCCAACTTGGAGAGGAGTTTCTGATATATCTATTAAAGTGTGTCCGGAATGCGGGAACATTTCTTTTAGCGCAGAGAAACCTCGTCTATTTAAAGAGGATGAATAATCACTGATTTCTCATTTTATCCGGGCGTCAAAAATAATAGCTCAAAGCATCAAAAGGCTGGTTCTTATAGCACCAGCCTTTTTAATGTTTTATTTTTTAAATGACTTGAGAAAAAGTGGACTATCTTTTATTTCTTATCTTTCAAATGAATCGGTCTGAAAGATTACCATATTTTAAAATAGTTCATTCAAAATGTGTAATAAAGTCATTTAAGGGGATATAATATAAATAAAAGTTGTTACCGCTACCTTAGTATGTTGTATAAATGTTTTACTGAAGTAACAAAAAAATCCAATACCCCTCTTTTAAAGGAGCTATATTTCATGTTAAAACTCGTACTAATTCGTCACGGACAAAGTTTGTATAATTTGGAAAATAAATTTACCGGATGGACAGATGTTGATTTGTCAGAGAATGGCATCAAAGAAGCACGAAAAGCCGGGAAAATTTTAAAACAACACAATTATACGTTTGATATCGCCTATACTTCGCTGCTTAAGCGAGCCATAAAAACATTATGGGAAGTTTTGGATGAAACAAACTTAACTTGGCTTCCCGTTTATAAATCCTGGAAGTTAAATGAACGTCATTATGGTGCTTTGCAAGGTTTAAACAAAACGAAAACAGCTGAAATATATGGAAATGATCAAGTACATACCTGGAGAAGATCGATAAATGAGAGACCACCAGCATTAAATAAAACGGATCCAAGATATGAGATTTCTGATCCAAAGTACAAAAATTTACAAGCGGGTCAGTTCCCGGTAACTGAAAATCTAGCAGATACGAGTGAAAGAGTGTTGCAATACTGGAACGAATCGATTATTCCTCAACTTAAAGACCGGCAGCACGTGATTGTCTCATCGCACGGCAATACAATTCGAGCACTTGTAAAATATCTCGACCAATTACCCGTAGATGAAGTAACGAATTTGAACATTCCAACCGGTAAACCACTTGTCTATGAACTCGACGATAATTTGCAGCCTTTTAAACATTATTATCTTGAGGAAGACAACTAAAACTTTTTCTGCTCTTCAGCAAGCCTATTTCCAACTAAGTAATAGTCACCACTCGTTGGCATTCATAAACATAGCAATATGCGGAACACACATGATTTTATTTTTTATGACACTTTTCATTCATCACACCGTTCAACGATTGGCAGGTGTATTCAAAGTTGGACTCTTTCAACCACTGCTATTTAACATATTAGAGGTGATTAGCATTGCAAAGAATCGGCAAAGTAAAAGAAATTCACCGTTATCCCGTAAAATCATTTCAAGGAGAAGCTGTATCTTCAAGTGTAGTCGAGCCATACGGATTGCGTGGCGACCGAAGCCATGCGTTTATTAATCATGATCGTTTTGATAGACATTTGAGTGCAAAAATCATCCCTTATTTACTCGGATATCATGCGAAATTTACAGAAGACATCTTAAATAATAATTCTCCTGCTATTGAAGTAACTACTCCGCAGCAGGAAGTTTATACATGGGATCAATCGTTGCTGGAACATATGACTGACAGATTTTCATTCGATTTGTCTATGGAAAATTTCCCAATGGATTATGAAGGGTTGACTGCAGTAGATGAAGCAAACTTATTACTAACAACGGAGAGCTCATTAAACACTTTAGGAAAGATCATAGGAGAATCGCTTGATATGCGACGTTTTCGGCCAAATATCGTCCTCACGCTCGACTCGGAAAAACCATTTGAAGAAGTTAGTTGGATTGGCAATACTTTGCAAATCGGAAATGTAAAAATTGAAATATATAAGCAATGCAAGCGCTGTATAATGATAGGAGTAGATCCAACCACTACAAATATTGATATATCTATTTTACGTGATGTTTCAAAACAATTAGATGCTAACTTTGGTGTTTACGCAAAAGTAAAACAAACAGGCAGCATCAAAATTGGAGATAAAGTGTATTTAATCTAGCTGAATAATATTTCAGATTTTCAATTCTTCGTAAAATGATTCAAAGTAAATTAATCATTTGTATAATAATGCTTCCAATTATACAAATATATGAAAACCTCCTGTCTATAATGCTCCAGGTAAGCGTTTACATTCCTAAGTGTTTATGATAAAATGAAATCGATATGAGGTTGCTTCATATAGCCTTTTCGAGCTAATGTTTAAAAGGTCTCGAACATATCTTAACAATAGAACAGGCAGCTATCTTCTAGTAAAAGGTGGGCTTGATTAGTAAACAATTGAAGGCATATTAGATATATTTTTAACTATTTCGGTTTAAAATTGCATATCGGTATATGTCTTTTTTAATGTCTAGTTGGCCTCTTCATCCGATGATACCCTGTTCAACTAAATAAGTTTTCACGTACTTCATGAAAAGGAGGTGTTTTAGCTTCTGTAAGTGTAGCTTTATGAAATACAACCATGAATACATGTCAAAATCGTTTAAACACACCTAATGAACTTGACAGCATGGGATGTGAAATGGATGAAGATATTGTAACGTATTTACGATAGAAATCGCATCATTGTTCAAGCAATCAATAGCTCACACATTATTATAGGAGGTTCATATATGGCTAAAGCATTGGATTTAAACCCGAAGGTGGAAGCATTTTTAAAAAGTGAAAAACAATTATTTATTAATGGACAATTTGTCAATTCTGCAGATGGAAAAACGTTTGAAACAGTTAACCCTGCTACAGGTGAAAAAATCGCAACCGTTCATGAAGCAGGAAAAGAAGATGTTGATAAAGCAGTTAACGCAGCCCGCGAAGCATTTGATCACGGTCCTTGGTCGAAAATCAGTGCTGCAGAACGAAGTCACCTGATTTATAAACTTGCTGATAAAATGGAAGAAAACCAAGAAGAATTAGCTCAACTCGATACGATGGACAACGGTAAACCAATCAGTGAAACAAGAGCGGCTGACGTGCCACTTGCTATCGAACATTTCCGTTACTATGCAGGCTGGTCGACAAAAATGGTTGGTCAAACCATTCCGGTACAAGGTGAATTTTTCACCTATACCCGCCATGAACCAACAGGTGTTGTCGGACAAATTATTCCATGGAACTTCCCATTATTAATGGCTGCCTGGAAGTTAGGAGCAGCACTGGCCACTGGTTGTACGATTATTTTAAAACCAGCAGAACAAACGCCGCTTTCTGCTCTTTATTTAGCAGAACTTGCAGCTGAAGTTGGAATTCCAGAAGGTGTCTTCAACGTAGTAACCGGCTTTGGAGAAACCGGGGAAGAAATCGTCAATCATCCATTGGTAAATAAGGTGGCTTTCACCGGTTCTACAGATGTCGGAAAGCATATCATGAGCCAAGCATCCGGGAATTTAAAACGTGTCACCCTTGAACTTGGCGGTAAATCACCTAACATCATTCTTCCTGATGCCGATTTATCGAGAGCGATTCCAGGTGCGATGAGCGGGATTATGATGAACCAAGGTGAAGTTTGTAGCGCTGGTTCTCGTTTATTCGTCCAGAAAAATTCATTTGATAATGTCATGTCTGAATTAGTAGAACATTCTAAGAAAATCAAGCAAGGACAAGGAATGGATGAACAAACACAAATGGGGCCACTTGTTTCGAAAGAACAGCAAGACCGAGTAGTTAACTATATCAATAAAGGAAAAGAAGAAGGTGCTGAACTCTTAACAGGAGGAACTGCTACAGATACTGGTTATTTCGTTGAGCCCACTGTATTCGCAGATGTAAATGACAGCATGACCATTGCTAAAGAAGAAATTTTCGGTCCAGTAGTATCCGCGATGCCGTTTGAAGACTTAGATGAAGTGATTAAGCGAGCAAACGATACAGAATATGGCTTAGCTGCAGGGTTATGGACAGAAAACGTTCGAAACGCTCACTATGTTGCGAACAATCTTCGTGCAGGTACTGTTTGGGTCAACTGTTATAACGTTTTCGATGCAGCTGCTCCATTTGGAGGATTTAAACAATCCGGATTTGGCCGTGAAATGGGATCATATGCACTTGAAAACTATACTGAAGTGAAAACTGTCTGGATTAATATGAATTAACCCTTTCTCGTATCAAATTCTTTTTAGTCACAGCGGGCAATGTATGAGATACACTGTCCGCTTTTTTGTTTTGTATCTCATTTTATAAATGAGACGCGATTCGTTAGTCATTTCCGTTATAATGTAACCAGTAATTTTTGTTTTTATCGATTAAAAATTAGTTCCATCAACGTTTTATTCGGGATAAACGACAGTTTTATCTTCTTCGATAATCGGCATAGCCCCCCACCTTCCGAGCTCATGAGGTATCATTTCTATTTCTTCTTGCTGTTTTATTAAATGTTCTACTTCCCAACCATTTGCCGCTAGCCAGTTGCTAATAATTAATCGATGACACTTTGATGGATGACTCTCTGCACAAAAGTAAGCAGTATTATCTTTTGTTGCATATGTGGTCAATTTTTTAATCCCCTCTTGAAAAGAATGCGAAAGTGTATAATCTGCATAATTATGAAAAGATTGATTGTTCCAGCCAGCATTCAAATTGTCAGCTATATCTTTTGATTTATTTCTCCTGCCACCAAGCTTGGGAAAATGATGATACTCTATATCGTTTTCCGCTAACCAAACTGGCATTCTATCTTGATCAAATTGAGGAAATTTTCTACTTCCAGGCATCGATCTTACATCAATAACATACGTAATTGAAACTTTTTTTAACATTTCCAGAAATGTTTCCTTTGAATGGTTCGAATGCCCAATCGTATAAACCTTCATTTAAATACACCTCTTCTTATATACCTACATATTATTTCATTTCAAGACGCATCATTTTGTCATTATGACTTTAATACGTTTATTTCTTTATCTTCTCTAATTGATTTTTCAACAAGAACCAGAATTCTCAGCACTTTGAATCGTCTTTATCAAGTTTTAATTGAGTAACACTATATTTTACTGCACTAGTATATCTGAATTCCCATTAACTGGTATTTCAAACTCATTCTTCTTTCCCCTCTCTTGAAAATAATTGTTTTCTTTTGTTTGGAAATATTAAAGCAAGTCTTCAACTATTCAGCATCCTTCTTTACTATGTTTTGTTAAAAATGTATAGAGAATGTTTACACAAATAACCGGAAGGGTATTATTATTGAGGAAGGACGCTTAAATAAAAATAGAAGAAAATGACTTGTAGAAGAATTCGATTGAGTAAAAGATTGTTGTTTATAATACAAGGCTTTAAGGTTTATAGCTTATTAAAAACGATAATCTCCAGCGCCCTTATAACAACCATACCAATCAGATTATAGTTTTCGATTAAAGGAGGTTACAAATATGCTCTGGACAATAATTTTAATTCTGCTAATATTATGGATTCTTGGCTTCAGCTTTAATGTTGGTGCGTTAATTCATCTTTTATTAGTAATAGCTGTCATTGTGTTGATTATCAAATTAGTTACAGGCGGAAGAGCTCCATAGTGATATGTATCATATATCATGCAGCAAATGGACTCTATACTTCAAATAGAGTCCATTTTTAATCTGAAAATACGTATACATTTACATAATGAAACAAAATGAGTCTCAAAATTAATTTGAGCTTTGAACAATACAAAATCGTTTATCTTAACAAAAGTTAGAAAGGAGGGCACTCATTTGAATACAGTAAAACTTGGATTAATCCCTTCTCCAGGTTATCCCGCTGACCTTACAAGCAAAATTGTCGACGATTTACCAAACATGCTGGAGAAAAAAATTGATACCCCAATTAACTGGAAGCCTGAAATATTAGTGGATCCACTTGTTGGTTCAGCAGAACAAATGAACCGTTTAATGAATAAAGTGATAAATATAAAAAAGAAAAATAATTGGGATTACGTTATCTGTTTAACTGATTTGCCTCAATTTATGGAAAAGCATATTATTATGGCTGATATTAACCGAGAACAAAAGGTAGCACTTGTTTCCCTACCTGCTTTTGGGCTTTTCCCTATCAAGAAACGAATAAAACGAACAATTAACCAAGTGATAAGAGAAATGATTTTTGGAAATGCTGATGATATACAAAACATAAGTATGCAATCACGAAAAACATTTCGCGAACAAAAAAAACATACGGCAAAAGGAGTTCACTGGCCCATTCAACGTGTTGCAATCAGTAGAGAAACGGAAGCCAATGCTAAAAAAGAAGAAGCCAGTGCTGAAGACATTCATAAAGAAGATAAGAATGGTGATAGCAATAAGAATGAAGAAACACAGGAAAATACGGAGAAACAATCAGATGTACGCCACGTAATACAATCTAGAATCATTGGTCAAATTCGAATTTTAGGAGGCATGGTTTTAGCTAATCAACCATGGAAAGGATTCTTCTCTTTTAAAAAAGTCTTAATGTTCGCCTTTGGCACAGGTGTTTATATCACTATATTTCCTACGCCTTGGGAACTAAGCACCATCTATACTCTTTCAAGGTTTATTACATTGATGATAGCAGCACTTATTGCAATGGTTGCTTGGATGATATTCGCGCATAACTTATGGGAAAAACCAACTCGTAAAGGGGATAAACGTTTACGAAAACTTTATAATATAACAACTATTTCTACATTGGGAATCATTGTTTTTTTTAATTATATTTTGTTGTTTTGTATATTTCTAGCAACTTTATATCTTTTTGTGCCTCAAAATTTATTTCAACTCTCCACCAGTGCCGGAAGTGATCCTTCGTTTAAATATTATGTTCAGCTCACTTGGCTAATTGCTTCCCTCGGTACATTGGCAGGGTCTATCGGATCAACGAGCGAAGACGAAGCAACGATTAGAGAAATTACTTATTCATATCGTCAAATTAATCGACATTATGAAATGCAGAATGAAGAGAATGATAAAGGTTCTTAAACTAAATTAGCAAAACCATCCATACTGACAAATAAATAGGAAGGAGGGGGAAAATGTCAACTAGCCATATGAAAGCAGGCATCATTGCTGCTCCAGGGCAAGCTGAAAAAATAACAGGAAGTTTAATTGATTTTCTTTCTGAAAAATTGAACACAGAAATAAATGATGATCTACATTGGGAAATAGAATGGTTAGTCGATCCTTTAACAGGAGCCGCAGAAACAGCGGAAGAAATTCTCGATAACGCAAATGTTATAAAACAACGAAGAGAATGGGATTATGCTATCTGTTTAACTGATTTGCCTATTTTTCATACCGGTAATATCGTAGCAGCAGATATTAGTTTTCACTTTCAGGTAGCACAAATCTCCGTACCCACTTATGGAATGCCACCTGTAAAAAATCAAGTCGAAAAATCAATCATACATCTATTCAAAGCACTATATGAAGAAAATTCAGTGTATGGGCAGTCAATTAAACAGAGAAGGAAAACTGAACCATTACACTCCCCTTTTCCGATGTCTTTTGTGCAGCGGGAAGAAGCACAGAATAATAAAAACGATATCGAACCGAACATGCAAAATCGGCATATTGAGGACAAAAATCAACCAAATAATAGAGATAATGAACAAGCAGATAATGAACCAAATGAACGATATATTGACGTGCGTTTTCTTGTTACCCCAAAGATTATCGGTTTATTGCGCCTCATTATCGGCATGACGTTTTCGAATAACCCTCTAAAAATTATGTCAGCTTTTAAGGGAGTACTGGCAATTGCCTTTGCAACTGGAGCGTTTGCTTTGGTCTTCCCTACCGTTTGGAAATTGAGTCACTATTTCTCAGCATTCAGGTTGACTATTATTATGCTTGTAGCTATTTTAGGACTGGCATTTTGGATTATTTTAATTTATAACTTATGGGAATCTCCTTCCAGTAAAAATAATACCGTTATTCGCCGACTTTATAATGGAGCAACCGTCTCTACATTAGTTATTGACGTTGCCGGCTACTACTTTTTATTGTTTCTTCTATTTTTCACGGTGTCTGCTATTTTTATTCCGCCTGATTATTTAGCAGCTAATCTGTCCGGAAATGAGCAGTCAGCTCTTTTTAATTATATGCGGGTCGCTTGGGCTGAAGCTTCGATTGCAACCATCGTCAGCACGATGGGAGCTGGTTTGGAAGAAGAAAACACTGTTCGAAATTTAACGTATGGATTTCGTCAAAAACAACGGTATAACGAGATGAAAAATCACCAAAACAGTTAAACTTCAATTTATTAAATCGTATGTTGATAAATATTCTTTCATAAAGCTCTATAAGAAGAAAAACCTGGTTCGCCTACTTGGCGAACCAGGTTTTTTAGATGATACCTCGTCATTAGAATTAATGGGAAGCGCTACTTTTAATTAATCCCCATTTTCTTTTCTATTTAGAAGTTGTTTTAATCATTATCGTTATCATCATTATTTTCATCATCGTCATCTTCTGAAGATTGACTGCCTTCAACTTTCTTCCATTTATCTTCATGTTTTCTTGGGATTAATTCATCAGGATCATCAATAATATCATCATATCCTTTATCTTTAATCCATTCTTTTTTGAATTTATATTTGCCTTTTGAACTTTCTGTTAAACTGTCATCTTTATCACTCGGCGTTTCTTCTTTATCATATAAATCTTCTTCAACCAGGCCTGCTTTTTCACATAACTCAGAGGGTTTATCACCAGAAGTTGCGCAATATTTTTTAGTGACCAGCCCATCCGGTTTCTTATGTTTATCACTTGGCGTGACCAAATCAGCGTCAATTTCAGCAAGACCATTTACAAAAGCAGCCCATAAATGTTGATTCCGATCACTATACGATAAAGAACAGCCTTCACAGTACACGGAAGTAGGAGTCTCATACCCCATCCATGTTCCTAAAGTGACGTTTGGGTTTGTCCCCATAAACCATGAATCTTTGTATTCAGTTGAGGTACCAGTTTTTCCTGCCCAATCCACGTCGTTGTTATTTAACTGTGATTTAATTGCCGTTCCTGTTCCATCGCTAATTACATCACGCATCATATCCAATGTTAAATAAGCAGTTTGTGGAGAAAAGACTTCTTTTTCTTTCGATTCATGCTCATAGATAGTTTCGCCATCTGCATCCGTTATTTCTTCAATCATATAAGATGGCACATAATCCCCTTGGTTACTAAGTGTGCCAAATGCATTTGTATTTTGTTCCACAGTGACGCCATAATCAACACCACCGGTACCAAATTGCAAGGTTTCTTGATCACTTTCGGTCACCGGAATCCCCATTTCAGAAACGTAATTTTTAGCTGGGTTCTCATCTAATATCCGGTCATAAATTTCTTCCGCGACGACGTTATAAGAATTTGCTAAAGCATCGCGAGCAGATACAAGACCATAATAGCCGCCACCGTAGTTCTTTGTACGGTGTTCTCCTGGATATTTAGCATCTAAAATAACAGATCCTGGTTGAATTTCTCCTAATTCAATTGCAGGTGCATAAGTAGCTAGAGGTTTCATTGTACTTCCAGGGAGACGTCCTTTACCGCCCATTGCGTAATTAAATTCACTCTCCCCACGCTTAATATCTCTCCCGGGATAAAAGCTTAAAACTTTTCCTGTATCATTTTCAGCCAAAACAGCTCCAGCTTGTTCTTTCTGGTCATGTTCATTATTCGGCCCATAATTGCCATAGTTATCGCCAATTTCTTTCATTTTTTTATACATTTCTTTATCGATCGTCGAATGAATTTCATATCCTTCTGTACGCATATCTTTTTCAGCTAATTCATTATATTTATCATTTAAAGAATCATCTTCATCCAAATCTTCTTTCGAAACATCATCTTCTTCAGCTAATTGTTCTTTCAAAATTTTACGTGCTCGTTTCTGTAACTCAAATACAAGAGCAGGATGTTCTTCTAATGATGGATCTGTTTTATCCGTAAAATCTTCTGCGATGTCATAATCCAGTGCTTCTTCATACTCTTCTTTTGAAATGAAATCTGTGTTGTACATCCTTTTTAAAACAACCTTCATCCGTTTGACGCCTGCTTCTAATTCTTCTTCATCTTTCAGCTTTCCTTTATTCGTAAATGGTGTATATAAGTAAGGATTTTTAGGGATACCTGCTAAAAACGCAGCCTGTGGCAAATTAAGATCCTCTACTTTTTCATCAAATACTCCTTTTGCAGCTGTCTTAATCCCTGCAATATTTGTCCCCGATGCTTCCCGGCCATAGGGAATAATGTTTAAATAAGCTTCCATAATTTCATCTTTTTCAAAATATCTTTCCACTCGCATTGCTAAAAGCATCTCTTTTGCTTTACGTTCAAAAGAAACTTCATTGGTTAGGATCTGATTTTTAACAAGCTGCTGTGTTAATGTGCTTCCTCCTGATGAGGATTCAGCGCCAGTTGCCTCTTGGTACATTGCACGAATAACAGCTTTTGGCACTACTCCGTGATGTTCGTAAAACAAGTCATCTTCTGTCGCTATCACAGCGTCAACAAGCACATCTGGTGCTTTGTCAACGGAGAATTTCTCTCGGTGGATATCCGCTTTAATATTACCGATGAGTTTATCATCATCGAAATATAACTTCGATGTTTGTTCATAGTCATAAATATCATTTTCCATCTCTTGATAGCTCGGTATTGGCTCGTCTTTCACAAGTGATGCAAAATAACCTGCACCTACACCACCAGCAAAAACAACCAGGATTCCTGCGATCACGATAAATATTAATAAAATATTCCAAGCCACATCGTAAGTAACTCGAGACGTTCTTTGTATTGTTCCTGCACGCCAAGCTTTTTTAATTTTTTCCAGCATACGTTTAGGGAATGGATCTCCTTCCATGTGGCATAACCTCCTGAACACTGTGTACTTATTACATTAATATAAAACTGTTACGTCTTCCATCCA
>DATGTM010000113.1:0-9667 GCA_035301845.1 Pseudogracilibacillus sp. | reverse complement strand
AGCCGGAGCGTATGTGAGTATCTTTGTGGGAGCGATTATGTATGTCTATGCAGAAGCTACCGACACATCAATACCCGCATTCGTCATTGCCGTATCCGCTTCGCTTGTTGCTTCATTAATCGCTGTTTACGTAACAAAACCAGCTCCACTCGAAAGCTACGAACCATACTTTAGTGCGGAGATTAGCGACTCCACCGCTGAGACAATCGAGATATCCAGAAACGCCGGTAAGTAATGGAATCTAATTAAAACAGCGAAAACTTGAGTGAAATCAAAGTTTTCGCTGTTTTATATTAGATTGCATTATTTACCGGCGTTTCTGGATGTCTCGATTGTCTCAGCGGTGGAGTCGCTAATTTCCGCACTAAAGTATGGTTCGTAGCTTTCGAGTGGAGCAGGTTTTGTTACGTAAACAGCGATTAATGAAGCAACAAGCGAACCGGATACGGCAATGACGAATGCGGGTATTGATGTGTCGGTAGCTTCTGCATAGACATACATAATCGCTCCCACAAAGATACTCACATACGCTCCGGCTTGATTCATCCGTTTCCAATATAATCCTAAGAATACAGCTAAGAAGAAAGCTGAACCGAATCCACCATAAATATAAGTGAATCCCATCGCCATAAACCAAGGTGGGTTAATCGCTAATAAAACGGCGATAAACGCGATGACAAAAACGCTTCCCCGCAGCCAATTTTTAAACGCACGATCACTTATCTTATTCGGGAAGATATTTAAATATACATCGTAATATAATGAAGTAGCGCAATGCAGCAACATGGAATTCGCTGTTGAAATAGCTGCAGCACTAATGGCTACAAGCGTAATCGCACCAATAATATCCGGTGTATAATCTTGTAAAATCAACGGGATAATATAATCAGTCGTTTTATCTTCCGGGATACTTGGAATTAATGTCTTTGCTCCCAATCCTAAAAACATGAGCGGTACCCAAATAAATAATAAAGTGACAATGGTCCACATAATTTGTAAAATAGCTACTTTAATATTTTGCGGTGCTAATTGTCTGGCCACCCAATGCGGCGAAGCAGGTGTCCCCATAGAGTTGGAAATGAATATAGACATTAAGAGACCGAGTCCAAATGTTCCTGTTGGTGTTAAAAGCACACCTTTTTCTAGGGGAGGCCCTCCCTCAATCGTTGGTGCAGTTGTCGTTGCCAGAGTATCGATAATGTTTTGAATGCCGCCGGTTTGAACAACAACGACAACACTTGCCAGGATACAACCTAAAGCAATGAGTGCTGAATTTAATGTATCTGTACCGGCAATAGACCAAAACCCGCCCAAACTGGTAATAATAATGAAGAATAAAAATCCGAAAATGGCTATTTTGTAATCAACCCCGGTGATGGAAGAAAAGACGATACCAAAACCATTTACCTGGACGTTCACTAATAATAAATATCCGATAAACATCAAAATACCAACTATGGCCTGCAAAGGGCTTTTCTTCTTAAAGGGTTCAAACCGAAAACGGATAAATTCCGGAAAAGTGCGCGCCGGTTTTTGGGGGCGACGTATTTTATAAGCGACAAGTGGTATTAACGCTCCACCAAAGGCCCATCCGGCCATCCAACCAATTACAGCAGATACGCCAGAACTGTAAAGAAATCCTGGTATACCTAAGACGGAGGCTGCACTAACCCAAGTTGCTGTGGTTGTCCCTGTTCCTAGAAGGAGTCCCATTCGATGGCCGCCCGTTGTATAATCATCTAGCGATTCAGCTTGTTTTAAGCTTTTTATGTTTGTCCATACGAGAAACAGAACATAAATAATAAAAACACTTATATACCATCCCACGGTTGTTACACTCCTTTATGATTGAATAAGAAACTTTCTGATTGAGTTCATAATTATATGTACATCTCACATTTCAACAACGAACTCTCATCTTGTCGAGATTAGAAAGTCTTTATACACTTTCCTGCATTTCACTTTGCTTTTTATACAATCTTTGAAACAGATTGACAAAAATGACTTAATTGAATACTTTCCAAAAAGTAACAGAGAAGTACGTTCATGAATGGCTTCTTTTACTGTGTGACGGGGCTAATCTTTGTATTTAAATAACTTACCTGTTGCGCCCCAACGTTTTACACCCGATTTCTCTACACGGTATAATAAAAATATATTTAATACAAAACTAAAAACCATCGCAGCAACGTAACTCATAATTGCAATAAACATCGTAAGCCTCCTCTGAAGTAGTGATAACAATGAGTTTAAGAGAAAATTCCCAGTTTTCCAATTCGTTGTGCTGCTTCGATTAGCCTTTCTTCTGTATCTAAGAGCCCCACTCGGATGTATCCTTCTCCAAATTCACCAAAACCATTTCCGGGAGCAACTCCGACATGTGCTTCATTTAATAGAAGGTCAGCGAAAGATTCGGAAGTATAGCCTTTTGGAACAGGGAGCCAGCAAAAGAATGTGCTTGGTGGCGGGGTGACGTCCCAGCCGATTTGATGTAGGGCCTCGATAAACGCATTTCGGCGTTTTTCATACATTTGATTGAGTTCTTGTACAAATTGTTGATCTGAATGAAGCGCTTCTGCAGCTGCAGCTTGAATCCCTCCAAAAATACTGGCATACATATGGTCTTGCAATTGATTAATATGTTCGATAATCGATGGATTTCCTAGTGCAAAGCCAACTCTCCATCCAGCCATATTATATGTTTTTGATAAGGTGTATGTTTCAATTCCTACGTCTTTGGCGCCTGGTGATTGTAAAAAGCTGATCGGTTTTTCATCATCAAATCCAAAAGCGCCATAAGCAAAATCATGGATAACGGCAAGATTATGTTCGTTCGCTACAGCAACGGTTTCTTCAAAAGTAGTTTGGTCTGCAGTAGCAGCTGTTGGATTGTTCGGATAATTCAAAAACATGACTTTAACTTGGTCTAATAATGTGGATGGAATCGTTTTGTAATCCGGTAAAAATTGATTTTCTTCCAACAAAGGGAAAGTTTCTATATTTGCGTTAGCGAGGGCGATACCAGTTTCATAATCAGGATAGCCCGGGTCAGGCAAAAGTGCGGTGTCTCCAGGATTCAATAAGCATTGACTGAGATGAATTAATCCGGTTTTAGAGCCAAATAGAACGGAGACTTCTGTTTCCGGGTCGATATCTACGTTATACTCTTTTTTATAAAAAGCTGCAATAGCTTCTTTAAGATAAGAAAAACCGCGGAAAGGAGCATATTTATGATTGATTGGTTCTTCAGCAGCTTCTTGTAATGCTTTTACAATATAATCAGGTGTTTTTGTATCTGGATTGCCACGGCCTAAATCAATGACATCGTGTCCTTGTTGTGAGTGGCTTTGGATGGTATGTGCCAATTGAGCAAAAAACTGTTCTGGAAGCCTGTTTAAAGCATCCGACTTTTCGAATTGATTCATCAAACGTTCCTCCCTGTAAATAAAGTGTAACCTCTATCATATAGTTAATTGAAAAAAATGTGAAGTTAAAATTGAAAAATCATAACAGGAAGCTAACAACTTCACGCAGCAGACAAGATAAGTCAACGTTTGATTGAAACGGGAAGCTGTATGTAACATCTGTATTAATCTGCTTGGAGGAAAAAGCCATATGTCATAGGGGAGGTCTGACTGAGCCGGCTTCTTTGAAAATTCCTTGACTATTATGTGAAAATTCGTGTAACATAATTGTAAATATTGCTATTTTGAATGTAATAGTTGAAAGAAAATCAGCTTACAAAAGTTAAGTCAAGAAAGGTTTGTTGTTCAATGTCCAAAAAAGTAATCGGGATTATTGTAGCCGCTTTAGTTGTTGTGCTTGGAGTAGGTGGAGTGAGTGCTTATTTTATTATTTTTCAATCTGATAAAGCACAGTATTTCAAAGCGGAGCAGTCTACGTTTGAATATATGGAAGACAAGTTGAGTGAACAATTTGAGTCCGAGTTAGATTGGAATGAAAAAACACAAGAAGAACCAGTGGATATGTCTGCAGAACTTTCTGCTGAATATGAGGACCCAAATAATATGGGAGATGAGATGGGAGACATGTTTGATATTGAGGATATTGTGAATAATTCCTCTTTAATGCTAAACAGTCAGACAGATTTAGAAGGACATAAATCAAATATGGGACTTGAAATGGATGTGGCCAGTTTCGAGTTGAAAGATTTTAACATATACTTAGATGATTCAAGAGTAGTTGTCGACTTGCCATTCTTAGATGAATCGTTACAAATTACAGATGAAGACCTGAATGAATCGATGCAGGAGATAGATCCTGACTTCAAAGATGCAGATATTAACTTCGAAAGTTTCTTTGAATCAGCGCAAGGTCTCCCGGATGAAGATATTGAAGATTTAAAAGAAGACTATATTATTTCGGTTTATGATAATTTACCGAAGGATGCATTTGACTCTGAAAAAGAAACAATTGAAGTAGATGGAGAAGATGTAAAAGCAAAGAAAATTACGATGGACCTGTCTGAAGAACAGGTGAAAGAAATGCTCATTTCGATGCTTGAGAAAGCAGAAGATGACGAAGATTTACAGAAAATTATTAAAGACCGCATGCAAGCTCAAATGATGGGCGTTTCTGCGGATTCAGCAGATGTTGATTTAGAAACGGATGTCGATGAATTATTTGATGAAGGGATTCCAGAAGTGATCGATGCCATCGAAGACGATTTCCATATGGAAGATGGTATTACATCAACAATTTGGGTCGACGATAAAAAAGTTGCTAAACGAGATTTGAATGTGAGCGTCGGTAATGGTGATGAGGCTGCTGATTTAATTGTAGAAGGTACAAATGCACTGGAAGATGAACAGCAAAAGTATGATTATCAACTATCTTTGGTAGACCCCCAAGATGAACAATACACGGCAGATGTCACTGCTGACTGGTCGATGAAAGATGATGAGATTGAAGATACGATTGAAATTTCAGCGGCGGATATGACACTCGCCTACAATGAAGAGAGTACAGTGAAAGATGGAGATCGGGATTTTGAGAGAACATTGAATTTTTCTGGTCCACAACCAGGGATGGATGGTTCGCTGATTTGGACAGGAAATTCTGCATTCGAGGGAGATCAAATGTCTTCTGAAAATGAATTTACGGTAGATTCGGCTTTGCTTGGAAATATCGATGCCAGTCTTTTTGCAGATGTTCAATCTAAAGTGATTAAAGAAGTGGAAGAACCGGATGAAGATAACGTGAAAGATCTTGGTGACATGTCTGCGGATGAATTGGAGGAGTATATTGAGCAAGACCTGAATCCTAAGGCAGAGGAATGGCTCATGGATCAAATTGGTGATGAAATAGGTGGATTTGGCGGAGCTTTCGATGAAGAAGGGTCGGATGATGACCTTTCAGAAGACGGAGATAAAGAAGATTTCGAAGATGCGGATGAAGAGACCACCACATTTGAAATTGACGAATCCGGTATTGCTATGACGGCTGAAATAGACCATAAAGAAGACATGGTTACAAAGTATACAGAAAAATCAACGATAAATTATGAAGATGCTGGCATGGAGAAAGAGGAACTTCAAGACAGTATGGAAGCGGAAAATGAGGAAATAGAAGAGTTGGACGGAGTAGAAATTGACTCAGATTATGGGGACGATGAGCTAGAAGAAACAACAACTGTGAAGGTGAAAGACGGCGAACTGGATGAGATAAAACAGTTTTTAGGCGATACTGGAAGTACTGATTATGTGAGTTTTGATGAACTGATCGAGTTTTTGGAATTGCAAGGTTTTGAAGAAAAATAATAAATAAGAAGGTTTGTACATCATGAAGCCTATTCATTTATTTTTAGAACAACATGTGAAGAAAGCGGGGAGGAAGTGGTATGCACTTCCTCTTCTTTTATTGTTCCCAGTTCTCATCATTGGTCTCTTGGCCTTGGTTGCTGTTACATTTTTGAACCAGGAGGATGAAGAGGCTATTAAAATCGGGCTCGTCGATCAGGATGAGTCTGAAGAAACCGAGATGGTTAGTGATTTGTTAAGTGACACAGAAGAACTTGGATCGTTATTGGAAATCACACCTATGTCTGAAGAAGAAGCAGAAGAGAATATAAAAAATAACGAACTGGTAAGTTATATTGTCTTTCCAGAAGGTTTTACGAATGATCTGTATAACGGTAACGCAACGGAAATATCACTTATCGGCAATCCAAATCAGCCGACGAACAGTTATATAGTAAAAGAGTTAATCGATAGTGTTTCTCGACATATACGTGCAGCACAGGCAAATATTTTAACGATGAATAAATATGCAAAAGATTTACCGATGACTGATGGCCAACGAAATCAATTTGTTTTCGGGCAATTTAAAGATTTTTTACTGTATACAATGAGTCGCGATCAAATGGTGAAGGAGCATGAAGTGACAAATCAGGCTACAGAAGCTCCAGTATATTATTTTATGCTTGGGGGATGGTTTGTGGTTGTGACGATTTGGCTACTCGGATTTTATACGTTTTTTACAGATGAGCGAACGTCAGGCATGAAGCAACGGATGCGCTTATACGGTGTTCGGGATATTCAACTAATTTGTGCGAAAATCATTAGTACGTTTATGCTTGCAGGAGTCTTTACGGCAGCTTTGTTATGGTTGTTTCAGATAATTGATATAGTTGAATTGTATGTGGAAGACGTAGGAAGAATAATTAGTTTGATGAGTATGTACAACTTTAGTTTTTTAGCGTGTCTTGCATTAATAGAGACAATTGTGCATGCGCCAAAGATTAAATTACTAGTGCAGTGTTGCTTTACATTTATTGTATTATTGCTAAGCGGAGCGATTATACCTGTTTTATATTATCCGTCTTATATTCAACAGTTATTGCCGTATAGTTTTTCTACTCAGGCATTTCATTGGGTAAAGGAAGTCGTATTGAATGATCGTTTTTTTGCAGAAATGCTGCCACTCGGTGTGATGATGTTCGTTAGCTTGGCCACCCTTCTTGCTGTATCCTGGTTGAAGGAGCGTGTTCGGACATGAAAGATATAGTGATCACTCGCTTAATGCGTTTTAAAAAGCAAGCTCTTTCGCTCAGTTTTTGGTTATTGTTTCCGCTCTTGATGACTTTACTGGTTGTTTATGGATTTGAACAGATGAAAACAGATGTCAACGTACCGGTAGGTGTTGTGGCGGATGAGTCTAGCGTTGAAACAGACGGACTGATGGAAGAGATGAAGAAAACAGAATTTATCCGTCTGGTAGAGACAGAAGAAGCGGCAGCGAAAAATCAATTGGAAAAACATCAATTAGATAGTGTGTTTAAAGTATCACCGGATTTTTCTGATGACATTGCAGAAGGCAGACATCGTCATTTGCTGGATAGTTATCATTCCAACCAATCGTTTGCATATGTCCCAGTCAAAGAAATGGTTATATCGTATGTGCAGGAAGACTTTTATCGCTCTCGTGCAGCAAAAGTGCTTGATCGATTGTCGGCTAAGTATGGAGAAGAAGGCAAATGGTCACGAGAAGAGATTATAAATACGTCCAAAGAAATCCAACAAGAACAAGATTTGCTGGATGTTTCTTTACAGATGTCAGGAGAGCCTAGTAATAATGATGATTCGGCCATGCCGCTGGATATTTGGGCAATTTGGGCAAGTTTCACTCTACTGGCTACTTTATTATTGTTTGATTGGATTATACAGGAGCGTCATGCAGGAGTGCGTCCGAGATTTGCTTTTATGCGGTATTCTTTTAAGCATTACTTACTACTCAATGGTGTGTTGTATTTGATGTTGAGTCTCGTACTGAACGCGGTGACGATGGTGCTTTTTGAAGCCGTATTACAAAAGACAATATCAATGGGGACCATGTTCGCTTTTCAACTAACCATCAGTTTAGGAGCTTTTTTGCTGGCTCATTTATTTAAGCGTGCGTTTGCATATTATATGGTGTCTTTTGCGATTACGTTAGTCATTGCGGTAGGAAGTGGTACTATTTTGCCGAACCAAGGATTAATCCAGCAATTTCCATGGTTGATGCAATTGAATCCATTACAGCCTTTTTTAGAGGATGGGTATGTGAACTTATTTTCCATTGTAGTTGTTGGCGGCGCACTATTTTGGTATTTAAAAAGGGGGACTTCTCGTGTTACAAGTTAACGCACTAAATAAATCATATGGACGACGGACGGTATTAAAAGATGTGCATTTTTCGGTTTCTCCTTCCCAGGTTGTTGGATTAGTCGGCGAAAATGGTGCGGGAAAGTCGACACTTCTAGAAATCCTTGCAACATTAACTAAACCGGATGATGGAACGTTGAGCTATAAAGGATTACAATATGGCAAAGACGAAAAGAAGTTGCGGAAACAAATTGGTTTCGTTCCGCAGGATATTGCTTTATGGGAAGATTTTAGTGTGAAGGAAAATATGTTGTTTTTTGAGAAGTTATCTTGGGTAAAAAGAAATAAACAGGAGCTTCGAGCATTACTGGAAGAAGTGAAACTGGATCGCTGGAAAGAAAAGGTGACACAGTTATCCGGTGGCATGCGTCGTAAGCTTAATCTGGCTATTTCTTTAATTCATGATCCGGATTTAATTTTGCTGGATGAGCCGACAACAGGTATTGATCTCAAATCAAGCAAAGAAATTGGCAGTTATTTACACAATCAGGCAAAACAAGCGAATAAAACAGTGGTTTATACTTCGCATGATATGAGTGAGATTATGGATATCTGTGATCAAGTATTTTTTATCGGAGAGGATCCGTTTTATGAAGAGATTCTGACGGCTTCTGGGCAAGAAGTTGTTCGGTTGATGTAAGATGCAAAGACAGCTGGATGCAAAGAGTGAAAGCCAATATCAATTATTATATTGAGCCGTTTTTATGCATTTTAATATGAAAAGCGAAGTCTTTTGAAACAACATAAAAACAGCAGGCAAATAGTTCTTGTTACGATGCTTAAACTTTTGTATGACTACTATATTTTATGATTTTATTGCAGATGATAAGAAGGTGCGGAGGATGATTGTTTGTCCCCCCATCTTGCCGATTAGAAAGCATAGCATTTTATCAACGCCATTAGGTGGTTTTCGATTATGCCCAAAATTATGTGTAAATATGCCACTTCGGAAATGTACTTCGCTTTTTAGCCGGCGCTGCTAAGCCACCTTCGGCTCCGCCGTGCGGAGTCTTATCGAGGCTTTTCATCCGGCAGGAGTCTCCGTACATTTCCTTCGTTTTATTTTTTTACACACTAGGTTGGATGTAACCTGTTTTTCTGGTAGAAATCTAAGAGTTAGATATAGTTCTGACTTCTTGAAGTGCACTATCGTGAAAAAACTCAATTTTCCTACAATTGAGCTTAGGCAAGCAAATTTTTAAAAATGTATGATAAACAGGTATATATTGACTTTTATCGTATAAAATAAATATTTTATAAACTTTACGCAGGGAGAAGCGGTTTTAATAAATGAACAATATTCGTTACTATTATTATTATGCCTGAAGTAACTTGTAGGTAAATAAAAGGATAAAAGGTGAGAGTGTGGAAGTAGAAAAAAGAAGTTTTGATTATATTCCTGAAGAAGAACGGCATGGTAAACCGAGGAGTTTATTTAATATATGGTTTAGTGCTAACATGCAAATAGCAGTGTTGGTGACAGGAGGTTTGGCGGTAACACTCGG
>DATGTM010000112.1:0-3907 GCA_035301845.1 Pseudogracilibacillus sp. | reverse complement strand
TACGCTTGCAAAACTTGACTAATCGGTCTTTCATCTTCAACAACTATTATGGTTTCCATGGTGATAGCTCCTCATTTACAATCTATCTTTAGTTTATCATATTAACGAAAACTCACGGAATCATATATTTATATTTTAAGTTGTTTAGTAAGATTCTATCCTCACTTCTTTAAATTTATTCAGAACAAGGCTCTATCTTGTTTTATTCTTCCCCTACTTGTCGAATTTTGCTTACACAAGGTTATATCTTCTACAAACGAATGATACACTACAGTTTTTATATAGTTTAAAGTGTTTCAAACCCTCCATTGAACCATTCTTTTAAAAAATATATTAGTAAATATCATAAAAAGCCTCTTTCAACTGGAAAGAGGCTTTTTTATCTTACACTATTAAATGAATAACCTAGGATCTTACATAAGCATTATACGTTTGATTTACTGCTGCAATAATTTCATTGAAAACAGTATCCACTTCTTTATCTGTTAAGGTTTTAGCAGAATCTTGGAAACTAATCGTATATGCTAAAGATTTTTCGTTATCTGGTAAATTTTCTCCTTCATACACATCAAACGCTGTCACGTTCTTCACTAAAGGAGCTCCGATTTGTTGCATTGTTTGTTGTATGTCGCCTGCTACAATCGATTTATCTACCACGAAAGCAACGTCGCGTAATACAACAGGGAATTTCGTTACTGCTTCATAATGATTTTCAATTTCGGTTGTATCCAATATATATTCCATATCTAAATCAAACACATACGTCTCTTTTAGATCATGCTCTTTTGCATACATTGGATGGAGTTGACCAATAAACCCAATCGTTTTATTATCCACTTTAATAACTGCAGTGCGACCTGGGTGCATATTCTCTATGGTTGTTTGCTCTAATGTAAACGTACGATTTATATGCTGGAATAATCCTTCTAAGAGACCTTTTACAACATAGAAATCAACGGGTTTTACTTCACCTTGCCATGCATGATTCAACCAATTTCCAGTTAATGCGCCGGCGAGACGCAGTTGTTCTTTTGGCTGTTCTGTCAATGTCTTTTCTTCAGATAAGAAGACAGATGCCATGTCATAAAGCGCGACATTATGTTCTTTACGAGCCACATTGTACGTTAAACGTGCCAAAAGTTCAGGCAACAGACTCATTCGCAGAAACTGATGGTCTTCAGTCATTGGCATTTTTAAAGAAACTGGTATAAGTTTATCTGATTGTTCCGGACTTACAAAAGTGCTCACATCTTTTTGATGTAGCAAAGAGTACGTAATCGTTTCTGACAACCCGGCCCCTTCTAAATATTGTTTCATACGACGTTGTATGTATTGACGATCTGTCAATCCACCAGGTTTTTGCGCATTAGCAGGTAGCGTATAAGGTAAGTTGTCATATCCATAAATCCGAGCTACTTCTTCTAACATATCTTCGAAAATAACAACATCTCCGCGGCGTGTTGGAATCGTAACCGTAAAATCATCTTCTATTCGTGAATAGTTAAAGCGTAATTTTTCTAAAATACGTTCCATTTCAGTAATGGTAATCGTAGTTCCTAAACGGCGATTAATTTCTTTGGCATTCATTGCAACCGTATGTTCAGAACGATCTAGTTTATCGACCTCTGCCGTTCCTTCAGCTACTTTACCGTTGGCAAATTGAACAAGCAATTCACAAGCACGTACCCCTGCTTCTTTTACGCGATTCGGATCAATGCCTTTTTCAAAACGAGTACTCGCTTCACTTCGAAGCCCCGTGTCATTCACTGTTTTTCGAACTGCCTGTCTGTCAAAGTAAGCCGCTTCTAATAAAATTGTCTTTGTTCCTTCATGTACTTCTGTGTGTGCACCACCCATGACACCAGCCAGTGCAATACCTTCTTTACCATTTGTAATAAGTAAGTTATCTTCTGTTAGCGTACGTTCTTTATCATCCAAAGTCACAATAGTTTCTTGGTTATTTGCACGTCGAACGACAATTTTTCCCGTTCCAACCAAATCATAGTCAAACGCATGCAGTGCTTGGCCGTATTCTAAAAGCACATAATTCGTAATATCAACTACATTATTAATGGGACGAGTACCTGCAGCAAGTAAATATTGTTGCATCCATAAAGGAGAAGCACCTATCTCTATGTCCTCTATTACGAAAGCACCATAATAAGGACAGGCAGCTTGGTCTTCTACAGCCACTTCTACAAAATCAGTTGCTGCTTTTTCTGTTGTGTCAACATGTGGCTTTGGTAAGTCTACGTCTACATTTAAAATCGCGGCGACTTCATATGCAACCCCCATCATGCTTAAAGCATCTGCACGGTTCGGTGTTAAATCAAATTCCAACACTGCATCATTTAAATTCAGCAGGTCATCTACACCTTCTCCAACTACTGTGTTTTGTGGCAGTTCAATAATGCCTTCCGCGTATTGACTGGGAATAAATTGTTCATCTACACCTAATTCTTTCATTGAGCATATCATCCCGTTTGATTCCACACCACGCAGCTTCACTTTTTTAATTTTAAAATTACCTGGTAGTATACCGCCAGGTTTTGCTACGACAACTTTTTGCCCTTGCGCAACATTGGATGCACCACAAACAATTTGCAATGGCTCTGGATCCCCAACATCTACTTGACATAATTTCAATTTATCCGCATCCGGATGCTGGTCACACTCTTTTACATGCCCCACCACAACATTATGGCTTTTCTCACTTGCAATATATTCAATACCATCTACTTCAATACCGGACTTCGTGATTTTTTCGGCTAGTTGTTCTGGCGTTAAGTCACCGTAATCTACATAATTTTTTAACCAATTAAGCGATACTTTCAAGATTGAGTTCCTCCTTTAAACTTTGTGAAATTGTTTTAAAAAGCGTTGGTCGTTTGTATAAAATTGACGAATATCTTCAATACCATATTTTAGCATAGCAATTCTATCCGGCCCCATCCCAAAGGCAAATCCGGAATAGATGGATGCATCATATCCAGCCATTTCGAGAACTTTAGGGTGCACCATACCTGCTCCTAAAATTTCAATCCAACCCGAATGTTTACAAACGGAACAACCTTCTCCTTCGCATACTTTACATGAAATATCCATTTCAACAGATGGTTCCGTAAACGGAAAGAAGCTTGGGCGAAATCGGGTTTTACGATTTTGACCAAATAACTGCCTTGCAAATAAATCGAGCGTCCCTTTTAAATCACTCATGCGAACGTTCTTATCCACATACAAGCCTTCAATCTGAGTAAATTGATGCGAATGTGTCGCGTCATCGTTGTCCCTCCGGTAAACTTTACCAGGACAAATCATTCGAACTGGTTCATTACCATCCAAAGCACGCATTGTTCTAGCTTGTACCGGTGAAGTATGCGTTCTTAAAAGAAGATCATCTGTCAGGTAAAATGTATCTTGCATGTCTCGAGCCGGATGGCCTTTTGGCAAATTCAATGCTTCAAAATTGAAATAGTCTGTTTCGACTTCAGGACCTTCACGTACTTCGTAACCGAGTCCAATAAATAAATCTTCAATTTCTTCAATAATAGACGTTAGAACATGACTGCCGCCGACTTGTGTCGGGCGCCCCGGCAAGGTCACATCAATTGTTTCTGTTTTTAATTGTTCTTCTAACGCCGCTTTTTCAAGCGTTAATTTCTTTTCATCTATTGCCGCTTGAATAGAGCTGCGCACCTTATTCGCAAGCTCGCCAATAACAGGCCGTTCTTCTTTGGATAATTTCCCCATACCGCGCAGCACTTCTGTAATCGAACCCTTACGCCCTGTATAAGCAACTTGTACCTCTTGCAATGCTTTTAAATCATCTGTTTGTTGAATGCTTTCCAGTGCATCTTTTTCCAATGTTAGCAATTGTTCTTTCATATGAAACATGCCTCCTTATCCT
>DATGTM010000111.1:0-13052 GCA_035301845.1 Pseudogracilibacillus sp. | reverse complement strand
TGCTCCTGAAATTCTTCCTCGTCCATTGCTTCGTCTTTTACATCTTCAGGAATTTCAATTGCGTCTACTTCATTTATGCTGATATAGTCCATATCTATATTTTGTTGCGTATTTAGGTTTTCACCTTCTACTTCCATATCCATGTCCATATCCATTTTTAAGTTGTCTATATCAAAACTTTCTTTATCTAACGTCATTTCATAATCTACGTTGTTAATTTCCATTTGCTCAAACATGTCGACCCCTTCTGCTTCCATTTGTTCTAACATTTCAGGAGGCATGTTTTCTTCTGCAAACTCTTGAACTAACTCTGTAAACTCGTCCCCATCTGCTTCCATTTCTAAAATATATGTATCGCCTGTTTCTTCCATTTCAAAATCAGACATAACATCTTCAAAGATTTTTAATTGTTCTTCCGGATCTTGTTGGTCTACCATTTCACTAAGATCTCCCATCATACCGGAGTCCATTTTTATCCATTCGTCCATTTCTGATTCATGCATATACATTTCGTCGTCCACAAAGTACATTTTTGTCTCAGAGTCCATCTTTTCTCCGTCCATATCCATGCTAGTTGTCGCTTCTTGATAAAAAGCTACCGGATCCATAACCAATTCCATGGTGGAAGATGTGCTCGTTTTCATCGATTCTCCATCACCTGAATCCATTGTTTGGTCCATATCCATCTCTACTTCAGCGCTTTCCATTTCTGCTGAAGCTTCCATTGCTTTCTTATATACATCTTCAGCACTTAAATCGCCTGTTTCTTCTTCGTTTTCTTCATTGGCATTTGCTTCTTCATTCCCGTTTGTTTCATTTGGGTCTGCATTTTCTCCACAAGCAACCAATACTGCTGCTAAAAAGGTCAGAAAAAGTACCCCTATCCATTTCTTCATTCATCTCTTCCTCTCTTTTAAACGAATAATATTATAAGTGGTTGCAATATATTGCAACCACTTATAAGTAACTATACTTTTCTCCTTTATTTTTGTCAAAACAATATATGTAATAAGGATAAATAACCTATATACTTTCATTATTAGGTAGTACTTAGATGTTTTTATCGGGATAAGCTGTTGGACGCTAGTATAGAAATAATACCAGGTAAAAGGAATGCTTTTTCCCTGATTATACAATAGATATTTTCTTTTCGTTTCAATCAGTAATCCAGCTCTCCGTATACAGTGAAGACTAATTTGCAATTCAGGTAGGGAATGATAAGCTGAAAACAGAGTAGCTTTCACGTTATCTTGTTAAAAAAGAGGTGTCTTATTATATGCTGGAAAATCATGACGGTTTTAGAAGAACGTTCCAACAGGACAAATTAACTTTAGGTTTAATGTTGCCTATTGAGGCTTACGCGGGGAATATGGCTGAAGTAGACGTTACCGAACAAATACATCGCAGTAAAATAACAGAAAAAGCTGGGTTTGCTGCTTTGTACGCTCGTGATATCCCATTAAACGATCCCTTCTTTGGCGATGCTGGCCAGTTGTTTGACCCTTGGCTATTTTTAAGCTATTTAAGTAGCCATACTACAAGCATTGCTTTAGGTACGGCCAGTATTATTACTTCTTTCCGGCATCCGCTGCATATTGCTAAAGCTGCTGCTTCTTTAGATTTACTTTCTAATAACAGATTGCTTTTAGGTTTGGCAACCGGGGATCGTTCCATTGAGTTTGATTCTTTTCGAACCAGCAGAAATCAACGAATTGACTTATACCAAGATGCGTTTAACGTATTAAGAACAGTATGGAAGTACAAATATCCCAGCCTATCTACAAATCTGGTTTCTTTAACCGGAGAAACAGATATTGTACCAAAGCCTGCTTTAAAGAATATTCCAATGCTAGTCACTGGATTTTCAGGACAAAACATCGAATGGATTGCAAAGCATAGTGACGGATGGATGAGTTATCCGCGTGTTCCTGATTTACAAGCAAAATTTATTACTGATTATCGTACTCTCGCCGAGAAATTCAAGCCATTTGCACAACCTTTGCAACTCGATTTAGCGATTAATCCTGATGAAAAACCCGCCTACACCGCTTTTGGTTTTCGTAGTGGAAGCACGTTTCTCAAAGAATATTTATTTACTTTACAACAAATAGGTGTCAACCATGTGATTATTAACTTGAAAACTGCCAAGCGTCCTGTCGCAGAAATCATTCAAGAGCTAGGTGAAACAGTTCTTCCGGATTTCATGCCTCATTCTGTTCGTTCATCTCCTCCAAATTAAAACGCACGTTGTTTAACATACTTGGTTGAAAGATGTTTGTTAAACAACGTGAAATCTCATAACTACTTCATTTTATTCTGTACTTTCATGTTGTTCATTATATTATCCTACGATTTCGTGGTTACTAGTACCGTTTCCAACACTTTTGGACATGTAAAAATCGGCTTTAACGATTTTCTGCTTCTGTTCATGCACTTGTTTCTGATTCTCTTTCTGAGATTTACTTTTAAAATCAGTTATTTTGCACGAGCGATTCACATCCAACAACGAATTAAAATTCCGCTTAGTCACTGACTTATGCTTGTTAAACTTCTTTCCATAATCAGATCTGTTTGTTTATCTTCTCCAACAAAGAAAGCATGAGTACCGGTTTGGGAGAAACCCCATTTTCGATAAAAACGAATCGCTTTATCATTATGTTCCCACACTCCCAACCAAATATAAGATTTATTTCGTTTCTCTGCTTGTTGAAATGTATATTGCAGCATTCGTTGTCCAAACCCTTGTCCAAGAAAAGCTTGTTTAACATAAATGCGTTGTAATTCGAGTCCATCTGTTCCTCGAGGCTCTGTTTGTGCTTCTTCCGTATTTATTTTTAAATAACCGGCGAGCTTCGCGTCCTGATAGATGAATGCAAACATTGATTGTGGATTCCTCAACTCTTTTTGCAAGGTTGCTTTGTCAAATGCTGTATTCATATAAGCTTTTAAGTCTTCCGGATGATTAGAAGCGGCAAAAGTTTCAGCAAATGTATCTTTGCTAATGGATTGTAATACATTCACGTCATAAATCGTACAAGGTTTAATATATATAGCCAAAAAATCTCTCCTCTATAGTAATAATTCTGACTGATGCTACATGCTTAAATAGATTATAGTCCGGACTTTCCTTCCTCTTTATTCATGATAAAATAGATATCATTAGATTGTGAAGAAAAGGAGCCCACTCATGGATATTCAACAATTACGTTATTTTGTGACGGTTGCTCGTTATAAAAATTTCACCAAAGCTTCTAAAATATTACATGTTTCTCAACCATCCATAAGTAAAAGACTAAAACAACTGGAAGAAGAATTAAATGCGACGCTGCTCGATCGTTCAGAACGCAAAATAGAACTTACCGACGTCGGTCGAGTCGTTCATGCACATGCACTTCAGCTATTACAAGTAGTGGAAGATATTTATCAATCAGCAGATACTCTTGCTCGTACAGCAAGAGGAAGCATCCAACTCGGAGTTATGCCTACTATTGGAGTTTTGCTTTTCCCTAAAGTACTGGCGAATTTCCGAAAAGCTTACCCCCAAATAGAGTTATTTATGGTTGAATCTGCTGGTAAACAATTAGAAAAGCAAGTTGCAGACGGTGAAATAGATTTAGGGGTCACGGTACTTCCTGTACAACAAGACAACTTAGCTTATCTTCCGTTATTAAATGAAGAATTAGTTGTCGTGAGCCATCATCAACATTGGTTAAAAGAGGAACGCAGCATTGCTTTAGCCAAGCTTTTTGAAGAAGAGTTTATATTCTTTACAGAAGAGTATATTTTACATGATGTGGTTATGAAGCACTGTCTGCAACAAGGTTTTGAACCGACCATTGTCTATGAAAGTGCATTATGGGACATCGTGCTGGAAATGGTGGCAGCTGAATTTGGTATCTCTATTGTACCAAAATCAGTTGCGGAGCGCATGGGTGATCGAATTTCAATCACTTCTTTATCTTCTCCTCAGATCGACTGGGAGCTTGCCCTTACTTATCATAAACATAAGCATCTTTCTTATGCTGTACAAGCCTTTATAAAATATATGGAGGAACTTTCATTTAACGATAACTTTTTAGAATAGTAACTATGACAATTATGTATTTCACGAATCGCTTTATCTCTTGTAAACTACAATCGTACGGTTTTTTCCAACGGAGGTAAAGCAAATTGAAAAAAATAAGTATGATTCTCCTTCAAATGGGGATTATTTTTATATTTAACTGGCTCGGCCAAACGATTGCCGCAGTCTCAGGATTACCGATTCCGGGCAGTATTATCGGTTTTCTTTTACTATTTGGCAGTTTGTATATCGGTCTTATTCAATTGAATTGGATTGAAGCTGGTACAGCACTGCTCATTTCTGAAATGATGTTATTTTTCATTCCATCGTTAGTAGGATTCATCGAACATTCCTGGATGTTCGGTATGAAAGGGATATTTATTCTCTTTATTATTTTATCAGGTACAGCTATTATGATGATTACAACAGGAGTAATCTCGGAAAAAATGCTGCAAAAGCAAGATGGTGAGGTTAAAAGATGGTTACCAAAATTCTTTTTCTAATTTTGACTATACTCACTTATGTTATAGCTAAGAAAGTAAATCAAAAAATTCCGGGGCTGCTCTTTTCTCCAGTTATCATTACACCAGTTGTACTAATCGGCTTTCTTTTAATCAGCAATATCCCTTATCAAACATATGCCGATAGTGCGCTGCCGCTAAATTATATGCTCGATATCGTCACAGTTGCCCTAGCCGTTCCTTTATACCGGAATTGGGAATTCATTAAAACGAATTGGCGAGTTATTTTAACAAGTCTTGCCGCAGGGTCTTTCATTGCTGTTATAGCTGGTGCCACAACAGCCATCTGGCTAGCTTTCAGCGATGCGTATATATTAAGTTTACTGCCGCGGATCGTCACTATCCCTATTGCTGTGAATTTATCCGAATCTATTGGTGGCCTTCCGACCTTAACTGTTCTTTTCAGCATGACTACTTGTTTTGTCGGGGTCTTTATCGGGCCGCATATTTTAAAACATTTTTCCATCAAAAATCCTTTATCCATAGGCATGGTATACGGACTGGGAGCACAGGCGCTCGGCACAGCAAAAGCGTTTGAAATGGGAGATAAACAAGGAACTACTTCTAGTGTCTCTTATATTTTAACCGCGATATTTACCGTCATTTGGGCGCTTTTGCTGACACCTGTTCTTAAACTGTTTATGTAAGGGGCTCGTACTGATTTAGACAATAATATTGAGTAGAATGCTTAGTGTCACAATACTGAGTACTGTCGAAATAAATGTAATGCTTGAAACTAAGTCTGGCTCTGTATCGAATTCGATAGCATACATCGTTGTCGTTGCTGCGGTTGGCATGGCAGAAATAATAATCAGAACAGCGCCAATTAATGGGTCAACATCGAATGCCCATACAAAAAGAAAAGCAATCAGTGGGGCAGCAATCATTTTCAACACGACTCCGGAAATAATTACTTGCCAATTATTTCGCATGCTGACAATGGAGCCCAGTTGCATTCCCAACATAACCATCATTAAAGGAATCGCTGCGTCTCCTACCATGGATACGGTAGAAAGTACAGCTTCTGGCATTGGTACATGTAAAAGTTGAAAACCAATAGCGATTATAGCTGCATACGTTGTCGGCATCTTCATTACATTTTTTAATGCACGAGACATGCCGCTTGTGCTGCGGGAAGCATAATAAATGCCAAAAAAATTATTCTGCAACGATTGAACGACCATAATAAAAATCGCATACGGAACAGCTTTCTCGCCTAAACTGAATAAAACGACTGGTAATCCATAATTTCCTGAATTCATAAACCCCGTCGCTAATATCGCTGCGCTTTCAGTACTCTGTTCCCATTTCCATATCTTTGCAAGCATTTTATTGATAAAGACCATAGCATAAAACAATACGAACATGAAGATGAGAATTTCCATATACCCTAAATTAAATTCTGCTTCATACAGGGAATCGAACACAAGTGCAGGTGTAAAAATATACAGCGAAACAGCTGCTACTGCTTGTACATTCAACGCTCGAATTCGTTGTAAAATAAACCCTGTCGAAAAAACGGCAATAATCGGTAAAATAACACTAAAAAATAACCCCACGACATAACAACTCCAAATGAATAGTCACAACTTCATACATATATAATATACACTTCTACTTGATGTTACATGAAAGCAGCTTCATCTGCTTTTACACTCAAAAAGATATGCCTCTTTTTAAACACCATTTTTCTTCTTCAAGAAGCATATCTTTTATTTTACCAAAAGAATATCCGATATCCATCTAAAGTGTATTGTTTATACATACCTTTCCTCTTCTACTTTTATTCCACCGGAAACAAACTTTCTATTATGTCCATGTCTGCTCTGCTTAATGCCGTTTCTTCCGCTTGTTTGTTACGCTTCACTTGTTCCGGCTTTTTCGCACCTGGGATAACTACATCGATTTCTTCTCTATTTAAATAATAAGCGAGCACCAGTTGAGACACTTCAATCTCTTTTTCATTAGCCATGTTTTCAAGTTTAGCAACCTTTTCTAAATTCATTTGCCATGCATCCTCTTGAAATTCTGGTTTTTGAAGACGTGTATCACCTGCTGCAAACGTCGTATTCTTCATATACTTCCCTGTAAGAATACCAGAAGCAAAAGGGAAAAAAGGAACAAAAGACAACGAATTTTCGCGAATGTATGGAAACAGTTCTTTCTCCGCTTTCCGGTTGAGTAAATTATACTGTCCTTGCACAACATCGACATAGCCATCCATATTTGCTTCTTTCAATTCTTCCGGTGAAAAATTCGAAACCCCTACAGAACGAATGACTCCTTTCTCTTTTAACTCCTGTAACGCGCCAACTGCTTCATATTTCGGGGTGTCTTCGTCTGGAAAATGAATATAATACAAATCCAGATAATCCGTTTGTAAACGATGCAAACTGTCTTGTACCGCTTGTTTTAAAAAATCAGGATGATTATCCATTACAACCTCATTGCCTTCAAATCGATGAGAACCTTTGGTAGCTAAGGCGATATCCTGCCTTTTCTTTTCTTTTTGCAGAACCTCCCCAATAATTTGTTCAGAACGTTTGGGGCCATAAATAAATGCTGTATCCCAAAAGTCCACTCCTTCACTTAATGCAGTACTTAAAAATGCCCTGCCTGCATCATCCGTTATAGTTGGGTAATATTTTTGCCCGCCGACTGCATTGGTACCTAAACCGACAGGGCTAATATTCAAATCTGTCTGGCCTAGTTGTACGATTTGACTCATATTTATTCTCCTTTTTTAATAGCTAATTATGCTATTTCCTATTTTCGTTCGACTCAAACTTTTGCCACGAAGTAAAACCGTTTTAACTCTTCTTTCTATCCGTAACGAGTTCCTAAAAAGTTGCAATCCTTTCGGCGCGAAATTATCATAGGGAAAGGAGAAGATATGAGTACGACAAGCAATTTATTACATAAAAAAGTCTGTTTACTTCATACCTTTTGACGAATTATCTGCATGTTTTTTCAACTTATCCTACTCCCCCGATTGATAAAGATTTCATGAAACGAACAATGCATAATTGTTTTTTTAGAAGAGGTACATTAAAAAGAACAGAAACTATTTCCAAATGGATCATTAACTATACGATAACTATCGGGTGAAATAAACTCACATAGTAAAAAAAGAGGTGTCGATTTCTTGCTAGAACAAGCAAAATCCTTATTAGAACATTATTTTGGCTATCCTGATTTTCGCCCAGGACAACAAGAGACTATTCATCATTTATTGCAACAAAAAAATACATTAGCAGTTATGCCAACAGGTGGCGGAAAATCAATCTGTTATCAGATTCCAGGTATTCAACTAAAAGGTACTGCCATTATTATTTCCCCACTCATTTCATTGATGAAGGATCAGGTCGACGCTCTTCAAGCGACGGGAATACATGCAACATATATCAACAGTTCCTTAACAAATAAAGAACAACAGGAACGAATGCGTGACGTTGTAGCAGGTCATTATACATTTGTTTATGTTGCCCCGGAACGTTTTAACTCGCCTGCTTTTTTAAATCAGATGAAACAAATTCCGTTAGCATTAATTGCGTTTGATGAAGCACATTGCATATCTCAGTGGGGACATGATTTTCGTCCGAGTTACCGCACCGTCGTTTCTGAGTTGCAAACCTTAGCACCCCTTCCGCCTGTCGTCGCCCTTACCGCAACGGCAACGAACGAAGTAATGAAGGATATTCAACAATTACTCCATATCTCGGAGGAAAATGTAGTTAAAACCGGGTTTGCCAGAGATAATTTACACTTTCAAGTTGTGAAAGGAAAAGATAAGCTCAGTTATATCCGTTCTTATCTAAAAAATCACCGGAATGAATCAGGCATCATTTATACAGCTACGCGAAAACAGGCAGATATGATTTATGACCGTTTAGCAAGTATCGATTTCCCAGTGCGCAAATACCATGCAGGTTTAACAGAAGACGAACGCAAGCAAGCACAAAGTGATTTTATCCATCAGGATAATATGATTATTGTAGCAACCAATGCTTTTGGCATGGGAATCGACAAATCAAACGTGCGTTTTGTCCTGCATTATCAAATGCCGATGAATGTGGAATCATATTATCAGGAAGCCGGCCGTGCTGGGAGAGATGGCGAACCAAGTGATTGTATCTTATTATACGCTCCACAAGACATTCAATTACTGAAGTTTTTAATTGAAAAATCAGAGCTCGAAGAAGTAGCGGAACAAAAAGAACATCGTAAATTACAAGCCATGACGAATTATTGTCATACACACAGCTGTTTAATGGCGTATATTTTAAAATATTTTACAAATGAACCTCAAGATTATCGCTGTGAGAATTGCAGCAATTGCCAGGAACGAAGCGAAAAAATCAATATGACTGAAATTGCTCAAATGATTTTATCATGTGTGAAACGAATGGAAGAACGTTTTGGTACGACCATGACAGCGAAAGTCTTGTTAGGATCTAAAGTGCAAAAAATCCGGTCTTTCGGGCTTGACCGCATTTCAACGTATGGATTATTGGCTAATTATACTGAAAAAGAAATCATTGCTTGGATTCAGTTTCTCATTGCAGAACAAGTCTTGGCAGTTGAAGAAGGTAAATTCCCAACCTTAAAGTTAAATTCAGGTTCTGTAGCTGTTTTAACTGGAAAACGTCAAATTTGGATGTATACCGCTCCTGTTACTCAAACAGAAGCAGCAGATTACAATGAAACATTATTTTCGCGTCTGCGCACATTGCGTAAAGAATTAGCCGATGAACAGGGAGTACCTCCTTATGTACTCTTCACCGATGCTACTTTACGAGATTTAAGTCGTTATTTCCCAGAAACACAAGAAGAAATGTTGGAGATGAAAGGGATTGGAGAAAAGAAATACCAACAATATGGAGAAACGTTCTTAAGAACTATTCAGCAATTTAAACAAGAACATCCGGATGTCAAAAAGAAAATTCCTATCGGAAGCTCTTCCGCACCAACTGCAACAGCTCCGAGACCAAAAAGCACCGGACAAAGTCATCGTGAAAGTCACCGTATGTTTCAAAACGGAAAATCATTGCAAGATATTGCCGGCATTCGGGGGATGAGTGAACAAACGATTGAAAACCATTTATTTAAGGCATATAAAGAAGGCTTGACGATTGCATGGGACATTTTCTTCACCGCTGAAGAAGAGAAAACGGTTTTAGACATTTGGCAGGAAACCGAAGAAAGAAGATTAAAACCAATTAAAGAACAACTAGCCGAAACCTACACCTATACGAAAATCAAAGCTGTTTTAGTGAAAAACGATAAAATGTAAAAAAGAGAGCTTTGCTTTAAATGGCTCTCTTTTTACTTATTGCTTTTCCATGAATACAAGAAAGAATGTAGCAATCGGTCCGAAAAAGAGCGAAGGTAAGAACCAATTAAAACCACTGCGATTCTTTCCTTGTGCTAACCCGGCGTTTATAAGCGATAATGTGCCCCACCCCATATAATATTCCGTACCCATCTTTTGCCTCTTTTACCTATACTTTTTATGGCTTTTAATACGAAGACGTTTATTTTCTTTTTTATCATATCAAAATCAGTCTTTTGCTTACAATCATAAATACAACCATGACATAAAATGAACTTTTAAAGCTAATGATAAGGACCAAAAGCGACATTATTTTCGTTCTTTGGTATACTGAACGTATTGATGCGACGGCTATCTTATATAATTTATCTATATAAAAGAAATAAAACAAACGTAAATTGCCTAACAGAGGACGCGGGGAACAACCTGGTATACTTACGAGGACATCCTTCGCCTGCATGTTAAACCGCATACGATATATATTTACGTTAAAGGGAGGAAACTCGATGAGATCGATTAAAACAGTACGTAATAAACGGCTGAATATCTATCATTTAATAAATCAAACTCACCAACGTTTTACTGCAGATGGATTAGCCTCATTCGGGAATACAGCCATCTTTTCTAAAGAGCCGAAAGAGGCTAAAGAGATCGCTTCTCACGCTGATGGCGTTTTTATTCATATGGGTTCAACCAGAGCAAACGAAATGGAGCCTTTAATATTAGCGGGGATAGAAGCCAATAAACGGGGGATTCCCATTGTTCTTGACCCTTCGGATGCTGCACACAGTACGTTTCACCATCGGCTCGTTAAAAAATTATTGGAAACTATTTCTTTCACAGCGATTAAAGGTAACCCAAAAGATATGGCTGCTTTAGCAGGTATGTCATGGAACAATCCAGATGCCAATTCTGCAGACCAAGATTATTCAAAACGAGAAACGATTGCCTTACATATTGCAAAACAGTACAATACGATTGCCGTCGTCACTGGTAAATCAGATTTAATTGCAGAATTTACGGACGTGACGGCAAATCACGCTGGACATCCTTATTTAGCAAGAACAACCGGTACGGGCTGCTTATTAGGTTCCCTGCTTACTGCTTGTCTTACAACGGATGTTCCTAAATTCATTGCTGCATATGAAGCAACGCAATTTTTCGGAGAAACAGCTGAAAAAGCGGCAACTCTCTATGGAGTAAATGGACCTGGTACATTTACAGCTCATTTTATTGATGTTCTCGGCGGCCCAATCAACCGATGAGTTTATTGCTTATATGCTAAACAATCCACAAAAAAGCCGAACAGTCTAAAAAGTACTGTTCGGCTTTGTATTGTAGATTAATTGTTATCACTTCTAACGAAATGACTCTGTTGGAAAGATACATTGTGTAGCAATCTATCTGCCGTTACATTTTTTTAATATGCTTCCTTGCTAACTTCACCAGATACAATTGCAATACCGGCAGATGCGCCAAGTCGAGTTGCTCCTGCTTGAATCATAGCTTCTGCAGTCTCTCGGTCTCGAACACCACCCGAAGCTTTCACTCCAATATCCTCTCCGACTGTATTGCGCATTAAAGCAACATCTTCTTCTGTCGCAGCCCCAGGGCCAAATCCAGTTGATGTTTTTACAAAATCAGCGCCCGCTTCTACTGCCAGAATACATGCACGACGTTTTTCATCTTCGGATAAATATCCTGTTTCAATAATCACTTTTACTAAAGCTTGTCCTTTCGCTGCTTCCACTACTTGATTGATATCCCAGACAACAAGCGTGTCTTGATGTGATTTCAAAGCTCCTATATTAATCACCATGTCAATTTCAGTGGCTCCCGATGCTATAGCGTCACGTGTTTCCGCTATTTTTGTAAATGTACTTGTCACTCCAAGGGGGAAACCGATGACCGTAGCAATGTCTATCTTTGTTCCTTGCAGTGCTTGTGTAGCTATCGGCACCCAATAAGGCTGTATACATACTGCCGTAAATTCATATTCCTTAGCTTCGTGACAAATGCGGATAATATCTGCTTCAGTGCTTTCCGGCTTCAATAATGTGTGGTCAATTTTACTTGCTAATTCGTTTGTCATATTTAAAAGCTCCTTCCTTGTCTGTCTATAGTATAAACAAAAGTGCTGCTGCAAACAAGAAAGGGTCATTTCGTTAAACGAAAAGGAATTCTTAAGCTTTCAGCTATGAACTTGAAACAAAAAGAGATGCAAAAATGACAAATTGATGGCACAATATGAAGAGAAGCACAAACAGTTTTCAAATCATTCGCTCCAAAAAAGGAAAGGAGATCAACATGTCTCGTTCAAGAATTTTAAAATGGGTGACAGGGGCACTGGAAATTGTATTAGCCGTCCCCGTAGTGGGCATTTCTATCGTGTTAGGGAGTAACTATATTGTGTTACCTTTAATGTTCGTTTTTCATCTCATCACCCTTATTTTAACTATCAAAGACCGGGGAGCAAAAACAGGGAGTATTGTAGGAATGGTTTCATCTTGTATTGCCTGGTTACCCATTGTTGCGATTGCTCCTCATATTTTAGCAGCATTTTTCTTATTCGTGAATGCGACAATGCCCGATGAGCCATCAACCAATCATTCAAAAGAACAATCACCTTTTTAAACTGTCAATGTCGACTGGCCGTTCAAGCGTTTGACTCCGTTGTTTCTGCAAACGCAGCATCATGGATATATTCATTTAAATATTCTGTATGTTCCTTTGTCTGCTTTTCTGTCCATTGCAAACGCTGGGCCATGTACTGAGTGACTCTATCTTTCCATTCCTTCACCCAATCAATATGAAAGAACAACGCGCCCGAGCGACGGATAAAGAAGTCGGCAGGAGTTACTGTCATTTCGTGTTCCATACCATAGACAATCATCGCAAATACTGCTTTGGATAAATGATGATGCTTGGCCTCTTCTCCTCTTGTTTGAATAATCGCGTATAATTCATCTACATTGGAACCATAACGATGCACTAGTTGTTTTGCTTCCTCAGATGATAAACCAATCGTTGTACCTTCGCGAATTTTTTCTTCGATAAATTCGGTGAATCTGCTTGCTCCTCCTACATTTCCTCCAGATAAACGCATTGCTTTTGTTTTACATTTAGGATATTTCTT
>DATGTM010000110.1:0-7120 GCA_035301845.1 Pseudogracilibacillus sp. | reverse complement strand
GGAATGTAATAATAAGTTCATTCTGCATCATTTGTATGTCAAAAACACCGTAAAATAAGCAGGCGAAAGCGAGCATACTATGACAGAATATCAGAAGATGGCTAAAAGACAACGGGTATGGATGTTATTTATACTGGTCTTTTTTATTGTCTTGGCTATGATTATGCCGCAGAAAACGTTGTTTATGGGGATGATTCTAGGAGGCGTGATTAGCTTCTATAATCTCTGGTTATTGCAGCGTAAAGCGGATGTCCAAGGAGAAGCAGCGGCTTCCGTTGGAAAAAGAAAGGGGCTGGGTATGATTTCCAGATTTGCAGCGGTGGCTTTAGGAGCGCTTCTTGCACTTCGGTTGGAGATAAGCCTAGTTGGTTACATAATTGGACTCATGACAGCATATCCTGTCATTGTGATAGATTATCTTTGGTTCAATAGGAAATAATATACTGAAAGAGGGGTGATACGATGGATCATGGAGACCCGATTATTGAGAATCTTTTCGGCATTCCTTGGTTGTCCGTGAACTTATCCAACGTGTTAATGATTATTGTGACAGCAGCAATTGTGTTTGTTTTATCTGTATTAGGAGCAAGAAAGCTGCAGATGAAGCCGACTGGTGTCCAAAATGTGATGGAATGGATTCTCGATTTCATAAAAGGAATTGTGAACGATACGATGGATTGGAAAGAAGGGAAAACCTTTTTACCTCTTGCAATCACATTGTTTACATTTATTCTAGTTGGAAACTTATTAGGTGTGATGACAACCGGCATATTTAACAACGACACATGGTGGAAATCACCAACTGCAGATCCCGGAGTAACGTTAACATTATCTTCTATGGTAATTATATTATCCCATTATTATGGAGTTAAAATGCGGGGGCCAAAGCATTATTTCAAAAGCTATGTAACACCAGTTTGGTTTTTACTTCCAATTAAAATCATTGAAGAATTTGCGAACACTTTAACATTGGGTCTGCGTTTGTTTGGTAACTTGTTCGCAGGTGAAGTGCTACTAGGCATGTTATTAAGCTTAGTAACTACCGGGGGAATCCTGGGAGCAATTGGAGGAGCTATTCCTTTCTTAGCTTGGCAAGGATTTAGTGTCTTTGTTGGTGCAATCCAAGCGTTTATATTCACAATGTTATCAATGGTGTACATTGGACATAAGATAAATAAAGAATAAAGTAGTTTGAATCATTAATTAACCAGCTTTATCATACATAAATCTGGAAATTATATATTAAATAATATATCTATATAGGAGGATTTACATTATGGGTCTTTTAGCAGCAGCAATCGCAGTAGGTTTAGGAGCATTAGGTGCAGGTATTGGTAACGGGATGATCGTTAGTAAAACAGTTGAAGGTACTGCACGTCAGCCAGAATTAAGAGGACAACTTCAAACAATTATGTTTATCGGTATCGGTCTAGTTGAGGCACTTCCTATTATTGGTGTCGTTATTGCACTAATCGTTATGGGTCGATAAGAAACTTTTTAAGGCGAAGCGGACAATTTTTACCTACCTTCGCCATTGTTTTTGAAAAAACATAAAGGTATCAATCTGTACATGAATTTTAAAGTGCTACGTTTTAGGAAAGACAAGGACTTTTATACATTCAACAGTACAAACACGCTCTTCTGGTGTAAGTACTACAAACGATAGTGAAATAGTGAATTTTATTGTAGTGACACTCGATTTGCAGCTAACATACTATAGTTTTTATTGCATAATCGAAAAAAGGTCACTCGCCATCAAGGCTTGGCGAATACCAAGTTTTTAAAGAAGGAGTGAATCGTGTGACAATAGGCGGATTTCATATAGTTGATATGATCGTCATGCTTATTTTCTTCCTTATTCTTGTCTCTCTTGTAAAGAAATTTGCATGGGGACCTGTTATGGATATGATGCAGAAGCGTGAAGATTATGTTGCAAATGAAATAGAAACAGCAGAGAAAAACCGACAAGAAGCAGAACAAGCTTCCAAAGAGGCAAATGAACAATTACAGCAAACAAAACAAGAAGCACAACAAATTATTGAAGATGCTAAATCTTCTGGAATCAAGCAGGAAGAAGATATTGTTGCTTCTGCTAAAAAAGAAGCTGAGCGAATCAGAGAATCTGCTCAAGCAGATATTGAAAGTGAGAAAGAAAAAGCACTGCAAGCACTTCAAGATAAAGTGGCTTCCTTATCAGTCCTTGTTGCAAGCAAAGTGATTGAAAAGGAAATTAGTGCAGAAGACCAAGATGAATTAATCGCTGAGTACATTAAAGAGGTAGGAGAAGAGCGATGAGCGATGCAATAGTTGCAAAACGGTATGCAGATGCTTTATTTCAGCTTGCAAAAGATAAAAACAATTTAGAAACGATTCGCGAAGAATTAAAAGTTGTTCGAGATGTTTTTATAGAAAATCCAAAGATGAAAGAAGTACTTTATCATCCACGTATTAAAGATAATGACAAAGTAGCTTTAATCAACAGTGCTTTTGGTTCCTGCAATGAAGACATTATTCATACGATTAAATTGTTGACTGAACGTAGACGTATCCAGTATGTAACGGATATGGTTGCTTACTTTACAGACAATTATAATGCAGCCAAAGGCATCGCAGAAGCAACTGTATATTCAGTGCGCGAGCTTACTGATAGCGAGAAGGAAAATGTGAATGCTGCTTTAGCAAACCAACTGAATAAACAAGAAGTTCTAATTAAGAACGAAGTAGATTCAGCGATTTTAGGTGGTTTGAAAGTAAGAGTAGGAAATACCATTTATGACGGTTCCGTTAAAGGCAAGTTGGACCGTGTTAAAAATAATTTAGTTTCTATTAGTAAATAAAGATAGGGGTGACATGGTATGAGTATTAGTGCTGAAGAGATCAGTACGCTGATAAAACAGCAGATTGACGGCTTTGATTCTGATATTGAAGTAAATGATGTCGGAACAGTTATTGAAATTGGGGACGGAATTGCTCGAGTTCACGGTTTAGATAATGTTATGGCAAAAGAACTTGTTGAGTTTTCAAACGGCGTTGTCGGCATGGCGGAGAACTTGGAAGAAAGTAATGTCGGTGTAATTATTCTTGGGCCATTTACAGACATTAAAGAAGGCGATGAAGTAAAACGTACAGGACGTATTATGCAAGTACCAGTTGGAGAGGAATTAGTTGGTCGTGTAGTGAATTCATTAGGTCAACCGATTGACGGGAAAGGACCTGTTGAAACATCAAAAACACGTCCGATTGAATCAGATGCACCTGGAGTTATGGCACGTAAATCTGTAGATGAGCCATTACAAACAGGAATTAAAGCAATCGATGCCCTCGTACCAATTGGAAGAGGACAGCGTGAATTGATTATCGGAGACCGTCAAACGGGTAAAACTACCGTAGCGGTAGACACGATTTTGAACCAGGCAGATCAAGATATGATTTGTATTTATGTGCCAATCGGGCAAAAAGAATCAACGGTTCGTAGTACAGTAGAAACATTCCGTCGCCATGGAGCGCTGGATTATACTATTGTCGTATCAGCCGGAGCAGCGGATCCTGCGCCATTATTATATTTAGCTCCGTACGCGGGAGTATCCATGGGCGAAGAGTTTATGTACAACGGCAAGCATGTATTAGTTGTTTATGATGATTTATCTAAACAAGCGACTGCTTACCGTGAACTTTCACTCTTGTTACGTCGTCCACCAGGCCGTGAAGCGTTCCCTGGGGATGTATTCTACCTACACTCTCGTCTTTTAGAGCGTGCAGCTAAATTAAACGACGATTTAGGTGGGGGTTCTTTAACAGCTCTTCCATTTGTAGAAACACAAGCAGGAGATATTTCAGCATATATCCCAACGAACGTTATCTCGATTACGGACGGTCAAATATTCTTGCAGAGTGATTTGTTCTTCTCAGGTGTACGTCCGGCTATAAACGCTGGTCTATCTGTATCCCGCGTTGGGGGAGACGCGCAAATCAAAGCGATGAAGAAAGTGGCAGGTACCCTTCGTTTGGACCTTGCAGCTTTCCGTGAGTTAGAAGCTTTCGCACAGTTCGGTTCTGATCTGGATAAAGCTACTCAAGCGAAACTTAACCGTGGAGAACGTACGGTAGAAGTACTAAAGCAAGGATTGCATGAACCATTGCCAGCAGAAAAGCAAGTAATGATTCTCTTTGCTTTAACTCGTGGTTTATTGGATGATATCGCTGTGGAAGATGTTGTACGTTTTGAATCAGAATTCCATGTTTGGATTGATACAAACGGACAAGAAGTATTAAATACCATCCGCGAAACAGGTAAGTTAGCTGAAGAAGAAGACATGAAGAACGTAGTAAAAGCATTCAAGAAAACTTTTTTACCAACAGAACAGAAATAAATAAAGCAATAGTTAACTTGGCATTCGCCGAGTTTACATAGCGAATGCCTTAGTTGCGCATATAGATTAAGAAAAGATACAGAAACGAATTCATTATAAAACAATCATATTTTGTTTTAGAAGGGTGGTGGAAAGCTTGGCATCCCTTAAAGATATTGAGGATCGGATTGGTTCGACAGAAAATACGAAGCAGATAACGAAGGCAATGGAAATGGTTTCTGCGTCCAAGTTTACGAAAGCAGAACGTAACGCTAAACAATATAAGTCATACAGTGAAAAAATCCAAGAAGTTGTTGCAAACATTGCTACAAATAGTGCCGACGCAAATCATCCGATGTTACAACGCCGGGAAGTGAAAAAGACCGGTTATATTATTGTAACAGCAGACAGTGGACTTGCAGGGGCTTATAATAGTAATGTGATTCGAAGATTTTATCAAACCATCTTGGAGAAGCACAGTTCAAAAGACGAATATACAGTTGTTGCACTAGGAAAGATGGGCTTAGACTTTTGTCAGAAAAATGATATGCCAATTAATGAATCGATTACTAGCATCAAAGACCATCCAGAATATGGAGAAATTAAAAACATTGCTGCAAACGCAATTGAATTGTATGAGTCTGAAGAAATTGATGAGTTGGTAATCATATACAATCATTTTATAAGTGCCATTTCTCAAGAGGTTTTAGCAGAGACGTTAGTACCAATTTCAAATATTGATACAGCAGGTTCTTCAAAAGCTGCATATGAATATGATCCGGATGAAGAACGAATTTTAAAAACATTACTGCCACAATACGCAGAAAGTTTAATATTCGGTGCTTTACTGGAAGCAAAAGCGAGTGAGCACGCGGCTCGTATGACTGCAATGAAGAGTGCAACGGATAATGCGGACGAGCTTATTGACGATTTAACATTGTCTTATAACCGAGCTCGCCAAGCTGCAATTACGCAAGAAATCACCGAAATAGTTGGTGGAGCAGCTGCTTTAGAATAAGAAGATGAGATTAGTGTTAGGAGGGAAATCGATTTGAGTAAAGGTCTAGTTACACAAGTTATGGGTCCAGTTATAGACGTTCGCTTTGAAGAAGGTGAGCTCCCTGAGATCTATGATGCCTTGGAAATTCATATGGAAGCTACTGGGCATGTAGAAGCAAAAACACTTGCTTTAGAAGTATCTTTACATTTAGGTGATAATGTCGTTCGAACTATTGCTATGTCCTCCACGGATGGAGTGACACGTGGACAGGTAGTAGAAAGCACAGGCAGTGCAATTTCTGTACCAGTAGGGGACGCGACATTAGGCCGTGTTTTTAATGTGTTAGGTGAACATATCGATTTAGGAGAAGATGTAGAAGAAGGTACACAATTTGATCCTATTCACCGTGAAACACCCGACTTTGATACGTTATCAACAGAAACAGAAATGTTAGTTACTGGCATTAAAGTTGTTGATTTATTAGCACCGTATATTAAAGGTGGTAAAATCGGTCTGTTTGGTGGAGCCGGAGTAGGAAAAACTGTTCTAATTCAGGAACTTATCAATAACATCGCTTTAGAGCACGGAGGTATCTCTGTTTTTGCTGGTGTTGGAGAGCGTACACGTGAAGGTAATGACCTTTATTATGAGATGAAAGATTCCGGCGTTATCGAAAAAACAGCGATGGTTTTTGGACAAATGAACGAACCACCTGGAGCAAGAATGCGTGTTGCATTAACAGGTTTAACAATGGCTGAACATTTCCGTGATGAACAAGGACAAGACGTCCTATTGTTTATCGACAATATTTTCCGCTTTACTCAAGCAGGTATGGAAATTTCGGCACTATTAGGCCGCATGCCTTCAGCAGTTGGGTACCAACCTACACTTGCAACTGAAATGGGTCAATTGCAAGAACGCATTACGTCTACAGATAAAGGTTCTGTAACATCTATCCAGGCTATTTATGTACCTGCGGATGACTATACAGACCCTGCACCTGCAACGACGTTTGCGCACTTAGACGCAACGACAAACCTCGACCGTAAGTTATCAGAGCAAGGTATTTATCCTGCGGTTGATCCACTTGCTTCAACTTCACGGGCACTTGACCCTGAAATTGTAGGGGAAGAGCATTACGAAGTAGCTATGTCTGTTCAGCAGACGTTACAGCGTTACCGTGAATTACAAGATATTATTGCTATTTTGGGTATGGATGAATTGAGTGATGAAGACAAATTGACAGTAGACCGTGCGCGTCGTATTCAATTCTTCTTATCGCAAAACTTCCACGTTGCTGAACAGTTTACAGGACAACCTGGTTCTTATGTTCCTATCGAGGAAACAGTTAAAGGATTTAAAGAAATTTTAGATGGTAAGCATGATAATCTTCCAGAAGATGCATTCCGTTTAGTTGGACGCATTGAAGAAGTCGTTGAAAAAGCGAAAGAATTAGCTTAATCTTGGGTGAACTAAAGATGATATGTGATCATCTTTAGTTTCTTGTAAGCTATCCAGCTTGCAATCTAGAGGTTATGTTTAGGAGGTGTCGAGCGTTGAGTACACTAATTGTCAGTGTGGTAACACCTGATGGAGAAGTGCTGGAAAATGAATATGACATGCTTAGTTGTAAAGCAGAAAGCGGCGAGCTGGGTATTATGCCGGGGCATATTCCATTAGTAGCACCGCTTTCCATTGATGCACTACGTTTAAAAAGTGGAGAAACGAATGATTATGTTGCTGTACATGGTGGCTTTGTTGAAGTTAGACC
>DATGTM010000109.1:0-9396 GCA_035301845.1 Pseudogracilibacillus sp. | reverse complement strand
TAGATGTTCCAAAGACAGTAACCTTAAATCACGTGAATCAGTGGGTAAAAGAAATCGCCTCTTACACAGAACGCTTAAAAAATACAGTCGAGGATTTGAATGAAACGGAACTCAATAAAACATACCGGGAAGGAAGCTGGAATGTTCGACAACTTGTCCACCATATCGCGGACTCACAACTCAATATGTATCAACGCTTAAAACTCGCCTTAACAGATGACGCTCCAATCGTCCCAGCATTTATTCAAGATAATTGGGCCACCCAACCAGATACTGAATTACCTGTGGAAAGCTCACTTCACATCCTCAAGGGGCTGAACGAACGCATTGCAGCTTTAGGTTCTACCCTTACTGAAGAACAATTAGATAGATCATTTACACTAAAGCCTGATACAACTATTACCGTTGCAACAAAAATAGCTAAATTAGCTTGGCATGAGGAACATCATTTAGCGCACATCAAAATTGCATTGGAGAGCTAAATTCAAAAAAGGTAAGTTCTAAAGTCAACATTGCAACTTCAATACAAAAAGAGAAAGAAGACGATATGTCCTCTTTCTCTTTTTTGTAATGCTTATTTAATAAATCGGCTCATAAATTTCTTCGCATCCTCCCCATGCTTGTCTACTAATTCATTTATTTTATCCTTTGTTTTGTCGTCTACATGATTTCCAAGCTGCTTTTCCGCTTGTTGAGTGAAATACTGCTTTAAATTTTCTTTATCTGTGGCATTAAATTCGCCATCTGTTGAACCTTTAGTACTTTCAGATGCTTCTGGATTTTCGCTTTCTGCACCAGGCGTCTCTTCTCCGTCTGCGGATTCGCTAGAGGACGATGTTTCCGTTTCACTATCCTCTGTTTCGGCTTTTTGTCGTGCATCAGGATGCACAGAAGCATTGGCATCTTCTTGAAATTCCGTTTCAGCATTATTTTCTGCCTCACCTAATGAACTTGATACAGTTCCACTCAGCGATTCTTCATTAGACTCTGTGGACGTTTCATCGCTTTCTTCTGTAGCGTCGGTCTGCTTTGTTTCCGTTGTTCCCTGCTTTTGGTTAGCAGCTTCTTCCGTTTGTTTTAAAACATCTTTTAACCCTTTTTCTAAATCGACGCCTGTCATGCCACTCATTCTCTCCTGCACTTCTCCGAAAATGTCCATGACACTTTTCGGCAAACTACTGGTCGCTTTCCCATCTCCGCTATCCAGCACGCGGATGGAATCTACATTAGCCAATGACTCACTTACAGAGCGGGCAAATTCAGGCATTTGTTCAATCATTTTTTCTAAGAAAATAACTTGTTTATACTTATCCATTGCTCGTGTTCTATTTAACATGGCTTCTACTTCTGCTTCGTTTTTACGACGGATTACTTCTGCATCTGCATCAGCTCTTCGTACTTCTTCGGTATAATCCGCTTCTGCTTTTTGTTTACGGACTTCTACTTTTCGTTCTTCAATTTCTACATTACGTTCTTTTATTTCCAAATTATAGGAAGCTTCTGCTTTCGCTCTTGCTCGTTCAGTTTCTTCTTTAATACTCGCATCTTTCAATTCTTTGTCTCGCCGTGTATCTGCGATATTCATTTCCCGCTGATAGCGTTCTTTTTCGATATTTTCCTTTACTTCTGCTTCTTTAATTTCTGTTTGCTGTCGATTATCTGCTTCTTCAACTTCTGCTTCTTTCTTCACACGCGCTGCTTCTGGTCGGCCTAAGTTTTCTAAATAATTCACATCATCGCGAATATCAACCAGATTCAGAGATGTAATTTTAAAGCCCATGCGATTCATTTGCTCTTGGGCAATTTCGATCACTTTTTCATTAAATTTATTACGGTCTTCGTTGATTTCTTTCACTTGCATCTTAGATAAAATCCCGCGCAAGTTCCCGCTTAATACATCTGATACTTCATTCGATATGTCTTCTTGTTTTTTTCCTAAGTACTGTTCCGCATAACGAACAATCCCATCTAATGTTTCCGAGACGCGAACAGTTACGACTGCATCGCCGAAAACTCCAATACCATCTGCTGTATACACTTTTGGTGTTTCAATCGTTAATTTAAACGAAGTTAAATCAACTTTGGTGGATTTTTGAAACATTTTCAAGCGATGTCCCCCACCACGGACAACTTTCATATAACGTCCTTCTTCATCCTGGAAAATCTGGTTATTCTTTTCTGGATTCCCCAAGCGCATCCCTGTAATGATCAATGCTTCATTGGAGGAAGCCAAGCGAAAACGCCATTTTAAGTACAAAAAGACTAACACGACAAGTACTAATAATATAACAATAATCGGTAATGCAATCATATGTAACTCCCCTTTCCTATTTCGCTATATTTTCATCGTCATTTTAAAAGAAAACATCCAAAAATATAGTTATTTTGACCATAAACGATTCATTTTAGTTTGTCAAAATGATTTCACAATTTACGAGAAAAACTATTTTGATAGATTGAACTCTCTCATGCTTATCGTTACAATAATAGAGTACTTAAAAGTAGAAATAGAGGAGAAAAGGTATGGAGCAGTTACAATTAAAAGTATTAGAAAAAGCAGATGTAGCATTTCTGCACCGTTTATATAATAATCCAACCATCATGAACTATTGGTTTGAAGAAGCGTATCATGCAATAGAGACCATCGAAGAGGACATTGATAAATATAAAAACGACCCTACTATGAGACGGTTTATCTTACAAAAAGATAACCAGCCTTTAGGCCTTGTTGCTTTATATGATATTCATTCGATTCATCGAAAAGCCGAGTTTGCTATCATGCTGGACCCTTCCAAACAAGGAAACGGCTACGCACTTCCAGCAACTATATCAACCGTTAACTATGCATTTCGAACGTTGAATTTGCATAAATTATATTTAATTGTAGATGAACAAAACGAGCGAGCAATTCACGTATATGAAAAAGCTGGATTTAAGCAGGAAGCCGTTTTAAAAGAAGAATATTTCATCGATGGAAGTTATCATAATGTCGTGTATATGAGTATATTAAAAGAAGATTTTTGGAAATAACAAGTTATTTCAACCTATTTTTAAATGGGACATCCTATTTATTATTCACTAAGGCAAACGAAAAAGGAGATGGGCACTTAAATAAAGCTGCTGTCATCTCCTTTTTATATCGATTTATACTTTTATCATCTGTTCTGTGCTTCAAAGATTTTAAATTCACAAACAACTTCATTAAGAACTTTGTTAGAGAGAAGCTATTGTACTTCAACTTAATTAAAATGCTTTATTATTTAAGTATCGTGTTCTATAGGAATTTTTCGCTGTTTCCCCTAATTGATCTAATAAATTATGATTTGCATAAGCACCAAACACCGCTCCAAAACCTGGTATCAATTGCAATAGCTTGATAATATCCATATAGTCGCGATACTCTTGCTGAAATACATGCCAATCCATCTCCAGCAAGTTGTCCTTTTCCTGCTCCCAATTTATCACAGTGCGGTATGTTTCTTTACGCTTTTCATCACTCGAAAAAGCAAGCTGAAACACATGAAGCAAAAATAATCGTTCTTCATAACTAGCAGCGTCCACACCATAAATAGCTGCAGCTTCGAATAAAAACTTCATTTTAATTTGCAACAACATAGGGAAATCCGCCAACCCTAAGAAAAAACCTCCTGCACCAGTTCCGGCGCCTTCTGCCGTAGCAGTTTTCCGATAAACGGACAATTTCTCTTCAAGTAACTGATCTCTCTCATACAAAGTAAGCGAAGGAGAATAGTACTGCTTTGTCGTTAAATTCGATCCAAACAGCGTAGCCTTCACCATCTGCTTGACGCTTTCTGAAATAACTCTATGAGCTTTGTCAGGTATTTTGCTATTTATTTTATTCTGCGTTTTTTTAGATAAACGCTTAAACCAATTCGATTGTTTAAAAATCTCCTTCTGCCATTCATGTAACTCCTTTTGTACTATTGCATCATAATTCATTGAAATAGCCTCCAACATAATTGAAATCCAGCGTTTGATTTACGTGCATATTTACGTCCATTATACCATAAAGCAATCTAAAACTAGATGAGAAAGCAGAAACAATGTCAACCTTATAGTGCTGATTTTAGCTATAGAAAAGGTTCGCTTTCGCGGTAAATGCTCCATCTATTTGTCGTTCCGCTCCCATCAAAACAACTTCGCCCGAAAAAATCTGCCTTCTTTACTAAAAAAAGTTCCTCCATAGATTGATAATCTACGAGGAACTTCTATAAAATCTTCACCATTCAACTGCTCATTAATTCTTTTTCTCGAGTCTCTTCGCTGCTCTCATTGTTCGTCTCCGGTTTGTTTGAAGCCGATTTTTCCACTTCGGATAAATTCTTTTTAAATTCTTTTTGTAAAAAGACTTCAATCTCTTTCACATCATTGTTTTCTTGACGCATGGCGATATGTTTTTGATTGAATTTAGATGGAGAATCGATACCACAGGACGCACCGAGCATAAATAAACCTTCGCGCATCGTCCGTAAATAATTTGCTGTCCGGAAACGTTTTTCTTCTACTACTACTCCCGCTTCTAGATGGGGGAGATGTGAAGTAATGCCAACCGGACATAAATTCGTATGGCATTTTCCAGAGTTAATACAACCGACTGTATTCATGGCTGCTCTAGCGATATATATTAAATCTGCACCAAGAGATAAGGCAACTGCCATTTTATCTGCAGTAGACAGCCCTCCTGAGGCAATAACTTTCACTTCGTCTCGAACACCGTATTTGCGTAGTGTTTGATCAAGCACATGAATACCGGAGTAAATTGGTAAACCAAGCACATCGGCCATTTCTTGGTAAGTCGCTCCTGTACCGCCTTCAGCTCCATCAATCGAAATAAAATCAGGTTTTTTCCCTGAGTCTCGTATATGAGCAGCCAAATCATCAAAAGAATGTTCATCACCTGCTACCACTTTGACACCTACTGGTTTACCAGTGATTTCTTGCCAGTGAGCAATCCAATCGAACATACTCTCCATGTCTGTAAACAGCGGAAAACGATTCGGACTTTCCACATCAGTTCCTGGCTCAATCCCTCTAATTCCGGCTATTTCTTTCGTGTTTTTTTCTTTAGGCAATTTTCCACCACGTACTTTGGCTCCTTGCGCTAATTTCATCTCTATTGCTTTAACTTCAGGTCGTAAAGCATTTTCTAAAAAGGCTTCCTCACTATACTTATCATCTTTGCGTGCTCCGAACAAACCAGAACTTACTTGAAAAATCAGATCAGCTGATTTCTCTTTCAACGCTCCAAATTCTACGAGTTCCTGTACATGGTCCATAACACCTTTACCGAATCTGGCTTCTAAGTCAAAGTTAGAACTGTTAGGCAAATCTTTTACATATTGAACAATGCGTTCACTGAGTCGGTCTTTTACTGCTTTGTTATCATCCAGGACTTCATATACTTTCGATAAATGATAAGGAGAGAGTCCACCTTCTCCTGTATTCATATAGCTTCCGCCACTAATAGCGACACCTTGGGTCAATGTTTTTACTGCGCTTTTAGATAACGCGCCATAACTCATTGCAGACACACCAATTAAACCTTTTACATGAAAAGGCTGCTTTCTCTCTTTACCGATGGTTATTTGGTTTTCTTCAGTTAAATGCCATGGTGTAATTTGTGCTGCATTTCGTTTTTCTTTTCGGCTAGTTAATGATTCATTTAAAATTTCATATTTATAAGAATTAATTAAATCTGTATTATCGACACTTAATTCGTCTTTGTTTAACGGAAACATCGTATTGGATAAATAAAAACCTGTCTTTGAAAAGTCCCTTTTAGAACCGAAACCAATAACGGTGTTGGCATACTTCCCCGCTTTTGCTATCGTCTCTTGTGTATCACGATCTATCGGTTTTCCTTCTTTATCATTTAAAAACCAGTATTGTCTAAATTCCGGCCCGACCATTTCAAAAATATAACGCATTCTTCCTAAAATCGGGTGCGTTTTTAAGATTGAATGTTGATTTTGATACTTATCTTTTAAATAAAGAAAAACAACAAGAATAATCAAACCATAAAATAATATGTATGGTAAAGCTTGAAATACGGATAATAATATCGACATGTTCCTCACCCCAAATACAATCATACCAACATTTATATTTTCTTAAAGCAGAATAACTCTATATCGAAAAAAGATATCAGTGTAATGCTTTATCGGCATTAATTAGATTGAAAATCACCTTCTACAAACAATTTTAATTATAGCTTCTCCTCCATTATCCATGATTTACATTGCAATTTGCAGCACTCTTCGCTATAATTTAACTATTGCTTTTTAAAAATTCTTACTATTCTATTAATCAGGGAGTGGAATAAACTTGCGGCTTATTATTAAATTATTACTCGGTATCATTTTAGGTATTGGTATCGGCTTAGTTGCCCCCGATGCTCTGGCTAGAGTGATTGTCACATTTAAAGAATTGTTCGGACAGTTTTTAGAATTCACGATACCGTTGATTATTTTATTTTTTATTGCGAGTGGAATTGCCAGTTTCGGGAAAGAATCTGGCAAAATGTTAGGTTACACAGCTGGTGTTGCATACAGTTCTACGATTATCGCCGGCTTACTTGCCTATTTAGTTGCCCGATTTATCATCCCGCTATTAATTACGGGAGATGCCGGAAATGCGGAAGAAGCAGGAGGGTTCGAATCGTTTCTCGACCTCGAAATTGAACCTTTAACGGGAGTGATGACCGCTCTTGTCGCTGCTTTCGTATTCGGTATTGGAATCACTAGAACGAAAAGCCCTGTTTTAAGAGGCTTTTTTGATGAAGGAAAAGACATTACTGAAAAAATGATTTGGAAAATTATCATACCTATTTTGCCATTCTACATAGGAAGTATTTTTGCGGAACTCGCAGCTGATGGAACTGTTTTCGAGACGTTAAAAGCGTTCGGCCTTGTGCTTGGCCTAGCAGTAGTCATGCACTGGGTGTGGCTCATTATTTTATACACAATCGCCGGCACGATTACAGGCAGGAACCCATTCTCTGCTTTAAAAACTATGTTGCCTTCTTACTTCACTGGTTTAGGTACCATGTCCAGTGCAGCAACAATTCCAGTTACTGTTAGACAGTCGAAGAAAAATGACGTAAGCGAAGGGATATCAGACTCTGCTGTTCCTTTATGCGCAACCATCCACTTATCTGGAAGCACCATCACGTTAACCACTTGCGCCATCGCAGTCGTCATGTTAACAAATGGAATGGCTATGCCGTCTTTCGGTATTATGTTGCAGTTCATCTTGTTGCTAGGCGTCGTAATGATTGCTGCACCTGGTGTTCCCGGTGGAGCAGTAATCGCAGCGCTTGGCATTTTGGGCAGTGTACTCGGTTTTGATGAAACAGCTTTAGGTTTAATGATTGCATTATATACCACACAAGATAGTTTCGGAACGGCTACCAACGTTACCGGAGACGGAGCCATCGCCCTTATCGTCGACAAATGGATGGGGAAAGGCGAAGCAGCGTAAAACAATTATGCATCTTTAAAAGCAAGAACAGCGGGAACTGTTTTAACGATTCCCGCTGTTTTTTCATTTTCTAAATGGTATAATAGGGAGCTATATAAACAAACAATGAAAACATCAAGCTAAACCGCCGTATAAGGAGATCAGATGTAAAATGAAACAAACAAGATTGCAACAAAATCTAATTCACAGCTTTTGGTTCTTACCAACCATCTTTGGCATTGTCAGTATCCTATTAGCAGTTACCGCAGTAAATATTGACTTCTTGCTTTCAGACGAACAACTAAAAGCAATTGCACCGAGCGTTCTCATACCTGACGGGGAGTTAACAGCTAAAATATTAAGCGCATTAACCACTGCAACACTAACGATGACTACCATCACTTTTTCGACGATTATGGTTGTACTGACTACTTTCTCCAGCCAGTTTTCTCCACGTACTTTACAAAACTTTATTGCTGACAGAAAAACACAGAGCATTCTTGCCATCTTTATAGGCGGATTTCTGTATCAATTAGTCAGCTTTTTATTACTGAAGTCTCCAGATGGACAAAGCCTACTATTCACTCCTGTTATGGCTGTCCTTATCGCGATACTTGGAGCTGGAGCCTTTATTTATTTTATCAATCATATTGCAAAATTGGTTCAAGTAAATCACCTTGTGCATCGCTTAACAACAGAAGCTCGAAAAACGATTGACCATCTGGATCAGGAAGTAGAACAATACGAAAAAAACAGCGAGGGGAAAGTAGACTTTGCTTTTGAAGAAAACCAAACACAGAGAACAATTATTGCGAAACAACCGGAATACATAGATTTAATCAACTTTGGTGAGTTAACAAAACAGATTAACCGTGACCAAATTCAAGCTAAGATGAAAGTGTTTCTGGGAGATTATGTTGTAGAAGGAACTCATCTTTTAAGCTATTACCAAAAGGATGAGCATCAATCCATTGTTGCAGAGAAATACCGTAATTGTATTAAAATTAGCTGGGAGCGTTCCGGTTCTCAAGATGTTGAATTTGCCATTCAAAAGTTAACTGATATTGTAGTAAGAGCTATTTCGCCTTCTACCAATGACCCAAATACTGCGATTAATTGCATCAATCGTATTGGGGAAGTATTAATTTACTTAGGAAATAAACCTTCTCAACAGCCTAAAGATAAAAAACAACAGCGTAAAAAAGATTTTCAAATTAAGCAGCATGACTTTTCTCATTATCTTTATAAAGCTTTTTTTCAAATATGTCATTCTTCAAAAGAAGACGTATCTGTCGCAGTGTCCGTCTTAAGTGTCTGCAACCTTATTGCGAAAAATATTCCTACAAACCTGCATCCAGTTCTTTGGGACTTTGCAACGTACGTAGATGCTGTGTTTAACAAAGAAGTTTTGCAGCCACAAGACCAACAGTTTTATTACAAAGAATTAAACCAAATAGCTGAAATTACCGGCAATGAACAGAAATCGAGCCTATCTAGGAATTAATGGTGAAGCAATAGGATTGGCCAAAAGATAAAAAATCGAAAAACCCCTTGTTCATTCGTTGAACCGATATGTTTGAAACTCTGTTAGGTTTCATTTGTCCGCCTTATTCATTCTGTTAGACCAGTGTTCGGGCGGATAAATGTCGATATCTGTCTCTTCTTCATTCAGTCTGTTGAGATTGGGCAAATAACTTTCAATATCTGCCGCTTCTTCATTCATTCTGCTGAGATCGGGTAGATAACTTTCAATATCTGCCGCTTCTTCGTTCATTCTGGGTTATGTCCGTATAATTGTGTAAAAGAAAAGAGTCATTCTCATCCTCATGATACAATAATTTTGGACCAACAAAATTTTGTGGGAGGAAATGAAAATGACTCAACTCAATTTTACCTTAAATTACGAAGAACTAAAAG
>DATGTM010000108.1:0-2950 GCA_035301845.1 Pseudogracilibacillus sp. | reverse complement strand
AATATATTGAGCTAGAAAAGAAAAGACGACTAAGCTAAATACAGGAATTGCAAATTTATAATCTGTATAAAAAATAAAATCAGACTTTAATTTCGGTCCAACTATGGAAGCAATAATTAAGATAGAAATTAATAGTAACATCCCAATAGTAACAACTCTCCCTGCAACTCCCGCGACTTTAAGGCCAAGCCAAATGACGAGAGCTGCTGGGATGAAAAAGATAAGACTCCCAATGAAACTAGGAATGTTAAACACTTCAGAGATGACCTCTCCGCTTCCTGATGCATAAGCTGTCATAGCCCCTAAGGCGTTAATCGCAACAGAAATGAACATAACCCAAGCTCCAACTTTCCCGACATACTTTTCAGTTAGTCCACTGAGTTGCAAGTTTTTCTTGGTTCGTAACGTTGTTTCTGCAACATAGAGCATCATAATGGTTGTTAACGACCCAGTTACAATCACCCAAAATAATAATACAGGCCACCCAGCATTTTTGGTTCCAAAAGCTAAACTAAGAACTCCGGCACCAATATTGGTACCGACAATAAGTGAAATTCCTTCTAATAAAGTCAATCTGGTTTTGGTAAGAGCGGAACCTTCTTGTTCATCTGTCGCTGTTATATTCTCTGTTGTCTCTTCTAATGCCAAACCTAGTCATCCTCTCGTATTAAAAATATTGCACCTTTGTTCGTAACTGGATAAACAAAAAACATAGGAACGGAATAAAAAGAGAAATAATAAAAGCTGTTATCAACTATTTTCTCTATTACTGTTTTTAGCTTTTGGATTATTTTTTTATTTATCATGCAGCCTAGCAAGCCGTAACGATACTGTTTTACAGCTCCATTAACTTAAAGATTCCCAATCGATAAATATTTCGTTTCTAAATAAGGTTCGATTCCTTCCAAACCGCCTTCGCGCCCGAGACCGCTTTCTTTCATGCCGCCGAAAGGAGCATGAGCTGCAGAAGGTCCACCGTCATTCCAGCCAACAATTCCGAAGTTGAGGTGATCATGCAGATACGTTCCTGTACGATAATCATTGGTGAAGAAATATGCTGCAAGACCATAAGGTGTATCGTTAGCAATTTCAACTGCTTCCTCTAACGTAGCGAAGGTAGATAATGGAGCAACTGGTCCAAATGTTTCGTCATGCATAATATCCATATTATTCTGCACATTTTTAAGTACTGTCGGATGAACGAAATAGACGTCTTTATTCTGATCTCCTGTGTGTTCATTGCCGATGACGACTTCTGCTCCTTTTTGAACGGCATCGTTGATTTGTTCAACAATTTTATCGTAGCCTTTCTTGTTAATAATCGGTCCGATATCTGTACCTTCTTGCAGTCCGTCTCCTACCTTTAACTTTTCTACTTCTGCTTTTAATTTTGCTGTAAATGATTCAACTATGTTTTGATGAACAATGACACGATTAGCGCAAACACAAGTTTGACCAGCGTTTCTAAATTTAGCGCCAATGGTTTGTTGAACGGCTACGTCTAAATCAGCATCTTCGGCGATAATAAGCGGCGCATGTCCACCTAATTCCATCGTGACATGTTTGACAGTATCCGCACTGTTTTTAATTAATGTTTTTCCGACCGGTGTAGAGCCGGTAAATGTAATTTTACGAATTAATTTACTTTCGGTAAATAGGTTTCCAACTACACTTCCTGCACCATTCACGCATTGAATGGCATTTTTAGGAATACCTGCTTCGTAAGCTAGTTCTACAATCTTAATAGCAGTTAGAGGCGTCTCTGCTGCTGGTTTGACAATAAATGTACAGCCTGCTGCTAGGGCAGGAGCTGCTTTTCTAGTCATCATCGCTGCAGGGAAGTTCCATGGTGTGATGGCAGCAACAAGTCCTACTGGTTCACGGCTTACTATAATACGCTTTGATTCTGTATTAGCGGGAATCGTGCGTCCGTAAATGCGTTTGGCTTCTTCGGCGTACCAATCAATATAGCTTGTGGCGTAATTTACTTCACCGAGCGATTCATGCAGAGGTTTTCCGTTTTCTTTCGTCATGATTTCAGCAATTGCTTGTTTATTTTCCTGGATTTTTGCTGACCAAGTGGCTAATAAGCGGGCACGCTCATGGGCATTGGTTTTTGCCCATGATGTAAACCCGTCGTGGCATGTTTGAATCGCTTGCTTGATTGTATCCTCTGAGTCCGTTTGAATTTCGTCAATTAAATCTCCTGTCGCTGGATTCGTTACTTGAATCGTCATTCGTTCTCCTCCTTGATGAATGGTGTATGATTTATTGTTTAAACCCGTCTTCTAAGATAGATAATCCTTTTTCCAATTCTTGGTCTGAAATGTTTAAAGGTGCTAAGAAGCGTAGAACGTTCCCTTTTAAACCTGCAGATAGCAATAATAGTCCTTGCTCATTTGCATAGTTTTTAATTTTATTTGTTTGTTCTGCATTTGGTGCTTTCGATGTTTGATCTGTGACAAGTTCGACGGCTACCATCGATCCTAAACGTCTAATATTTCCAACAAAATCGTATTGGTTAGCGAGTGCTTGTAATTTGTCTTCAATTTTTTGTCCGACTGTTTCTGATTTCTCCAGTAAACTTTCTTCTTCAATCACATCGAACACAGCTAAAGCAGCAGCGCAAGCGACAGGGTTACCAGCAAAGGTTCCTCCTAATTCGCCAGGTCCTGCTGTATTTAAGACATCTTTTCTTCCTACAACAGCACTGAGCGGAAGACCTGCAGCTAATGATTTGGAAACGGTCATTAAATCAGGAACAATATCGTAGTGTTCGGAAGCAAATAGTTTTCCAGTCCGTCCCATTCCTGTTTGGATTTCATCGGCTACAAAAAGAATGCCATGCTCTTTACAGAAATCGTTTACAAATTGGACGAATCTTTTCGGTGGGATAATAAACCCGCCTTCTCCTTGGATTGGCTCCATCACGACACAGGATACAGTTTCC
>DATGTM010000107.1:0-4660 GCA_035301845.1 Pseudogracilibacillus sp. | reverse complement strand
GGGTAGAGGCGATTGCTGACTTTTTTGGTAAAAAAGCATGTTTGCATCCAGGTACATTCTGGTCAATGATATGCCGAATTCGTTCTCCTGGATAATCCGGATCTGTAAAAATAATCACACCACGCTTTTCCTTCGCATGTCTTATTAATTGTAACGTTTCTTTATTTATAGCGGAACCATTCGTTTCAATCGTATCCGCTTCAATTGCTTGCTTAATTTTATTCGTATCGCTTTTACCTTCTACTACGATTACTTCTTTTATTCGCATCTTTATACCCTCATTTTTAAAATAACTCTCTATATACTCCTTACGAACTTTATACAAACGTGGTCGTTCATATATATTATAACGTATTTTTAGAATGGATACCTATTCTGAACAGATATTCAGAATAAGATGTGGAAACCTGAAACTTATAAAAACTCCGCTCATGGAATATACTCGCTTTCCGCAGGCGGCTGCCCGACCTCCTCGTGCTTTCGCACTGTGGGGTCTTACCTAGGCCTTTCCTTTGCAGATCAGGACGGTCAAATGTCAGCGTTGGTCACAGGACGTGACCAGGTTTAGCTGACCTGCAGGAGTCTCGCATATTCCATTCGCTAAATTTAAACTCAGTTCATTTTCCACACGAAAGTTCGAATACCCATATTAAAAAATGCTCCTGCCTTTTTACAAGACAAGAGCATATACTTCATTAATCTAATACTTTTACGTTTACTGATTTACGACCCCAGCTACCTGCTTCTGATTCTGAAGGGTAAAGTACATCAATTCTGTTTCCTTTGATTGCTCCTCCAGTATCACCTGCAACTGCTTCTCCATATCCCTCTACCCATACTCTTGAGCCTAAAGGAATAACGCTTGGATCTACTGCAATTACTTTTGCTGAACTATCTTTTAAATTCATACCTGTCGCTGAAACTCCTGAACATCCTGAACAATCTGGTCCATATGCCGTTGCTTCCATTGTCATTTCTTTACCGCCAGAAGACGACTCAGATGAACTTGAATCATCAGATGATTCTGCTGATGACTTTGTCGGCTCAGCTTTTGGTTCAGATTTATCCTCTGATTTTGTTTCTGATTTCTCTTCAGATTTCTTTTCTTTCTTTGGTTCAGGCTTTGGTTCTTCTTTTGTACCAACAGCGATTATTTCGTTTTGTTCTTCTTCTACTACTTTTTCATCTATTTCTTTACGCTTTACTTCTTTGCCATTTTCATATGTGACTTCATATGTTTTGACAACTGTTCCTTCTTTACCTTCTTGTTTTGTTTCCGTTTTTCCTTTTTCTAATGAACTATCTTCTTCTTCCTCAGTTTCAAACGGAATACTTTCTTCTTCTTTCTCTTCTTCTTTTTTAACTTTTGTTATTGAGATTTCCATATCTTCTTTAACTTTTTTCTTTAAGCCAGGCTTAATCTTGTCTTTTTTCTCATAAGATATGTCATTTTCCTTCAATAACTCTTTGACTGTTCCGCCACCTGTTGTCCAAAGTTTTTCTTCGTCATCTTTACCGTTTTTGACTACAACAGGAAATGCTTTTTCTACTTCTATCTCTATGTTATCGCGGATATCTTCTGCGTTGTTCTGTGTGATTTCATCGTGCTTTGAAAACTCAAGCCCTTCATTTTGGAAAAATTCACCAACTGTTTCTGCTGTAGTATGATATTCTTCCGTTTCTCCATCAATAGTTAATAGGACTTTATTCGATGTTTCGTACTCAATTTTCATCCCATCTTCTATTGCCGCATTTTCACCATGTGACAACTCATCATGCGTTCCAACTTCAACACCTTGGTCATCTAAAAATTCACCGACAGTGTCTGTTGTTGTTTTTACTGTGTGTTCTTCTCCATTTTCTGCAAAAACAACTTCCGCCTTCATGCCGTCAAAAACTGCCCATGTTGAAAATAATGTCACCATTATAACTGAAAAAATAGAATAAATTGATTTCGATTTCGCAGTCATTAATGGCTTTAGTAACTTTTGCATTTATATAGCCTCCTTAAATACGACCCCTATTATATAAAGTTTTCCATATTTAAGTCAAAATCAGTTCGGTTACGAATAGTTTACAAAACGGTTACATATCGTTTTTATTTTCTGAATAATTAAACACTCCTTTCCAAAATATTGATATAGCAGCCCTTACTATTATCTATTAATCTTATATACCATAAATTCCTTTTCTTTTTTCTCTTAAAATAAGAAAAAAACAGCTTAGCAAATAGCTAAACTGTTCTTATTCTAGTCTTTTCTCACTTTTTTATACCGAATATGTCAAAAGCATTACGAGTGGTGATCTCACAAATTGTTGTAAAATCCATTTCTCTAAGCCGAGCAATTTCTTCTGCCACTAGTTTAACATAACTCGGTTCATTTCTTTTTCCACGATATGGATGCGGCGCTAAATAAGGTGCATCTGTTTCAATTAATAAACGTTCTAACGGAATAATTTTTGCCACTTCTTTTACTTCTTTTGCATTTTTAAACGTGACTGGACCAGCTAATGAAATATAAAAATTCATATCTAAGCAAGATTGTACTTCTTCTAAAGTACCACTATAACAATGCATAATTCCGCCAATTTCAGCTACATCTTCTTCCTGTAATATACGGATGACATCTGCAGTTGCTTCACGATTATGAATGATAATCGGCATTTGAAGTTTTTTTGCTAGTCGAATTTGTTTTCTAAATACTTCTTGTTGTACTTCCTTTGGCGATTTATCCCAATGATAATCTAAACCCATTTCCCCTAGAGCAACTACCTTGGGATGCTTCGTTAAAGATTCTAACCAATCTAAATGTTCAGATGTACAATCAATTGCATCAACGGGATGCCAACCTACTGCTGCATAAATGTGGTCATACTTCTCAGCAAGTTCTATTGCTAGCGGGATCGTCTCATCATCAAAACCAACCACTACCATAGTAGTAACGCCTGCTTCTGTTGCTCGTTGAATTACTTCCTCTTGATCTTCTTCAAACTGTCTCGCATTTAAATGCATATGTGTATCAAATAACATGTGACACCTCTTTCTGAAAATAAGATGCCGGGTCAAAATTGTTTCTTCTAATTATGGGAGGATTAAGCAACCGCTTCGGAAATATACTCCGCTTTCTGTGGGCGAGCATTGAGCCTCCTCAGGCTTCGCCTTGCGGGGTCTCAATTAGGCTCATTTCTCCCACAAGAGTCTCCGTATATTTCCTACGCTTAACTTAAATCTCTCCATTTTTTATGCTCTATTTTCAGGCTTTGTCCCAGCCCCTTATATCTTTCATTTATTCTACAACGGATCCGTTCGGTAAACTCGCGTCTGTCATGGCAAGCGATAAATTTCCGTCTGGTCCTTCTCCAGATAAAATCATACCTTCTGATAATTCGCCTCGTAATTTAACTGGTTTTAAATTTGTTACACAAATTACTTTTTTACCAATTAACGCACTCGGTTCATAATATTTCGCAATTCCTGAAATAATTTGGCGTTTACTTGTTCCTAAATCAACTTGTAATTTTAATAATTTATCTGCATTTTTCATTTTCTCTGCATGGATAACTTCTGCCACACGTAAATCTAATTTCATAAAGTCATCGTACAAGATCTCTTCCTTGCTATCTGACTCTGTCACTTCCTCTTTTGGTATAGTAGAAGTCATTAAGTTTTTAATGGACTCTGCTTCTTTTTCCATTTCTAGACGAGGGAAGATAGGCTTTCCTTTGGCAACATTTGTTCCTGCTTGAATGTTTCCATGTTCGCGAAGGCTTTCCCATTTTTGCAATGCTTCATCCGTAATGCCTAACTGTTTAAACATTTCTTTTGGCGCTTCTGTTAAAAACGGCTGCAACAACACAGCTGTCACACGTAATGATTCCGCCAAATGAGCCATCACATTACCTAAACGATTCTTCTTCGTTTCATCTTTCGCTAAAATCCACGGAGTTGTTTCATCAATATATTTATTTGTACGGCTAATTAATTGCCAAATAGAAGTTAAAGCAACAGAAAATTGCATGTCATCCATCGCTGTTTCCACTTCTTGCACTGTTTCTGCCATAAACTGTTCTAAGTCAATGTCAACTTCCTCTTCACCTGAAACATAAATAGGCATTTCACCGCCGAAGTATTTATCAATCATCGTTACCGTACGATTTAATAAATTCCCTAAATCATTCGCTAAATCATAATTAATTCGTTCCACAAAACCTTCTGGGGTAAATACTCCATCTTGGCCGAACGGTACTTCACGTAATAAGTAATAACGAACTGCATCTAAACCATACTGATCAATTAACACATGTGGATCTACCACATTTCCTTTTGATTTAGACATTTTTCCATCTTTCATTAAAATCCAACCATGAGCAAAAATCTTTTTCGGTAATGGTAAATCGAGTGCCATCAATATAATTGGCCAATAAATGGTATGGAAACGAACAATTTCTTTTGCCATTAGATGTACATCTGCCGGCCAATATTTGCGGAACTTCGCATCGTTATCTGTATCATAACCTAGTGCAGTAATATAATTCGTTAATGCATCAATCCATACATAAATAACATGCTTTGGATTACCCGGAACTTTAATCCCCCAATCAAAGGTCGTTCTTGAAACAGCTAAATCTTCAAGTCCTGGCTTAATAAAGTTATTTAGCA
>DATGTM010000106.1:0-225542 GCA_035301845.1 Pseudogracilibacillus sp. | reverse complement strand
AACAGTATACTCCACTTTCGTTTTTCTTCGCTTCACTCCTTCCATGCCTTGCGTTTGATAAGATCTCACCCAATTTTTTAATGGGGAAGTACTGGGCATATTATATTTTTTCGTCAACGATGTATATCCAAGATTCCCATATAAATACTCTGTGACAAGCTTTATTTTAAATGCTTCACTATATTTAGCCATAAAAACACCCCCGAAAGTTAGTTTTATCACTCTAACTTTCGGGGGTCGGTACCCACTAAGACTTTTTTCATTATAAAGGTTGTTTTTGTTCGTCGAGCGTAAAACCTTCTCCCATGACTTCGTGAACGGAAGTTACTGCAACAAAAGCGGAAGGATCTGCTTCTGCAATAATACTTTTTAATTTAACGATTTCATTCTTCCCTACAACACAATAAAGGACTTTGTGGTCTGCGCCTGAATAATGTCCTTTACCGGGCAGTAAAGTTACACCTCTATCCATTTTCAAATTTATCTTTTCCGCAATTGCCTGATAATGAGCAGAAATAATCGTTGCTCCTCGAGCTGTATAAGCACCATCTTGAATAAAATCAATGACTCTTGCACCCAGATATACAGCAACTAGCGTATACATGCCCTGTACAAGGTTTAAAAAAGTTAACAATGATAAAACAATCACGGTAAAGTCAACGACAAACATCGTTCTTCCCATGCTATATCCCAGATATTTATTTACAATACGGGCAACTATGTCAACGCCGCCAGTGGTCCCTCCGAAACGAAAGATGATTCCTAGTCCGGTTCCTATAAAAACTCCAGCAAATAGACTAGCTAAAATTAAATCTTCCTCTAATCCTATTTGAAATTGTTTCGCTTGAAAAACTCCTAAAAAGATGGATACACCAACTGTTCCAATAATAGTGTATAAAAGGGTTGTTCTTCCTAGCATTTTCCAGCCAATTAAAAATAGTGGGATATTTAAAACAATATTCATGATAGCAGGATCCCAGCCCCACTCGAAATAGAACAGTAATGTAATCCCCGTAAGTCCACCTTCTCCAAGATGATTTTGCATGTTAAAATGGACAAATCCAAAAGCAAAGATAGCCGACCCGATAAGGATGAAAATTATATTTTTAATTTTAAGTCCAAACATTTACGAAACTCCTTTCTTTCTCTCCATTATTTAGTATAATTAAAAACAGTTATGCTTACAATACCATCCCCGATTTTAAGGGTAAATAATTTGTCAAATTCCGTTTCTTTAAGTAACATAAATGGTAAGAATTCAAAAATAGTGCAGGTGTTAACATGAATGAGAAATCATTATTGACTACAGAAGAAATAGAAGAAAAAGTGGATGCTTATATCTCTCAATTTAAAGAAGGATATTTTTCTCCATTGGCATTAATGGCCAGATTAACCGAAGAAGTCGGTGAATTATCAAGAGAGATTAACCATACATATGGTCCTAAACCTAAAAAATCGACCGAAGCACTCAATTCTATTGAAGATGAGATTGGAGATATTCTTTTTGTCTTAGCTTGTTTTACGAATTCGTTAGATTTGGATTTATCGAAAGCATTTCACACGTCGATTGATAAAATTACAGAAAGAGATAAAAATCGGTGGACGAAACATGATAAAGAGCAAGGAGAGGCTGAATAATGACTACGCAAATAATTGTTGCAGGTCCTAGAGGAAGAATGGGATCGGAAGCTTTAAAAATGATTCAAGAAGAAGAAAGGTTTTCATTAGTTGCATGTGTAGACCGGACAGTAACTTCTGAGACACAAGAGCAGATAAATCGTTTGGCGAATCAAGAAGTGCCATTGTACTCTGATATTGAAAAATGCTTACAAGAAGTAAACGCAGATGTGCTAATTGATTTAACGGTTTCTGAACCTGGATTTATTCATACCAAAGCTGCTTTACAACATCAAGTTCGAGCAGTTGTAGGTACATCAGGATTTTCGGATGAGCAAATTCAAGAATTATCTGCTTTGGCAAAAGAACAGAAAACAGGTTGTATTATTGCGCCTAACTTCGCTTTGGGTGCTGTTTTGATGATGCAATTTGCTAAAACTGCTGCAAAATATTTTCCTGATGTTGAAGTAATTGAAAAACATCACGACAAAAAAGTGGACGCCCCGTCTGGAACAGCTAAAAAGACGGTCGAACTGATTCAAGAAGAACGAAAGCAAAAAGAACAAGGCCACCCAGAAGAGTATGAAACATACCCGGGAGCAAGAGGGGCAAACATTGATGGTATTCATGTACACAGCATGCGACTTCCAGGCTTGGTGGCCCATCAGGAAGTTGTATTTGGAAGTACGAGCCAGTTATTAACAATTCAACATGATTCCTTTCATCGCGAGTCATTCATGGAAGGTTTAAAATTGGCTGTTAATGAATCCGAAAAGTATGAAGAATTAGTATATGGCTTAGAACATGTGATGGGTCTATAAGATATTAAAGGGGGACACGTTCATGCATATCGCTTTAATTGCTCATGACAAGAAAAAAGAAGAAATGATTCATTTTAGTATCGCATATCGTTCTGTTCTGCAGAAACATCAACTATTTGCGACAGGCACAACAGGAGCGAAGATTTCTGAAGCAACTCATTTGCCTGTACATTCTTTTCAGTCCGGACCGATTGGCGGTGACCAGCAAATTGGAGCGATGATAGCAAGTAATGAAATGGATGTGGTTATTTTTTTTAGAGACCCATTAACAGCTCAACCACATGAACCAGATGTCAGTGCTTTAATGCGTTTATGCGACGTTCATTTAATTCCTCTGGCAACGAATATCGCTGCAGCTGAAATTGTCATTAAAGCGATTGAACAAGGCGATTTTAACTGGCGAAATGTCGAACATGAAAAAAAGAAAAGAGATGCAAAGAAATGAAGATAGGGATTACATGTTACCCAACTGTTGGCGGTTCCGGGATTATAGCCACAGAATTAGGGAAACAATTAGCAGATAAAGGGTATGAAATTCACTTTATAACTTCCAGCTTGCCTTTTAGGTTAGAAGAAATCCACCCGGAAATTTATTTTCATGAAGTAGAAATTAGTCATTACCCCGTATTTCAATATCCGCCATACGATTTAACTTTAGCGGCGAAAATGGCTGAAGTAATCGATCGTGAGCAATTAGATATATTGCATGTGCATTATGCTATGCCGCATGCTATCAGTGCGATTTTAGCTCGTGACATTGCAGAGCATGATGTAAAAATAGTGACGACTTTGCACGGGACGGATATTACCGTTCTAGGTATTGACCAGACATTTAAACGAATGATTGCTTATGGCATTGAACAATCTGATGCAGTAACGGCAGTATCACACGATTTAGTGAAGCGTACCAAAGCACAATTACGTGTAAATAAAGACATCGATGTGATTTATAATTTTGTAAATGAATCGGAGTATGTTAAGAAAACAATTCCTCATTTAAAAGAAAATTATAAAATTAAACCAGATGAAAAAGTATTAATTCACATCTCTAACTTCCGCAAAGTAAAACGAATACAAGATATCATTTATACTTTTTACAAAGTAAATCAGACGCTAGCAACTAAACTGCTCTTGGTTGGAGATGGACCAGAAGTTAAAATGGCCTACGATTTGGTCCAGGAGCTGCAAATAGAAGAAGATGTGTTATTTTTAGGTAAACAAAAAAATATTAGTGACATTCTTTCGATAGCAGATTTAAAATTATTGATGTCGGAACAAGAAAGCTTTGGATTGGTTATTTTGGAAGCAATGGCTTGCGAAGTGCCTTCCATCGGAACAAACGTTGGCGGAATACCGGAAGTGATTCAAGAAGGCAGGACTGGTTATATTGTCGATGTAGGCGATACTGAAGCAGCCGCCAATCGAGCTATTGAATTACTATCTGATGATATAAAATTAGAGCGTTTTTCAAAAGCGGCTAAAGCCCATGTGAAAGAAGCTTTTTCATCCGCTAAAATTGTAGAAGAATATATAGACCTATATAGGGAACTATTACATGAGTGAGTTAAAGAAACAAATACCAGAAGAAGCAAAAGAAATCCTGGAAATTATTGAAGCCCATCAATTTCAAGCTTTTTTCGTGGGAGGCTGTGTACGTGATTCTCTGCTGAATAAAGGAATGACAGATATTGATATTGCTACATCTGCTAAACCTGAGGAGATTATGGAATTATTTCCTGTTGTTATTCCAATTGGGTTGGAACATGGTACTGTACTGATCAGACATAAACAAGTTTCCTATGAGATTACAACTTTTCGAACAGAATCAACCTATTCTAATCAACGGCATCCAGACGAGGTTTCGTTTGTAACAGATATAAAAAAAGATTTGGCTCGTCGTGATTTTACTATCAATGCAATGGCACTGGATTATAAAAATCAATTAACGGATCCATTTTGCGGCCAAATGGATTTGAAGCGACATATAATACGTACTGTAGGACGTGCTGAAGAACGCTTTCAAGAAGATGCGTTGCGAATTATCCGTGCTTTACGCTTCTCCAGTCAATTAGGTTTTACAATTGAACAGGATACGCTCCTTCAAATGAAACAATTGAATCACAATATAGATTATATTTCTGTAGAAAGAATTACACAAGAAATGAATAAGTTTTTCCAAGGAAACGCACTTCAAACTGGATTAAAATACTTGCGCAAAACAGGCATTGCTTCGCATTTACCGATCATAAAGGAGTTACCGGAAGTAATGCATCAAATTCCTGAAGATCTGACTCCATTTCAACGTTTTGGTGAAGTGATTGCCTTTTTTTACTTAATAGACCAAACCTATTCCATTGCTGCATGGACAAATGCTTGGAAATGTTCAAATAAAGAAAAAAATATTGCGAAACATCTAGTAGAAAACGTCGAACGTTGGCAACAAGAAGGGGTATCAAACTGGCTTATATATCAATTGGATGAGGCAGTTTATCCAATGTTCATCCATTTGGTGAGCGATTTATATAATCATCCTTTAAATTTAAAAGACTTGAAAAATCAAAGAAACGCACTTCCTATTCAAGCGCGTGAAGAACTCTGTATCGATGGAAAAACACTACAGCATTACTTCACTAATAAAAAGCGAGGTCCTTGGATAGGACGATTGCTACAAGAAATGGAATACCTTGTAGTAATAGGGAAGTTGAACAATAATTTAACAGATATAAAGGAGTGGATTCAGTGTCATCCACCCGGAAACGATTAATCGAATTGTTATCGAATCAAGAAAATAAATATATTTCCGGCCAACAGCTATCAGAAGATTTAAGTATTTCCCGCAGTGCAGTTTGGAAACAAATGAATCATTTAAAAAAAGATGGGTATGGCATAGAAGCGGTTGAAAATAAAGGATATCGCATTGTTCAATTACCTGAAAAAGTAAGTGAAAATACGGTTGCCTGGGGGTTGGATACTACTTGGCTCGGACATCATATTATACATAAACAAACTGTTGCTTCTACACAACGTCTCGCTCACGAGGTTGCTCTGGACCATAGCCCACATGGAACTGTTATTATCGCAGATGAGCAAACAGAGGCGAAAGGGCGTGTCAATCGGGCCTGGTATTCTGATAAAGGGACAGGCATGTGGATGAGTTTTATTTTACGTCCTGCCATTTTACCTTATATGGCACCCCAGTTGACATTATTAACGGCAACCGTTTTAGCGGAAGTTCTTGACGAACTCACCGATGTGCGCCCGCAAATAAAATGGCCAAATGACATATTAATACAAGGAAAAAAAGTGGCCGGTATTTTAACCGAAATGCAAGCAGAACAAGACAAAATAGTTTATGTTATAATTGGAGTAGGAATGAATGTGAATCAACTACAAACAGACTTTCCGGATGATATAAAAGATAAAGCGACCTCTTTAAGAGCAGAATCAAATAAGAAAGTGGAACTGAATCTGTTAATACAGCGTTTTTTAGAACAGTTTGAGAAGCGCTATACAGCTTATATTCAAGAAGGGTTTGGTGGAGTTAAATCTTCGTGGGAAAATTATGGATTTCGTATGAATGAGACATTACAAATTACAAATGGATACCAAACATGGGAAGGCGTCTTTTCGGGTATAGCCGAAGATGGAGCTTTACTTGCTGAAAAAGCCGATGGTAGTCTCGAAAGAGTATATTCCGGAGAAATAAGCTGGTTTACTTAAACCAAAGTAGGATTATTTTACGTATATTACTAGACAACAATACAAGAACATATAAACCAATGTTCAAATAAAGTGTGGCTGAAAATCATGAAGTTATTAAACTGGAAAAATATTATAGGTCTGTTGCTTCTCGCGTTAATTCTTGGAGTATCTTTATATGCTTATTTGACATACCAACATATTGAAAAGTCGAAAGCTGCGGGTTTTGACAAAGTGGAAGATATAGTATTATCTGAAACGGACGTGGATACCATTGAAGAAATGAATCGGTTTCAAGAAGAAGAAGCGATTTTTATTGCTAAAGGAAAAGATGCGGAAGGAAAAACATGGTTTGTTTTTGTTCCGCAGGATTATGAAGATTCAGATGATTTATTGAAATATGAAACAACCGATTTAGTGTCCCCATCGAGTATAGAAGACCATTGGGCAAGTGAATGTGACCAGTGTGAATTAAAAAAATCTTCTGCAGCAATGATGGATGATGAACCTTTATGGGAATTGACATATTTAGATGCAGACAATCGCTACGTTTTAGCTTATTTTTCTTTTGAAGATGGTTCAGAAGTAGAAAAACTTAAATTACAAAATAAATAAAAGGCAAGGTGTGAAGTAATGAAATTATCAAGTAGAATTGAAAAAGTTACTCCTTCATCAACACTGGCAATTTCAGCAAAAGCAAAAGAATTGAATGAACAAGGGTATGATGTTATTGGGCTTGGCGTTGGTGAACCTGATTTTAATACGCCAACGTATATTAATACTGCAGCGAAGCAAGCAATCGATGATGGCTATACAAAGTACACTCCATCTGGTGGGATTAAAGAGCTAAAAGAGGCGATTGCTGCTAAGTTCCAAGAAGATAATGATTTAACATACACAACTGAAGAGATTATTGTGACAGCAGGTGCTAAATTTTCTTTTTATGAGTTGTTTCAAGTGTTGCTCGACGAAGGAGATGAAGTGATTGTTCCTACTCCTTATTGGGTAAGTTATCCCGAGCATGTTAAATTAGCAGGCGGGACTCCTGTATTGGTCGAAGGTAAAGAAGAAAATGATTTTAAAATTACGAAAGAACAACTTGCAGACGCTATTACACCCGATACAAAAGCAGTCATCATTAACTCCCCAAGCAATCCGACGGGAATGATGTACAGTAAAGAAGAGTTAGCACTTTTAGGAGAAGTTTGTTTAGAACGGGACATCTTAATTTTATCTGATGAGATATATGAAAAACTGATTTATGTAGACAATCCACATGTTTCTATCGCATCCATTTCTGAAGCACTTAAAAAACAAACTGTTGTCATTAATGGAGTAAGTAAATCACATGCAATGACTGGCTGGAGAATTGGTTACGCAGCAGGGCCAAAAGAAATTATTCAAGCAATGACTAAGTTAGCTTCTCAAAGTACATCGAATCCAACGTCAATTGCTCAATATGCAGCAGTGGAAGCGTATCAAAACAAAACAGAAAATGAAAACACTGCCGCACATATGAAAGCAACTTTTAAAGATCGTCTGGATCGTTTTTATGAAATCATTACAGATATTCCTTATATTACATGTGAAAAGCCACATGGGGCGTTCTATATTTTTCCAAACGTAAAGCAAGCTGCAGATCAAGCAGGTTATGAGTCTGTGGATGATTGGGTAACAGCTTTACTAGAAGAAGAACAAGTAGCTCTTGTTCCTGGCTCGGGTTTTGGAGCGCCGGATAATGTGCGATTGTCTTACGCTACATCACAAGAAGCGTTGGAAGAAGCGGCTAAGCGAATCCGTCACTTTGTAGAAAAAAATGTGTAATGATTGGAGATTCCTTATCTGCGGGTAAGGGATCTTTTGTGTTAGGGAACCTTGGCATTCGCTCGTATTTAAGCGAAGCCTTAGGATCCCTTATACAGGAGGAAAGCGTATAGCCTTTCCTCTCAGTGTTAGGGAACCTTGGCATTCGCTTGTATTTAAGTGAATCCCTTAGGAGCCGTTATGCAGGAGGAAAGCGTATAGTCTTTCCTCTCAATAAAATGGAAGGGAAGGTGGAGAAGCTTGACAAAATCATATTCTTTAAGTCAATTGATGCAAAGACAAACAAGTGTACCAACAAAGTTGTTAACGGATTTTTCAACTCTTGGTCTAAACGAATTAGATTTGGCATTAATATTGCATATGCACACATTTCTGCAACAAGGGAATGATTTTCCAACTCCGGGAGAAATAGCTTCCCTGTTAACGATAACAGAAGCAGATACAACGCAGCATATTCGAAAATTAATGCAAAAAGATATGCTGGAAATAAAAGAATTATCTGTGGATAATAAATGGACGGAAGCTTATAGTTTAGAACCTTTATGGGAGAAGTTATTTGCTGAGAAGCAGCCTCAGACAAATGATAAAGCAGAAGAACATGAAGGAACCATTTTTATTTTATTTGAGCAAGAGTTTGCAAGACCATTATCCCCATTTGAAATTGAGACTATTAATATCTGGTTAGACGAGGAAAATATGAAAACAGAACTTATTAAAGCAGCTCTTCGTGAGTCTGTATTAATGGGGAAACTGAATTTTAAATATATTGATCGTATTTTGCGAGAATGGAAACATAAGGGAATTCATTCTGTGGATGAAGCGAGAGAACATAGTAAAGCTTTTCGAAATGGACAGGAAAAGAAACAATATCACACAGAAAAAAGAGATACATCTGTATACTTTAATTGGATTAAAGGAGAAGAATAATGTTAACGAAAAAAGAAATCCGCTTTTGTTTAGATGAAATGGAGCAAATGTTTCCTAATGCCCATTGTGAATTAACCCATGAAAACCCTTTTGAATTATTAATCGCGGTCTTGTTATCTGCGCAAACAACAGATATAAATGTAAACCGGGTTACTGACGATTTATTTCGTAAATATAAAGAACCGGAGGATTACCTTGACGTATCGCTTGAAGAATTGGAAAATGACATCCGGCGTATCGGATTGTTCCGTACAAAAGCAAAAAACATTCGTAATTTATGTATTACTTTATTGGAAGATTATGAGGGAGTAGTGCCACAAACAAGAGAAGCACTAATGCATTTTCCAGGTGTTGGTCGTAAAACTGCGAATGTAGTGATGTCTGTAGCTTTTGATCATCCTGCAATAGCAGTAGACACGCATGTTGAACGGGTAGCCAAACGGTTGGCTTTTTGTCGGTGGAAAGATTCTACACGTCAGGTTGAAGATACTTTAATGAAGAAAATTCCAGAAGAGGAATGGAGTGTAAGTCACCACCGTTTTATCTTTTTTGGAAGATATCATTGTAAAGCAGCAAAGCCAAATTGTCCTAATTGTCCCTTATTGTCTGTCTGCCGAGAAGGGAAAAAACGAACGCGCCAAGCTGAAAAAAAGACTGGAAGCTAACTCAAATAGCTGCCAGTCTCTTTTTTTAACTAATCGTTGTTGTTATTTTCGTTTTCGTTATTGTTCTCATTATTTTCATTCTCATTATTGTTCTCATCATTTTCGTCATTATTTTCTTCTGTATCTTCCTCCTCTTCATTTGAATTATTTTCATCATCTTCTTCGTCATTGTTATTATCGTCATTCTCATTGTTTTCATTTTCTTCATCATTATCTTCGTCGTCTATAGTGACTTCAGTGGAACTTGCGTCACTTTCGTTGTCATCGATAATTGCGATGACTTCGATTGTATACGTATTTCCAGAAGAAACATCTCCAATATCTATACTTGTAGAGGAGGTTGTTTCTGTTTTTCCATTTACATCAACTTCAAATGTAGCATCGGAATCCTCATGCGACCAGTTGGCAGTGATTTTCTCATCGGATTCATCATAGCTTGCTTCTAAATCACTGACAGGCTCAACTGTTTCATCACTTAGATCTACAGTTGTAGAAGCAGGATCACTCGATGTATCTGTTTCTTCATTTTTAGCCACGACTTCAATTGTATATTTTTTGCCTTTATCGACTCCGGTTAATGTCGCCTCTTTATCTTCAGTTGTAGTTAAATCTTGAGAGTCACCATCGTCTTCTTTATAGGCTACTTCATAAACAATATCATCTTCTTTATCGTAATCCCATTTGATATCAATTGACTCGTCATCATCATTGAATTCGGCTTTTAGTCCACTAACAGCTTCTAAGTCCTCATATTCATCTGATTGATCGGTTGGTTCATTTCCTTTAACAAAAAGCTCAGTTATCAATTTGTCACTAGGAGTATTATCACTCGGTAATGCAGCAGGACGCGAACCATTTTCTACTTCTAACTCTACAACAGAATCAGGCTTTTGAAACGCTTCGGGTTGTTTATTCTCCGCTAATCGCTGCATCGTTTGTTTAAATAATTGATGTGGTATTTTTGTATTATCCATACTTTCTTTATTATCTTCGTAACCTGTCCAGACCGATACTGTATAGTCTGACGTATAACCGGCAAACCATGAATTGTTGGTGCCTTCTGATCCTGGAGGGTTCGTCGTGCCAGTCTTTCCAGCGACATCTAGACCTGGGATATTTGCTTCTTTACCAGTTCCTTCCGTAATAACGGACTTTAACATATCAGTCATCATATAAGCTGTATAATCTGACATGGCAGCCTCAGATTCAGGTTCTAAGTCCATCGTTTCGCCATCTGGAAATTCAACTTCTGTTACTGTATAAGGTTCTGTATACATTCCTTCATTTCCAAATGCGGCATATGCTCCTGCTACATCCATTGGAGTCGTATCGGTTCCATCACCAATCGCATCAGCCAAAACAGCCGATTCATCTCCAAAGTCAATACCAAGCCCCTCAACGAATTCTTGAGATTGATCAATCCCAACATCTTCTGCAAGCTTTAATGTAGGAACATTCAAAGACTGGGTTAAAGCGTTACGCATAGTCATCCATCCTTTATATTGTCTGTTCCAGTTACGAACTTCATTCCCCCCACCGATATCATAAGGTTGATCATCATCCAATTGATGGTAAGTGGAATACTGTTCATTTTCAATTGCGGGTGCATAGGACATTAATGGTTTAAAGACAGAACCAGGTTGACGAGGGAAACCAAAAGCATAGTTTAAATCGCCGGTTTCACGATCACGACCGCCTCCAATTGCCCGAACGGCACCTGATTTAGTATCTAATACGGTCATGCCAGCTTGAAGTTCATCATCAGGAAACTGTATAGGGTTATTTTCAGAGTCTGATAATAATTCTTCTACATTGTCCTGTGCATCTGTATCTAATGTTGTATGGACTTTTAACCCGGTAGCATTCAAATTCGGGTCGTCTAGTTTTTCTTCCAGTTCTTTATCTACTTTACCGATGAACGCGTCATATGGGTTAGAGTCAGTTTTTTCATCGGACAACACACTAGTTACATCTGTATCTCTTGCTTCATCGGCTTCATCGGCGGTTATTTTACCGTGACGTTCCATTAATGTAAGTACAGTGTCCATTCTTTTTTGCATATTTTCCGGATGTTCGAATGGGTTATATCCGCTAGGGCGTTGGGGCAAACCGGCCAACATAGCACTTTCTACCAAATTTAAATCACTTAAATCATCTTTTCCAAAATAAGTTTCAGCCCCTTTACCAACTCCATAAGCATTACTTCCATAATAAATTTTATTTAAGTACATTTCTAAAATTTCTTCTTTAGAATATTTTCTCTCTAATTTTAAGGCAAGCCATTGTTCCTGCACTTTTCGTTTAATAGATTTATTAGGTGTCAGATACATTTGTTCTACAACTTGTTGTGTAATCGTACTAGCACCTTCAGAACCGAAGCCTCGTGTGATATTTGCTTTAATAGCACCGCCTATACGTCGTATATCAATTCCTTTATGTTCAAAGAAACGTGAGTCTTCTGTAGCAACAACGGCATCAATTAACTCTTCCGGTAATTCTTCATATTCAATTTCTTTTCTGTTTTCTTCTCCTTTGTCCGCAAATTCCTCACCATTTTGATCTAAATATTGCGTCGCGTAAGGTATTTGTAATTTATCTGAATCTAGTTTGGGTGTCGTTACAATAAAATAAGCAATAACTGCTCCAATACCAATAACTGCCAAAAGGAAACAAAGCATAATAAATTTAATTATTTTTTTCCAGATGGGTTTTTTTGGTTTACTTTTCGTATTCTTTTTTTGATTTTTACGATTTACTCTTGAATTTGCTGACAATAGCTTAAACCTCCAATCGATGAACAGAACATTCATCGATGATTTTATATTGTACGTTAACTAAAGTAAAGTTGGTCTACAATTGACAGATAATCGACTCTTTTTTGAAGAGTGAACGGAATTTTATGTCCTTTTTCTTGAATAATCGAATAAGGAATGGATTTTTTACCGTTGTTTATCATCTGATGCCAATAGTTAATGATTAAGTTTCCAGGAAAATAATACGTTTCATTAAATGTACGAAAACGAATAATGGCAAAACAAATACCGCCTTGCAGCAATACTTGCTCCATATGTTTAAATTGATGTTCATGAAAATTTGCCAAAGGAAAAAGTGTTTTATTTTTCGTTTCTTTTGCTTCAAAGTCAATATGTTTTCCACGATATATTCCATTAAAATCAGTCGTCGATTTTGCTTGGAAATACGCTTCTGTAATCACTGCAGCACTTCGTTTCGGATAATGTACATTTACAATTTGTACTGGTGTTGGTTTTTTGTGAATAATCGCGCGATTAGATTCTAAATAAAACGTATTTGTTATATGAATGTCTTCTTCTAAGGACATTCCCCTGTTGCGGTATGTCTCATTTGAAGGGGATGTTTTAACCTGTTTATTTGATGGAACTCGTTTTCCCATGCCTTGTGGATACTTCATTCATTTTCCTCCTCATGTTATTATTATAAGCTTTGTTAGTTCATAGAACAATTTTTGTTATACAAATGATGAATGAAAGCACCATATAAAATAATACCATAATGTATTCTATTACATGTAACTGTTCGATTTCGAGGCAATGACAATTTATTTACAAACTGTCATAACTTGCATTTCATTTCTTTTCGTAAAACAATAGAAATCGTTGAGGAGTTATGCCTTTTTAAATACATCTTTAAGATGTCCTTTTCAGATTTATATGAAACTGTAAAACAGTTGAACTCTTGTTATATATTGGAACGAAAAGATAATATAGATCCCTTTAGACAAAGTACCAGGAAGTATGGTTTAATAAAGATAGTACAAGCGAAATAAAAGAGCTAAGAAAAAATGGAGTTAGATAGTATGCCAGATTTATATTTTTATACTGAAAAGTTGTTAGAAGAGGTGAATCAATGTCAAGATCGGTTTCTAAGCGGAGAGAAGCCGGAAAAAAACAGAGCGTTTTTTGAAGAAATCCGCAAAGAAGCAGACGCTACATTTCAACTACTTGATGGCTGGGTAGAGCAGGCGACTATAGTAGTAGAACAGAAAGAAATTAAAGTTCTGCATTTGCAACAAATTGAAGCTACGAAAGAAAATGTTGAATCGCTTGTGTTACACAGTTATTATAAAGACACTCGGAAAAGAAGGTTTATAGAAATTTATAAATCATGCTATTATATTTTTGCGCAAGTGTTAAATGAGCTAGAAGAAAATAAATAGCAAAATATTGAAATAAAAATCTCACAGAGAATGACGGTATTTTATGTACTCTAATGGAAAAGTTGCTATCCTTTCATCAATGATTAAAATTTAAAAGAAACGTGTAAAGGATTTATTTCGTGATATAATATAATTATAGATTAGAAATTGATTTAAATTTTAGAAGGCATTAAAAGATTGGAGTGATTTCATTGACAGAAGTCAACACAGAACTGACTGCAGGCGACATTTTAGAAAAAGAATTTAAAAAAGGAATGCGCGGTTACAATGAAGCAGAAGTGGATGAGTTTTTAGATATGATTATCAAAGATTATGAAGCCTTTACACAGGAAATCAAACGGCTGAAACAAGAGAACAATCGTTATAAAAAAAATATGGAACAACCTTCAACAAGAGCTTCTCAAAATTCGCACCAAGTGAATTACGATGTGTTAAAACGGCTTTCTAACTTGGAAAAAGAAGTGTTTGGCCAAAAACGATCAGATTCATAAAAAATATGCTATAATAGAGTAGGATACTTATGTAGTCGCTGCATCTTTTAATAGATGTAGAGGAAAGTCCATGCTCGCACAATCTGTAATGATTGTAATGTTCATGCTTGATGAAGTCATAAGTCAAGGTAACCAACAGGTTAACGGCAGGAGTTTGTTTCTAAGTCTTAGATAGGAAACAAAGCCTTGAAAGTGCCACAGAGACGATTAAGGATGGAAACATCTGAAAAGTGGAACGGGTAAACCCCATGAGCGAGCAACCCAAACATTGGTAGGGGCATCTTCTTAGTAGGAAACAAAACGAAAGGAAGGACAAGCAAAAACTTGTAGATAAATGATTACAGCCGGAGTACGAGGCTGACCACCGTTAGTAGTACAAAGGAACAGAACATGGCTTATACAAGTATCCAAGGTCTTCTACATAACAAATGAAAAATAATGTATTAAGAAGTGTTTGATAAAGGAAGGAATGCCACATGGTAAGAGAAGTAACTTTAATTGCGACGAGCGCAATGGGCTTAGAATCTGTCGTAGCGAATGAAGTAAAACAATTAGGATATCAACCAAATTTAGAAAATGGCAAAGTAGTATTTGAAGCTCCGGTTTCTGCAATTGCCCGTTGCAACCTGTGGTTAAGAACGGCTGATCGTGTGAAATTAGTAGTTGGAGAATTTGAAGCAACAACCTTCGATGAATTATTTGAACAAACAAAAGCATTGGCCTGGGAGCGTTTTTTACCGGAAGAAGCAGCATTTCCTGTAACGGGAAAATCGCATAAATCAACGTTATATAGTGTGCCGGATTGCCAGTCGATTGTAAAGAAAGCTATCGTAGAACGTCTGAAAAGAAAACACGGCGTCGCTAAAAAAATGCCAGAAACAGGAGCAACCTACCAAACTGAAGTTGCTATCTTAAAAGATAAAGTAACTCTAAGTCTCGATACTTCTGGTAAAGGTCTGCATAAGCGCGGCTATCGTATAGATCAAGGAGAAGCACCTCTTAAAGAGACGTTGGCTGCTGCTTTAATTTTACTGACGAACTGGCGAGCGGACGAACCGTTTGTAGATCCGTTTTGTGGATCAGGTACAATTCCGATTGAAGCGGCTCTTATTGGACAAAATATAGCGCCAGGGTTTAATCGAGAATTCGCTTCTGAAGAATGGTCGTTTATTAAATCTTCCGTATGGGACCGGGCATTAGAAGAAGCAGAAGATCTCGCCAAGTATGACCAGCCACTTTCTATTCAAGGATCGGATATTAATCATAAAATGATTGGTATAGCGAACGAAAATGCGTTGGAAGCAGGATTGGGAGATTTAGTATCCTGGAAGCAAATGCAAGTGAAGGATTTAACGTTGCAAAAAAGTAATGGTTACTTAATTGGCAATCCGCCTTATGGCGAGCGGATTAAAGATAAAGATTATGTAGCTAATTTATATCAAGAACTGGGCAATGTCATGAAGCAGCATCCTTCATGGAGTGTCTATATGCTAACTTCATTTAAAGCATTTGAAAAAATGTATGGAAAAAATGCAACGAAAAAACGTAAACTATTTAATGGTTTTATTGAAACCAATTATTATCAATACTTTGGAAAGAAAGTCTGAATCATCGTAAGATAAATAGGATACTTTTTATATGAGACATAAAAAAATCGCTGACTCTTTACGAGTCAGCGATTTTTAAATAGTCATAGAATAAAGAACCGGAATGTTTATGGTTTAGTACGAAGAGGCGAGTTCTTCTGAATAAGAGTTTTGTTTATTTCCTTCCAGTATTAACCCATCTTTCATCGTTATCGTATGGTCTGCATATGCAAGCATTTCTTGTTCATGTGTGACCATAAGTGTCGTAATGTGTAATGTTTTCGTTAATTCTTGGATTAGTTTCATCACCTCTGCCGATCTCTCTGAATCCAAGCTTGCAGTTGGTTCGTCTGCAAATAGTATTTTGGGCTGATGGATAATTGCTCGAGAGATGGCCACTCGTTGTTTTTCTCCTCCAGATAAGGAAGCAGGATATGCATCTTTTCGATGCTCCATATTCACTAATTGAAGTGTTTTTTGGACTTCTCTTTTTTGGTCGCGTTTTTTCATTTTAGAACCAGCTACATCTAACATTAACATAAGCTGTTCTTCCACCGTGAGAAAGGGGACTAGATGAGAAGATTGAAAAACAAACCCAAACTCTGTTGCGCGAATTTTTCGGATAGCTTCCTGTCCCATTTCTGCCATGTTGTTACCTTCAAAAACAATGCTTCCTTCTGTTGCACGTTGAAGCCCAGCAGCAATCGTTAAAAGAGTACTTTTTCCTGACCCTGAAGCACCGACTAAAGCGGTGATTTCTCCTTTTTCAAGAGAAAGATTAATGCCATTTAATACTTGTTCCTCGACTTCTCCATTGATAAAAGTCTTTTTAAGTCCTTCAACTGAAAATAATGTCATCTTAAACCTCTCCTTGTTGAATTGCTTGTAATGCTTGAATTTTTTTAATTTGAATTCCTGATAGGGTCGCTCCAATAAATCCGATAATAACAAAGACGATTGTTAGCTGTCCTGTAGTTGCCATCGTTAAATGGAATGGCATTCCTTCTGGTGCAATTAAAGCAAATCCTTGGCTTAGCCCAACTGAAAAAATGAGAGCTATAATGGTTACTAATATCATTTGCGACCACATCATCTTGAATAAATAACTGGTTTTTACACCTATAGCTTTCAATATACCGTATAAGCCGACTTTTTGAACATTCATCATGTAGAAGAAGATTCCAAAAAGCATACCGCTTATAACGACAAGGAACCAGACAATCATATTAAGCGATAATTGTTCTGCACTGTAACTTGGGATGGTGTCCAGAAAATCCTTATTGGAAAAAGCTTGTAAACCATCTATACTTTGGGCTTGATCTTGTCCTGGAACAAACAACATTTGCATTTCCATCGTCCGGTACATTTCTTGATAATTTTCCATATTAATGTAGGCAACAGGGGAGTGACTGAATTTCTTTTCATCCACAAACCCTTTTACTGTAAAGTCATCGCTAAATTGGTTATTGGTCAGTGTATCGCCGACTTCTATTCCTTTATCTTTTAATGAACTGTCTAAGATAATCTCGCCGTCTTCAACATTTTCAAACATATCCGATTCGGTCGAAGTTACAAAAGCGACACTTTGTTGTTTATCGTCTTCATCGTCGACAAATCCCATCTGAATGGATAATGCCAGAGCGTCTGAGTGTTCTCCTAACAAATCATCTTGTGTATCTTCTTCTATTTTAGAGAGGTTATAGGTCTCATCTGCATCCTCTTCCATATAAAATTGCCCCTCAGGCATATCTTTAATTAATGCTGCGTTATCTTGAGATAATCCATTAGCAAGTCCCGATATAATAAATGTTAACAAGCTTACTAAAAAAACAATCGAACCTAAAATTATAAAACGTGACTTATTCTTTTTCATTTCTTTCCAAGCTATTTTCAACTGTTCATCCTCCGTTTCTATATCAACTTACAATATTAAGTATAGGCTTGTTAAATGAACGGAGTATGAACAAATATATGTTTAAGATTAATAATCAATCAAAGGATTTGAAAAGATTATAAAAGAAGGGGGAATAACCCGGGAATTTGTTACATAATCTTTAAAATAAAAGAGAAAGATTTAGAAGAGAGAGGAAAGAAGGGTGTAGGAAAGGAAGCATTAGTTAAAGCGAAACATTTGTTAACAAGTCTTTATAAAAAAGGAGATGAATTGCGATAACGCCATCTCCTTTCTTTATTGAAATCACTAAACTCTTTTATAAGAGTTATCCAATAGCAACCATTTTTTCAATGGCCAGATTTGCTTTTTTAGCGATGTCTGCAGGTACACTAATTTGATGTTTGTTTTCCTGTAAAGCTGCTAACACGTTGTCTAAAGTGATCATTTTCATAAAGGGACAAATGGCTTCAGGATTCGCCGCTTTGAACTGTTTTTCTGGATTTTGCTTTTGCATCTGGTGCATAATACCAACTTCAGTTGCGACGATAAACTCATCTGCATCGGACTTTACGGAATAGTCCAGCATTTTCCCGGTTGATAAAATATGCGTCTTATCTTTAGGAAGAATGCCTTCAGATTTCAAATACATGCTGGAAGTAGAGCAACCACATTCCGGGTGAATCAATAAGTCTGCTTCAGGATGATTATTCATAACCGAATCTACTTGATGAGGTTTAATCCCAGCATGGACGTGGCATTCGCCCATCCAAATATGCATATTCTCTCGTCCTGTTTCTCGTTGAACAAATTCACCTAAAAAAACATCAGGCAAAAATAAAATTTCTTGATCTTGAGGAATTGATTGAACAATATGAACGGCATTAGAAGAGGTACAGCAGTAATCACTCTCCGCTTTTACTTCAGCAGTAGTGTTTACATAAGAAACGACAACAGCGTTAGGATGCTCTTTTTTCCAATCCTTCAATTGATCTACCGTAATCGAATCCGCCAACGAACAGCCTGCTCCTAAATCTGGTAAAAGCACTGTTTTTTCGGGACTTAATATGGCAGCTGTTTCAGCCATAAAGTGTACGCCGCAGAACACAATGACATCAGCAGATGTATTCTTAGCTGCTCGAGCTAATGCAAGAGAATCGCCTAAAACGTCTGCGATGTCCTGAATTTCTGGAATTTGATAATTGTGAGCAAGTAAAATAGCATTGCGTTTAACTTTCCATTCTCCGATTTCTTTTATTATTTGTTCGTTCTTGGTTATATCAGTCATTATTTTCCTCCTTAGTGATTTTGATTTAATTAGTCCATACCTTTGCACTTATATCAAGTGCTTGATAAGAATGAGTTAAACAGCCTAATGAAATGTAATCTACCTGCGCGGCAGCATATTCCGGCAAGTTCTCCAGTTGTATATTCCCGGAAGCTTCTGTCAAAATGTGATTTGGGACGAGCGGTACTAATTGATTGATTTCCTCGACGGTCCGGTTATCAAGCATAATAACATCAACTCCTGCCTCCACCGCTTCTAAAACTTGTTTTTTTGTTTCCGTTTCGACTTCAATTCTCACCATATGGCTTCCATATTCTTTCACTAAATAAACCGCTTTCTTAATAGACCCAGCAAAAGCTATATGATTATCTTTAATCATAACTGCATCGTAAAGTCCGAAACGATGATTCGATCCGCCACCACAACGCACAGCATATTTTTCCAACATGCGAAGTCCTGGCGTCGTTTTCCTCGTATCAGTTATTTTCGAATGCGGGCTGTTCAAAGCATCTACTGCTTTTTTGGTTAACGAAGCGATCCCGCACATTCTTTGCAGCAGGTTTAGTACGGTTCTTTCAGCAGACAGCAGTGTGGATATTTTACCGGAAATGATCGCTAATTGTTGTCCTTTACAGATACTTTCTCCATCTGTTACTAAAATTTTTATCAAAGTTTCTGGATCTACGATTCTAAATGCCGTTTGTATAATCTGCACTCCAGAAAAAACACCATTTTCTTTAGCTATCAGCTGCATACTACCTTCATCAGCAGACGAGAAAATAGCATTTGTAGTAATATCCCCATCTCCTAAATCTTCTATCAAATGAGTTTCGATGTCTTGACGTAATTTTAAAAGATTCATGGATTTTCCTCCTTTCTAAAGATATTGTGCAAAGTTTCACAAGAGTATTGTTAAACATTTCACAAACTTTAGTTGTTGCGTATATAATGCCATAAATATTTCGGGAAAACAAGTAATAATTTAAATAATGCAAAAATAGGGTTAGAGCGGAGGAGAAGGATTGGACTTATTTATGCTTTCAAAGACTAAGTCCACCAGAACAAAAGAATAGGGAAATGTGAGCGTTAATAACAGTATCAAAGCACGGAGGATCAAGCGTTATCAAAAAGAACTGAAGTGTGATAGAATATTCTTACAACTATTTTTTATCATCAGTTCGCTATCTTTTTTCAAGTAAATAGTTTGCAAGAGTAGCTGGAACATAGAAGGGAAACGAAAAATGAAAAACAACTTATTTGAGACGAATGAAGAAATTACAGAAATTCTGAAGTCACATGGGTTATATCAGATTACTTTGCCTCTGCCATTTCGCTTAAATCATGTAAATTGTTTTATGGCGGAAGGAGAAAAGGGCTGGAAAATTATTGATACCGGGTTACATAACAAAGAAACCGTAGCACGATGGGAACAAACGATACCTCAAAAGGAAATTACTGATATTATTATTACCCATTATCATCCAGATCATTACGGTTATGCTGGCGGCTTGCAGAATAAGCTGCAAGCGAATGTATCGATGACAAAAATTGATGCAGACGCTGCTCTAAAGGCTTGGGATGAAGAATTTCTTGCCAATCTAAATGAGAACTATACGTTAACAGGGATTCCAGCATCTATCGCCAATCAGATGACAGCCAATACAGAAAGTTTTACAGATGTAATTACGCCATATCCAAGGATTGACCATTATTTAAAAGAAGGAGAGAAGATGGTACTTGGAAAACGTGAGTATGAAATTATTCATACACCTGGTCACTCCGATGGTTTAGTTTGTTTTTATAATCAAACACATAACATATTAATCTCTACAGATCATATTTTGCCGAAAATCACGCCGAATATTTCATACTGGTTTCATGGTGATTCGAATCCACTGGATAGTTATTTAAAATCATTGCATAAAATGAAAAAACTTGATGCCGAATTAGTTATTCCTTCACACGGGAGCCCTTTTATTGGAGCTAATGCACGAATTGATGAAATTATTGCACATCACGAAGATCGTTTCCATATATTGCTCGATAGCATAAAAGAAGGAGTCACTATTTATGAAGCATGTAATATTCTTTTTAAAAAAGAATTAACTATTCATGAAACACGATTTGCGGTAGGGGAGGCCTTTGCGCATTTAGAATATTTACGATATCAAGGAGACTGTCAACGAGAAGTTCAGAACGGGGTTTATTCGTATACAATTAGGTAACATTGTTTCAAAAAACATGTACAAAAATAAACTGTTTTATACTGCAGTAAACAAAAAACACTTCTTAATCCACCTGGATAGAAGAAGTGTTTTTATATGTGTCTTTTTATGAGGGTAGAACTACGCTGCAAGAGATTTCTCAGCTTTTGCTCGAAAAATGGTAACCGTCGTGATAACAACTATAATGATAATGGTAATTGCAAGCGTACCGTATTGGAAACGAATAGAATCGTTGTTTACTATTTTTCCTATTCCGTCCAAAACAATAGGGGAAAGAAATTGCCCCAAGAAAGTAAAACTTGAAGTCCAGGCGACTGCTTGGTCAGCATAAGCTACAGGAACTGCATCGAGCGCTTTTAAAACAAGTGTAGGGAATAACGAACCTTGACCAAACCCAATTAGACAAACACTGAAAATGATTAATGGTATATTATTCGTTACTGCTAAGAAAAGAAAAGCTATTCCCATGCCTAATAACATAACTGGAATAAGGAAGTTTTTAAGCGTCATTTCAATTCGGACTAATAATAAACTGGTAATCATACCGCCTACTGTAGTAAACGAAACAATTGTACCTGCGAGCGTTGCCCCTCCTAAACTATTTTGTTCGAGGTACAAGGCAATATTGGTAGCGACAGAATAATAGGCCAGCATAACTCCGCCCATCGCTAATGCATAACCGTAAACCGCTAGCGGTAATCTTGTTTTTGATTTTTCTTTTACCGGTAGTTGAATTTCTCCTTTGGGCAGGAAAAAGAAAATCAGTAGAAAAATGATTAATCCTAAAAAATAAACGTTAAAAGGGACCCGCCAGCCAAATGTAGCTAACCAGCCGGCTACAAGCATTGTAATAATCCCACCAAAATTACTGAAAGCAGAGTTATATCCCATCATTTGCGTTCGTTCTTTTCCTGTATAATAATCATTGATCAGCGACATCGAAAGTGGCATAACCAGCCCGACACCAGCCCCTAATATTAAACGAAGAACAAGTAGGACTTCAATTGTTGAAACAAGCTGAGGACCAATGCCTCCAATTAAATAGATGGCTAAACCTATCATAATAATTGTGCGCTTTGTCATTTTAAACGTTAAGAAACTGGATAAAAATGAAAAAGGAATAATCATAAGCGAAGGAGCCGTTAGTACGAGCTTAATCATGGTGGAACTAGCTTCAGGGAATGCTTCGGCAATAAGCCCAAGCGCAGGGGAAATAGCAGCGCCGGCCATGACGGTTGCCATTGAAATAGAGATAATTGTAGGTTTTAACATTTTGTTGATGTAGATCACTTCCGTTCCTTGAAAATAAAAGATATAAATCCTGATTATATATTCACTGTATTATATAAACAGAATATTATTAATGAAAGGGGATAAGCATTATATAAACTCATTCCTTCTTTTCTAGTTCATTCAACTGATGAATGCTCTGTATGAAAATACGATTCATTTTTTGTAAGTCACTATCCGATACATGGTGAAAAGTATCCTTCATCATTTGTCTTCCTGTTTCTTGTAATTCATTCATGACAGTTCGGCCTTGATCAGTAATTTCTAGCCGCACTACCCGTCTGTCCTGTTGGTCTCGAGTTCTCGAAACGAATCCGCGCTCGATTAATTTATTTGAAGCAGTGGTGACAGCACCAGCAGTAAGATGCAGCGTGTCAGCTAATGTAGACATTTTAAGAGGACCGCGTTGTTCTAAAAAGTACATAATAACCGATTGTGAACCGGGGAAAGTTTCCTGATAAATTACTTTCCATTGATATTCCGTTTTTTTAGCTAATTGCCAAAACAATTGCTCAAATTCATCGAATAAAAGATTTGAATTCATTTTTATCACCTCTATTTAATTTAACGAATTAATAATTTAACGGTTAAAGCAAATGACAGTGAATAGTTTACCTAAACAGTTTTAGCTTGTCAATTGAAATGTAAAAAACGCTAAGCGGAGAAGTCGCTTAGCGAAGGCGGAAATGTTCTTTACCATTTCTTATTATTTTATATTGTATTATTTAAAACGGCGCGGTGGCTTATCACCTAATCTTTTTCTCGCACCATTAGAATATTTCGTAATTGGCGTTTTACCTAATGCATTGCTTAAACCATAAAGGGGCATATTCGTGTAGACAGACTCATATTTCTGTTCACTTACTTGGTAGCTTTCATGATAAAAGCCAACACTGCTGGTAGCGGCTGCTTTTCGATTGAAGTTTTTCCAAGCTTTTAAATGTTTATCCCCCCTTGCATATGCGAGCAGGTCGTCCAACGATTTCCAATACTGAATCATGTGCGTCGTACGTAGTCCGAAGTAATTTTCCATAGATAAAAAGCCAAGTTCAGCTTGATTCGTATACAATTCTTTAATCATGGGGGGCATAGCAGTGAAAATAGGTAGCCAATGATGGACGGCATACCATTTGTTCACGCGCATACCAATAATAAAAACAACAATTTCTTTTTCATTGTCAGTGGTGTAACGTCCAGAGTTGATATCCTTTGCCATTGTAATTCCTCCTTCGTTGTTACAGACATAATATGTCAGATAGTGTAATTCAATTGAGTGCAATAATATGTGTTATGTGCAAATATGTTACTTTGAAATGCATTTGTTTTTCATCGGCACTGTTAAGTCAGATTCGTCTACATCGCGCAGTGCCATACCCGAGATTCTTGTCTGGCAGGAGCCTACATACACTTTCTACATTTCCTCTATACACATTACGTTTGACATAACTATAATTCAGTTGAAAAGAAGACTTGAAATCAGAAAGAACTTCAATAATAAAGAAAAAATCAAATCACTAAGGCTGATAATAGTTTTTTCAGAGAATTAAATGTTGTAGAGAGTATAAAAGCTGGGAGCTATGTTCCCAGCTTTTAGATTCATCTGCAATTAGTGAGTAGCAGTCTTCCTCTTTTATAGAACGTTTCATATTTATTTTGAAATGTACCTTCGTTCATACAGCACAACGATTTGGTCCGACTTCCATTTCTTGACGTTCTTCCTCGTTAGGATTCGTTTTCCCCATATTGATTTTTCTAATTTGTTCGTGGCTGTTTGGCTGCTCTGGTAAATGATTAGTGACTAGTTTGATAAATTGCTGTTTATCATTAACTTGTAACAGCTCATTGTTACGGTATAGTTCTTTCAATGGGCTTTGAATTGTACTGTCTTGGTTGATTTCTTCCATGCTTCCGAAATGTCCAGGCAATACAATTAATTCAGCTGACAAATTCCTAAAACGTTTATATAACGTTTTATGGAGGTCCTCCACCCAATCATCCGCCTTTCCAGCTAAATCCGGACGCCCGATAGATTCAATAAATAAGGTGTCACCGGTCATTATATACGCATCGTTCACTATCAGGCTTGTACTCCCAATAGTGTGTCCTGGAGAATAATATGCAGTAATTGTAACTGATTCACTAATATGAATAGTTGTCCCGTCTTTTAGCTTATTATAAGAAAAAGTTAATCCTTCATCATCGGCTTCCGGAAAATAATATGCAGCGTCTGTTTCTTCTGCTAATGTTTTACTGCCAGATATATGATCTGCATGGAGATGGGTGTCAATGACAGTTTCAATGGTGGCATTATTTTCTTTTGCGAAATTTTTATATGTCTTTGTCATTCGTACCGGGTCAATCACTGCCATTTTTCCATCGGAAAGAATCGAATAAGAAAGGCAGCCTTTGCCAATTCTAATAAATTGATAAAGTTCAGCTTTGTCTGAAAGAGTCGCAAGTTTAACAGGTTCTAAATGTTCGCTCCATGCTTTCATTCCTCCTTCTAAGTGTGTCACCTTGTTAACACCGGCATCATTTAAAATGTCAGCGCCTTTTTGAGACGAAATACCTCGTGCACAAACTACATAGAGGGTCTGATTTTCTGGCAACTTCTCTTGTATATATTCTGCTTTTTTCTCTAATTGCTGATATGGAATGTTAAAACTGTGAACATGTCCTCCTTGGATAGACCAATCCTGATAATCCTCTTCGCTGCGGATATCGAGTAGAAAGACTTCTTCATCCGCGAGAATTTTTTGTGCTAATTCTTTTGTGGTTAGTGGTTGTACTTTCATGAGAAAAACCTCCATATTTCTTAAACGCTTTCTGCGGTCTACAGAATAGCCTATTAGATAATTTCTTAGTATTGATATTTTTTAATGGTGCATTCCATTAAAATCGTTTTCACCCTATATGATTACCGTTCGAGCTGGACATTAAACCGGAAGTTCAATGTAAAATACATTTATACCAGCTGAAATTCTCACTCAATAAGGATGAATTGTTGTATTTTAAAATGTTTATGTAATAGCAAAAACAGTTTATATGTTTAAATTATTTTTAAACAGGCAACACATAATATAAGTCCACTTTTTGGACAATTATTATATATGTAACAAAGGAGAATTAAAATGGGAAAGAAAATAGCTGTTGTATTAACAGATATGTTTGAAGATATTGAATATACCAATCCGAAAGAAGCATTTGAAGATGCTGGTCATGAACTGACTGTTATTGAAAAAGAACAAGGCAATACGGTAACAGGAAAAAATGGGGAAGCAAAAGTGAAGGTAGATGCATCAATTGATGATGTAAACCCGGATAACTTTGATGCTTTATTTATTCCAGGAGGCTTCTCACCAGATATGCTGCGCGCTGATGAAAGGTTTGTTGAATTCGCGAAGGCATTTATGGACAAGAAAAAACTTGTACTAACTCTCTGTCACGGTCCACAACTCCTAATCACTGCAAGAACACTTGAAGGACGAAAATCTACTGGTTTCAAATCTATTCGGGTAGATTTAGAGAATGCAGGAGCACATGTTGTAGATCAAGAGGTAGCAAATTGCCAAGACCAGTTAATTACTAGCCGTGATCCAAATGACCTTCCTGCATTTAACAAAGAATCGCTCCGTGTTTTAGAACAAGCTTAATAAAGACACTGTTTGTGATAAATTAGTATAAAAAGACTAATTGAAATTATTTACCAGAAGAGAACGTCTGAATGGGCGTTCTCTTTTGATATTTTGAATGATAAGATGTGGTAAATAAAATTATAAGAAAGGGGTATGTGAAAATGAATCGATTGAACAGAATTAAAGATAATTTGCAAAATAAAACATTAACTTTACCAGACGGGACCAATTTACCTGTACTTGGGCAAGGGACTTGGAAAATGGGGGAACATCCAGGGAAAAAAGCTGCTGAAATAAAAGGACTGCAAACGGGACTTGACTTAGGTATGAAAGTTATTGATACAGCAGAAATGTACGGAGATGGACTGTCAGAAAGGTTAGTAGGAGAAGCAATTAAAGGGCATAGAGAAGAGACATTTCTTGTCTCAAAGGTGTATCCTCACCATGCCATCTCTGGCAAAATGCAACAAGCCTGTGAAGGAAGCCTAAAACGCTTAAAAACGGATTACTTGGATTTGTACTTATTACATTGGCGTGGAGGAAATTTAAGAGAAACAGTAGAAGAAATGGAAAATCTTAAGAGTTCAGGGAAAATTTTGCGCTGGGGTGTATCTAATTTTGATACGGTAGATATGCAAGAACTTATCCGTCTAAAAGGTGGGCAAAATTGTACAGTTAATCAAGTACTTTATCATCTAGGTTCTCGTGGTATTGAATATGATTTACTCCCATGGCAAAGAGCAGCAGGGATGCCGATTATGGCTTACAGTCCCTTAGGGCAGGGCGGATCACTGATGAACATGCTGACGAAACATCCTATAATCCATGACATTGCTCTGAAACATCATGTAAAACCATTGCAAATTGCTCTTGCTTGGACGATACGTACAGATGATGTGCTTGCGATTCCTAAAGGAACAAGTTATGAACATATTATTGAAAATGCCGAGGCGTCTACGATTGAACTGTCTGAATCTGACATCAGACAAATAAATAGCATTTTTCCGGAACCAACGAAGAAAATGCCTTTAGACATTATTTAGCTACCGTAGTAAATATATAGAGAACAGAGTTTCTACATTTTTTACATGAACGCCTCGTACAGAAAATGATTTATTCTTATTAAAAAACATGCTAGGCTAGATACATTCAATCTATTGCTAATAAACGCAACAGAAGAGAGGAGGAGATGATACGTAGCGATTAACTGACATAGTTCTAGAAAATAAAAATATGTCGCTCAGAAACAGATTCAGGACAAAACTGTTGGCAAATGAAAAGTTTTTTTAGTTACTATAAAAACTAATCGCATTAAATACTAAACAATACAGTGTGTAGAAATAAAAGAAAAAGGAGTGATTCCTTCGTGAGTAGCAGTCTTTATGAAGAGTCTCAGCCGAGAGGAGCTGGGAAAATAATATTTGACATCATTAAATTCATCGGTTTCATAATATTAGCTACTTTGCCGATGATTCTATTAACCTCATTAATGAATTTTCAAGATGTTTTATCAAATAGTATAAACAAAAGATTAGGCATTGGATATATAGTGGTTGTTTTAGCGCTGATTTGGTTTTTGTGGAACAGATATAAGGCGTATGCTAAAGAAAAAATTAAATCTATTCAGTGGCGGGATATTGGTTTTGTTCTCCTGTTTTATTTTTTAGGGCGGGTCATTGCCATTGGAGGAACTGCTCTTATGCAAACCATTTACGGAGAAGAAGCAACTGCGAATGATCAGATTATTAATTCGATGACAGATAAATCTACTTTTTCTTTATATCTTATCGGATTTGTTTTATCAATTGGGATTCTAGTTCCTATTATTGAAGAATTGACATATCGGGGTATAGCCGTTAATTTGCTCTTTAAAAAGGGTCGTTTCTGGGCGCCACTAATCGTAACTTCGCTGATATTTGGTTCTCTACATGCATCCACAGATATTATATCCTTTTCTATTTATGTTCTAATGGGAGTCATTTTCTTTTTAGCATACAATAGAAGAAAAAACATCATGGATTCTATATTGGTTCATATCTTAAATAATATATTCGGAGCTATATCGATTTTGATTTTATATTTTACATAATACATTCTTAGTTAAAAATATGCATCCTCAGATCATTGTAAATAATCGGTTTATTCATTTATATTGATAAGACGATTCCGTTAGACGTGAACTTATTGTTATTGGCGAGGAAATTAGTTTTGAAACAGGGAATATTCAAGTATGTAGTAATTTAAGTAGATTATTATATTTAGTTGGGATTGAAATACGTGGGTATAATTTGTTTGAAAATAAGCAATTCCCACGTATTTTTTCATACATTATTCGTCATTAACGTTGAAACGGATCGGAAACCAATTCAATCTATATTTAAATATAGAACAATTTTTTGCGGTCACACTTCATTGTAGAATCGACATTTTATCGTTGCAGTTTTCAGCTCGCTCTTAATAGACCTCTATAAACGACTTCGAAGTGAGAAGGCAGAGAAACTATCTGTCAATCGTTCTTATTGCTTAAGAGATTAAACCTCCATCTACTTGTAATACGGTACCTGTAATAAACTTTGCCTCGTCTGATGCTAAAAATGCATAGGCATTCGCAATATCTTCTGGATCGCCCATCGTATGTAATAAAGATTTCTCTTTCATGCTTGCCAGTACTTTTTCAGGCATTTGGTCCACCATATTGGTTTTAATAAAACCAGGGGCTACAGCATTTACTCGAATATTATAATTCCCCAACTCTCTCGCCCACGTTTTTGTCATACCATTAACACCGGATTTTGCGGCAATATAATTCGTTTGTCCAAAATTTCCATAGAAACTGACAACCGAAGATGCATTCAGGATGACTCCAGATTTGTTTGCTTTCATTTCCAATCCGGCTGCCTGAGCCATCATATAAACCCCTTTAAGGTTAACATTTATAACATTATCCCATTCTTCTTCTGTCATTTTTAATAATTGAGCATCTTGAAGGATACCGGCATTATTTACTAAAATATCGATCTTCCCAAATTCATCCAGTGTAAATTGGATTGCTTTTTTTGCGGAATCAAGTTTTGAAACGTCAGCAGGAATACCGTTAATAGAACTGCCATATTTTTTCAATTGTTGAATAGAAGAGGAGATTTCAGTTTGATGCAAATCGACAATCACTACATTTGCACCTTCTTTTAAAAATTTTGCTGCAGTTGCGAATCCTATTCCGTTACAACCGCCAGTGATTATTGCAGTTTTATTATTTAACATGATGATACTCCTTTTAATATGTAGTTAAATGAATGCACATAGTAGTATTAAGCATCCGGAATGATGGTAACGCCTATGGAACGATTCTTTTTATCTTCACTGGATGTTTCGTCCGTTTTTTTATAATACTTCATCATTAATTCTGAAAATTCCTGTTGAAATTCTTGAAAAGCTGTATCATTTAACTGTAAATCAAGCATTGATAAAGTAGCCTGATCTGCTGTCTTTTGCTTTTCAATCTTTTGAAGATAATTCTGATATTGGTTAAATAAAGCAAGTTGGTAGTAAGAATAATAATTCAATTTTTCGTCGATAGAATATTTTTCCCATTCTTCAGGATGCAAACTCGCATCTTCTATATTCACAATGTAGCGTTTTTCCATCACTGCACGGACTTTTTCTTCTTTCCACACCTTAATAATTCCGGATTCTGCTAATTTTTGAATATGTCGATAAATAGTAGCTTGAGGAACATCTTGTATAATTTTGGTCATTTCTAATGGAGTTAATCCGGATTGCCGGTTTGTCATTAACGAACGAACAATTTTCATCCGTACTGGATGTAATAGTATATCTGCTTTGTTTTCCATACAGTCACCTCTTTTTCTATGTTATCACAAATGATAATAAATGAATAATTATTTTTAAAAGTGTTTACTTTACTTACCATTATGTTATCATTATTAATAATGATAATGATTGAGGGAGGAAATTAGAATGAAAAAAGTCGTTATAATACTTATATTCAGCCTATTGATCATGCCAATGTCTATTTTTGCAGAAGAGGAAGCAGTTCCGTCCGGCATGCCAGATAGTCAAGTAGAAAATAAAGTCGATACAATACTGGAGAAATATGTTGGAGAAGAAAAAGTCATCCCCGGTGCTGCAGTGGCTATCGTGAAAGACGGCGAAGTGTTGTTGGAGAAAGGATATGGGTTTGCAAATCTTGAAGAGCAAGTAAAAGTTGACCCGGAAGAAACAGTTTTTGAAGCCGCATCTATTTCTAAATTATATACATGGAGTGCGGTAATGCAACTGGTAGAAGAAGGGGAGATCAATCTTAAACAAGACATACGTCATTACTTGCCGGATCATTATTTGGAACGAGAATTTTCGGACACTATTACGATGAATAATTTAATGAATCATACAGCGGGATTTGAAGATAAAGCTGAGAATTTATTAACAGAAGACCCTGATAAAGTTATTCCATTAAAAACATATCTATCCAAAGGAAATAATCAACCTAAACAAGTTTTTCGTCCTGGAGAAGTTACTGCTTATTCTAATTTTGGTGTTTCTTTAGCAGGGTATATTGTAGAGAATATTTCAGGAGTAAGTTTTGCAGATTATATGCAAAAGAATATCCTAGATAAACTAGAGATGGACCATTCGACTTTTAAAACAGATTATAGTCAGCTCCCTGAAATAACAGCGTATAAGAGTACTGGGTATAGCAAAGAGGGAAGAGATTTTACACCAATGAATTGGGCATATGTAAACGACGCCCCTGCTGGAGCATTAAATACCACTGTACATGACATGGCTAAATTTGCGCTCGCGCAACTTGACGCGGATGATTATCAATTATTTAACAAATCCGATACTTTAGAAGATATGCATAAACAAACTTCTGAAGAGGGAAACACAGCCCATGGATTTTGGAAGCGGGAAATAAATGATCACCATATTTTACAGCATGGAGGAAATTCAACCGGCTTTACAACACAGATGTATCTTGTACCGGAAGAAGATTTTGGGTTGATTTTATTAATGAACGTTAGTGACGAAATGTCTCCAATAAGGTATGAATTAGTTGAAGCGTTTATTGGGGAACAAAAACATTCAGCTATCGAAGAAACAAAATCAGGAGAAGAGAAAGTGGAAGGAACATATCGAATGGCGCGGGGCATGTATTCAAATTTTCAAAAAATGCTGTCCATAGTAAGCAATCAGGATATAGAAGTGAAAAATAAGGCGGATGGTGGAATAGAACTCCAATCAGCCTTACTTGGCCAGCAGCCAGTACAATATAGAAAGACAGCAGACTTAACTTATGAACGTGTAAATAATACGCTTCCATTACTGGATAAATTAGGAGAAGATACGAGTCAGGTGCATTTTAAGACAGACGGTGATGATGAAGTGATCACTATGTCATTTGGAGGCACCAGTGATTTATTGCCTGTTGCGATACAGGATCGAGTCGATGTAAATCAAGGTATTATAATCATTAGTTTATTGACATTTATTATTACAGTGATTATTACTTTTAGTCAGTGGTTGATTCGTAAACGAAAAAGCAGTGTGAAAATCAAACTCATATCCATAATGGATATAATAAGTTGGATAGGATTAATAACGCTTATTAATATAGGTATTATGATATTTCGTTTTATTCGTAATCCATTTCAAGAAATAGAATCGAACACGCTGCACATATGGTTGAATTGGCTGATGCCATTCATATTGATTCTTGGAATATATATCATCATGAAGCAATGGAAAACAAAAACACCCGGCCAAAACGGTGCTCGAGTGTGGATGGTAGTGGTAAGTAGCGCATTAGTGCTGTTTTTATGGAATTTTAACTTATTGTAAATAAACTATCATTTTATTATACAATAATAGTATTATGTAAACTAATTATATAGATACCAACCACAAAATAGATAATGGTCAAACAATAACGCTTTTTCAAAAGAATACGTTTTTACAAAATGAAATGTTGAAAAGAAAAACGCTACACTTGCTTTTTATATAAGGGTAGCTGAGATTTTAGCGGTTGCCAAGATTTCTAACAAAAAAGAAGAGACAATGTATATACATTGTCTCTTTACTATAAAAGTTAAGTTAAGTTATTCTTTAACAACATTAGCAGCTTGTGGACCGCGGTCACCTTCAACTACTTCAAAAGTAACCTCTTGACCTTCTTCAAGTGTTTTGAATCCTTCTTCTTGGATAGCTGAGTAATGTACGAATACATCGTCTCCTTCTTCCAACTGGATAAAACCATATCCTTTTTCTGCGTTAAACCATTTTACTGTACCGTTCTGCATGAATAAATCCTCCTAAATTCTTTCACGTTACCGTGATATTACAAAGAAAATAGACTGAACAAAAAAGAAACTTCATCTTAGAAGGGTAGAATCAAAACGTACCTTCTAAACATGAAGTTACCTTGCTAATGATTCGTTTCATCTTCTTTGCTTATCTTTAATATAACCTTTTTTTGGTTATGCGTCAAGTAGCCAACAAACTTTTCTAGGAGTTTATGAGTGTGTTCGAAACAGAAAAAATATGCTATAATACAAATTTACGAATAATAAAATAAGGAGCAGCTGAAATGAATAATGAACAAGCTTATCTCAATTTAGGTAAAGAGTTGCTGCAACAGGGATTTAAAAAATCTGACAGAACAAATACGGGCACTTATTCTTTATTTGGCAGACAGATTCGCTTTCGGTTGGAAGATGGATTTCCACTGCTAACTACAAAACGAGTACCTTTCCGATTAATAGCCAGTGAATTGTTATGGTTCTTAAAAGGTGATACCAATATACGGTATTTATTACAGCATAACAATAATATTTGGAACGAGTGGGCCTTTAAAAATTGGGTGAATAGCGAGTCATATCAGGGTCCCGATATGACTAATTTTGGAAACAGAGCACAACAGGACACGGCATTTAAGCAGCAGTATGACAATCAAATGGAAATTTTTAAGACTAAAATTTTAGAAGATGATGCATTTGCTGAAGAGTTCGGTGACTTAGGTCAAGTGTATGGGAGCCAATGGAGAAAATGGAAAACAACAAATGACGATACGATTGATCAGATAGCGGACGTGATTCATTCAATCAAAACAAATCCTGATTCAAGACGTCATATTGTTTCAGCTTGGAACCCAGAAGACATTCCTACTATGGCTTTACCGCCTTGTCATACCTTATTTCAATTTTATGTACAGGATAATAAATTATCTTGTCAATTGTATCAAAGAAGCGCTGATGTATTTTTGGGAGTGCCGTTTAACATAGCGAGCTATGCATTATTAACGCATTTAATAGCAGAAGAGTGCGGGCTGGGAGTGGGTGAGTTTGTGCATACATTCGGAGATGTGCATTTGTATTCAAATCATGTAGAACAAATGAATTTACAACTGAGTCGAACGGTAAACTCTTTACCATCCTTAAATATAAAAACGAATAAATCTTCTATTTTTGAATATGAAGTGGATGACTTTGAAATAGTAGATTATCAGCCTCATCCTTCTATTAAAGCGACCGTAGCGGTATGAGGAGGAAAATATTATGATATCATTTATTGTAGCTATGGATAAAAACGGCGGTATCGGGTTCAATAATGGTATGCCGTGGCATTTACCGAATGATTTTAAGTTTTTTAAAAATAAAACAACAAACCATACTATTATTATGGGGAGTAAAACATTTGACTCGATTGGCAAAGTGCTGCCCAACCGGCACCATATCGTCTTAACAAGAAGTGATAGAAGTTTCCCGAAAGAAGTAGAAGTCGAATCGAATCTTACTCGAGTATTGGAATATTATAAAAACTATGAAGAAGAAGTTTTTATTATTGGCGGGGGACACATTTTTAAAGAAACGTTGGATTATGCAGATCGACTTTATGTAACTAAAATTGATGAAGCATTTGATGCGGATGTTTTCTTCCCTGAGATATCAAGTAGTGTATGGCAACAGACTTCTTGTGAAAAAGGGTTGAAAGATGATAAAAATCCCTATGATTATTATTTTATACAATACGATCGAAGCTAAAAACTTTTTTGTGGAAGAATTACGTCAACCGTTGTATACTACATACAGTGTTAAAGTGATGTAAATAATTGCGGAATAAAATATATGATGTATAATTACTTTGTTAAATAAATGTTTGGGGTGAGATGAATGGCTCAAATAGGTGTTCCAGGATTGATTCTAATTTTAGTCGTGGCCTTATTAATTTTTGGTCCTGCGAAACTCCCAGAAATTGGCAAAGCTGCTGGCGGCACTCTTAAAGAATTTAAAAAAGCTACTAGCGGCATGGTAAATGACGATGAGGATGAATCAGAAACAAAAAAAGAAGAAGAATAAACACGGGGGTGTAAGGATAATTGCCTTGCATCCTTTTTTTGAGAGTTTGAAAAGCTGGAAACTACTTTAATAGTATACGGTCCAGAAAACATGTAGAAAAGCAATACAGGAGGGACACGAATTGGCTAAAAAAAACAAAGTAAGAGATATGGATGTTGTTGCCCATTTATCTGAACTTCGTAAAAGATTGATGTTTACAGCATTCATTTTCATCGTGTTCTTTATTATAGCATTTGTTTATGTGAAAGATATTTATGCATTATTTGAACAGGGAATCGACTTCAAACTAACCGTGACGAGTCCGGGAGATATTATTTGGATTTATTTAATGATATCCGCGTTGATAGCACTTGTAGTAACTTTGCCAATTCTCGCTTTACAAATATGGCTTTTTATAAAGCCGGGATTAACGAAACCTGAGCGAAAAGCTTCGCTTGGTTACATACCTGCAATATTCATTTTATTTCTTATCGGTTTAGTTTTTGGATATTTAATGTTTATTAAATTAATCTTGCCATTTTTGTTATCTTTAAATGATGGAGCCTTTAATGAGTTATTTACGGTGGAACGGTATTTTAGATTTATGTCTCGGTTGGTTATCCCATTCGCGCTCTTATTTGAAATCCCGATAATTATTATGTTTTTAACTAGCTTGGGAATCTTGACACCTGACTTTTTACGTAAAACAAGAAAGTATGCTTATTTAATTTTACTCATTGTGGGTGCATTAGTGACACCACCTGATATCATTTTACAACTTACGGTTGCAATACCGCTCTTTTTACTTTATGAAGTGAGTATTTATTTATCAGTGATTGTGTATCGCAAAAAGCAAAAAAGACACGAGGAATTTATGAAAGAGGAGTAAATATATTTTACTTCTCTTTTTTCATACAATAATCATTAAAGAGTCAAATAACTGTCATACCCACTCATTGATTATTTTGATAGAATAAAGTTATAAGATTGTAGGAGTGAAGTAAATGGAAGAAGTAAGTATATTTTTAGCTTTTGGAGCCGGCTTTTTATCTTTTATCTCCCCATGTGTATTGCCGCTATTTCCTGTATTTTTATCGTACATAACAGGCATGAGTGTGAGTGAACTAAATGAAGATAATAAAACACTGACGAAAAAAGCAATGTTTCATACGGTGTTGTTTTTATTAGGTTTTTCGAGTGTCTTTGTGATGATTGGTTTTACTACAACACTAGTTTCTGACTTGTTTACCATGTACAAAGAAATTATCCGACAAGTAGGAGCTATATTAATTGTATTTTTCGGTTTGGTAATCGTCGGTGTGTTAAATTTTGATTTTTTGATGAAGGACCGCAAAATTAATTTTAAAAATCGTCCAACAGGATTTATTGGATCATTTTTTGTCGGGATGGCATTTTCAATGGGATGGACGCCGTGCACCGGTCCGATTTTAATGGTCGTATTAAGTCTTGCCGCACAGCAACCAGAAAAAGGAATGCTTTTAATGATGAGTTATGTACTTGGTTTCGCTATTCCATTTTTAGTTTTGTCCTTTTTTGTTGGCAAAATGAAGTGGATTAAAAAACATAGTATGAAACTTGTAAAAGTAGGCGGGTATGTAATGATCGTATTTGGAGTTGCTCTGTTTTTCAACTGGATGACAAAATTAACATCTCTGTTAGCAGAGTGGACTGGATTTTACGGCTTTTAATCAGTTTCTTTTTATCTATCTTTTGTTTATAATATAATTAAATACTGTTTTATTCTAAGCAAGGGATGTCGATTGAATTGAACGAGACGATTTTAGTCACAGCAAGTTCCATCATAGCAGTTTTTATGGCGACAACGATGATATTTGTACGGATGAAAGCAGCCAAAAAGCCAACCAGTTCAAAGAAAATTATTTTACCTCCTATTTTTATGAGCTCTGGAGCGTGTATGTTTCTTTTTCCAGAGTTTCGTTTGTCTGGGATTGAAATAATAGAGGCCGTACTAGTTGGAGCACTTTTTTCAATTTTATTAATAAAAAATACCAAGTTTGAAATTAAACAAAATGATATTTTTTTAATCCCCTCAAAATCTTTTATTTTTATTTTATTTGGGTTATTAATTGTACGGACGATTATAAAAGTGATTGTCGGCTCTACGATATCATTTGGCGAAACAAGTGGAATGTTCTTTTTGTTAGCCTTTGCGATGATTGTGACTTGGAGAATATTTATGTTAAAAAAATATAAAAAATTAGCCAATGAGTTAAATAAAATAAAAACATACGCCTAATTTAATTAGACGTATGTTTTTTATATGCTTCATATCGAATTTTCCAGTCCTTTTGGTAGTCATCTTTGGATAATGTAAAGTATTTTTCGTAAGGTGTGACATCAATATTTTTTTCTTTTAACTTCTTTCTCAGAAAACGATGATCTCGTTTAGGAGTGCCGATAATATAGCCTTTAATTAATATATCCTGATTAATCTCCGTTTGCCGCTGTTCCAAAGCCAACTCACCTATTTTAGCAGCAATAGATTGCTTCGCTACATCACGGAAAAGTTCCGGAACAGGCGAAACTAATTCTTCTAAGAGATCTAGCTCTGGCTGGCTCCACATATGTTTCGTTTGCTCAATAAAATAGTGTTGCCAGTCCATTTCAGAGTTACCATCTTCTTTCGGAATTTGTTTTAAAAATTTCCGAAACATAAAAAATCCGCCAATTCCCAGCAATGTTAACATTAAAAATGTCCAAAAGACTGTAAGGTATTCTAGAAGGATATCCATTTTTTCCATCCTTTATTAAATGATTTACTATTGATATCATAGGATAAAATAAAGAAAATTGCCATTCATTCACGTTTTTTTAAGATTTATAGGAAATTGATGTTACAGAGCGAGTTAATCGTGACAAATTTTATCCAATTTTGTAGAGGCAATGTTATATTTAAGTAATGATAGAATGATGATAGAAATACGGTATAAGTAAGACGAATTAGTTATCATAACTAGATAATATAACTGTTTCGTTGTTAAAGAGTTGTCTTATCGGCCTATTTCAGATAAACTATTTTAAGAAAGCCTTTTTATTTTACATTTTTACTATTGAAAAATACTTAATGGAGAAAGGAGTCAATTGAATCATGGGAAATGAGAAAACATTCCGTTCACAAAAGCAATTTGATTTAAATGGAAAAACGTATAATTACTATGATTTAAAAGCTATTGAAGATGCTGGCTTTGGGGAAGTTAGTCGCTTGCCATTTTCAGTACGTGTGTTGTTAGAATCAGTCATTCGTCAACATGATGGAAAAGTCATCAAAGATGAACATATCGAAGGGCTGGCAAAATGGGGGACGAAAGAAGGGGAAACAGACGTTCCTTTCAAGCCTTCACGTGTTATTTTGCAAGATTTCACAGGTGTTCCGGCAGTAGTTGACTTGGCGTCTTTACGTAAAGCTATGGTAGATATGGGGGGCGACCCAGCCAAGATTAACCCGGAAGTTCCTGTTGATTTGGTTATTGACCACTCTGTACAAGTAGATGAATATGGTTCTCCGAGTGCCTTGCAAGCAAATATGGATTTAGAATTTGAACGAAACAAAGAACGTTACCAATTTTTACATTGGGCTCAAAAAGCGTTTAAAAATTACCGTGCCGTTCCGCCAGCAACAGGAATTGTTCACCAGGTAAACTTAGAGTATTTAGCAGATGTCGTACATGCGAATGAAAATAGTGAAGGTACATACGACATGTTCCCAGACACACTTGTGGGAACTGATTCACACACTCCAATGGTTAACGGTTTAGGTGTTTTAGGTTGGGGCGTTGGTGGTATTGAAGCTGAAGCTGGCATGCTCGGACAACCTTCTTACTTCCCATCTCCAGAAGTAATTGGAGTTAAATTTACCGGTAGCTTCCCTGAGGGAACAACTGCAACAGACTTAGCACTTACAGTTACTCAAAAATTGCGTGAAAAACATGTCGTTGGTAAATTTGTTGAATATTTCGGTCCTGGTTTAAAAGATATGCCTTTAGCAGACCGTGCAACGATTTCTAACATGGCACCTGAATATGGAGCAACTGTTGGTTATTTCCCAGTTGACCAGGAATCATTGAATTATTTACGTTTAACTGGTCGGGATGAAGAACAAATAAAAATTGTCGAAGAATACTGTAAAGCAAACCACTTATGGTATGATTCAGACGAACAAGCAGATCCTGAATATACGGATGTAGTAGAAATTAATTTATCAGAACTTGTGCCTAATCTTGCAGGGCCTAAACGTCCACAAGACAGTATTGCTTTAACGGACATGCAACAAGAATTCAGAAAAGCAGTAACAGCTCCAGAAGGAAATCAAGGATTTGGTTTAGATAAATCAGAGTTTGATAAAGAAGCTGTCGTCAACCATCCAAATGGGGAGACTTCTGTTATGAAGACAGGTGCACTAGCTATTGCTGCTATCACTTCTTGTACCAACACATCGAATCCATATGTAATGCTTGGTGCTGGACTATTAGCGAAAAACGCAATTGAAAAAGGATTGAAAGTACCTGAATATGTAAAAACATCTCTAGCTCCTGGTTCAACTGTTGTTACTCGTTATTTGGATGACTCAGGCTTATCTAAATACTTGGATGAACTAGGTTTTAACTTGGTTGGTTATGGGTGTACAACTTGTATTGGTAACTCTGGTCCTCTACGTGAAGAAATTGAACAAGCAATTATTGATGCAGATTTAACAGTTTCTTCGGTCTTATCAGGGAACCGTAACTTTGAAGGACGGATTCATCCGCTTACACAAGCGAATTATCTGGCCTCTCCACCGCTTGTTGTTGCGTATGCATTAGCTGGGTCTGTTGATTTTGACTTAAATAATGACTCTTTAGGAAAAGATAAAGACGGAAATGACGTCTATTTGAAAGATATTTGGCCTTCCATGAGCAAGATAAGAGAAACGGTGGAATCTGTTGTTAATCCACAAATTTTCCGTTCAGAATATGATAATTTATTTGAATCCAATGAAAAATGGAATCAAATTAAAACGACTGATGAACCATTATATAAGTGGTCTGAAGAGTCTACTTATATTCAAAACCCTCCGTTCTTTGAAGGGTTATCACGTGAACCTGACGCAATTCAGTCTCTAAATGGTATGCGTGTATTAGGTTACTTCGGGGATTCAATTACGACAGACCACATTTCACCGGCTGGTGCCATTGCAAAAGATATGCCAGCAGGTCAATATCTACAAGAGAAAGGTGTTTCACCTCGTTACTTTAACTCTTATGGTTCTCGCCGTGGTAACCATGAAGTAATGATGCGTGGTACGTTTGCAAATATTCGTATTCGTAACCAGATTGCCCCAGGGACAGAAGGCGGTTATACAACATATTGGCCAACTGGAGAAATCATGCCAATTTATGATGCTGCAATGAAGTATAAAGAAAATGATACTGGACTTGTTGTTCTTGGTGGAAAAGATTACGGTATGGGATCTTCTCGTGACTGGGCAGCTAAAGGTTCTATTTTATTAGGTGTTCATGCAGTTATCGCAGAGAGTTACGAAAGAATTCACCGTTCAAATCTAGTTATGATGGGAGTTCTCCCACTTGTATTTGAAGATGGAGAAAACGCTGAGCAACTGGGCCTTGATGGTACTGAAACAATCGATATTCAAGTGGATGAAAATGTAAGTCCAAACGATAAAGTGCCAGTAACAGCAACACATCCTGAAGGAAAAGTAACAAATTTCAATGCTGTTGTTCGTTTCGATAGTGATGTAGAAAAAGATTATTATCGTAATGGTGGTATTCTACAATTAGTTCTTCGTGAACGCATGGAAGAAAGCTAAACTGTAGTTTAACTTATACCTCTATGTGCTTATGCAAGTAAGCCATAGAGGTTTTTTCACTAGAAATTCGATTTGTTAAAAACGGTGAAAAAATCATTATATTCCTTGAAGAAACTTAACAGGTGCATTGATGAAAGGAGAAACTAGTTGTCTTTAAATAAAACGACGATTGAAGTAAGATACCAGGAAACAGATCAAATGGGAATTGTGTACCACGCTAATTATTTAGTATGGTTTGAAATTGGAAGAACAAAATTTGTGGAAGATTTAGGTTTTAAATACGCTGCTCTAGAGAAAGATAATGTTTTATCTCCGGTAGTGGATATTCATATACAATATAAAAAACCTGCCAAATACGGTGATAAAGTATATGTATACACATGGATTTCCCAATATAATGGGGTGCGAACTACGTATTGTTACGAAATTAGAAACCATAAAAATGATATATTAGTAACAGGGGAATCCGAGCACGTTCTTGTAGATGCTGTCAGCTTTCGTCCGTTACGTTTGCAAAAGGTGAACCAACAATGGCATGAAGCGTATAAAAAAGCGTTACGAGGAGGCATATAATGGCTTTTGGGATCAATAGAGAACAGTTGGAACGATGGAAAGAACAAGTGGTGAAAGGCGAGATAGCTGTTATTACGCACTATTGGGAAGATGAGCGATTTCCTGGATGTACGAGCGTTACGAAAGTGGGTTGCAGTAATTTAGAGAAGTTAAAGGAGTGGGGAGAAACATATAAATTAAAATCAACATGGATTCATCAAAGCAATTACCCGCATTTTGATGTCTTTGGTTCTAAACAAGAAGAAGTACTAAAGCGAGAAAACATGACAGAACAGCTAAATCAATTTATATACAAAAAACCACGATGTACTTAGTGATAAGCAAATCGTGGTTCATTTATTTCCTCGTCCATAGTTATATGGATATCGCTTCCTTCAAAATACCATGCATCCGATTCTTCAATGAAAAAGTTTAGCTGCTCAACCGTGTGTGAAGTGACAGGCGAAATAGGCGCATCGAAATTAATACCAATAGAAAATCCTGGAATACGGCCTCCTGACCCACCATAGCGCACAAAAAGTCGGATAGTGCCACTGTCAATATCTAATTCTTGTTTGTACCATTCTGCTGCTTGTTTTGTGACATGAATGTTCATATGGAATCACCTTCACGTTTATTATTTAATTGAGTATTTTTAGCTGGAACTAAATCAACACCTCCGGGATGGAACGGATGACACTTACTTATTCGTTTAATACTCAACCACGTTCCTTTTATAGCTCCGAATCGTTGATACGCTTCTAAACTGTATGACGAACACGTGGGGAAAAATCTACAGGTTGGCGGTTTTAATGGGCTAATACATTTCTGATACAGGCGGATCAAGAAAATTAAAAAGTACTTCATTCTCCTTCACTTTCTTTATCAAATTCGATTTCTGCGATTGCATTGTGGAGATGAATGGATTCTTCATTTTCACAAGAAACGTGAAAGGATTGGATATAAGGCATTTCATACAAATCAGCTGCTACTAAGCGGACCATGTCTTCAACGAAACGTGGATTTTCATAAGCAGTTTCTGTCACATGTTTTTCATCGACTCGTTTCAGCAAAGGATAAATCATGGAACTGGCGTTGCTTTCTGCAGCATTGAGTAATTCTTTTTTCCAATCCAGTAATGAATGTTCAAAGCCACTCATAAATTGTACGTCCATCGTAACTTTCCCTCTTTGACTATGTGCACTATACTCACTAATTTCTTTCGAACAAGGGCAAAGCGTAGTAACATAAACTTCTAAACGACCTTCAATCTGAAGAGATCCGTCTTCTCGCTGCGTCATTCGGATTGTAACATCCCCGTGATTTAACGCGGATTTTTCAGACTTTGGTCCACTTGCTTGATAAAACCATGGGAAGCTCACTTCCAGAGAGACCTGTTCTTTATCCAAATGCTCACTTAAGTTTTCGATAAATCTTTGTAAAGAAGGAAAATCAATCGATGAACCTTCTGCTTGAAAGCTCTCTAATTGTTCGATAAAACGACTCATGTTAGTGCCTTTGGAATCGCGTCCTATTTGAGAGGCGAGTTGAAAAGTTCCAATTGTGCTTTGCGTATTAGGTGCTAAATCACTCTTTACCGTAATTGGATATTTCACTTTATTAACCCCAACTCGATTAATAGTAAATAAATAATCTTTTCGTTCATTTTGCAAATCAGCCATATCTTCTTTCTGATCAGGCTTCGTTTTTATGCCTGGTTCAACACTGCCAAATAATTTATGTCGTTCTTTTTTTGATGGTATATTGATTGCTGTTGTAGGTTTCATTGTGTGCCTCAATTCTCCTTTTAGTAATGTTGGTATAAAGGATAGCGTCCTTCTTTCTGGATAAGCGCTGCTAGGGCATTCGCTATACATTCTTATAAATGCCACATTACTCATTCTGTTTATTAAAATGAAGTGTAATCATTCTCCATTTATTTCTGGTGTATATGGAATAACGTAGATTCATTGCCAATAACGTCGCGAACCCATCTACCTTAAATTATAAGTAAATAAGCTGAAACAAGCAATATTTACGTTTACATCCAAGTGATTTTAGGTTCTGTTTTGTTTTTAATTCGTTTAATGTTGTCTTTATGCCGGATTAATACAAAAACAGTTAAAGCGAAAATTAAAAGTATTAACAACCAATCTTTTGTAAACAAAGATAATGCTGTTGCGACAATACCAGTAATCATTGATGAAAGGGACACGTATTTACTGATATATAAGGTAACAATAAAAGTAATGATAATTGCAAGGAAGAGTATTGGATTAAGGCCTAAAATAATTCCTCCTGAAGTAGCGACGGCTTTTCCACCTTTGAATTTTGCAAATATGGGAAAGGTGTGTCCAAGAACAGCGAAAATTCCAATGAGCACCCTCGAAACTTCTATATCGACAATCACCCCTGCAATTAGAGGGAGAATTGTTGCGATTGTTCCCTTTAGAATATCTGATATAGTCACAATAATTCCGGGCTTCGTTCCAAGTACACGAAACGCATTGGTAGCTCCCATATTCCCACTTCCATGTTCACGTATATCAACATGGTAGCCGATTTTTCCAACGATTAAAGCAGAGGGGATGGACCCGAGTAAATAAGCAATAAGAATAAAGATAAAGGATTCCAAGAGCAAACCAACTTTCAATTTAAATTTTGTATGTATTTATTTTACCATATTTTGAATGGAAATCGACTATATGGTTATAGGACAGAACAGTTAATGAAATAATCTGTCTGTGATATGATACAATCAAATAGTATTACACAAGGGATGTTAGACGAGACTGCCTATAATTTATTGAAAGAAAATGGATTTACTGTAATAATGGATTTATGTATGAAAGTTGCACGTTCTGTCTTGAAGTAAACAGAAGTAAGGGATGACATGTTACCTGTCATCTCTTTTTATTGAAAAGAATGCGATTTGAATAAGTGTTTATAACATTAGCGAACACTGAAATTGACTTACACAACTAAATGAACAATAATAACGTAACAGAAGCGTCATGATTGGAAGGAGTCGAGGAACAAATGGAAGGTCCTGTATCCTACACAGAAGAATCTATTCAAGTACTAGAAGGATTAGAAGCAGTTCGAAAAAGACCCGCTATGTATATCGGGTCAACAGATAATAAAGGTCTACACCATTTAGTGTATGAAATCATTGATAATGCGGTAGATGAAGCGTTAGCAGGGTTTGGTGATGAGATTAATGTCGTTTTACATCGGGACGATAGTGTATCCGTGATAGATAATGGCCGGGGCATTCCCACAGGGATGCATGAAACGGGAAAACCAACCACTGAGCTTATATTCACAGTGCTTCACGCTGGAGGGAAATTTGGCGATGGAGGATATAAAGCAAGTGGGGGATTACATGGAGTTGGTTCTGCTGTCGTAAATGCGCTATCTGAATGGCTGACGATTACTACAATTCGTAGTGGTGAACAGTTTCGACAAACATTTGAAAACGGAGGTAAACCAACTACCTCTTTAGAGAAAATAGGTCAAAGTAAGCAAAAAGGGACGACAATTCGTTTCAAACCGGATAAAACGATATTTACTCAAACGGAATATAAGTTTGATACGATAGCGGAACGTTTACGAGAAGCAGCGTTTCTCTTTCCGAAATTAAAAATTACGTTATCTGATGAACGTACAAACTATAAAGAAGTTTATGAGTACGAGCAAGGGTTAATCGATTTTATCCAATATTTAAATGAAGGTAAAGATGCTCTGCATGATGTTGTTGACTTTTCGGGTAGTGATAAAGATATAGAGCTTGATTTCGCATTTCAATTTGCTGAAAGCTATGCAGAAAACATGCACTCATTTGTCAATCATGTTCGGACAAAAGATGGCGGAACGCATGAAGTTGGTGCAAGAACAGCGATTACGAGAACGTTTAATGATTACGCACGACGTAATGGAATGCTTAAAGAAAAAGATAAAAATTTAGATGGGCAAGATTTACGGGAAGGATTGACAGCCATTGTCTCTGTAAGAGTCCCGGAAGCTTATTTGCAATTCGAAGGACAAACAAAAGGGAGATTAGGCACGCCTGAAGTCCGTTCTGTAGTTGATGCAGTTGTTTCTGAGAAGTTAAGTTTTTATCTAGAGGAAAACCGGGAGATTGCTGAAAAACTAATTGAAAAAACGAAACATGCGAAATCCGCAAGAGAAGCAGCTCAAAAAGCACGTGAAGATGCAAGAAATGGTAAGAAACGGAAAAGAAAAGATACGATTTTAAGTGGGAAATTAACCCCGGCTCAAAGTCGCAATGCATCGAAAAATGAACTCTTTTTAGTAGAGGGAGATTCTGCTGGTGGCTCTGCTAAGCAAGGAAGGGATCGTGTGTTTCAAGCGATTCTTCCATTGAGAGGTAAAGTGATTAATACAGAAAAAGCGAAATTGGAAGACGTCATGAAAAATGAAGAGATTTCAACAATTATTCATACCATTGGTGCAAGCGTCGGAGGAGATTTTAGTCTTGAGGAAAGCCGGTATGATAAGATAATAATTATGACTGACGCAGATACAGACGGCGCGCACATACAAGTGTTGTTACTCACCTTTTTTTATCGGTATATGCGTGAGTTAGTTGAAGCTGGTAAAGTTTATATCGCCTTACCCCCGTTATATAAAATTGCTAAAGGGAAAGGTAAAAAAGAAAAAGTCATTTACGCTTGGGAAGAAGAGGAATTGGAAGAAGCTATTAAAGAATTCAAATCCGGGTATATGATTCAGCGCTATAAAGGACTGGGGGAAATGAACGCAGACCAGTTATGGGAAACAACAATGAATCCTGAAACACGTACGTTAGTAAGAGTAACCTTAGATAATGTCTCTCAAGCAGAGAGAAGAGTGACAACCTTAATGGGAGACAAAGTTTCTCCGCGTCGTACTTGGATCGAAGACAATGTCGAATTTGGTTTAGAAGAAGAAGAAACATTGCTGGATAAGTGATTTGTTTCATCAAAGGAGAAATGATGAATGGCAGAAGCGAAAAACTATGTCGAATTACCTTTAGAAGAGATCATGGGAGATCGTTTTGGAAGGTATAGTAAATATATAATTCAAGACCGGGCACTACCAGACGTTAGAGATGGACTGAAACCTGTGCAACGTCGAATCCTTTATGCGATGCATATGGATAAGAATACACATGATAAAAATTTTAGAAAAGCAGCCAAAACAGTAGGGACAGTCATCGGTAATTATCATCCACATGGCGACTCATCTGTCTATGATGCAATGGTCCGGCTCAGTCAAAGTTGGAAAATGAGGCATGACTTAGTTGAAATGCATGGAAATAATGGGAGCATCGATGGAGACCCAGCTGCAGCAATGCGTTATACAGAGGCACGTTTGTCAAAAATAACTGCAGAATTATTAGCGGATATTGAAAAGGACACAGTAGATTTTATCCCTAATTTTGACGATACAATTGAAGAGCCAATTGTCTTTCCGGGAAAGCTTCCTAATTTATTAGTAAATGGTTCTACTGGAATTTCAGCAGGTTACGCGACGAATATCCCGCCACATAATTTAGAAGAAGTGATTAATGCTGTTATCAAGAAAATTGATTATCCTGATGCATCGGTAGATATGTTGATGAAGGAGATAAAAGGACCGGATTTCCCAACCGGTGGTATCGTACAAGGTGCAGAAGGAATTAAAAACGCCTATGAAACAGGGAAAGGTAAAGTCATGGTTCGCGGTAAAGCTACCATCGAGAGTATGAAGGGAAACCGAGAACAAATTGTTATTGATGAAATTCCTTATGATGTTAATAAAGCAAATTTAGTCCGGAAAATGGACGAACTGCATGCGGATCGCAAAGTAGAAGGGATTAGCGAAATCAGAGATGAGACAGACCGCAAAGGGCTAAGAATTGTTATTGAGTTACGAAAAGACGTAGATGGTGAAAGCGTCTTGCAATATTTCTATAAAAATACAGACCTTCAAATAACCTATCATTATAATATGGTAGCAATTGAAAATAAAACACCTCAGTTATTGTCGCTGCCACAAATATTGGACGCATATATTGCTCACCAGAAAGAAGTCGTTACAAAACGTACAAAACATGATTTAAATAAAGCAAAAGAACGTTCGCATATTGTAGAAGGTCTGATTAAGGCGATTTCTATATTAGATGAATTAATCACTATGATTCGTAATTCCAGTAATAAAAAAGATGCTAAACAAAAGATTATGGCAGCATACTCTTTTACAGATACGCAAGCAGAAGCTATTTTGGCCTTGCAATTGTATCGTTTAACTAATACAGACGTTACACAACTTCAAGATGAAGCATCTACATTGGCTCAAAATATTAAAGAATATGAAAGTATTTTAGCAAGCCCAGAGAAATTGTTAAATAACATTAAAAAAGAATTACGTTCGATTCGAAAAACGTATCAGAGTAATCGTTTAACTTCTATTGAAGCGGAAATAGAAGAAATAAAAATTGATTTAGCTGTAACCGTTCCAAGTGAAGATGTACTTGTATCCATAACAAAAGAGGGGTATGTGAAGCGTACAAGCCTTCGCTCGTACGGAGCCTCTAAGCAGACGGATTTATTAATGAAATCGACAGATAGACTCATCCGCCTTTTGGAGCTGCATACGACTGATGATGTTCTTATTTTTACAAACAAGGGAAAATTTGCCTGTATACCTGTTTATGATTTACCTGATATAAAATGGAAAGATATGGGGAATCATTTGTCCAATTTGACTACTTTAGATGCAGATGAGTCTGTCGTCGACTGTATCCCGGTACGCGAATTTACGGATGATGCTTATCTTGTTTTTTATACGAAACAAGGAATGCTTAAGAAAACCGTTCTGTCAGAATATAAAGCTACGAGGTATTCACGAAGTTTGATTGCTTTAAATTTAAAGGATGCCGACGAAGTACTTGGAGTGCTTTTGACAGAAGGCGATCAAGATTTATTTTTAGCTTCTTATAAAGGATATGGTTTATGGATGAATGAAAGTGACATAAGCCCTATTGGGTTAAGAGCTCGGGGTGTTATTGGCATGTCACTGAAAGAAGATGATTTCCTGGTACATGCGGCAACGATAGATGAGAATAAGAACCCCGATTTATTGTTAGTAACACAACGCGGGGCCTGTAAGCGAATGAAGCTTTCTGCTTTTCAGAAATCAGCCCGTGCCAGACGTGGATTAACGATGCTTAGAGAATTGAAAAGTAAACCACATCGGTTGAAAGGCTTGCTTGTTTTATATGACCAGGAAAAAGTATTTTTATATACAGATAGAGAAGATGCGATTGAAGTAGTTCCACAGGGGCTGCCAGTCAGTGATAGAAATAGTAATGGTTCTTTTATTATAGAACCCGATTTGGACGGCACAGTACAAGAAGCAGTACAAGAAACTATTTACGAAACGCCATTTCCTACTAAGCTGGAATAAACTGCTTTTTAATACGTGCTCCTCATATTTTAATAGGCTACCTGATATGTTCAAAAGAAGTTAGGAATTTCATAGATTTTATGAAATTTTTAACTTCTTTTTTCAAAAAATATCTGCCTATTTGTTTAACTGATAATTCTTGATGGAAGAGCCAAACAGCGTTGTATGCCTCGATTATATATGTTAAACGTATTTCATGTTATACTGGAGGTAGATTAGATGAATTTTTTATCTTAAAATGATATAGTTTTTTAATTGAGGTGTATCTTATGAAAATTTCAACAAAAGGCCGTTATGGATTAACGGTTATGATAGAATTAGCTCGACAATATGGCAATGGGCCAAGGTCTTTAAAATCAATTGCGAAAGAAAAAGATTTATCGGCTCATTATTTAGAACAAATTGCTGCTCCGTTAAGGAATGCTCGTTTAATCCGAAGCGTTCGAGGAGCTTACGGAGGATATACACTGTCTGAAGATCCTTCAGAAATACGTGCTGGTGATATTATTCGCGTGCTTGAAGGGCCAATCACTCCAGTAGAGGGAATCGAAGAAGAAGAAGCGGCGCAGCAGGCTTTGTGGATGCGTATCCGGGATGTTGTTCGTGATGTATTGGACACAACAACTTTACGCGACTTAATTGAATATGACAGCCATGAAGTACAAGAAGAATTTATGTTTTATATTTAAATAAGCTACGTCTTCATGCAAGTTTGTACCATAATTTAAACTTTATTGTCTAAATACAATAGAAATAGCTTGATAAATCAAACAACGTAAGACTACAGGAGTCAGCTGATTCGAAAGGAAGGTAATAATGATCTATTTAGATCATGCTGCAACAGCACCAGTACTGGAAGATGTTTTAGATAAAATGTATAAAGTTGAAAAAGAACAATTTGGAAATCCTTCTAGTATACATGGATTTGGCCGGAAAGCGAAAGCTTATTTAAATAATGCAAGGAGATTCTTAGCTGAAAGCATACATGCAAAAGAAAATGAACTTATTTTTACGAGTGGAGGAACGGAAGCTAATAATTTAGCGATAATTGGTGCAGCTATTGAAAATGAGCATATGGGAAACCACATTATCACTTCTTCTCAAGAGCACCATGCCATCCTTCACATTATGGAATATTTACAAAAGAAAGGCTTTCACGTCACCTATTTACCAGTCAATCGAGACGGACAAGTGAACCCTGAAGATGTGAAGAGAACACTGACAGACAACACTATATTAGTTTCTGTAATGTATGCTAATAACGAAACAGGAGTTATGCAGCCAATTGAGAAAATAGCAGAATACGTGAAGGACCACCAAGCTTATTTTCATACAGATGCTGTACAAGCCTACAGTTTAGAAAACATTGATGTGGAAGAGCAAGGAATTGATTTATTGACGACATCCGGTCATAAACTGAATGCTCCAAAAGGTATAGGTTTTCTGTATGCTAGTGAAGCCGTGACACTCCAACCTGTAACTTATGGAGGTTCCCAAGAGAAAAAGAAAAGACCTGGTACAGAAAATTTAATTGGTGCTGTAGGTTTTCATAAAGCAGCCGAAATTGCTGTTCGTGATCGCAAGAAAAATGCTGAAAAGTATACAACAATGAAAAATTTATTTTTACAAGTGCTTGAAGAAAATGAGATTGAGTTCGCTGTAAATGGGAAGCTTGAGTTACAATTACCAACGATAGTTAATGTGAGTTTCCCGGGAACGAGTGTAGAATCATTGCTTACGAATTTAGATTTAAATGGAGTTGCTGCTTCTAGTGGAAGTGCTTGTACAGCAGGGTCTTTAGAACCTTCTCATGTACTGAAAGCAATGTTTAGTTTCAGCAGTGATCGACCGACAAATTCAATTCGGTTCAGTTTCGGCTCTTTTAATACGATGGAAAATGTGGAAGAAGCAGCGAATATTGTCGCACAAGCCGTAAAACGATTAACAGATTAAATGAAAAGGAATGAAAGAACATGAACGAGAATTCACGTGTAGTTGTTGGAATGAGTGGTGGAGTGGACTCATCTGTCACAGCTTTACTACTTCAACAACAAGGATATGATGTTGTCGGTGTTTTTATGAAGAATTGGGATGATACAGATGATTTTGGTGTATGCACGGCGACAGAAGATTTTGAAGATGTATCAAGAGTTGCTGAACAAATTGGTATACCCTATTATTCTGTGAACTTCGAAAAAAAATATTGGGATAAAGTATTTACGTACTTTTTAGATGAATATAAAAGTGGGCGTACGCCAAACCCTGATGTTATGTGTAATAAAGAAATTAAATTTAAAGCTTTTTTAGATTACGCTCTATCTATTGGTGCGGATTATGTAGCGACAGGGCACTATGCACAGGTTCGCCGGAATGACACAGGCGACACAGAAATGATTCGTGGCGTTGATTCAAATAAAGATCAGACGTACTTTTTAAATCAAATTTCGAGAGATGTCTTACCAAAAATTATGTTCCCTTTAGGCCACTTGCAAAAGGCAGAAGTACGGGAGATTGCAAAAGAACATAATTTGGCAACAGCGAACAAAAAAGACAGTACTGGTATTTGTTTTATAGGAGAACGTAATTTTAAAGAATTCCTAAGTGAATATTTACCTGCTCAACCAGGGAAAATGCAAACGTTAATGGGAGAAACAAAAGGACAACATGATGGTTTGATGTATTATACAATAGGACAACGGCATGGTTTAGGAATTGGCGGAGAAGGAGAACCATGGTTTGTTGTAGGGAAAAATGTTGCAGATAATATTTTATATGTTGAACAAGGAGATGACAATCACTTTTTATATTCTGATCGGTTGATTGCCTCTGATTTGAATTGGTTAACTGACGTCCCGGAATCATTTGAATGTACAGCGAAATTTCGTTATCGCCAAAAAGACAGTAAAGTAAATGTGACAATTTTAGCTGATGGTACAACGCAAGTCGATTTTGTGGAACCAGAAAGAGCTGTAACTCCCGGCCAAGCAGTTGTTTTTTACCAAGATGAAGTTTGTTTGGGTGGCGGAACAATTGAAGATATTATTAAAAAAGAACAAAAGTTAGAATACGTAGGATAATGGTGTAGCAATGGTAAACAAACAAAATGAAGCATTACAAAAAATAAAAGAGAATAAATTAAATGAAGCTGCAGCTTTGTATATTGAATATACAGAGGAGCATCCCGAAGATCCTATAGGTTACGTCAACGTTGGTTCAGTCTTATTTCAATCGCATCAGTTGGAAGAAGCGGAGAAGTTTTATTTAGAAGCGATTCAAATTAACGACCAAACAGCAACAGCGTATTACGGTTTAGGGAATTTGTATTACCAGCAGAAGATGTATGATTATGCGGAGAAGATGTTTACGAAATGTCTTAGCTTAGGGTTGGACGAAGCAGATGTGTATTTTCTTTTAGGGATGTCCCATCAAATGAGGAACAATCATATTCTGGCCTTGCCATTTTTACAAACCGCAGCTGAGCGAGAGCAGCAACCGAAGTATCAGTTACAATATGGATTAGCTTTAGCGCACGAAAATTATTACAATGAGGCGCGAGATGTATTTCTATCCATTATAAAAACTGATTCAACACAAGCGGATGCTTTATATAATTTAGGAATTATTGCTTTTCATGAAAATAATAAAACAACGGCAAAAGATTATTTTAAAAAAGCAATATCGGCTCAGCCTTCTCATACATTAGCTCAACAAGCTCTTGAGCAAATGAAATACGATGCACTTGAGGATGAGTAAGCGAGGTTTTCGAGATGGATAATGAAGAGACTGACAATCAAGGGTATATTAAAGGAGATATTGTTTTTACAATTTTTGAAAACACCAGTAATCATTTTTCGATTGTAAAAATTAATGTTCATGAAACAACGGAAACGTATGAAGAAAAAGATATTGTAGCAAAAGGATATTTTGCTAATTTACAAAAAGGGGTTGTGTACCAATTTTTTGGAGAATTGGAAACGCACCCTCGTTTTGGTGTGCAGTACAATATTTCTTCTTACCAAACCTATGTTCCTGAAACGAAAGAGGCGGTTATTACTTATTTATCAAGTGAATTGTTTGAAGGTATTGGTAAAAAAACGGCAACAACAATTGTAGACCATTTAGGAGAACAGGCGGTTACAAAGATATTAGAAGATCCTGAACTTCTTTCAAATGTACCTAATTTGCAGCAAAAGACTGCTAGAAATTTAGCTAGTACTTTGAAAAAACATCAAGGATTTGAACAAATAGCTGTCAAGCTGACGAAATATGGTATCGGGCTGAAAATGGCACAACAACTTTATACGTTATATAAAGAAGAAACGATGCGATATATTCAGGAAGATCCTTATCATTTTGTATTTGAAGTAGAGGGGTTCAGTTTTATAACGGCAGATAAAATTGGGGAATTGAATCACCTGAGTACGACACATCCGAATCGATTAAGGGCAAGTTGTATTCATGCTTTACAATTGAGTGTGTTAGATGGACATGTGTATCTTCCGCTCGTAGATTGCATTCAAAAAATGAAGACAGTTCTTCACGAAGTAACGTTAGAAGAAGCAGTCTTAGTTGAACAAATTGAACTGCTTTCTCAACAGAAAAATATTATTTTACAAGAAGAAAAAGTATATTTGCCCAGTTTGTATTATGCAGAAGATCATTTCAGCAGTCATTTAAAACGAATATTGAACCACAAAGTACAGACGAAGATAACTGATGCAGAACTTATGAGGATGATTGGAAGCATCGAGGAAGAAGAAGTTTTGAGTTATGGAGAAGAACAATTCACAGCTATAAAACGTGCGTTAGATTCTAAAGTAATGATTTTAACAGGTGGTCCGGGAACAGGAAAAACTACTGTTATTAAAGGAATATTAAAAGCATACGCTGAAATCCATAATGAATCGTTGGACAGACATGATTATGACAAGAAAGCAGATTACCCGTTTGTTTTGACTGCTCCAACTGGAAGAGCTGCTAAACGATTACAAGAATCGACTGGTATTAAAGCGATGACGATTCACCGGTTACTTGGTTGGGACGGCGAGCAGACGTTTGAAAAAAACGAATATGAACAACTGAGCGGGAAATATTTAATTGTAGATGAATTTTCGATGGTAGATACATGGCTTGCCAATCATTTATTTAAAGCTATACCAAAAGATATGCAAGTTCTTTTAGTTGGTGATGAAGATCAGCTGCCTTCTGTAGGACCAGGACAAGTCTTAGCGGATTTATACGGTAGTGATTTGATTCCGTATGTCACTCTAAATGAAGTATACCGTCAAAAAGAAGGGTCTAAAATTATTCAATTAGCCCATCAGATTAAAAATAATCAATGTACGGAAGCGGATATAGAGCAGTCGGCTGACTTCAGCTTTATCCCCTGCACAACATCGCAAGTCGCAGAAGTAGTGGAAACCATTATGGCAAAAGCACAAGAGAAAGAAAAACCGTTAGAAGAAATTCAAATCTTAGCGCCGATGTATAAGACGAATGCTGGGATCACTGAAATAAACAAACAAATGCAAACATTAATTAATCCAAAAGAAAAACGTAAAAGAGAACGTCATTTTCACGATGTAGTTTTTCGTGTTGGCGACAGAGTATTACAATTAGTTAATCAACCGGAAGATCATGTTTACAATGGGGATATTGGAGAGATTGTTCAAATTTTTTCACCAAAAGAAAATGAGGAAAATGAAGAACAAATCATCGTTCAATTTGATGAAAATGAAGTTGTTTACACAAGAAAAACCTATGGGAATATGATGCATGCGTATTGTATATCCATCCATAAATCACAAGGAAGTGAATTCCCCATCGTCATCTTGCCTATTGTTAGAGCTTATCGACGCATGTTACGTAAAAATCTGTTATACACTGCAATTACAAGAAGCAAACAATCTTTAATTATCTGTGGAGAGAAAGACGCATTTTTCCAAGGAATTGAGACAATTGATATGGATCAACGATTCACAACTCTTCCATCTAGACTAATACAAAAACTAGGTGAAGAGACAGAGGGAGACGTTAAAGAAGCAACAGATATTGCAGATGAGGAAGAGGAAGCATTTTCTCCATATGATTTTATGTGAAAGATTATTGTTACGAATGATACTTGCTTAAGATGAATAGTCAATTACATCGGTGAATATGGGTGAACGAATCAACTGCAAGAATAACTAATTTTGTTCTTTGTTCAAAGCAGATACTTTACGTTTGTGAACTGAATTTATTCGATCTGTTAAAGTATGTAAAAAGGAAAAATAATTTGAATACAGAGAACAGTTCCGCTTTATAATCTTTCGTATGGATTTAACATCATCCATCTGATAAATCTCGTTGACATCGAATGGAAAGTTGCTTATACTACTGTTAATAAATATTAGAAATACAATGATAGTGATAAGTACATATGTAGCTTTGTTTTAGAGAGGAATTTACGAAAGAATGGCTGAAATAAATTCTAACAAGCAGTATGGAAAGCTCCACTTGAGTGCGTTTAATCTTCGCCGGCATCAGCCGTTATCTAAGAAAGTGATGAATGATATTCATTCATAACAAGGGTGGTACCGCGAAAACTCGTCCCTGCTTTACTGGCAGAGAGGAGTTTTTTTATTTTGAATAATATAAAACATAGATGGAGGAGAAATCATGAAACAACGAACATCTGCTGAAATAAGAAATATATTTCTCGAATTTTTTAAGGAAAAAGGACATGAGATTGAACCGAGTGTTTCTTTAGTACCGCAAAATGACCCGACATTATTATGGATTAATAGCGGAGTTGCCACATTGAAAAAGTATTTTGATGGCAGCATCGTCCCTCATAACCCTAAAATAGTGAATGCCCAAAAGGCCATACGCACTAATGATATTGAAAATGTAGGATTTACGAAAAGACATCATACTTTTTTTGAAATGCTGGGTAATTTTTCTATAGGTGATTATTTTAAAAAAGAAGCTATTGAGTTTGCTTGGGAATTTTTAACAGATGAAAAATGGATTGGTTTTGACGCAAACCGTTTATCTGTTACAGTGCACCCGGAGGATGAGGAAGCATATAATATATGGCTAGAAGATATCCAGCTGCCGCAAGAGCGAATAATTCGTTTAGAAGAAAACTTTTGGGATATCGGGCAAGGACCAAGTGGGCCTAATACAGAAATATTTTATGATCGCGGTGAATCTTACGGTGTTGATACAGATGCAAATGAGTTATATCCAGGGGGAGAAAATGAGCGTTACTTGGAAGTTTGGAATCTTGTTTTTTCTGAATTCAATCATAATGCGGATGACACGTATACTCCATTACCTAAACAAAATATTGATACAGGCATGGGATTAGAAAGATTAGTCTCCCTGATTCAAGATGCAGACACGAATTTTGATACAGATTTGTTTACACCTATTATTCAACATATTGCTCAATTTACGGATATCTCATACGGAGAAGGAACAATAACAGATGCCTCTTATAAGATAATTGCTGACCATATTCGGACAGTTGCCTTTGCAATTGGCGATCATGCTTTGCCTTCTAATGAAGGACGCGGGTATATTCTACGCAGATTAATCCGTCGTTCTGTTCGATATGCTAAAAATCTACACATTGAAAAACCGTTCATGTATCAACTCGTCCCTACAGTTGCTTCTATAATGGAGTCCTACTATCCGGAAGTTAAACAGCAAGCGGATCATATAATGAATATTATTCAAATTGAAGAAGAACGTTTTATGGAAACCTTGCAAGAAGGGATGGAACGACTAAAACAAATCATTCAGCAGGAAACCAAGCTAGGAAAAACAGTCATCCCTGGAGAAGAAGTATTTAAGTTATATGACACTTTTGGCTTCCCTAAAGAGTTAACAGAGGAGCATGTAAAAGATTTTGGCTTTACGATTGATGAAGTTGGTTTTGAAAGAGAAATGAATAAACAAAAAGAACGTGCCAGGAATGCCAGAAAAAACACTGGTTCAATGAAAGTACAAGACGACGTGCTAACAGATATCAAGGAAACCTCTGCGTTTATAGGGTATGATCAATCTATTATCGACACATCTATCTTATATATCATCAACGAAGCCGGTTTGGCTGAAAAAGCCCAATCAGGTGAAACTGTTTCTATAATATTAAAAGAAACGCCTTTCTATGCGGAGAGTGGCGGACAAATAGCAGACACCGGCATTTTAATTGCTGCTGGATTTAGAGGAAAGGTTACCGACGTACAAGCTGCACCTAATGGGCAACATATTCACACGGTAGAAATAGAAGAAGGCACGCTTGAAACAAATCAAGCAGTCCGTGCAGAAATTCAGCAACAGCAACGAAGTAAAATAACGAAAAACCACACTGCTACACATCTCTTGCATCAAGCGTTACGCGATGTACTTGGAGAACATATTCATCAAGCGGGTTCGCTTGTTACCCCATACCGGCTGCGTTTTGACTTTACGCATTTTCAGGAAGTTACTGACGAAGAACTTGTTACGATTGAACAAATCATCAATGAAAAAATTTGGGAGAATTTAACAGTGGACATTCAATCGATGCCTCAAGATGAAGCAAAAGAACTCGGGGCTATGGCACTTTTTGGTGAGAAGTACGGAGATACAGTACGCGTCGTTCAGATTGGAGATTACAGTATAGAACTTTGCGGAGGTTGTCACGCTTTTAGCAGTGCGGAAATTGGTCTTTTTAAAATTGTTTCTGAAACGGGTATAGGAGCAGGCGTTCGACGTCTGGAGGCAGTGACAAGTAAAGAAGCTTTTGAATTGCTGCAAGAGCAATTAAATACGTTAAGCAGTGCAGCAGGTTTACTAAAAACAAGTAACGATAGCGTTCCAGAACGAATTGAAAAACTGCAAGAAGAAGTAAGGCAATTGCATAAAGACAAAGAAAGTTTTCAAGCGAAACTCTCTAATCAAGAAACTGAAGAACTGATCGAAAAAATTGAAGAAGTAGAAGGTATTCAAAAACTAGCTGCAGAAGTGAAAGTAAAAGATATGAATCAGCTACGTCAAATGATGGATCAGTTTAAACAGAAAATAAAGTCAGGGGTTATCCTTTTAGCAGCTGAAAATAAAGGGAAAGTACTTTTAATTGCTGGAGTATCAGAAGAGCTCGTTCAACAAGGCTTCCACGCTGGCGAATTAATTAATAGAGCAGCTAAAATCTGCGGCGGCGGTGGTGGCGGACGTCCAGATATGGCCCAAGCAGGAGGTAAAGATCCGTCTAAAATTAAAGAAGCATTAGAAATAACAGAAACGTATATACTAGAAAAAACGAAAAACAAATAAAGTTATGATAAATAAACGAAACGTGGTAAAATATAGCTATAGAAATTGCAAATGGGGTGCTAGTAATGAGTTCGATTGATAAGACAATGAAATTTAATTTTCACGATGATTCTTACGACCAAGATATTCAGCAAACCTTACAAACCATTTATGAAGCTTTAAATGAAAAAGGCTATAACCCAATTAATCAAATTGTTGGTTATCTAATTTCCGGTGATCCAGCCTATATTCCGCGTTATAAAGACGCTAGAAATTTAATTCGGAAAATTGAGCGTGATGAAGTGATTGAAGAATTAGTCACTTATTATTTGCATAATTTACCTAAGGAGCATTCATGAGAATACTTGGTTTAGATGTTGGCTCAAAAACGATTGGTGTAGCAGTTAGTGACTTAATGCAATTAACGGCCACTGGTGTTACAACTTTATCATGGGATGAAAATAACATGAAGTCAGCAGATAAGGATCTAAGTCATTATATAAATGAATATGAGATTTCATCTATTGTTATTGGCTTGCCCAAAAATATGGATGGTTCAGAGAGCAGTCGTTCTGAACTATCCAGAATTTACGCAAAAAGGTTGGAACGACTGTTTCATATTCCAACTACATTAATAGACGAACGATTAACGACTGTTTCTGCAGAAAGAACTTTATTACTAGCAGACGTCAGCAGAAAAAAAAGAAAAACTGTTGTCGATAAAGTCGCAGCTGTTTTGATACTTCAAACGTATTTAGATCAGCCAAAACAAGGAGGAGAACAATGAGTATTGAAGAAAATGAACGCATCATCATACCGGACGAGAATGGAGAAGAACAACTATTTGAGATTCTTTTCCATTTCGACATAAAAGAAAATGGTAATTCCTATATCATTACTACACCGGCAGAGGAAGGCTCACAAGTGCCAGACGATGAAGAGATAGAAGTATTTGCTTTTCGATTTGAGGAAGGCGATAACGAAGAAGATATTCGTTTATTTCCGATAGAATCAGATGAAGAGTGGGAAATGGTTGAAGAAATGTTCCACACATTAACAGAGGAAGAATAAAAGTTCAGACGGAGGAAACTCTGTCTGACTTTTCTACTGACAGGGAGATATTTCCCGCTAACGCATGAGAAAATGAGGCGATACCTGCTATGAGCAAGAAACATAAAAAGAAAATCAATGGTAATATTTATGAGGAGAGAACCAAAGAAGCTAAAACAGTTCGTAAAGCGGTACTGTATATATTACTAGCTATCGTCATTTTGATTATCATTGCAGCTGTATCAGGATATTTTTATGTGCAATCAGCATTTAAACCTGTGGATGCTGATAACGAAGAAACAGTTGAATTCGAGATTCCAATGGGTTCCTCTTCTTCAGAGATAGCAACAATATTAGAAGAAAAAGATTTAATAAAAAACAGTCTTATCTTTCGGGCTTATATTAAATTGAATAACAAATCAGATTTTCAAGCAGGAGAGTATGAATTATCTCCTTCATTAAGTATGAAAGAAATAATAAATCGATTATCTGAGGGCAAATTAATGGAAGAGCCAGAAGCAAAACTGACTATTCCTGAAGGTAAGTCGGTAGAGGAAATTGCAGACATTGTAGAAGATGAGCTATCTATTTCTTCCGAAGATTTTTTAGAAGTGGCTGAAGATAATACATATCTTAAAGATTTAATCGAAGAATACCCTGATTTATTATCAGACGATATCCTCGATAACGATGTGATTATGCCGCTGGAAGGTTATTTGTTTGCAGGTACATTTGAATTTTACGAAAAAGATCCGTCACCTGAAGAGGTTATTACAAAAATGATAGATGCGACAAAAGAGTTAGTTGACAAAAATAAGGACGCTTTAGATGATTCAGATTTAAATACGCATGAAATGCTGACGTTAGCTTCTATCGTTGAAAGAGAATCCAAATATGAAGAAGATCGACCTAAAGTGGCCCAAGTGTTCTTAAACCGATTAAAAGAAGATATGAAGTTACAAAGTGACATTACGGCAGCTTATGCAAATGGAGAACATAAAATTACGATGACGTATGAGGACGTAGAAGTGGATTCTCCGTATAACACTTACAATGTGAAAGGACTTCCACCAGCACCAATCGCATCTCCAAGTATCGAAGCAATTGAAGCAGTTTTACATCCAGCGGGTAAAGATTTTGATTACGAGTATTTTTATGCTAGACCTGACGGAGAAACACATTATTCAAAAACATTAGACGAACACAAAGAAGTAATAGACAAATATCGTCATGAATGGGATGAATTAGAAAAGAAATCGAAAAAAGAGTAATGGAGATTATTGATGAATGAATTAACAAAATATTTAACAGAAACATTGCCTGTTGATACAAAATGGTCTGAACTTGAAAGTTACGCTGCGAAACACAACATACCGATAATGGATCAAGTAAGTATGCACTTTGTTTTAACATTATTACAGATGCGTCAGCCGGAAACCGTTTTTGAGGTCGGGACTGCCATTGGGTATTCGAGCATGCGAATAGCAAGTGAATTGCCTCATGCTGTAATAGATACTGTTGAAAAAGATGAGTCAATGGTGGCAATAGCCAACGATAATATTAAATCATATGATTATAATCAACAAATTACCGTTTTGCACGGCGATGGATTAGAAGTGATGAATGATTTAGTAGCTAAAGATTCATCATATGATTGCATTTTCATCGATGCTGCGAAAGGGAAATATAATCAGTTTTTCGAATTAGCTGATGCATTGCTTTCGCCTAATGGCATTATTCTTTGTGATAATATATTGTTTCGCGGTTATGTAGCAGGCACGACTTCCCCGGAAAAAAAACGATTACAGAAACTAACAAATAAATTAAGAGAATTTAATCATTCATTGCTGGAGAATGATAGGTACAAGACTTCCATCATTCCAATTGGGGATGGTGTCAGTTTAAGTGTGAAGCGTTAAAAACGTTGAAAAGGTATAAGCATATTAAAGGAGTGACCATAAATGGTTGAAGAAAAAAGTTATTACATGACAGAAGAAGGAAAAGAAAAAGTTGAAGAAGAGTTGCATGAATTAAAGACTGTTAAAAGAAAAGAAGTAGTAGAAAGAATTAAAATTGCACGTGATTTTGGAGACCTTTCTGAGAACTCTGAATATGATGCAGCAAAAGAAGAACAAGCTTTTGTAGAAACAAGAATTGCCAATTTAGAAAAAATGGTTCGTAACGCTGTTATCATCGAAAATGACCAAGAAAATAAAAACATTGTGAGTCTAGGTAACACTGTGACTTTTGTCGAGCTACCAGATGGAGATGAAGAAAGCTATACTATTGTTGGAAGTGCTGAATCTGATCCATTTGAAGGGAAAATTTCCAATGACTCTCCAATGGCAAAAGGGTTACTTGGCCATGAAATTGGAACAGAAGTAGTGGTGCCAACACCGGCAGGAGAGATGAAAGTTAAAATCACCGAAATTGAGTAATAAATAGAGGCAATGTATTGAGACACATGATTCATGATCCCATTGCCTCTTGTTATCTTAAAATGATAACCTTTTGAGCGTGGAAAATGTCGGCGAAAGAGCAGATAAAGTGACTGTGAAAGTTGATAGAAGTTTTATTCATTCCAGCAGAGATAAGTGACTTAGAAGGCAACTGTTTTGTTCAACATGGTAATGTCTACTGAAAATTCCAAATCATAGTGAGGTGGCTTTTTATGGCGAATGAAGAGTATTATTTAAGAAGAAGCAGACAATCCAAGAGAAGAAAGAACAAAAGAAATTTCTGGTTTCTTATTTTTCTCGCTTTTATATTCGTCATACTATTATTTGTATTGGTGAATTTTGGAGGAAAAGATAGTTCTCCCTCTGAAACAGCAGAAAATACAGAAGAAAATACAAACAATGATGAAACATCATCAGAAAAAGCGAACAATTCGAACCAAGAAGAAACTTCCAATGCTGAGGATAATGAAACAAATGAGAACAATGAAGAAAATAATGATGATTCAGAAGACAACGAAGACAACGAAGACAACGATAGTGAAGATGAAACGTCTACCGAAGAAGTCGACTCCGATGACCCAAATGTAACAAAAGCCTATAAAGGGGAATGGGATCCGGTTGATACGGAACAAAGTGGTGATCACACAACGAATTATGATGATGGTTCCCAAGATAGAACCGAAATTAAACAGGCCGTTTCAGATGCCACTGGTGTATCGGAAGACCAAATGATTGAACATTGGGTAGGGAATCAAGGAGAACAAAAGGTGACCTCTACGATTCAAGATGAATCGACTGATCAGTTTTACAGAGTATCTTTGGATTGGATAGATGGAGAAGGCTGGCAGCCAACTAAAGTAGAAGAGTTGGACTCTTTCGAAAAATAAGATTAGCTGTGGAAGAAAGAAGGAATTTAGAATGAAGTTTGGCATTATTGGTGCGATGGATGAAGAAATAGAATTGTTAAAACAATCTATGAACGATAAAAAGGAAGTGACAATTGCCAACGCCCAATTTATTGAAGGGGAGTTGGAAGACCAACAAGTAATATTAGTGAAATCAGGCATAGGAAAAGTAAATGCAGCGATGACCACAGCTATTTTAATGGAAACATTTCATCCGGATTATGTTATTAACACTGGGTCTGCTGGTGGTTTTGCTGAAGATTTGTCCGTCGGAGATGTAGTGATTAGTGAAGAAGTAGTACATCATGATGTAGATGTTACTGCTTTTGACTACGAGTATGGACAAGTCCCAGACCTACCGCCCAGATTTTCATCTGACTTGCGATTGGTCAGTGAAACGGAGACTGCTTTAAAAAAGTTAGAAGTCCCTTATAAAACAGGGCTTATTGCAACTGGGGATTCATTTTTAAGCAGTAAAGAACGTGTGTATTTCATTCGAGAAAAGTTTCCAACAATGCTAGCGGGTGAAATGGAAGCAGCTGCGATAGCGCAAGTCTGTTATCAATATGATGTTCCTTTTGTAGTGATTCGGGCTCTTTCGGATATAGCTGGTAAATCATCAGAGATTTCTTTCGATGCTTTTTTAGATACCGCAGCAAAGAATGCGGCGAACATGATTCTCACAGTATTACGACAGGCATAAAACATATCTGTTTATCGGATATGTTTTTTTAAACTTAAAAAAGCCTGAATTCTTTTGAGATTGTGTCTGTCCATATGAACAAAGTTGTTGTAAAATAAATACGTAAGCAATTAAATCACAAAGCTTGAATACAAGAGAAAAAGAATGTTTATCCCATTAAATACGCATACTTCCCAAGCATAGTTTTTAATGGGATAATAAAGGTTATAATATGTTTTTTTATTTGCAAATAAAATAGAGGTGAGTTGTTGTTTAATATATTTTTACCTGATGAGCATGTTGATTCTATATATGATATCACTCCAGCTTTTTTAAAAAAGCACCATAAAAAAGGTGTTATTGTTGATTTGGATAATACTTTAGTTCCTTGGAACGAGCATTACCCTACTGACGAAGTACGTGAATGGTTAGAAACGATGCGTAAAGAAGGTATTAAAGTCACTATTTTTTCCAATAATAATGAGGAAAGAGTCTCTTTATTTACAGAAACGTTAAATATCGATGCTGTTCATAAGGCGAATAAACCTTTACAAGGTGCTTTTAAAAGAACACAACAAAAAATGAAACTTCAAAAAGAAGACATGGTTGTGATTGGGGATCAATTACTGACGGATGTACTGGGCGGAAATCGCATTGGTTTTTTCACTATCTTAGTTGTTCCAATCGTTCAGTCTGATGCAGCCATTACAAAATTCAATCGTAATATGGAAAGAATTTTATTGAACTATTTTTATAAAAAAGGAAAATTGACAAGGAGAATCAAACATGGAAAGTAATCTGCATTGTATTGGATGCGGCGTAAAACTGCAATCAAACGATGAGAAAGCAAAAGGCTACGTCCCTTCCTCGGCAATGGGGAAAGAAAATATCCTTTGCCGTCGTTGCTTTCAACTAAGACATTATAACAAAAATGAAGCAGTCTCTCTTGATGGAGAAGACTTTCTTAATATGGTGAGTGAAATCAATAAAACAGATAGTCTGGTCGTTCACGTTGTTGATTTATTCGATATTGAAGGTACGCTATTAAAAAGTTTACACCGGATTGTCGGTAACCAGCCAATTATTCTTGTAGCTAATAAAATAGATTTATTACCTAAATCAACGAATAGTACGAAGTTAGTTCATTGGATTCGTAAAAAAGCAAAAGAGGCGCGACTTAAAGTAGAAGAAGTATTATTAATTTCTGCAAGCACAGGGCACGGGATAGAAGAAACTGCGATGATTATGGAGGAAAGTCGAGAAGGAAAAGATATTTACGTTGTGGGTGTAACAAACGTAGGAAAATCGACATTTATCAACCAATTAATCGAACGATCGTTAGGGGAAAAAGAATCGATAACCACCTCTTATTTTCCTGGTACGACATTAGGGTTTATTTCGATTCCTTTAGATGAAAACACTGCTCTAATTGATACTCCGGGTATTGTAAACCAACAGCAGATTGCTCATTATGTATCACAAAAGGATTTAAAAACAATTACTCCCAAAAAAGAAGTGAAATCCCGCATTTATCAATTGAATCAAGAACAAACGTTATTTATTGGTGGACTTGTGCGTATGGATTTTGTAAAAGGAGAACGACAAAGTTTTGTATGCTTTTTTTCTAATGGATTGCCAATTCATCGGACAAAATTGGAAAAAGCCGACAACTTATTTGAACATCAGCAAGGAGAGTTGTTAGCACCTCCTAGTCCAGACTCGCAGAATCTTTTGCCTGCTTTTACTAAACAATCATATCGTATAACAGAACCGTATACCGATATTGTAATTGCTGGTTTAGGCTGGATTACTGTTTTAAACGGAGAGGCGACAATTGATATTCATTGTCCAAAAGGAGTTTCTGTTCATTTACGTCCTTCTGTCCACCGAAAGTGATGAGATACGAGTACATTTTAAAGGAGATAACCAATGAAACAATTACGATTAGGTTTAGTGGGAATACCTATTCAACATTCTTTATCCCCTTGGATTCATGAACAATTTTTAGACCAAGGGCATGTATCAGGAAAGTATGAGTTAATGGAAACAGAAAGAACAGATTTCGACCAGCAAATGAAGAGGATAAAAGAAAAAGCATTGCACGGTTTCAACGTTACAGTACCGTATAAAGAAACAATTCTGCCTTATTTAGATGAATTGGATAAAAGTGCGGAACAAATGCAGGCTGTTAATACAGTTTTATGCACCAATGGAAAATGGAAAGGATACAATACAGATGGTATTGGATATGTAAAAGCATTAGAACATACTTATCCACGAGTAACAAATTTCGATTCCATTCTGATTTTAGGAGCAGGAGGAGCTGCTAAAGGCATATATCATGGCTTATTGCAGGCAGGATATAAAACTATTACGATTGCGAATCGGACGCTTTCCAAAGCAGAGCAGATTACTCAACAACGTCATCCAGTAATTAATCTAGAAGAAGCGGAACAAACAACAGCGCAATATGATATCATTATTAATACAACTTCCGTGGGTATGAATCCTGATTCTAACCAATCGATTATTCAATTACAAGAGGTAAAAGATTCGGCAATTGTCAGCGATATCGTTTATCGGCCAATTCAAACGACTTTTTTAACTGACGCACAAAATTTAGGCGCAAATATTCATTTTGGGCACTCTATGCTCTTGTATCAAGCACAGGAAGCTTTCAAGATATGGACGGATTTCAGTCCGGACATGCGAGGTCTAAACGAAAAATTACAATCAATATTGGAAGGTAGATAACAAATGTTAACTGGTAAACAAAAACGATTTTTAAGAAAAGAAGCCCATCATTTAAAGCCCGTATTTCAAGTCGGAAAGCAAGCTGTTAATGAAAATCTTATCAACCAGGTGGCAGATTATTTAGAGAAAAATGAGTTGATAAAAGTAAATATATTGCAAAATTGTGGCGAAGATAAACACGAAGTCGCTGAGCAATTAACTGAAGCAACAGAAGCATTGCTTGTACAAATAATTGGTAATAATATTGTTTTATATAAACCATCTATTGAATATAAAACAATTCAATTGCCAAATTAGGTGCCTTTATGAAAAGAATTGGATTATTTGGAGGAACTTTTGATCCTCCTCATATTGGCCATTTTATGATTGCTGAAGAAGTGCAGTATCAGTTTAGTTTAGACGAAATCTGGTTTATCCCTACCTATGAACCGCCACATAAATCAACTGCTTATTTTACACAGGAAGATCGTCTTAAAATGTTACAACGAACTGTGCATAATCAACCTGGCTTTATAGTAGAGAAAATAGAATTAAACAGAAAAGGTAAATCATACACCATTGATACTGTAAAAGATATAGTCAAACACCATCCTGAGGATGCTTTTTATTTTATTATCGGCGGAGACATGGTCGACTATTTACCAAAATGGGAAAGAATTGATGAATTAATGGAGTTAATCTCATTTATTGGCGTCGAACGTCCTCATTCAAACTTTACGACAAACTATGCGATTCAAGAAGCAAAAGTTCCCTTAATTGATATATCTTCAACTTACATTAGGGAACAGCTGAAGTTGGGGCGGGATATGAAATACTTTCTTCCTCATGAAGTCTATAGCTATATGAAAGGATCTAGATAAATGAAGTTAGCAGATCTAACAGAAGAAGTAAAAACAGTACTGACAAAAGAAAGATTTGATCACAGTGTCCGAGTACTTGATACAGCAAAAAAATTGGCAACCCATTATGAAGTACCAGCTCATGACGTAGAAATAGCAGCAATATTTCATGACTATGCTAAATGTTTTTCCATAGAATCATTAAGGGAATATATCGTTTATTATGAAATAGATAGAACGTTATTGAATTATCATCATGAATTATGGCATGGTCCTGTCGCTGCCGAAATGATTCGTGACAAATTTCAAATTACGAATCCAGATATATATCGTGCAATCTATTACCATACAACCGGCCGAGCTGAAATGTCGATGTTAGAGTATATTGTTTTTGTTGCAGACTTCACCGAACCGGAACGAAACATACCTGGGATTGATGAGATAAGAAGCTTGTCTTATCAAAACATAAAAATGGCTGCACGAAAAGCATTGCAAAGCACAATAATTCATTTAATGAATCAAGATGCAATTGTACACCCGGATACATTCGAGGCATACAATGGTATTACTCACATGATAGAGGAGAGATCAAGTATTGAAAGAAACTAATAATGTACTAAGTTCAGTTGTAGAAGTATGTGAAGACCGTCAAGCCAGTGATTGTGTTGTTCTGGATATGAGAGACTTAACACCTATTACTGATTATTACGTAATTTGTCATGGCAATAATGAGCGTCAAGTTCAAGCCATTGCCAAGCACGTAAAAGATGCGATGGAAAAACAAGGTTATGATGTGCGAAGAATGGAAGGTTTTGAACAAGGAAGATGGATTTTAATTGATATAAATGAAGTGATTTGCCACGTATTCCATAAAGATGAACGACCTCATTATAATTTGGAAAGACTTTGGGGAGACGCTGACGAAGTATCGATAGAGGATTTATAAAATGGAAGCTTATCAAAATTTAGCAAGCGTCTACGACAAATTTATGGAACATGCACCATATCAAAAATGGGTCACTTTTACTGAAGAAATTGTTGATTTTTATGGCGTTCAAGGCAAACGTTTATTAGACCTGGGGTGCGGAACAGGTGAAATTACCCTGCAGCTTAGTGATAGTGGTTTTGAAGTAACAGGAGTGGATATGTCTGAAACCATGCTCGCTGAAGCCAGCCAAAAAGCTATTCAACAAAATAAAACAATTTCTTGGATTCAACAAGACATAAGAGCGTTACAAGGATTTAAAGATATCGATATTTGTGTGAGTTATTGCGATGTATTGAACTATGTAACGGAGAAAGATGATATTGAAACAGTATGTCAAAACGTGTTCCACAGTTTAAAGGAAAAAGGGTTGTTTATATTTGATATTCATCATTTGCCATATGTAACAGAACATTTAGCTGACAATCAATTTTCAGACGTGATGGATGATTTAGCATACATATGGGAGTGTGAATCAGGAGAAACAGCAGGAGAAATGCATCATTTCATTACTTTTTTTGTGCGTGGAGAAAATGGGATGTTTCATCGATATGATGAATATCATCATCAACAGACATATATTTGCGATTATTACGCAACCGCTTTAAAGAAAGCTGGTTTTACTAAAATTCGATTTTATGCTGATTTTTGCTTTGAAAAGCAAAATATTGATAAAGATAATCAGCGAATTTTCGTTTTAGCAGAAAAATAGGCTATCTTTTGAAAAGCAAAATTCAATTTTACCGGTTGTACAAATCATTACTTTCTCTCTATAATAACAGAAGAACTTTAAAATAAATTGAAGGAGAGAAAACTCATGTTAAAGCATTATATCAAGCGATATTTTGTTGGAGCAAGTGTGTTAATAGCTGCAATAAGCATTTTTATATTTTTCCAAAGAGAAGAAAATAAAAAAGTTGATAACAATCAAACAGAACAAGACCGTTTAAATCAAGCTTCTAATGATACAATAATAGAAACAGATGAAACAAATGAAACAGACGAAATGAAGGAAGAAACCGGTGGTTCGGTAGTAGATGTAAAAGGAGAAGTGACGTCTCCAGGTGTGTATCAACTGGAAGAGAATCAACGTGTAGAAGATGCTATAGAAGCTGCGGAAGGTTTTACGAAACAGGCAGATGAACTGCAAATCAATCTTTCAGAGAAGGTTCATGATGAGATGATGATTTACGTTCCCGAAGAAGGGGAAGAATCTGGTTCTTCGGGACAATCTACATCGAACACAAACGACAGTTCAGCAGAAGAACAATTACGAATAAACCAGGCTTCTTTGGAAGAAATCGAGACCTTAAATGGAATAGGTCCGAGTAAAGCAGAAGCTATTTTGCAACATGTGGAAGAAAATGGCCCATTACAAAGCGATGAAGACTTTTTAGAAATAAGCGGCATTGGTGAAAAGACGCTGGAAAACTTTAAAGATGAAATAACATATCATTAAAACAAGGAGTGGTAGCGTGAATCGTATATCTTGGGAACAGTATTTTATGGCGCAGGCTCAAGTGGTTGCTTTAAGAAGTACTTGTACAAGATTAATGGTAGGTGCCATTATTGTTCGGGAAAATAGAATTATTTCCAGTGGATATAATGGAAGTGTTGCTGATGGAGACCATTGTATTGATAATGGATGTTATCTTGTAGATGGGCACTGTGTCCGTACTGTTCATGCAGAGGCCAATGCTATTCTCCAATGTGCTAAATTTGGTGTAGAAACAAATAATACTGTTTTATACGTAACACATTTTCCATGTTTACAATGTACAAAACAATTAATTCAAGCTGGAATTAAGAAAATTTATTATGAAAAAGATTATCGAAATCATGAGCTTGCTATTCAATTACTACAAGAATCTCAGGTAGAAATCGAACAAGTAACATTGACAGATGTATCTGTACAATTTGAATCAACTATAGAGAGAAGTGATGGATAGTTGAATGCGGTTGAAGAACAATTGGTATATTGTTGCTTTAGGTACAACAGCTAGTGCAATCAGTGTTATATATGACCTGTATATTATTCTGATATTGTATTTCATTTGGCTTTTGTACCTTTTTTTCTTTTGTCATGTAAAGCTCAGCTTATTATTTCTCAGTATGATGGCGCTAGTATTTTTTTATTTTTATTTCCCCCCTCCTTCTCCACCAACGGATACTGCCTCTCTTTCAAATGTAAATCTTCAAGGTAAAGCTAAAAATGCTCCTGTTCAAACAGATGAAAAAATCGAACTTATATTGCAAGACAAGCGATATGGCGATATTCTTCTTCTCTATTTTAAAGACGCTAACAAGCAATATGATCTGCATCATTTTCAAGCAGGAGCTTTTTGTTCCGTCTCAGGGGAGCTTCTCGTACCTGATGGAGCCACAAATCCGCATGAGTTTGATTATCAAAACTATTTATGGCACCAAGGTATACGTTATCAAATGATTCTCCCATCCTTAGATACGTTAGAATGCAAAGAACACTCCTGGCTAGGGTATATTTATAACTTTCGGACTTTTCTTCTTCAATCAGCTGCCGATAAATTAGAAGAGGAAACATATCAATGGTTTAGTGCACTCATTTTAGGTGATGATAATGCTTTAGAAAACGAAACTATTGATTTGTTCCAGAGATGGGGATTATCTCATGTACTTGCTATTTCAGGACTACATGTAGGTATAATAGTTGCACTTATCTATTTTGTAAGCACACGTATTTTCTTAATTACGAAAGAATCTGTACAGACATTTTTCTTATTCTTCCTACCAATATACGCTTTGTTAGCCGGAGGGCAGCCTTCTGTTTGGCGAGCAAGTTTAATGACATTCTTAGTTGTTTTCTTAACTAAATGGAAAATTAAACTCAGTTATTCCGATGTGATTAGCATTATTTTTCTTCTATTAGTTACGATACAGAAACATATTATTTATCATATTGGTTTTCAATTTTCTTTTTTAGTCACATTTGCACTAATTTTATCGCAAGGATGGGTACAACATTCGACAACAAAGCTTGAATCTGCTTTTAAAATTAGTTTTGTCGCTCAAATGGTTATCTTACCGTTACAATTTCATTATTTCTCTCATTTTCAACCTCTCTCGATTCTGCTTAATTTACTCATCGTTCCTTACTTTTCATTATTTGTTATCCCACTCATGTTTTTGTTATTGTTTATAGGATTTCTGCCAAATATAGTTTTATTAATCGTTGAATACCCGTTTATGTTTATTCACAATATTATGATGAAATCTCTTGCTTATTTAGATACATTGATTCCTTTTGCATTTACATTTAGTAATATCGAAATGTCAATCGTATTTCTCTACTATGTATTGTTTGTATTTATGATGATGGCTTTAGAGAAGAAATCTTCCTATATTGCGTTTGGACGAGCGCTTTTATTATGCAGTTTAATTATTGTTTTAGCGCTTCGTCCATATATATCTCCGTACGGGAGAGTGACGATGTTAGATATCGGTCAGGGAGATGCTTTTATTATAGAAATGCCTTATCGAAAAGGAGTATATTTTTATGATGCGGGCGCTCGGTTTTCATATGAAACAATGGAAGCGTCGGATAATGTTTATCGACAAGTCATTCAACCTTATTTAAAAGGGCAGGGGATTCAGGAAATAGATGCAATCTTTATTAGCCATGAACATTTGGATCATGACGGTAGTGTCTCTTTCATTCAAGAAGATTTTATCGTTCATAATATTATTACAAGTGAATATTATAAATGGACAGAAGAGAAACAAGATGTCTGGAAAAATATTCATATTGCTAGATTTAATGAAATATTACAATTCCAAAATCAATCTTTTCAAGTAGTTTCTCCCCGCATTAAAACAGATTCAGCAGACGATAATTCTTTAGCGCTCTATACAGAACTTGGTGGATTGCGTTGGTTGTTTACAGGAGATATTGGGAAGGAAACAGAACGGAGGTTGATTAGAAATTTTCCTGAAATCGAAGTAGATGTCTTAAAAGTAGCTCATCACGGAAGTGACACATCGACTGACGAGAGTTTAGCGGAAAAGAGTCAGCAAGGCGTCGGACTTATTTCTCTTGGCGAGAAGAACTCTTATGGGCATCCTAACCAAGAAGTTTTGGATACGCTAAACAAACATCAAATAAAAATATATCGAACAGACCAAAATGGCGCTGTCATTTATAAATTTAAAGGAAAAAAAGGAAAGTTTGAGATTTTTTAATAAAAAAATGTTACCGGGTCAATGCCGGCAACATTTCTTTAGAGCTTTATTAATTTATGTAACTGATAGTCGATCCTAATGCAAAAATAAATAAAAAGAACACTAAGGGAACAATAAAGCCTGTCAATGCATGCGGTACATCATTAGATTTTTCTTGTGGATCTTTTTCAAATTCGTTCATGTTCATCCCTCCTACATTCAACACCAGTATAAAATAAACTGTGAATAAAATCCAGTCCTGATTACAACAATCTTACTTTAGTCTCTGACAATAGTATATCAATAAATAGATTTTTTTGCTATGATGAGGTTAGGTGATAAAAGAAAGGTAGTCGAATGATGGATCAAAAGCAACTTGACAAAATCCAAAAAGGACAGATCGCTTCTGTATATTTAATACATGGAACAGAATATTATTTTATTGAGCTGGTGAAAGTAGCACTAAAAAAGCAAGTAGATGATGATGAAGCAGTCACAACATACGACTTGCGCGAAACAGCAATTCAAGATGTGGTGCTGGATGCAGAAACATTTCCTTTTTTTTCTGACCACCAGCTAATTATTGCAGAAAATCCTAATTTTCTTGATACAAAAAACAATAAAACATTCGTCACTCATGAAACAGAAGCTTTGGAGCAATATTTACAGCAACCAGTTTCTTACACGACATTAGTGCTTGTCGCTCCTTATGAAAAACTTGATGGGCGAAAGAAAATTACAAAACAATTAAAGAAACAATCTGAAGTTGTGGCATGCGAACCACTTACAGGGAAGGCATTACAAAATTTTGTTATCCAAATGGCAAAAGCAGAAGGGATTCAGCTGGAACAAGAAACCTATGAACAGCTTAGTAATACATTTCACTCGGATTTATATGGATTGCAAAAAGAATTGAATAAGCTTGCGCTGTATGCAGATGAACAAAGTTTTATTTCCAAAGAAGAAGCTTCTCTAATTATTTCCCCTACAAATCAAACAAATGCTTTGCAATTTGTAGATGCAGTTATACAAAAAAATTTAACAAAAGCTATTGCTATGTATAAGGATTTAGAAAAAATGAAAGAAGAACCAATTGGTTTAATTGCTCTATTAGCCTATCAATTTAGAATCATTTTTCAAGTGAAATTATATATGAAAAAAGGCTATAATATGGATAAAATGAAATCTGTCTTAAAAGTCCACCCCTATGTAACTCAGCTCGCTGTCCAAAGAAGTAAATACTTTACAGAAGCTGGTTTGAGTAACATTATCCAACATTTAACAGAAACAGATGAATATATTAAACGGGGGAAGATGGATAAAAGCATTGCATTTGAAATACTGCTTTATAATTTAATTCGTGTTTATTAGTCAATTTATATGGAATGTAAGAGACTTGGGCCAGCAATTAATTTGTTTCAAATATTTGTGCATAAATAAAAAACGATCCCTTCTATAAGGAGAGATCGTTTTTTAATTTATGCTGTTACTTGATTTAATTTTTGAGCAAGTTTTGCTTTATGACGGTTTCCGTTATTAGAGTGAATTACTCCTTTACTAACCGCTTTATCAATCGTACGAATTGTATGATGGTAAGCATTCTTAGCTTCATCCACTTCATTCGCATCAATAAATTTTTCTACTTTTTTAATGTTTAAACGCATGTTCGACTTTACAGCAACGTTTCGCTCACGCTTGCTTTGGTTTGTATTTACACGTTTTTTTGCAGATTTTAAGTTAGCCATGAAATCACCTCCTATAGATTAATGGGTCACTTATTTGATTACTTTCAAATAATACAACTATTCATAATATGAACACTTAGTAAGTTTATCAGATAAAGAGTTTCATTTCAATAATTAACGAAGCTCTCCTTAGTTCAGTTTAGCTGCTTTTTAAGATAAATCTGCTTGAAAAGGACAAATCCGTTATTCTATATTCTAATAAGATTGAAAGTCTTATGGAGTGTTGGTATAATCGTTAAAGTGAATAAATTAAGTTCGACGAGATGGAAATTCAAGGAGTGAAGAAATCGAATGGTACAAAATAAAAGAAATGTACGCAATTTTTCGATTATAGCCCATATTGATCATGGAAAATCAACATTAGCTGATCGAATATTAGAAAATACAAAAGCGTTAACGAATCGAGAAATGAAAACACGGTTTTTGGATGGAATGGAATTGGAACGCGAACGAGGTATCACGATAAAATTAAATGCTGTTCAATTAGAATATGCCAGTCAAGATGGAGATGACTACACATTTCATTTAATCGACACACCAGGTCATGTTGATTTTACGTATGAAGTGTCTCGTAGTTTAGCAGCATGCGAAGGAGCTATTCTTGTTGTGGATGCTGCACAGGGAATAGAAGCCCAAACTTTAGCTAACGTTTATCTTGCTCTTGATAATGAACTGGAGATCATTCCCGTCATTAATAAAATTGATTTACCTAATGCAGATACTGAAAAAGTAACGCAGGAATTAGTCGACATAGTAGGTATTGATCCGAGAGATGTCATTCTAGCTTCTGCAAAAGATAACGTCGGAATAGAAGAAATATTAGAACGTGTAGTAGATCAAATTCCTCCTCCAGAGGGGAATGATGATGAACCATTAAAAGCTCTCATATTCGATTCACTATATGATCCATATCGTGGTGTAATCGCTTATGTTTGTGTGAAGGAAGGCCAATTAAAAGTTGGTGAGAATATCAAAATGATGGCGAACGGAAAAGAGTACGAAGTACAAGAAGCAGGTGTTTTCACCCCAAATGTAGTTAATAAAGACGTCTTAACAGTTGGGGATGTAGGGTTTATTACAGCTTCTATTAAAGAAGTAAAGGATACTCAAGTTGGAGATACCATTACTACAGCAGAAGCAGGGGCGACTACTCCGCTGCCAGGATATAAAACACTAAACCCTATGGTTTATTGTGGTCTTTATCCGGTTAATGCTGAAGACTATAATCCTCTTCGTGACGCCTTGGAGCGTCTTGAGTTAAATGACTCGTCATTACAATATGAAGCTGAAACCTCTCAAGCCTTAGGTTTTGGTTTTCGGACCGGGTTTTTAGGGTTGTTGCATATGGAGATTATCCAAGAACGTATTGAAAGAGAATATGATATTGGATTAATAACTACCGCACCAAGTGTAATTTATGAAGTGATAAAAACAGATGGAGAAGTTTTAGAAGTTGATAATCCCTCGTTTATGCCAGATTCTCAAGAGATTGAAGAAGTGCTGGAGCCATTTGTTAAAGCGAATATTATGGTACCAAACGATTTTGTAGGAGCCGTGATGGAGTTATGTCAAAAGAAACGCGGACAATTTTTGGATATGCAATACTTGGATGATATTCGAGTAAATGTAATATATGAACTCCCATTGTCAGAAATAGTGTTTGATTTCTTTGATCAACTTAAATCCCATACTAAAGGCTACGCTTCACTGGATTATGATTTTGTTGAGAACCAAGCATCGGATTTAGTGAAAATGGACATTCTTCTAAATGGAGAATCTATTGATGCTTTATCACTGATTGTCCATCGGGATTTTAGCCAGAGCCGTGGAAAACAAATTGTAGACAAGTTGAAAGAACTTATTCCTAGACAACAATTTGAGGTGCCCGTTCAAGCTGCGATAGGGAATCAAATTGTAGCGCGCTCTAATATTAAAGCCGTCCGTAAAGATGTTACAGCAAAACTGTATGGCGGTGACGTAACCAGAAAAAGAAAATTACTCGAAAAGCAAAAAGAAGGTAAGAAGCGGATGAAGATGGTAGGTTCCGTTGAAATCCCACAAGAAGCCTTCATGTCCGTGCTTGAACTAAGTGATGATTAATAAATCAACCAGAAAAGACCATCTCTTTTTAATAGGATGGTCTTTCTAATGATATTTTTATGCAAAATGAAACTTCTTTATTGACAAAGAAAAGGAGATTTGATAATTTATTATTAGCACTCGTTAGAGAAGAGTGCTAACAGGAGTGAAAAACATGTTAGGAGATAGAGAATTACTGATTTTACAAACCATTATTGATGACTTCATTACAACGGCGAAGCCAATTGGTTCGCGTGCATTATCTAAAAAAGAAGATATAAATTTAAGTGCCGCAACTATTCGTAATGTAATGGCAGATTTGGAAGAAATGGAATTATTAGTAAAAACACACTCTTCCTCTGGACGTGTTCCTTCTGAAAAAGGATATCGTTATTATGTTGATCATGTTATATCGCCATCGTTAAAAGAGAAAGAACTTCATTTAATGGAAGATATTATTCAAGGTAATATGTTAGAGATGGAACAACTCGTACAATTATCCGCAGAGGTTCTTTCAGAATTAACAAATTATACGGCGGTTATTCTTGGTCCAAATGAAATGAATGCAACATTGAAGCAAATTCAAATTGTTCGTTTATCAGCACAATCTGCAGTTGCGATTCTCGTAACCAATACAGGTCATGTAGAACACCGACTTTTCAATTTGCCATTTGGAATAGAAGTTACCGAATTGGAAAAAATGGTGAATATATTAAATGATCGTTTGATAGGTATTCCTATTATGGATCTTCAATATAGACTGCAATCAGAAGTTTATACACTTATGCAACAGCATCTTAAACATCATGAACTTATTTATGACCACATCTTTTCCGTTCTCCAATACGAAAATACAGGAAAACTGTATGTAGGAGGACAATCAAATATGATGAGGCAGCCTGAATTTAACGACATTGATAAAATCTACCAATTCTATACAATGTTAGAAAATGAAGAAGAGATGATTAAATTATTAAAGACGGACCATGATGGATTGAAGATAACTATTGGGAATGAAAACAAGGTGGATGCAATTAAGCAGTTCAGTTTAATTACGACTTCTTACAAAATGGATGGCAATCAACTCGGAACAATCGCACTATTAGGACCTACTCGTATGGAATACCGTAAAGTGATTACTTTACTACAAGCATTATCGACTGAAATGACGGATGTTTTATTCAGAGGAAAATGGAAATAGAAAGTGTGTAGTTTATAGTTTATTTTGTTACGCATTCATGTTACAGTTTAATCTGGTAATGTATAAGAGGAGGAAAACTCTATGGAACAAGAAAAAGATATGCATGTGGCAGACATGGAGGAAACGAAGGATCAGGAAGCAGAGGACATCGTTGAAGAACCAGAAGTTGTAGACGATGAAGAGGCTGCAGAATCTCCTTTGCAAAAAGAATTGAATGAAACCCTGTTGCAAAACAATCAATTAAAAGATAAAATGTTGCGAGCTCAAGCAGAGTTTGACAATTATAAAAGAAGAACAGAAAAAGAAAGAGCGGCAGAAAGAAAGTATAAATCACAAGATTTAGCTCTTGAATTACTACCTGTTCTGGATAATTTTGAAAGAGCGTTAGATGCAGAGACAACAGAAAATAACCAAAGTTTTTACGATGGAGTAAAAATGGTTTACAATCAACTGCAGCAGGCACTGAAAACGGAAGAAGTAGAGCCGATGACAGTTGTAGATGAAGAATTTGATCCGAATTTGCATCATGCTGTTATGCAGGTGGAAGAAGAAGATAAACCTTCTAATACAGTAGTTGAAGAGTTGCAAAAAGGATATATGATTAAAGATCGCGTGATTCGACCAGCAATGGTTAAAGTTAATAAATAAATTTAGTTTTAGTTAAAGAAGGAGAGTTTACAGAATGAGTAAAATTATTGGTATTGATTTAGGTACAACTAACTCTTGTGTCACTGTGATGGAAGGTGGAGAGTCAGTCGTTATTCCAAATCCAGAAGGAAATAGAACGACTCCATCTGTTGTTTCTTTCAAAAATGGAGAAAGACAAGTAGGGGAAGTGGCTAAGCGTCAAGCAATTACGAACCCGGATACCATTCAATCTATTAAGCGTTATATGGGAACAGACCACAAAGAAACAATTGAAGATAAAGATTATTCACCACAAGAAGTTTCAGCAATTATTTTGCAACATCTAAAATCATACGCAGAAGAATATTTAGGAGAAGATGTTGAAAAAGCAGTTATTACTGTTCCAGCATACTTTAATGATTCTGAGCGTCAAGCAACGAAAGATGCTGGCGTAATTGCAGGACTTGAGGTAGAACGAATTATTAACGAACCAACAGCAGCTGCTTTGGCTTATGGAATAGATAAAGAAGACGAAGATCAAACGATTCTAGTTTATGACCTTGGTGGAGGTACATTTGACGTATCTATTCTTGATATTGGTGACGGTACTTTTGAGGTCATCTCAACAGCTGGAGATAACCGTCTAGGTGGCGATGATTTTGATGAAAAAATTATCGAACACATGGTAGCAGAATTCCGTAAAGAAAACGGTATTGATTTATCACAAGACAAAATGGCTACACAACGTTTGAAAGATGCAGCTGAAAAAGCGAAAAAAGATTTATCTGGCGTTTCTCAAACACAAATTTCACTGCCATTTATTACAGCAGGCGATGCAGGACCACTTCATTTAGAATTAACGTTAACAAGAGCTAAATTCGATGAATTAACTTCAGACCTTGTAGAGAAAACAATGGATCCAGTCCGCAAAGCATTACGCGACGCTGAACTATCAGCAAATGATATTAATAAAGTACTTCTAGTTGGTGGTTCAACTCGTATTCCATCTGTTCAGGATGCTATTAAGAAAGAAACGAAAAAAGATCCTTCTAAAGGTGTAAACCCTGATGAAGTTGTCGCACTTGGTGCTGCTATTCAAGGTGGAGTACTACAAGGTGATGTTAAAGACGTAGTTCTGCTTGATGTTACTCCGTTATCTTTAGGTATTGAAACAATGGGTGCAGTTACTACAAAACTAATTGAAAGAAATACAACTATCCCTACTAGTGAATCACAAACATTCTCTACAGCTGCTGACAATCAAACAGCGGTAGATATCCATGTGTTGCAAGGGGAAAGAGAAATGGCTGCAGACAACAAAACACTTGGCCGTTTCCAATTGACTGATATTCCGGCAGCCCCACGTGGTGTTCCACAAATCGAAGTGAATTTTGATATTGATGCGAACGGTATTGTCCATGTGCGTGCAAAAGACCTTGGTACAAACAAGGAACAATCTATTACAATTAAATCTTCTTCTGGCCTTTCAGATGATGAAATTGACCAAATGGTTAAAGATGCAGAAGAAAACGCAGAAGCAGATAAAAAACGTCGTGAAGATATCGATCTTCGTAACGAAGCAGATCAAATGGTCTTTACAACAGATAAAACAATAAAAGACTTAGGCGAAAATGTTTCAGATGAAGAAAAACAAAAAGCGGAAGATGCTAAAGAAGCATTGAAACAAGCATTAGAAGGCGAAGATATGGAAGATATCAAGACGAAAAAAGAAGCACTTGAAGAAGAAGTTCAAACATTAACAACAAAATTATACGAACAAATGGCTCAAGAACAACAAGCACAACAAGGCGGGGCTGAAGGTGAATCAGCTGATGATGTAGAAGATGCTGAATACCAAGAAGTAGATGACGAAGATACAGCAGATAAAGAATAGTAAATGAGTAAAAAAAGTCAAAGTCAGGTTTTCTTGACTTTGACTTTTTTAAAAAATAAAGACTAAAGAACAAAATATGATATAAGAAGATGAAGTACAAGTTTTAAAAAGTATCAGACGAACGACAAGATGAATGGTATTGAATTTGTGCTTTTTGGGGAGAGTGATTGACAGTTGAGTAAACGCGATTATTATGAGGTGTTGGGAGTTAGTAAAGATGCCTCTCAAGCAGAAATAAAGAAAGCCTACCGAAAATTAGCAAGAAAATACCATCCAGATGTAAGCGAAGAAGAAAATGCAGAGGATAAATTTAAAGAAGCTAAAGAAGCTTATGAAGTATTAGGTAGCGATGAGAAACGTGCTCAGTATGACCAATTTGGTCATGCAGGTCCGCAATCTGGTGGATTTGGAGGCTTTGGTGGTGGAGGCCAAGGTTTCTCCGGATTTGAAGATATATTTGATATGTTTTTTGGCGGTGGAGGTAGACGTAATCCAAATGCGCCGCAGCAAGGGTCTGATTTACAGTATACGATGACCATCGACTTTGAAGAATCCATTTTTGGGAAAGAGACAGAAGTAACTATTCCTAAAGAAGAAGAGTGCGATACTTGTGATGGATCTGGAGCAAAACCAGGTTCAGATGTTCAAACTTGTTCTCACTGTCAAGGTTCAGGTCAATTAAATACAGAACAAAACACACCATTTGGCAAAGTAGTAAATCGCCGAGTTTGTCATCATTGTCAAGGAACAGGTAAAATAATTGTTGATAAGTGTGAAACTTGTCATGGAGCAGGAAAAGTGAAGAAAGATGTTAAAATCAAGGTGACAATCCCTGCTGGAATTGACGAAGGACAGCAGATTAGAGTCCCTGGAAAAGGAGAGCCAGGAATAAACGGCGGTCCTCCGGGAGATTTGTTTGTTGTTATTGACATAACTCCTCATGAATTCTTCAATCGTGAAGGGGATAACATTTTCTTAGAGTTGCCTATCACTTTTGCGCAGGCGGCATTAGGCGATGAAATTAATGTGCCAACTGTCCATGGAGAAGTAATGATAAAAGTGCCAGCTGGGACACAAACTGGAAAAACGTTCCGTCTTAAAGGAAAAGGCTCTCCTAATGTTCGCGGTTATGGACATGGAGATCAGCATGTAAAAGTGAGAGTCGTTACACCAACAAAATTAACGAAAGAACAAAAGGATTTAATCAAGCAGTTTAATGAAACATCTGATAATGATCCAATCTCTGAAAACGGTGGTTCATTTTTCAATCGATTTAAAAAAGCATTCAAAGGTGAATAATAGAAATGACATCTGTTCTTCGTGAGCAGGTGTCATTTTTGTTTTATCTATAATGCATTTCGAGCGGGTGAGACTTCGATGAGGCGAAAAATCATTTTAACAACTATATCATCACTTTTAAACTATTCAATAGCATCTAAAATTACCTGTTGTATCCAGAAACAGTGGACAGGCAGTCATGTTCCTATTAAACTATATAGAGATAATATTTTATTTATTTATTTGTAATTAAAAGCTGCCTATTTTAATAATTAAAAATGTTTTTTAAAATGGAAAACCCGATAGACAGGAGATTATACAATGAGCTGGGTAGAAGTCAAAATTCACACAGAAAGAGAAGCAGAGGAAGCTGTTTCTTATGTATTAAATGAAGCAGGTGCGAATGGCGTTGTAGTAGAAGACTTAGCAGATGTTACCAAAGATAAGACAAGTCGATTTGGCGAAGTTATTGAGATAGATACGTCACGTTACCCTGAAGAAGGTATACATATTATTGCATATTTTTATGAAGATATGTATTGGCCTGCTAAAAAAGCCAAATTACAAGAACAACTGCATCATCTATCAAAGAATCAAATATATTTAGGAGATTGGACGTGGAGAGAACAAATAGTACAGGAAGAAGATTGGGCCAATGAATGGAAGAAATATTTCAATATTCAACCTATAACAGAGACGTTAACGATTGTTCCCAGCTGGGAAAACTCAACAACAGTTACAGGTAAAACGATATTGATGGATCCTGGCATGGCTTTTGGCACGGGGACTCATCCAACCACTATTTTAAGCGCACAGGCCTTAGAAAAGTATATGCATATTCACGATACCGTAATAGATGTAGGAACAGGTTCTGGTGTCTTAAGTATTGCTGCTTGTAAGCTCGGTGCTCAACATGTCTATGCTTATGATTTAGACGAGGTGGCTGTGAGCAGTGCTAAAATGAACCGGGATTTAAATGGTTTGGGAGCAAATATTTCAGTAGAATCCAATGACTTATTAAAACATACCCAACATTCTGTGGATATCATAGTAGCTAATATTTTAGCTGAGATTGTTGTTCAGCTTGTCGAGGATGCGAAAGTAAATTTATTGCCTGGAGGGTATTTTATAACATCAGGAATTATCGATCAAAAAGAAACGCTAGTTACTGATAAATTAAAAGCAGCCGGGTTTCTTATTAAAGAAGTAACTACCTTAGAAAATTGGGTCACGATAGTGGCTCAAAAAGAGGAGTAAAGTATGCAAAGATATTTCGTATTAGAAAATGCATGGCAAAGCAATCAAGTGGAAATTAAAGAGGATGATATGCATCATATTAAAAAGGTGATGCGAATGGAAGTAGGAGACAGACTGGAATGTGTACATCCAAGCGGTGCTGTTGCAGAATGTGAAATACAAGAATATGGAGAAAACCGTATTGTTTTGAATATTAAAGCATGGTTGGAAGAAAATACAGAGTTACCTGTATCTGTGACAATTGTTCAAGGATTGCCAAAAAAAGATAAGCTTGAATTTGTGCTGCAAAAAGGAACAGAGTTAGGAGCATTTGAATTTTTATTGTACGAAGCGGATCGCTCTATTGTACAATGGGATAAAAAGAAGCAAGCACAAAAGGTAACAAGATATAATCGAATAGTGAAAGAAGCAAGTGAACAATGTCATCGTCAGCAAATTCCAGATGTATCTGTAAAGCCTTTAAAGGAAGTTGTTCAAAACGAAAATAATAACTATGATGTGTTTCTGTTTGCCTTTGAAGAGGAGGCGAAGAAAGCCAGTTATACTTCCTTTCACCAAGTGTTGGAAGGATTACCCAGAGGTAGTCGAATTTGTTTAATCATTGGTCCAGAAGGTGGGTTTTCAGAAAAAGAAGTCCAATTATTGAAACAACAACAGGCGCAACCAATACGATTAGGACCGAGGATTTTAAGGACAGAAACAGCTGCTTTATACGCATTAGCAAGTATTTCCTATTATTTTGAAGAAATGGAGGGGTAAACATGCCAACAGTTGCTTTTCATACTTTAGGCTGTAAAGTGAACCATTATGAGACAGAAGGTATCTGGAATATGTTTAAAAATGAAGGGTATGAACGGATGGACTTTGACCGTATGGCTGATGTATATGTGATTAATACTTGCACCGTTACCAACACAGGCGATAAGAAAAGTCGCCAAGTCATTCGGCGTGCTGTTCGAAAAAATCCTGAAGCTGTCATTTGTGTAACAGGCTGCTACGCTCAAACATCTCCGGGTGAAATCATGGAAATTCCAGGAGTGGACGTCGTTGTTGGCACGCAAGATCGGAAGAAAATGATTCCTTTAATTGAAGAACACCAAGAAACGCGGTTACCAGTCAATGGCGTGACGAATATTATGAAGAACCGTGTTTTTGAGGAAATGGACGTCCCTGCTTTTACAGATCGTACGAGGGCATCATTAAAAATACAGGAGGGTTGCAACAATTTTTGCACCTTTTGTATTATTCCTTGGTCAAGAGGCTTATTGCGATCACGACAACCTGAGCATGTTTTAGAACAGGCGCAAAAGTTAGTAGATGCTGGTTATAAGGAGATCGTTCTTACAGGTATACATACTGCCGGCTACGGCGAAGATTTGACAGATTATAATTTCGCCAAATTGTTGCGTGATTTGGAAGCGAAGGTGCATGGCTTGAAGCGGATTCGTATTTCGTCGATTGAGGCAAGCCAAGTAACGGATGAAGTGATTGACGTATTAGATAAATCGGAAAAAATTGTCCGTCATTTGCATGTACCGCTTCAAGCAGGTTCTGACGGCGTACTAGGTCGAATGAGAAGAAAATATTCCACGGCATATTATAAGGAAAAAATCGATAAAATTAAATCTGCATTGCCACATTTAGCAATTACATCAGACATTATCGTTGGTTTTCCAGGAGAATCTGAAGAAGAATTTTTAGAAACCTATCGTTTTATTCAGAATATCCAATACGCTGAGCTACATGTGTTTCCATTCTCAAAAAGGACGGGTACACCAGCAGCTCAAATGGATAACCAAGTCCCGAAAGAAGTGAAAGAACGAAGAGTTTCTGAGATGATTGAACTCTCTAATCAACTGGCTAAAGAATATGCATCGCCTTTTGAAGGTGAAGTATTAGAAGTCATTCCCGAAGAAGAAAATGGAGAACAACCTGGCCATTTATTAGGGTATTCAGATAACTATTTAAAGGTATCTTTTCAAGGAGATGCTTCCTTAATTGGATCAATTGTCCGAGTGAAAATCACAAAATCCGGCTATCCAATAAATGAAGGAGTATTTGTTAAAGTAGAAGACCAAGTAGCAATGTAAAAGAATATAGATACCTGTTGACCCTTTTGGCAGGTTATAATATAATAAGTTATAGTACCTAAGTTTCTTTAGGTACGTATCTAATATTGTTTTATACTCCGGAGGGAGGGAAAGTTTATGACGAATACAACTAAAATTCGTAAAAATGAATCTTTAGAGGACGCTTTACGTCGTTTTAAAAAAGATGTTTCTAAAAGTGGAACACTTCAAGAATATCGTAAACGTGAATTCTATGAAAAACCTAGTGTACGCCGTAAGAAAAAATCGGAAGCTGCTAGAGCGAAAAAGAAACGTAAATTCTAAAGAGGGTGCACGAGATGTCATTAGAAGAACAGTTGAATCAAGATTTGAAGCAAGCAATGCGCAATAAAGAAAAAGTAAAACTATCTGTTATTCGCATGGTTAAAGCTTCTTTGCAAAATGAAGCAATACATCTCGGCGTTGACAGCCTAAGTGAAGAAGAAGAACTTACTATTCTTTCCAGAGAGTTAAAGCAGCGCAATGACTCTCTACAAGAAGTAATTGATTTAGGCCGAACAGATTTAATTGAAAATCTGGAAAAAGAGATTGACATACTACATGATTATATGCCTCAACAATTATCAGAAAATGAACTTGAAGAATTGATTAAAGAAACCATTGCAGAACTTGGAGTCACTAGTAAAAAGGACTTTGGCAAGGTAATGGGAGCGTTGATGCCGAAAGTGAAAGGTAAAGCAGACGGTTCCAAAGTTCAACAATTAGTTCAGCAGCAACTAAGCTGACTGATAATAAATGCATATAGTAATGGAAACTATACGTTCTTAAGAAATAAAAAAGATTCTTATCCATTGTTATAGATAAGAATCTTTTTTTACTTCATTTATTTTACAAATGGAAAGGGTGAAGATATTTGAAATGGCGACGTCAAATATACTTCATTGGCGCCCTGGTAACTAGTATTCTTATTCTACTGACGATACTTCCTTTTGACAAATCAGCCCAAGGAGAGAATCAAGAAGTAGAGAAGAAAGATTTAATTTACATTATTCCAATTGAAGATGAGGTCGAAAGAGGCTTGGAAGCTTTTTTAACCCGATCGACAGAAGAAGCAATTGAGAATAATGCGGATTATATTATTTTTGAAATCGATACACCCGGTGGCAGAGTTGATTCCGCTGGTAAAATTGGTAAACTCATTCAAGGTTTGGATATCCCGACATCAGCATATATCGTAAATGAAGCTTTATCGGCCGGATCGTATATCGCACTAAATTCAGATGATATATATATGAATCCGAATGCGACAATGGGAGCGAGTGGTGTCATTACAAGTGACGGGAAAGCAGCAGATAAAAAAGCACAATCAGCATGGATTGCTGCTATGAAAAGTGCAGCTGAAGCGAATGACCGTGATCCAAAATACGCAGTCGCTATGGCTGACGAATCGGTCGACTTACCTGATTTAGGAGCACCTGAAGGAGAATTTTTAACGTTAACACCGAATAATGCTGTAAAAGTAGGGTATGCAGAAGGAGTTGTAAGTAACCGCTCAGAATTACTCGCAGAATTGGATTTGGAGAATGCACAAGTTGAAGAGACAGAAGTTTCAGCTGCGGAATCTATCGCTCGATTTGTAACTAGTCCAGTAGTCATCCCTATCTTACTTTCGATAGCCAGTTTAGGTTTAATAGTGGAAATTTATACACCTGGATTTGGTGTTGCGGGTTCAATGGGAATTATTGCTTTAATTTTATTCTTTTACGGGCATTTTATAGCAGGGTTGGCCGGAATGGAAGTTATCACACTATTAATTGTAGGAATCATTCTTATTGTGTTAGAATTCTTTGTAACCGGTGGTATATTAGGCGCATTAGGTGCAGCTGCTGTCATTTTATCCTTGTTCATGGCAGGATATGACGTAACCCAAATGGCCTTGAGTATCTCTATTGCTTGTATTGTTGCTATTTTAGCAGCTATTATATTATTTAAATGGATAGGACCTAACCGTGGTATATTGAAAAAAATTATCTTAAAAGATCGTACGACCACAGAACTTGGCTACACTTCTAATGATGAGCGGGAAGAGTTAATCGGACAAACCGGGATAACTGTATCTATGTTGCGCCCAGCTGGTATTATGGAGACAGAAACAGAGCGGCTGGATGTGGTATCAGAAGGTTCGTTCATTGAAGCAGGCGTACCTGTTATTATTTCAAAAGTGGAAGGGATGAGAGTAGTAGTTAAAAAAATAGAACAAAATAAGGAGGAGTAATAAATGGAAAGTGGTGTTTTTAGTCAAACACCGATAATTGTATTAATACTTAGTTTAATTGCCGTATTATTACTTATCTTATTCATCCCTTTTTCTTTATGGATTAGTGCGCTAACGTCAGGAGTTACTGTTCATTTATTTACGTTAATTAGAATGCGCGTACAAGGTATTAGACCAGATACAGTAGTAAAACCTTTTATTTTAGCTCGCTTAGCAGCTGTGAATGTATCTATTCAGCAACTGGAGAAGCATTATAGAGCCGGCGGAGATTTAGAGAATACGATAAACGGTATCATAGCTGCAAACCGAGCAGACGTTTCTTTAACATTTTCTGAAGCTGCTAAACTCGATTTAGCTGATGAAGATGTATTACAAATAGTTCAAAAAGAAGTAAGTTTAAGGGAGGACCATTAAATGGATTTGGAAATGTTAAACGTAGCACCAATCATTATAATTGCGCTTATTTTAATTGCTCTGGTTATTTTATTTACATTTGTACCGGTAGCTCTATGGATTAGCGCATTATCAGCGGGAGTAAAAGTAGGTTTATTCACATTAGTAGGGATGCGCTTAAGACGAGTTGTTCCATCTCGTGTCATCAACCCATTAATTAAAGCTTATAAAGCAGGGCTTGACGTATCAACAAATCAGTTAGAAAGCCACTATTTGGCAGGTGGAACTGTGGATAGAGTAGTGAATGCACTAATTGCGGCACATCGAGCAAATATAAAATTAACATTTGAAAGAGCGGCTGCTATTGATTTAGCAGGTCGTAATGTGTTGGAAGCCGTACAAATGAGTGTTAATCCCAAAGTAATTGAAACACCTTTTATTGCTGGGATTGCAATGGATGGGATTGAAGTAAAAGTATTAGCGAGAATTACTGTCCGCGCAAACATCGACCGTTTAGTTGGTGGTGCTGGTGAAGACACTGTCATTGCACGTGTCGGTGAAGGTGTTGTCAGTACAATTGGTAGTTCTGAAACGCATAAGAAAGTATTGGAAAATCCTGACTCCATTTCTCATACAGTTTTAGCAAAAGGTTTGGATTCAGGAACGGCATTTGAAATCTTATCCATTGATATTGCAGATGTGGACATCGGTAAAAACATTGGAGCTATGTTACAAACAGATCAAGCACAAGCAGATAAGAATATTGCCCAAGCGAAAGCAGAAGAACGTCGTGCGATGGCAGTTGCAAACGAACAAGAAATGTCTGCAAAAGTCGAAGAAATGCGTGCTCGTGTTGTGGAAGCAGAAGCTGAAGTACCACAAGCGTTGGCGGAAGCTTTGCGTTCAGGTAATATGGGTGTAATGGATTACCTTAACTATAAAAATATTAACGCTGATACAGATATGAGAGATACGATTGGTAATGTCTCTGGTAAAGATAAAGATAAAGACACAGAAAAAGAAAATAAAGATGAATAAATCAACTAATTCATTCCTTCTAAAGGAGGAAAAACAATGAATTTCCTAGATTTTATTTTTGATAATTTTTTCATCGTAGTTATTGTTTTATTTGCGATATTTAATTTATTAAGTGGATCTTCCAAAAATAAGCAATCAAGCGAAGATGGGAAGAAGACGGGGCGTTTTGATAGTCTTTCGGACCGATTTGAAGAGAAATTAGAAGAATTTGGACAGAAACTAGAAGACGGTTTTGATTCTCCTTCTCAATCCTCTTCTGATTCGGCCTCATCCGGTAGCAGACCAGAAACGTTTAATAAAAATCCTTATCCGGAAAGAGAATTCAAAAAAGACTCCTATGATGAAGAAGAATTTAACAAACAGCCGTATAAAGAAAAAGAATTCAAAAAAGAGCCTATCCAACAAACATCTTATGAAGCTCAGCGTCAAGAACAATATGATCGTTTGAAGCGAGATGCACAATCAGCAGCAGAACATTATTCAAAAGAGACTGAAAAATATGAGCATAAAGCGAAGATTCCAGATGCATTAGGAGAAAAGGGTGAAACACAATCTAATAACCATGACAAGAAAACAAAAGTTGGGCCGATTCATATAGAAAACAAGCTCACCCCTAGTGGTTTGATTGATAGTGTTATTATGTCAGAGGTATTAGGACCACCACGAGCTCGTAAGCCTTTTAAAAATGTAGCTGCTCAGCGTGAACGAAATCGCTAAATAAAACCAAAACAAAACGTTTCAATTATCTTCTAAAAGGTAATTGAAACGTTTTTTTAAAAGAAATGAAGCACATAATCAGTTAGATATTCCATTAAGAAAAATGCCATTATAATTTTTCCAATCAGCTTTTGTGTTGGCTTCGTCACCAATATGAAGAACGGACAATGCAGATAAAAGAGTATTAGTTTCAAAAAAATGCTGGAAGTGATATATTTAAGCTATCTCTTCAACGTTGTTTCATGGTAAAGTGGAGGTAGTTTATAAAAACGAGGGATGTACATGAAAGACTCATTACAAACGATTGATCTGGAAATAAATGATTTAAATGAAGCGCGAGCTTTATTTGGAACAAATGATGTATTTTTAAAACGAATCGAAAAAGAATTGAACGTTTCTATTATTACTCGAGGGGAAAAAATTCAAGTTTCTGGTGATAATCCTAATCAAGTTCAAGAAATTTTAAATCAACTTCTAATCGTTATCCAAGAGGGAATTACTATAACGGAGCGCGATGTCGTTTACGTCATTAAGTTAGCTAAAGAAGGAAAAACAAACCAATTTGCCAGTTTATTTGCTGATGTAATCACAACTAATGCGAAAGGGGATCCAATTCGTCCCAAAACATTAGGTCAAAAACAATATATAGAATCGATTCAGGAGCATGATCTCGTATTTGGTGTTGGCCCCGCCGGTACGGGGAAAACATATTTATCCGTAGTGAAGGCGGTGCACGCTTTAAAAAATGGGTATGCAAAACGTATTATATTAACTCGACCGGCAGTTGAAGCCGGTGAAAGCCTAGGGTTCTTACCAGGAGATTTAAAAGAAAAAGTAGATCCTTATCTTCGCCCATTATATGATGCCTTGCATGATGTATTAGGAAAAGACCATAGTTTTCGTTTAATAGAAAGAGGCATTATAGAAATTGCACCTTTGGCTTATATGCGTGGAAGAACATTGGAAGACGCTTTTGTTATACTTGATGAAGCCCAAAACACGACACCGGAACAAATGAAAATGTTTTTAACACGTTTAGGATTTGGCTCCAAAATGGTCGTAAACGGAGACATAACCCAAATTGATTTGCCTGTAGGAGCAAAATCTGGATTGAAAATCGCAGAAAGTATTTTACAAAACATTTCAGGTATTTCATTTATGTATTTAAACGATTCCGATGTTGTGCGGCACCCACTAGTACAAAAAATTATTGCTGCTTATGCCGAAAGCTAAAGAAGAAATGCAAAGAGAGCGGTGAAATTATATGCGAATTAAAAAGATTTTTAATTATTTTAAAAATGCATCAAAATGGGTTTCCATTTTGACACCCTTACTATTATTAGCAGTCTTTTTATTCGCTATGGGTTTTCAAAATGTATACAGTAAAACGATTGATATCCAACCATACAGCCGTGCTAAGGAGACAGTTCGATCTCCTGTAACAATAGAAAATGAAGCTGAAACAGAACGGAAAATTCGTGAAACAGTACAATCTGTCAGTGATCGTTATACAACAGTAGACGATTTAACGGAAGAAAAAGTCGAACATATCAATGAAATATTTGAAGTAACTGATTCTGTAGAAAGTGAAGCTGATAAAGAAGATTGGAACAACGAAGAAAAAATAGAAGAAATCCAGGATATTTTATCAACTGACATTACAGAAGAAGTAGACAACGTCACTTTTCGTCAACTATTACAGATAGATACAGAAGAGCGAGAAGAAGGTAAGGAATTATTTATCAAAGCTATTGAAGCAACCCTAGAGGACGGGGTTCGAACTGAAAATATTCAAAGTGCCAAAGAAGAAGTTAATTCTACCATTAGATACTCTTCTCTATCGGATGACATGCAAGAAGTTTTACATGAATTGGTAGATTTTTCTATCATTGAAAACTCCTTTTTCGATGTAGAAGAGACCATGGATAAACGAAATGAAGCGGCTAGTAGTGTGAATCCGGTTGTTATTCAAAGTGGAGATATTGTTGTGAGGGAAGGACAAGTCATTACAAAAGAAATGTATGATGATTTAAAGCTTGTCGGTTTATTGGATAATGAAAAGAATGTGCTTCCGGCTGTTGGTTTAGCATTATTTATTCTCCTAATCTGCGGCGTTATTGGATATGAATTAAATCGATTGTATAAGCGCAATCAATTGAATTCTAAGAAAATAGCAGCCATTTTAAGTATCAGTATATTAACCATTCTTATGATGAAAATCATCAGTATATTTACCGATCAATTAAATCATTTATATTTAATTACTCCTGTAGCTGCAGGTGCTTTATTAATCAGAATGCTTATTTTTGAACGTTTAAGCATTATTTTAGCTGTACAGTATGCTTTATTTGCTAGTGTGTTGTTTAACGGGCAAATACCTGGATCTTTAAATATTGAAGCGATGATTTATTTTTTATTCTTTCAATTAACTGGGATTATATTATTGAAAAATATAACAAATCGCAAAGAATTATTCGGTACAACACTTGGAATGATGTTTGTTAATATGATTGTTATTTTCATATTCGCTGTTTTATCTGTTGAAAAATTAAATGTAAAAGAGTTATTATTACAAATGGGATACGGAAGTAGCGCAGCTGTTTTAAGTATTATCTTGACCATTGGAATCTTACCATTTTTTGAAACGGGATTGGGTATTTTATCCAGTAATAAATTGCTTTCTTTAGCGAATCCTAATCAACGATTGTTAAGAAAAATCTTGATTGAAGCACCAGGAACTTACCATCATTCTGTTATGGTTGCTAATTTAAGTGAAGCAGCTTGCGAAGCGATTGGTGCAGATGGTCTTTTAGCACGTGTCGGAGCTTATTACCATGATATTGGCAAAACGGTTAAACCGCAATACTTTATTGAAAACCAAGTTTCTATTCAAAATCCGCATGATTTTATTAAACCTAAAAAAAGTGCCAAAATTATTATCAATCATGTCACCGATGGGGTGAAAATGTTACAAAAAGATAAGTTACCTAAAGAGATTGTCGATATATGTATGCAACATCACGGCACTTCATTAGTACAATATTTTTATCATTTGGCTAAAGAGGAAGAAACAGCTGTGGATGAAGCAGATTTTCGTTATCCTGGTCCGAGACCGCAAACAAAGGAAATTGGAGTTATTTCTATTTGTGATTCAGTGGAAGCCGCCGTTCGTTCTTTGAAAGAACCTTCTTCTGAAAAAATAGATAGTATTGTACAATCTATTATAAATCAAAAGCTTATGGACGGACAGCTTGATAATACACCTCTTACATTAAAAGAAATCCATCATGTACGAGAAATTGTATGTGAATCATTAAAAGGAATTTTTCATTCGAGAATAGAATATCCAGAAAAGGAGAGTATATAATGCAAATTGATATTACAGATAAAACCAACCAGCTTCAAGAAGAACATTACATGCTCATGAATAATGTGTTGGACTTCACCGCTAAAAAAGAAGGTTTATCGCCACATATTGAATTATCGATTTCAATCGTTACAAATAATGAAATTAAAGAGTTAAATCGATTATATCGGCATTTAGATGAACCGACAGATGTTTTATCGTTTGAAATGGATCATCCGATGGAAGATTTAATGGATGAAGGTATTCCCGTGATGATGGGGGATATTGTGATTTCTATGGAGAAAACAAATGAACAAGCAGAGCGCTACAATCATTCTTTTGAAAGAGAATTATCTTTTTTAACCGTTCACGGATTCCTCCATTTAATGGGATACACCCATGATAATAAAGAGGAAGAACGAGTTATGTTTGAGAAACAAGAAGCTATTTTAAAGGAATTCCGTCTTGAACGAGAATAAAAAGCGCGGTATTGGTTTAAAGCATGCATTAAATGGAGTGAAAGAAGCGTTTAAAAAAGAGAAGAATTTTAAAATACACGTTTGTGTTGCAGTGGTTATTATAGTTGTCTCTTTTTATTTGCAACTGTCCAAGTTGGAATGGTTATTTATTCTATTCTCAATCCAGTCTGTACTGGTAACAGAACTAATTAATAGTGTTATAGAACGAATTATTGATTACCTGAAGCCGGCATACCACCCGAAAGCAAAACTGATTAAAGATATAGCAGCAGCTGTTGTACTTATTACAGCTATCTGCTCCATCATTATTGGAGGCATTATTTTCATACCTAAAATATTGCCTTAGTGCCCCTCGAAAAAACATACAAACAGTCCATTAAAAGCCGAGTATTTTAATGTAAATGCTCAAAAAAGGAGATTATTATGAACGAATCATTCAAGTCTGGATTTGCTACGATGATTGGCAGACCCAATGTAGGGAAATCTACTTTACTAAATTATATTATTGGCGAAAAAATTTCAATTATAAGTGATAAAATCCAAACAACAAGACAAGCAATTCAAGGAGTTTATTCTGACACTACTTCACAAATCATTTTTGTGGATACACCTGGTATTCATAAACCAAAACACCAATTAGGATCTTATATGGTCGATGTTTCGTTAGAGACAATTAACGATGTAGATGTTGTTTTGTTCCTGGTTAGTGCAACAGATGGACTTGGTAAGGGAGATGCTTTTATAATTGAAAAGTTAAAAGCAACGACTAAGCCCGTTTTCTTACTAATTAATAAAGTAGATTTGATTCAGCCGGACGATATTTTCCCTTTAATTGAACAATATAAAGCAGCGTATCCATTTGAGGAAATTATTCCGCTCTCCGCCTTAAATGGGAATAATGTTTCTACTTTAGTTGACTTACTTTCAAGCTATTTGCCAAAAGGTCCACAACTTTTTAGTGATGAAGAAATCACCAACCGCTCCGTTCAATTTCTCATTAGTGAATTAATTCGCGAAAAAGCACTGCATCATACAGAGGAAGAGGTCCCTCACTCGGTGAATGTTATTGTGGATTCCATGGATACTTTTCAAGAACATAAACGACATATCCAGGCTACAATTGTCATTGAACGTTCTTCACAAAAAGGAATCATTATCGGTAAACAAGGGAAAATGTTGAAGAGAATTGGCAGAGAAGCACGGAAAGATATCGAAATTTTGCTCGATGAAAAAGTATATTTAGAATTATGGGTTAAAGTTCAAAAAGATTGGCGTAATCGACCTTCATTGTTACAAAAGTTTGGTTTTAATGAACTTAATTGAACTTCGCGTTGAAGTGTAATTCGATCTTTAAAAAAGAAGGTGAACAGGATGCTGACACATGTAGAAGGGATCGTCATTAAAACTCAAAATTATGGAGAGACGCATAAAATAATTACAATCTTATCAAAAGAAATGGGGAAGATTTCTGCTATTTGTCGAGGAGTAAATAAAGTGAAAAGTCGTCTCCAAGCAGTCACACAGCCTTTCATCAGAGCTACATTTCTCATTTATGTCACCAAGGGATTGAGTACTGTACAACAAGGAGAGGTGCTCGATTCTTATCGGTCGATACGAGAGGATATTATTAAAACAGCGTATGCAGCTTATATAGCTGAACTGACGAATAAGTTGGTTGAAGATAAACAGAAGATTGCGTCCTTATACAATCAGTTAATGTTAACGCTGAATTGGATTCATGCAAATGAATCGTATACAATCCCTGTCATAATGTATGAATTAAAAATGTTTCAAATAGGTGGGTTTGCACCTGTAGTCGATTATTGTGTTCATTGCGGCAGAAAAGAAGAACCTTATACTTTTTCCATTCGAGAAGGTGGCTTGCTTTGTTCACATTGTACTTCAATGGATGAGCACGCTATTCATTTACCACCTGCTCTTCCTAAAATATTAGCTACATGTAAAGAAGTAGGGATCGAACAAGTGGGAAACATATCGATGAAAGAAGAAAACATTAAATTATTACGGCAGATTTTGGATAATTATTACGAACAATATGGTGGTTTCACATTAAAGTCCAAACGTTTTTTAAATCAGATTGACAGGCTTTCATGAAAAATCTATTGCAAAAATTAAGTTTTTTTTGTATGATGCTATATAGTGTAGATAGAGAAGAGTAAGTGATGAAATGTATATAAAGCGATTCTGGAATGGTGGAAACCAGATTATACAGCATCTTGCTGAAGGCACTCTGGAGCTAAACAAATCAAAAGTGGTTTACCAAGGTGAACAAATAGGGTGGAACCGCGGGTATTTAATCCGTCCCTATGTTTTTTAGAATGTCTAGAAAACATAGGGACGGATTTTTTAATGTAGTTTGGATATTGATAAAGGGGAGAAAACAATGAATATACAAAACATGATTTTGAATTTACAAAAATATTGGTCTTCTTATAATTGTATTTTAATGCAGGCCTATGATGTTGAAAAAGGGGCAGGAACAATGTCTCCAATGACTTTGCTCCGAAGTTTGGGACCGGAACCTTGGAATGTAGCCTATGTAGAGCCTTCTAGAAGACCAGACGATGGTCGTTATGGAGAAAATCCAAATCGGTTGTATCAACACCACCAATTTCAAGTGATTATGAAACCAGCTCCAGAGGATATACAGGCTATGTATTTAAAATCGTTAGAAGTGCTTGGTATTAACCCCTTAGAACATGATATTCGTTTTGTAGAAGATAACTGGGAAAATCCGACACTTGGTGCTTCTGGACTAGGTTGGGAAGTTTGGTTGGATGGGATGGAGATTACGCAATTCACTTACTTTCAGCAAATTGGAGGTTTAGAAGCAAATCCGGTTGCTGTGGAACTTACTTATGGAATTGAGCGTCTCGCTTCTTATATTCAAGATAAAGAAAACGTATTTGAATTAGAATGGGTTGATGGAGTGTCCTATGGTGATATTTTCAAGCAACCGGAGTATGAACATTCGAAATACGCGTTTGAAACATCAGATACTTCTGCTTTATTTGAATTATTTAGTTTGTATGAGAGTGAAGCGAAACAAACAATGGAAAAGGGGTTAATTTTCCCTGCTTATGATTATGTTTTAAAATCTTCACATGCGTTTAATTTACTGGATGCAAGAGGCGTTATCTCGGTTACAGAACGTACTGGATATATTAAAAGGGTGCGTGATCTGGCACGAGGTATCGCCAAATCATACGTAGCTGAAAGAGAACGGTTAGGATTTCCTATGTTAAAAGAAGATGGAGGAGACAACCATGAATAATCGCGTATTGTTAGAAATCGGCGTTGAAGAGTTGCCTGCTCGTTTTATTGATGAGGCATTAGAACAATTTAAAGAAAAAACGACGGATTGGCTGGAACAGAGCCGAATTTCATTTAAACATATAGATAGTTTTTCAACACCAAGAAGACTGGCGTTAATTATTTATGGCATTGCTGCGAATCAAGAAACAAAAAGAGAAGAAAAGCGAGGTCCAAAAGCAGCTATTGCAAAAACAGATAGTGGGGAGTGGACTAAAGCAGCTATTGGTTTCTCGAAATCAAAAGGAAAAACTCCTGATGAGATGTATATAAAGCAAGTAAACGGCGAAGACTATTTGTTTATTGAAACAGTTGAAGAAGGAAAGGCAACGGAGAATGTCTTGCCTGCGATTAAAAATGTTATTGAAGACATTCAATTTCCGCAAACCATGCATTGGGAAAATACTTCTTTTCGATTTTCTCGTCCAATTCGTTGGATCACTGCTTTATATAATAATACAGTGATTCCTTTTGAAATAGCTGGTGTGTCGACTGGCAATGAAACGAGAGGACACCGGTTTTTAGGAAATCGTGTGCTGCTTCATGAACCTTTGGAATATGAAGCGGTTTTAAGACAAGAATATGTATTGGTAAACCCTGACGAACGTGCTCAAATTATAAAAGAACAGATAAACGATTTAGAAAAAGACGCTGGTTTTTCAGTGTTAGTAGACAGTGGCTTATTAAAAGAAGTTGTTAATTTAATTGAATATCCGACTGCTTTTTATGGTTCTTTTGAAGAAAGTTATCTTGCATTACCTGAAGAAGTCTTGATAACATCAATGAAAGAACATCAGCGATATTTTCCTGTGATGTCCACCCAAAGCGGGAAATTACTTCCTTACTTTGTCAGTGTCCGAAATGGCGATGCTTATAGACTAGATAATGTAGTAAAAGGAAACGAAAAAGTATTAAGTGCCAGATTGGAAGACGCAGATTTCTTCTACAAAGAGGATAAAAACGAATCAATTGATTTTTATATGGAAAAATTGAAAACTGTCATTTTTCAAGAAAAAATCGGAACGGTCTATGAAAAATCGCAGCATACGAAGGCAATTACTTCTAAAATAGCAGATCAATTGGGGGTCTCTGAATCTGTCAAGCAACGCGCTAATAGAGCTGCTGAAATAGCCAAATTTGATTTAGTTACCGGCATGGTGAACGAGTTTACAGAATTACAAGGTATAATGGGTGAAAAATATGCTGTTTATTTTGGCGAAGAACCAGAAGTTGCTTCAGCTATCAAAGAACAGTATTTGCCGACATATGCAAATGGTCCGTTGCCGGAATCGCCGGAAGGAACTATCGTCAGTATGGCTGACAAACTGGATACAATTGTTAGTTGTTTTTCTGCGGACCTTATTCCGACTGGGTCTCAAGATCCGCTTGGCTTGCGTCGACAAGCTACTGGTGTCATCCGTATATTATTAGAAAAAGAATGGGACGTTTCTTTTGAGAAACTGGTTTCTTTAGCTACTGCCATTTACCCATTAAATGATGAACAAAACGAACGATTACACAACTTCTTTTTTGATCGTGCATCATATGTTCTACAATCAAAGAAGATAGAACAAGATATCATTCAATCTGTTTTATCTAATGGGCTGCATGTTGTGCCGATAACAGTAAATAAAGCGCTTGTCTTATCTGAAAAACGTCATGATAACAGCTTTAAACAGACCTCGGAAGCTTTTGTCCGAGTGCTGCATTTATTGAAGCATGTTTCTAAAGAACAAGTAGATGACTCTTTATTTACCACTAAATCGGAAAAAGAATTGTACGAATCTTACAAGCAAGTGAAAGAAGCATATGAAAAAGCAGAAAAAGAGCATCTTGTCACGGAGTCTTTCGATATTTTATCAACATTGACGAACCCGATTCATGCATTTTTTGAGCACAATATGGTCATGGCGGAAAATGCACGTATTAAAGAAAATCGTCTAGCCTTAGTCGGTCAAATTGCAACACTTATTTTAACTTATGCAGATTTAACTAAAATTGAATGGAAACAGCATCAATAAACGTTTATTTCTCTTTTTAAACAAATAGGTATATAATTAAAGCAGAAACCTTGTTATGTATATTCTGATAGGTGGTGAAAAAGTGGAGTTATCAGAACGACAAGAAACAATTATTGATATTGTGAAAGAAAATGGCCCTATTACTGGAGAAAACATTGCTGAAAAACTGTCTCTTTCAAGAGCGACTTTAAGGCCGGACTTAGCTATTTTAACGATGGCTGGTTTCTTAGATGCCAGGCCGAGAGTAGGCTATTTTTATACGGGTAAAACTGGTTCAGAACTCCTTACAGAAAAGGTGAAACAATATGAAGTTAACCAGTTTCAATCCGTTCCTGTAGTCGTGAAAGAAGACGCCTCTGTGTATGACGCTATTTCAACAATGTTTTTAGGGGACGTAGGTACGTTGTTTGTGGTCAATTCAGATAACCGGTTGAGTGGCGTATTATCGAGAAAAGACCTGCTGAGAGCGAGTCTGGGAAATCAAGAGCTTAATTCGATCCCCGTACATATCATTATGACGAGAATGCCAAATATAACAGTCTGTTATTCGACTGATGCATTAATTGAAGCGGCTAAAAAATTAATCGATAAACAAATAGATGCCCTGCCAGTGGTGAAAGAAATGAAAGACGGCCTGCAGGTAATCGGCCGCATTACAAAAACGAATATCACTAAAGTCTTTGTGGAACTCATTTTAGAGTAATCTGAAGAAAGTAGGTATGCTATATATGAAATATCCATCTGTTTTTGTACTATCTGACTCTGTTGGCGAAACTGCTGAACTTGTGATGAAAGCTGGCCTTAGCCAATTTACTAATAAAAATTATAAAATTAAAAGGATTCCTTATGTCGATACAAAACAAGTCATTGATGATACGTTGGAACAAATTATGGACGAAGAAGGACTAGTTGGTTTTACTTTGGTTGATCCCGAACTCAGACGTTATATGAACGAAAGAGCTGCGGAACTAAAAGTAGAAGTTGTAGACATTATGGGTCCAATGATGAATGCAATGGAACGTTTATTCACGGATGAACCCCGTCTTCAGCCAGGTTTAATTTATAAATTAGACCAGGACTACTTCAAACGGATTGAGGCCATAGAGTTTGCAGTTCGCTATGATGATGGACGGGACCCACGGGGGATTTCAAGAGCTGATATTGTGTTAATTGGAGTATCCCGCACTTCTAAAACGCCCCTTTCTCAGTATTTAGCACACCAGCGTTTGAAAGTGGCGAACGTTCCAGTTATGCCTGAAGTTGAACCACCTGAAGAACTGTTCCATATTGATAAATCGAGATGTATTGGATTAAAAATTAGCGGAGAAAAGCTAAATCAAATTCGTAAAGAGCGTCTGAAGGCTTTAGGTTTAGGAGATCAAGCAACCTATGCAACGATGAAAAGAATTGAAGAAGAATTGAAACATTTTAATGAAATAGTCGATCGGATTGGTTGTGAAGTGATTGATGTATCCAATAAAGCCGTTGAAGAAACAGCGAATGTTATTTTGCATATGTGTGAGACGCAAATGAAAAACTAAACTACTATAGCGAAAATATTTATAAAAGATTAAAACATTTAAGTGGTAATTTTGGTTTGTTTATAATATAATAGTTGTTTGTAATGTAAAGTGAATACGTTTATCCTCTGTGTTCGCAGGGTATATTAACTATAAAAGTAACCCTTCTTTCTTCTGATGTATGTAGTAAGAAGGTACTTTTTTCTTTACAGATCATAAACCATCCAATTATATTCTCTGCATCCTGTTTATAGTCAGAGAAACATTCTTTAGGAAAACTTAATAAATAAGCAGGATTTTAAAGGTGGAATCCCGAACTAAGGGTTAACTAATAAAATAAGTAATGGTGGTGGCTATGTATAAGGGAATCACTGAATCAGCTGTTGAAGATGTACGCCATCAAAACGACATTGTAGAAGTTGTGGAAGAGTATGTTCAGCTTAAAAAGCAAGGCAGGAATTACTTTGGATTATGTCCATTTCACGATGAAAAATCACCATCTTTTTCCGTAAACAATGAAAAACAAATTTTCCATTGTTTTGGTTGCGGAAAAGGTGGAAACGTCATTACATTTATGATGGAAAAAGAAGCATTTCCTTTTCAGGAAGCTGTACGCTTTTTAGCTGATCGAGCTGGTATTTCAATAGCTTTACCCAACAACACTACGGAGCCAACAAGTGAAGAGTCAGCTACTATTTTATCCAGTCATGATTGGTTAGCTAAATATTATCATCATTTACTGAAGTATGCAGATAACGGAAAGAAAGGCTTGGAATACCTAACGGAAAGAGGTATTACAGAAGCTACAATAGAAGAATTTCAATTGGGATTTTCTCCTAGAGAAAGTGAGTTAACAGTCCAATTTCTAAAAAACAAAGGATTTCATACACAATCCCTAGTTAAAATCGGCTTACTTGCAACATCAGATAACACTTCGTTTCGTGATGTGTTTCGCGGTCGTATCATTTTTCCGATTAAAAACCATCTAGGAAGACCGGTTGCTTTTGGTGGAAGAGCTTTCCAAGAGGAAGAACCAAAATATTTAAACAGTCCTGAACATGAACTTTTTCATAAAGGAAGCTTACTATATCATTTTCACGCGGCCAAAAACCATATACGAAAACAAAATCAAGCGATTATATTTGAAGGATATATGGACGTTATTGCTGCACATCAGGCAGGGATAAAAAACGGAGTAGCTACACTAGGTACTTCGCTCACTACACAGCAAGCAAAATTATTGAAACGCTATGTTGATACGGTCGTCATTTGTTATGACGGCGACGAACCAGGTATTCAAGCAAGTTTTGAAGCTGCTAATATTCTACACCAACAAGGATGCACGGTGAAAATTGCTCAAGTGAAAGACAAGATGGATCCGGATGATTACATTCAAATGTTTGGCGGCAAACAATTTGTTGAACAAGTCATTGATTTAAGCGATAGTTATTTCAGCTTTTACATGCAATATAAAAAGAGACAATACAATCTTCAAACAGATGATGAACGAGTTCGTTATATAGAAGATATTGTTAAACAGCTTGCTATTACTATAAAAAGCCCTATAGAGCTAGAATACTATGTAAATGAAATTGCGGATGAATTTAATTTATCAACAGATATCATTTACCATGATATGGAAAAACATCAACAAAAGCAAAATTCATCACATCAACAGCGGGCGAAATCGCAAGCAGGCATGCCATACAAAAATGTTTCCAATCAAAAAATGTATGCTGCTTTTGAAAAAGCAGAAAGAACTTTATTAGCTTACATGTTAAAATATCCCTCTATTCTAGAAAAAGTTCAAACAGAACTGGGGATTCATTTCAATGTGGAAGCTCATAAAATTATTTTGACTTATTTATATGCTTTATATGAAGAAGCAGAAGAAATTGATATTAGCAAACTCATGGATAAACTGGCCGATGAGCATTTGCGTACGATTGTGGCTGAACTTTCCATGATTGAGATGAAAGAAGACATTACAGATGATGAGTTACAGGATTATATTCAAGTCATTCATCAAGAAAATACAGAAGTAGCATCGATCGAAACACTAAAACGTAAACAAAAAAAAGAAACCAATCCAATTTTAGCAGCTCAAATTGGTTTAGAAATAATAGAATTAAGGAAACAGTTAAAACAAAAGAATTAGGGGTATTTTTAAGGAGGGAAGAGGACGTATGTCAGAAGAAAAATCTTCTCAAACAGCTGAAAATCAAACATTAGACCAAGTGAAAGAAGAACTGTTAGAGATGGGGAAAAAAGCAGGTGTCCTACAATATGAAGAGGTGGCAGATAAACTCTCCACATTCGAAATGGAACCTGAACAAATTGATGAATTTTATGAACACCTCGAAGAACAAGGGGTGGAAGTGATTGGTGATGCAGAAGATGAAGAAGCCGTTGAAGAAGAAGTCACCAACACAGACATGCTACGAGATTTAAGCGTGCCACTTGGCATTAAAATAAATGACCCCGTCCGAATGTACTTAAAAGAAATCGGGCGTGTGGACTTACTAAGCGCGGATGAAGAAGTAAATCTTGCCAAACGGATTAAAGAAGGCGATATGGAAGCTAGCCGTTTGTTAGCAGATGCAAACTTACGTCTAGTTGTAAGCATTGCAAAAAGGTACGTTGGTCGCGGCATGTTATTTCTTGATCTTATTCAAGAAGGAAATATGGGATTAATCAAGGCAGTAGAAAAATTCGATCATGAAAAAGGGTTTAAATTCAGTACGTATGCTACTTGGTGGATCCGTCAAGCAATCACAAGAGCAATTGCAGACCAAGCGAGAACTATTCGTATTCCCGTGCATATGGTGGAAACAATTAATAAATTGATACGTGTTCAGCGTCAATTACTCCAAGATTTAGGCAGAGAACCGACGCCTGAAGAAATTGGGAAGGAAATGGAATTAAGTCCAGCTAAAGTAAGAGATATACAAAAAATAGCTCAGGAACCAGTATCTTTAGAAACACCTATTGGCGAAGAAGATGATTCTCATTTAGGAGATTTCATCGAAGACCAGGAAGCTGTTTCTCCATCAGATCATGCAGCGTATGAACTGTTAAAAGAGCAATTAGAAGATGTGTTGGATACTTTAACTGATAGAGAAGAAAATGTTTTAAGATTGCGTTTTGGTTTAGATGATGGAAGAACTAGAACGTTAGAAGAAGTTGGAAAGGTCTTTGGAGTGACTAGAGAAAGAATTCGTCAAATTGAAGCAAAAGCATTACGAAAATTACGTCACCCGAGCCGAAGCAAACGATTAAAAGATTTTCTTGAATAAATCTTTTTCCATCAACATTATATAATTACTTTAAAGTTATATAATTTTCGAGTAAAATAGTAGTAGTGTCAACCAAACTATTACTATTTTACAATACATAAGGAGGAACGACGTATGAAAAGAAATGTCCTGCCATTTGTCATTATTGCAGTTGTTGGAGTTTTTTCCGCAATTATTGTATTTTATGTAGGAGTAAACCAACGAGAAGATATCCAACAAGCTGAAGAGAATGGAGAACAAACAGAAGAGAACGGCGATGAAGATAATGAAGGTGAAACGGATGATCCTGAAGCCATTTTTGAAAGTAATTGTGCATCTTGTCATGGTGACGATTTATCCGGTGGAATGGGACCAGATTTAACTGAAGTTGGTTCAAGAGATTCTGAAGATGAAATTCATGATACAATTATGAATGGTAAAGGAGAAATGCCTGCAGGATTAGTCGAAGAAGATGAAGCGGACGCTCTTGCAGAATGGTTAGCTGATATGGAGTAACCTAAGATAAATAAGATGTAGAAAAGCTTTCTGTATATACAGAAAGCTTTTCTCAATTTTATAACTTTTTATGGGGGAAAAAATGATAGAAATCTCTGGACGATTAAAAAAAATCGCTTCCTATATATCAGAAAAATCTAATTTCGCTGATATTGGATCCGATCATGCTTTTTTATCTGTTTTTGTTTGTTTGAAAAATCCTGATACAAACGGCATTGCTGGCGAAGTACGTCAAGGTCCTTATGAAGCAGCTCGAAAAACTGTTGAAAGATACCGCATGGAAAGTCGAATAAAAGTGCGATTAGGTGACGGTTTAACAGTAATTGCAGAAGATGATGCTATTGATACGGTTGTAATTGCTGGAATGGGTGGTAAACTAATAATCAGAATACTTGAAGAGAACCCGGAAATTCGAAAGCGAATCAATCGTTTTATTTTGCAACCAAATACGCATCCGGAAATAGTACGTGCTTATTGTGAAGATTTGGGAATCCCCTTAGTTCACGAGTCCATTTTAAAAGATCAAGGTCATACTTATGAAATACTTATGCTAGATCGTACAAAAGCTTCCGCTTATCAATCACAAGTGAATTTTAAAAAACAATTTCTTTTTGGACCAGTATTAATGAAAGAAAAATCGGCCACCTTTATAAATAAGTGGGAAAATAAATACAAACAGGCCAAACAAATTGCAGAACTAATGAAACAAGGAGAAAATATTGATATAGATACCCAAAATCAGCTTCATACAAGATTAAGATGGATGGAGGAATTATTAAATGAATAGTGTCCAACATGATGCAGTTTTTAAAAAAATGGAAGAATGGGCTCCTCTTTCACTAGCTTACGATTGGGATCCTGTCGGTTTACAAATAGGTGATGCATCTCATACAACTAAAAGAGTTATGACTACTTTAGATGTTACAGAATCTGTTGTCGATGAGGCTATTCAATATGGAGTCAATCTTATCATCTCTCATCACCCTTTGTTTTTTAAATCAATCCAACACATAGATGCTCAACTTCCTAAAGGGAAAATCATTCAGAAATTAATGAAGCATGATATTACTGTTTATGCATCCCATACCAACTTAGATGTAGCAGAAGGTGGTGTCAATGATATGCTCGGGGGAGCATTGGCATTGAAACAGATGCGTCCGCTTCAACCAACCCAAAGTGAGAATCTCATCAAGGTTGTTGTATTTGTACCGAAAGATTATGCCACATCCATGAAAGAAGCACTTGGCAACAATGGTGCTGGTTATATTGGGAATTATAGTCATTGTTCTTTTGAGACAATAGGAACAGGTTCATTCAAACCATTAGAGGGGTCTAACCCATTTATAGGAACAACTGAAAAAGTAGAGGAAGTAGAAGAATGCCGTATTGAAACGATTGTTGAAGAAAAGGATTTAGCGGAAATAATTCAAGTAATGAAACAAGAGCATCCTTACGAAGAAGTAGCTTATGATTTGTATCCTGTCCAACAAAGTGGAAAAACGTACGGGTTGGGACGATTTGGAGAACTTGATTCCCCTCTGCCTTTACTGGAATTTTCAGAGCAAGTAAAAGTTGCATTTGAAATGGATCACATACGTTTTGCAGGTGATTCGAACAAACCTATTCAAAAAGTAGCTATTTTAGGAGGAAGTGGTGAGAAATATATCTCACAAGCCCTTAAACAAGGAGCAGATGTATACATTACAGGCGATACGACTTTTCATCCTGTTCAGGAAGCTTTAGATTCTGGACTAGCAGTTATCGATGCAGGTCATTATATTGAAAAAATTATGAAAGAAAATACAAAAGATTTTTTAACAAACGAATTCCCTGATATGAATATTGTAGTTTCTTCAGTTAATACAAACCCGTATCAATTCGTATAAGAAAGTAGGAATTAGGATGAAAAATTCATTTACAACAACAGGGCTTTCCGAGTCCATGCTGACGCTTGTGGACCAATTACATTTTAAACAACCAACGGATATTCAAACACAAGCCATTCCAGACATTATAAATGATAAAAATATTATAGGAGAATCACAGACTGGCTCTGGGAAAACACATGCTTACTTGCTTCCTTTAGTGGATAAAATTAACCGCGAGAAACAAGAAGTACAAGTTGTTCTCACTGCTCCAACCCGTGAGCTAGCCATTCAGATTCACGAAGAAGTAAAACAAATTGTACGTTATTTGGCAGAAGAAGAAGTAATAAAATCTCGTTTAGTTATTGGCGGATTAGACCGGAAACGCATGATGAAACAATTAGAAAACAAACCACAAATCATCATAGGAACGCCGGGAAGAATACTCGACATGGTTCATGAAGGAGTACTGTCTATTTATCAAGCTTCTTCTTTTGTTATTGATGAAGCTGATTTAATGGTAGAATTAAATTTTCTGGAATCAATTGATGAATTACTTGTACGTGCCAAAACAGATATCCAAATACTGGTTTTTTCAGCAACGATTCCACAACAACTGAAGCCGTTTTTTAAAAAGTATTTAGATCAACCACAACATATTAAAATTGATGAGAGTATTACTCCAGATACATTGAGCCATCATATGATTGCATTAAAGCATAAATCACTAAGCGAAAAGGTTGCTCAACTATCAGAAATTATTCAACCGTACGTAGCACTAATATTTGTTAACAGCAAAGAAACAGCCAATCAATTAAGAGATGAACTACAATCAAGAGGTATCCGAGCAGGTTTATTACATGGCGGACTGACAAGCCGGGAGCGAACAAGAACAGTTAAAGCCATAAATGAATTGAAATATGAATATATTGTAGCTACTGACTTAGCGTCACGTGGAATTGATATTAAAGGAACGAGTCACGTTATTAATGCTGAATTACCTAAAGAACTTGATTTTTATATTCATCGTTCCGGACGTACTGCAAGAGCTGGTTTATCGGGGTCTGTATTCAGTTTATATACAGAAGAAGATGCTTCTTTTATTCAACTATTAGAAACAAAAGGTTTCCCTTTAGAGTTTAATGATATTCATAAAGGAGAATTAGTGCAGGCGAAACGTTTGAATAAACGGTCCTCACGTCAACCAGTTGAAACAGACATGGATAGAGAAGCCTGGAAACATGTTAAAAAACCTCAGAAAGTAAAACCTGGATATAAAAAGCGAATGAAGCAAGAACAAGCAAGAATCAAACATCAAATGAAAAAGAAAAAGAAATAATCGTTTTCAATTCAAATTGGGTATTGCTTACACTATTATTGTTGAGATATTTAAGTGAACGAAAAAGGAGAGAAATGTATGGTAAAACTAGGATCACATGTTTCAATGAATGGAAAGAAGATGTTATTGGGGTCGAGCGAAGAAGCAGCATCGTATGAAGCGAATACATTTATGATTTATACAGGGGCACCGCAAAATACGCGACGAAAACCAATTGAAGAATTAAATATTGAAAAAGGGCAAGAACATATGGAAGCTCACGGTATGGAAGACATAGTAGTTCACGCTCCTTATATTATTAATCTCGCCAATACTACCAAACCTGCTACCTTTGAGTTAGGCGTAGATTTTTTGAAGAATGAAATAGAACGGACCAACGCGTTAGGATCTAAACAAATCGTACTTCATCCAGGTTCCCACGTTGGGGCTGGAGCAGATAAAGGTATTGCAAGAATAATTGAAGGACTCAATGAAGTATTAACCAAAGATCAAGAAGTGCAAATTGCTTTAGAAACGATGGCTGGTAAAGGCACGGAAATTGGCAGAAATTTTTCTGAACTAGCTAAAATTATAGATGGCGTTACTCATAATGATAAATTAAGTGTTTGTCTAGATACCTGCCATATTCACGATGCAGGTTATAATGTTCGCACAGATTTTGATCAAGTACTTCAGGAATTTGATCAAACGGTAGGTTTAGATCGTATTAAAGTAGTTCATGTAAACGATAGTAAGAACGAACAAGGTGCACAGAAAGATCGCCATGCCAATATCGGTTTTGGTTATATTGGATTTCAAGCATTAGAAAAGGTTGTGTTTCATGATTCGTTTACACATCTCCCTAAAATATTAGAAACACCTTATGTAGGTGAAGATAAAAAGAGCCGTAAACCTCCATATGCTTTCGAGATTGCAATGCTTAAAAATGGTAGTTTTGACGAGCATTTATTGGATAAAATTATGCAACAATAAATCATCAGCAAATAAAGAGGTATGTCTGTTTCAATAGATATACTTCTTTGTTTAACGCTACATTATAGTGAAGGGAGAGACTTGTAATGGAAGCAGTGATAGCTAGTGACTGGATAGGTATTATATTAATCGGGTTTGGAACATTATTTTTATTAGGTGAAGTCCTGGTTAATTTACGTGGTATATTTGCATTGTTAGGGATTACATTTGTTGTACTGTATTTTTATGTGTATACACCAACTCCCAGCGCTTTTGCAATTATGTTTATTATTTACTTAACAGGCATTATCTTAATTTTAATTGATGGAAAACTAATCAACGATGGTACACTTGCGACACTTGGGCTTGCTGGGATGATTCTATCTGTTAGTTTTGCTGCACCAAATTTGACTGCCGGGTTGTATGCTGTCATAGGACTCATATTGGGAACAGGTGGATCTTTAGTGTTCTTAAAAATATTTCCTCCGCGAAATATGTGGGGAAAAATTGCATTAAAAGATCGATTAACTACAGAAGCCGGGTATACATCATTAAATGTAGAACATGAAAAATTAGTTGGGAAAATGGGGGTAACGTTAACGGACTTGCGCCCTGTTGGAACAGTAGTAATTGACGATGAAAATTACAGTGCGATTTCAGATGCTCAATGGATCTCCAAAGATACCAATGTAGTCGTCGTCGATGTTGATGGAACTCGTATATTAGTAAAAGAAGATACATAAGTAATTCTCTCAGACGGAAATACACAGGTTAAATCTGACCACGGAGATGATAAATAAGTGACAGAACCAGTTGATGTACAAAATATTATTTTTGAATTTGTGGGCGGTTTAGGTATCTTTCTACTCGGAATTAAATTTATGGGAGATGGATTACAAAAATCCGCTGGAGATCGTTTGCGAAACATATTAGATAAATTTACGAGTAATCCGTTTTTGGGAGTATTAGCTGGACTAACTGTAACAGTATTAATCCAAAGTAGTTCAGGCACTACGGTACTAACCGTAGCACTGGTTAATGCCGGTTTCATGACATTAAGGCAAGCAATTGGTGTCATTATGGGTGCCAATATAGGTACGACAGTTACTGCATTTATAATTGGGTTTAATATTGGAGAATATTCCTTGCCTATTTTAGCACTAGGCTGTTTTATGCTCTTTTTTTTCAACAACCAAAAAATTAATATGATAGGACAAGCTGTTTTTGGATTTGGTGCTTTATTTTTTGGTTTGAAATTAATGAGCGGGGGAATGGCGCCTTTAAAAGACTTAGATGTATTCCATGAGCTGACACTAAGTATGTCTGATAATGCTTTTTTAGGAGTTGCTATCGGCACGGTGTTTACATTAATCGTCCAAAGCTCCAGTGCAACCATCGGGATTTTGCAAGGCTTGTTTTCAGAACAAGCTATTGATTTACAAGCTGCAGTGCCCGTTTTATTCGGTGATAACTTGGGTACAACTATTACAGCTATACTCGCTTCTATTGGAGCATCTGTCGCTGCGAGACGTGCTGCATTAACACATGTTATTTTTAACTTGATTGGCGTTATTGTTTTTACACTGATTATGCAGCCCTTTATTCAGTTTATTGCATTCTTGCAAGACGCTCTGAACTTAAATCCGGAAATGACGTTAGCTTTTGCTCATGGTTCGTATAATATAGCGAATACTGCAATGCAATTTTCATTTATCGGTACTTTAGCTTGGCTAGTAACGAAAATCATTCCAGGAAAAGATGTCACTATTGAATATAAACCACAGCATCTCGACCCTTTGTTCGTTAAACAATCGCCTACGGTCGCATTATCTCAAGCGAAAGCAGAAATTATCCGGATGGGAAATTATACTGTGCAAGGGTTAGAAGAAACAAATAATTATGTGATGACTCAGCAAAATAAGCATTCAGAACTTGCCGTTCAAATTGAAGGAGCACTAAATAATTTGGATAGTGAAATAACTGCTTATTTAGTGAATATATCAAGTCGAACTTTATCAGAAGGTGAAGGCTCTACTCATACAGCTTTAATGGATTCTGTGCGGGATTTTGAAAGAATTGGCGATCATTTTGAGAACATTATAGAGTTAGTTGATTATAAAATAACCAATAAAATAAATTTAACAGAAAAAGCGCATGAAGATTTGCATGAAATGTTTGATTTAACGATTTTAACTGTACAGCAAGCTGTTAAATCGTTAAACGAATCCAATCGGGAAGAAGCGCTTATCGTCTTACAAAAAGAAGATCAAATCGACAAAATGGAAAGAAAATTCAGGAAGAAACATATCATACGAATGAACGAAGGAGAATGTACTGGTTCAGCAGGGATTGTCTTTGTAGACATCATTAGTAACTTAGAACGTATTGGGGATCATGCCGTGAATATAGCAGAACTTGTTTTGGATAACAGCAGTTCAAAACGAGCCCTGTAAACTAAATAAAGAGCACATAACTCTCAGTTTATGTGCTTTTTTACTATTATAAAAGAGAAAGAAGTAACACATATATAACCAGATAAAATGCAAACATATGATGAAAGTACAACAAGAAAAATAAGTTCACAAACTGACAACTAGCGTTGATGATTTATTTAACCGTATAAATTCTGGTAGTTAAAGATGTTATAATAGATTTATCTTTTGTAAAGGTATTCATTTTAATAAATCGGACCTGTGCATAGACTAGTACTGCAGTTCATTTGCGGCAACTTTTTTACAAGTTTGGGATTATTATAAAATGAAATATAGCAGATTATGTTTGTTTTTATAAAATTTCAAGCTATCAACAAAGAATCTTTGAATAAAAATATTATTTTTTGATTTTTTATTGACAACCGATGAAATACATGGTAAATTATATCTTGTCGTTCGGATTTAAAGTTTTTTTAAACCACGTAAATCTAATACATACATGTCTAATTTACAGTAGTTTAATTGGTTCTCTAGAGGAGTGTCTTTGACACGACGAGCCCTCAAACTATAAGCAGTTAAAAAACTAGTGCATCATTACAAACAACATTCCACAGTAGCTCAGTGGTAGAGCAATTTGCAAATGAACATGCAAATCTGCGAGGAGTCTCTTTGACACGACGAGCCAACAAACTACAAGCAGTAAAAAAGCTAGTGCATCATTATAACCAATATTCCACAGTAGCTCAGTGGTAGAGCAATTTGCAAATGAACATGCAAATCTGCGAGGAGTCTCTCTGACACGACGAGCCCTCAAACTATAAGCAGTAAAAAACTAGTGCATCATTATAACCAATATTCCACAGTAGCTCAGTGGTAGAGCAATCGGCTGTTAACCGATCGGTCGCAGGTTCGAATCCTGCCTGTGGAGCCTTATGGCGGCGTAGCTCAGCTGGCGAGAGCGTTCGGTTCATACCCGAAAGGTCGTGGGTTCGATCCCCTCCGCCGCTATGTATAAGGACCCTTAGCTCAGTTGGTTAGAGCTATCGGCTCATAACCGATCGGTCGCAGGTTCGAATCCTGCAGGGTCCACTTTACAATTAGGAGGAATACCCAAGTCTGGTTGAAGGGGTCGGTCTTGAAAACCGAAAGGGGTGTCAAAGCCTGCGGGGGTTCGAATCCCTCTTCCTCCTCCATACATAATTGCGGCTCGATAGCTCAGTCGGTAGAGCAAAGGACTGAAAATCCTTGTGTCGGCGGTTCGATTCCGTCTCGAGCCATAAACAAGCATTGAATATGCTTGTTTTTTTATAGGTTAAAGCCTACTAAAAAGATGCGAAATAGTTGCAGCCTTAGGAAAGCTTTGATAACCTTAAAGTATAGCTAATAATCATAACAAGAGGAGAGGATTGTACATGTCTAAATACGAATTACCAGAGTTACCATATGCATATGATGCATTGGAGCCAACAATCGATAAAGAAACGATGAATATCCACCATACGAAGCACCATAATACGTATGTAACAAAGTTAAATGCTGCAGTGGAAGGCCATAATGACCTTTCTGAAAAGTCTGTTGAAGATTTAATCAGCGATTTGAATGCAGTTCCAGAAGACATCCGTACTGCAGTTCGTAACAACGGTGGTGGACATGCTAACCACAGTCTATTTTGGAAAACAATGAGCCCAAATGGCGGTGGAGAACCTTCTGGAGAATTAGCAGATAAAATAAAAGCTAAATTTGGAGACTTTGAATCATTTAAAGATACTTTTGAAAAAACAGCAGCTGGCCGTTTTGGTTCAGGTTGGGCTTGGCTAGTTCTGGATAATGGAGAAATAGATGTTATTAGCACACCTAACCAAGATTCTCCGTTAATGGAAGGTAAAACACCATTATTAGGTTTAGATGTGTGGGAGCATGCTTATTATCTTAAATATCAAAACCGTCGTCCAGAATATGCAAAAGCATTTTGGAATGTTGTAAATTGGGACGAAGTTAATAAAAATTACGAAGCAGCAAAATAAAAAGAAAATGCAAAACAACACAGAAATTTTTTCTGTGTTGTTTTTTTAAACTAAATGTTGTCTACATATCAAAATATTTCACAACTGAATCATCATAAAAATTTAAAAAATAGTCACGAATAACGAGGAATCTTCTCCTTAAATATGATATAATTAGACATTGTAATTCATAATAAGGGGTATACAGATGAATAATAAAAAGAAAAATAAGAACCCACTCCCATTTCGATTAAATATCGTATTTTTTGTCATATTTATTTTGTTTTCTGTTTTAGTCATCCAATTGGGTGTTGTGCAAATTTTAGAAGGTAAGAGTCATCAGGAAGAAATTGATCGGACTGTGTCAGATAAATCGAAGTCACCTGTTCCTCGTGGAAAAATCTTTGACCGCGATGGTGATGTTTTAGTAGATAACGATCCTTTATATTCCATTACATATACTCCGCCTAAAAGAGCTCAACCGGAAGATAAGTTGGAACTGGCAGAGAAGTTAATTAAATATATGGAAGTGGATGAAGAAGAAATTGATAAAGTAACGGAGAAAAACAAAGAAGAATATTGGTACATGAAAAATCTAAATAAAGCAAACGATCGTTTAACAAAGAAAGAGAGTAAGTTAGATGATGACGAGCAATATGAGTTGGTACTTGATAGCATTGATGATGACGATTTGGATGAAATTTCGGATGAAGAAATGAAAGTCATTGCTATTAAACGATTACTTGATCAAGCTTACTCATTAACACCAGAAGTTATTAAAAATGAAGGTATTTCTCCGGAAGAATATTCGAAAATTGCAGAGAACCTCTCTGAATTGCCTGGGATAAATGCCTCCACCGATTGGAATAGAAAGTATACCGAAAAAGATACGTTACGCTCTATACTTGGAAGCATCACAAATCGAAACGAAGGGATACCTCAGGAAAAAGAAGATTATTATCTAAGTCGTGGCTATAGTCGTAACGATCGCGTAGGAAAAAGCGGATTGGAAGAAGAATATGAAGACCAGCTACGAGGAAGGAAAGAAGTTCTTGAGAATACAACGACTAAATCAGGTGATTTAATTTCTTCTGATATTCTAGTAGATGGAGAACGAGGAAAAGATTTAGTTTTAAGTATGGATTTAGATTTTCAAAAGAAAGTAGATGACATAGTCTTAAAGGAATTGAAAAGTGCACAAGGAAAGAATCCTCATCTAGAAGATGCTATGGCTGTAGTAATGAACCCCAAAACAGGTGATCTTTTAGCCTTGAGTGGTTTTCACCATGATAAAGACAAAAATGAATATGAAAACAGTCCTTTGAAAAGTTTTTATGACCAGCATCCGCCTGGATCCAGTGTTAAGGGAGCAACCGTACTAACTGGCTTAGAAGAAGGTGTTATAGATCCTGGGGAGGTTATCGAGGATAAACCTGTTAAAATCGCAGGAAGTAACGCTAAAAAGTCTTATAAACCTCTGGGATCAGTAAGTGACATAACTGCTCTGCAAAAGTCATCGAACGTCTATATGTTTTATATCGGATTACGTATGGGAGGAGAAACGCGTACGCCAGTCCCGGAGAATGCAAAAACAAATGCGAATGCTCGTGAAGGTGTCCAAAAAATGCAAAACTACTTTCACCAATTTGGATTGGGGGTTACTACAGGAATTGATTTCCCTTCTGAAGCAACGGGATCTACTGCAGAACCAGAGAACGCAGGACAACTAATGGACTTAGGAATTGGCCAGTTTGATTCCTACACCACTTTACAGCTCGCACAATATGTATCAACTATTGCAAATGGTGGTTACCGCATTGAACCTCATTTAGTGAAGGAAGTACGCAGCCCTTCTGTAAAAAATGAATTGGGATCCGTATATAAAGCCAATGACACTCATGTGTTAGACAAAATTAATATTAAAAATGACTATATTGAACGAGTACAAACCGGTTTTGATAAAGCATTTAATGAACAAGAAGGAACAGGGTACAGTCGTTGGCATGATGCTTCTTATGACGCTGCAGGAAAAACGGGTACCGCTGAACAAGTCCTTGTTGAAGATGGAAAAATAGTTTCAGAAGATGTGGAAAATTTATCTTTAGTAGGTTATGCACCACAGGATGACCCTGAAGTGGCATTCGCTGTACTTATTCCAAATCTAGATAAAGGTAAGGGGGATGACATTAACCATAAAATAGGCCGTCAAATAATGGATGCTTATTTTGATAAAGAAGACGACGATGACGATGAAGATGAAGAATAGAAAAAGCAGCTTAACAATAATTGTTAAGCTGCTTTTTTAATCACCAGGATAAGTTATAAATGTTTTTGCTAATTCTTTAAAATCCATCTCACTATCAACTTTGAATTTTCCTAATTGAACTTCTTCACTATACCCTTCTCCATCCATGTAATCGATAAAATCATCTCGCTCATCTTTTTTGATAATTTTTCCATCAACTAAATCGTCTGCTATATCTGGAGCTACGACACCTGAATCTATTTTAATCGTTGCTTTTTCTTTCTTTTGATCATCATCATCTTCTTTTTCATCGTCATTATCTTCGTCTTCATCCGCTTTTTCTTTTTTCTTTTTAGCTTCTTTTTCATCTTTCTTATCTGACTTATCGCTTTCTTCCGAATCAGTCGCTTTTTCTTTGTCCATAGTGTACTTAATATATTCGTCTTCTGATACGACGCGGTACCCTTGTTCATTTAAAGAGTCTGACATTTCTTCAACAGAGGAATCAGCTTGTTTTAAATCTCCGCCAAAGAAAAGCGTATAGCCAAGTAAAAGGAGCGCAGATGCCAAGATCCCTAAAGAAAAGAATCGTAAGGATTGCTTCATAGATAAACCACCTTTACTTAGTTTTGGTTATTTAAAATTGTTTGAATATCATCTTCAGATAAAGTTGTTTGTTGACTAATATCACTAATTGAGTAGCCTTGTTGTTGTAAATGATAAACTTTTTGAATTAACAACGGTTTATGTTTTACAGAATCCGGAACATTTCGCATATTCTGTTCGTTATTAGGTTTTTGCGAAATATTGGAACTCAAAATTTCTTCTTCTAATATTTTGATTCTCTTTTTGAGTTGATATGTATCCTGCATTGTTGTAATGGAAAATTGCTCGAATTGTTCTTCTAATTTTGTTACTTTATCGTCTGCGAAAAAAGAAACGATAAAGAGAACAATTGCAATTCCAATAAGGGATACAATTAAATATGTCATCCTCATACCTCCTGTCTAAAATATATTATACTATGAAATGATAAACTTTACTAAGAAAAAAATATAAAAGTTTGGGATTGCGATTTTCTTTATATTTTGGTATTATGGGTAAGGATAAAAGAGAAGAAAAAGCATATCTTTTACAGATTTGGAGGGATAAATGATGCGTGTCAATATTACTATGGCTTGTACGGAAACAGGGGACAGAAATTATATTACCACTAAAAACAATCGTAACAATCAAGAACGAATTGAGTTGATGAAATACAGTCCTCGTTTACAAAAACATACATTACATCGTGAAACGAAGTAAACAAAAAAACTCCTATAAAATGTAGGAGTTTTTTTGTTAGCTAGAATTGAATAAGTACATATCGACAGAATACAATCATTCTTATTCTAGATAGAACCGAGAACAAAGCGATGTGAATCTCCGTTTTATTTTCAGTCTGCTTATGATAAAGTAGAGTTACAAATAGAAGGGACGAGAAATGATTGATAAAAGCAAAGTGGCGCCAACATATTTTTGAAAAGATGCAGTCCTTATCACCTGAAGAACGAAATGAGATAGAACAACGTTTACATAAAAATTTATACAATCATACAATTTGGAAGAATGCACAAACTATTGGTGTAACTTTCTCAAATGAATTTGAATGGGATACTTCTCCTTTAATTGAAAAAGCTTGGAAAGCCAATAAAAATATTGCATTGCCGAAGACAAATCCCGCTTCGAAACGACTTGATTTTTATATCATTCGGGATTTTAGTCAATTAAAAAGTGGATATGCTGGAATTTGGGAGCCGGATATCTTGCAATGTAAGCTATTAGATAAAAGTGACATAGATTTAATTATTGTACCAGGTGTGGTATTCAATAAAGCGGGCTATCGCATTGGTTTTGGAGGCGGCTACTATGATCGATTTTTAGCTTCTTTCCAAGGAGAAACAGCAGCACTAGTCAGTACTTTACAATTTATTAGCAACTTACCAGTAGAGGCACACGACGTACCAGTGCATACTTTAATAACCGATGATTGAGAATAAAGGGGGGATCATGTGGGAGTTAACGATCAGTATTGCCTATATACTTTGGTAGATTATTTTCTACGCAACGAAGATTTTCAATTGTTGTATATGAACGGAAAAACAGATGAAGTATGGCTGCAAAAACAAAAAAAGCAGCAATCAACCGTTCTTCGTTTTATTCAAAAGGAATTTGATTGGAAAAATCATTTAAAAAACGATATTGCTAAAGTTTTCCAACGGGTGATGACCTTAAAGCATATTTTTAAAGGAAAGAATATTGAAGTATATAATGTATACATTAATGAAAATGAACCTGTAGATGAATGGGAAATGTTAAAAAAACCGATGCTTTTAAAAGAAAAGCGGAAAGTTCGTATGAATGTATTTTATCTGAGTAAGGCGCATTCAGAACAAGAAAAAACACGCTTATTTAAGCAATTCCCAGCGAAAGAGCCTTCCTTTAAAGAAGTACCAAACGATCAAACTAAAGAGAATGCAATTAAAATGTATAAACAACATTTTCTTAGTTCTTTAAAACAGAAAACGAAAGAAGCACAAAATACATTATCATTTGGCAAGCCCCGAATGGTCTATCTGTTTATGTTGATTAATCTGTTTATTTTTCTAAGTTTAGAATTCGTAGGAGATAGTACCAGTGTTAGTTCATTGATGGAATTCGGTGCTATTTATCCCCCTTTAGTGCAGGAAGGGGAATGGTGGCGATTAATAACAGCAATGTTTCTTCACATAGGTTGGGTGCATCTATTCGTAAATATGATTGCTCTTTATTATCTAGGCACCGTAGCTGAGAAAATATTTGGTTCTGTTCGGTTTAGTATGGTATATATATTATCCGGTCTAGGAGGTGCTGTTACCAGTTTTGTTTTCACTAACGCAGTAAGTGCAGGGGCATCAGGTGCTTTATTCGGGCTATTCGGAGCTTTATTATATTTTATTTTACGCCACAAACATTTAATCAATGGGGCATTTAAAACCAATTTATTGTTAATTGTATTTATCAATTTGCTTTTAGGGTTAGTCATACCTAATATTGATTTAAGTGCGCATCTCGGTGGGTTAATTTTTGGCTTTATTTCTGCAATTGTCATTTCATTTCCACAAAAGAAACAGTCTGTTATACAAGTTTTAGGATTTATAGTATATGTTATATTGTTTGCTGGATTGGCATATTATGGTTATATATTAAGATAGGCGGTTGAGTATTTTGAATAATATGTATGATGTTCGACAATTACTAAAGCGTTATGGTGTGTTTATATACACTGGAGAGCCGATGAGTGATCTTGAGATGATGAAAACAGAAGTAAAAGAATTATACAAATTTCAGATGATTGATCTTCAAACATATCAGAATGCTTTATTCGTTATGAATGCCGAAATAAATAAAGATGAGTAATGAGAAAGTTCACACTTAGATATTAAAAAGCAGTTAACCAGTTCTTTTACAAGAATGATTAACTGCTTTTGTTTGTGTTCAAATTATTAACAAAATCCTGCATCCGTTAACGAACATAGAATCGTTGCAACAGAAAAGAATCCAAAACTTAATGCTGCGATTGCTGAAAACGCAAGTGCAAAATAATTTTTAAATTTAACTTGACGCAACACTGATAAAACACATAGTAAAGTAACAATAAATAATATGATTGCCAATACCATTTTAATTACATCCTCCCTATATACGTGCTAGAATAATAGCAATGCTTTATTTATATGTAAGTGAAAACTGCTAACTATAATATAGTTTATCTGATTCTATCGTTTTTGTCGAGTTTATTCCTTAGAGAATCAAAAATAATTTTATTTTAAAAGGAGAGAAAACAATGCAAGTCAATTCATTTTCTTTAGGACCATTAGGGACCAATTGTTATATAGTCAGTCATCAAAATTCTTGTCTGATTTTCGACCCTAGTGGAGAACCTGAGGTCATTAAACAATTTATTGAAGAAGAAAATTTAACCCCTCAAGGCATTTTATTAACACATGCCCACTTCGATCATATTGGTGCTTTGCATGAGTTAAGACATACATACAATGTTGATGTTTATCTGCATCGCAATGAAAAAAATTGGCTCGAAACAGCTGAATTAAACAGATCAACTGTATTTTTTGGAGAAAATGGCAGCATTCAAACCGAAGCACCAGATGTACTTTTAACCGAAGGAAGTTTAACCATTGCACCATTTAAATTTGAAGTAATACACACCCCGGGTCACTCTCCTGGGAGCGCGACTTTTATATTTAAAGAAGATGGCTTTATTATCAGCGGAGATGTTTTATTTCATAATGGTGTGGGAAGAACAGATTTGCCTGAAGGTAATATGGAAGAATTAGCTCATAGTATTTCGACAAAATTATACCGTCTTCCTGATGAAACACAAGTGTATGCCGGACATAATATACCGACAACAATTGGACAGGAAAAGCACGAAAATCCTTTCACTTTACAATTTTATCAACCTTAATATTTATGATCGAACAAGTGAACCAACGATTCATTTGTTCGATCTATTCATGTAGTCCTGCAAAAATTCCAATAATAGTATTGCTAATTTTTAGATAATTAGCTATACTAATAGTACTTCATATTGGAAGGTAGGTGATTCATTGTCTTATCAAGGTGACACCTTTGTACAAAAACTCCTCGAAAAAGCTTTCTCCCAACAAGCTTCTGACATCCATTTTTACCCTGTCGTTCAACAAAATAATGTTCAAGTCTATTTCCGTATGCTTGGTGAACGTCAATATATTTCAACGCTTAATTCCCAAACCTATAAAATGTTATTGACTTACTTTAAATTTATCTCAAATATGGACATTGCTGAAATTAATAGACCACAAGACGGGTCAGTTACTATCACATCTAAGCGTAATCAGCAGTATGCTCTACGATTATCGACATTACCTAATCAACAAATGGAAAGTTTGATGATTCGAATCCTTCCCCAAGAAGATGCTTCTCAAAGCAAACGATTATGTATTTTTCCATCTCAATTTACTTCCATGAAAGAATGGTTAAAAAATAGAGCCGGTATTCTTTTGATGACGGGTCCAACAGGCAGCGGAAAAACAACTACAATGTATGCCTTGCTAGAAGACCTATTACGTGAAACGTCACAACAAGTTATTACATTGGAAGACCCTATTGAAAGACAATTAAATAATGTTATCCAGGTAGAAGTAAATGAAAGAGCAGGAGTTACTTACCAAACTGGTTTAAAAGCAGCTCTTCGCCACGATCCTGATATATTATTAATCGGCGAAATTAGAGACAAAGAGACTGCATTTTTTGCTTTTCAAGCTGCGTTAACAGGACATTTAGTGTTAAGCACACTACATGCAAAAGACGCACCGGGAACCATAGATAGATTGCTTGATATAGGTATACCAAAAGAAGATATTGCACAAACGCTCATTGCTGTTGCAGCTGTACAATTACTGCCACTGCAACATGTTGCAAATAGAAAACGAGCCGCAATTTTAGAATTATTAGAAGGGGACAATTTAACGAATGTTATTCATAAAGGGAGGGATACCATTTCTCCTGGATTTCTTACTTTTGAACGACTAAGGGAGAAAGCATATATGTATGGATTCATTTCTAAAGAAATTTACGAGCAAAAAAACGGAGTTGTCAGAAGATGAACAGTTGATTTTTTTAAAAAGACTTTATCGACTATTAGAAAACGGATACTCTTTTCTAGAAGCACTACAGGTAATTAAATGGGATCATACACTTCAATCAGTTGCATCTAAGATTACTTCAAACATTAAGGCAGGGAAATATATTGATGAAGCTTTTTCTGAAACAGGATTTCATTCAACAATTGTGTCTTATCTCTTTTTCGTGCGTTATAATGGTGACTTTTTAACTAGTTTACACCACTGTGTTGGAATGTTCGAACAGCGATTAAATTATGTAAGGAAATTCAAACAAGTCATTCGTTATCCTCTTGTTCTGTCTGGCTTCTTTTTTATTCTCCTCTTTTTTTTAAAAACGTCTGTTTTGCCTGCCTTTGAAGAAATATTCGCGATGAATAGTAGTTCTTCTGTGACTTTAACTATATCTATGACAGTTATTCATCTATTTATTACCAGTTTTTTTATAACTTGCATTGCTGCATTATTGTTTATAATGTTTTGGAAGCTTTATCGGCGCAATTTTCCGATCCATAAACAAATCGCAATTTATCAAAAAATACCGATTTATCGGATGATTTTAAAATTACAAACTTCCTATTATTTCTCAACACATATTACTATGTATTTAAAAGCTGGGATGTCGCTTAAAAATATTTTAGAACAATTAAAATCTCAAAATCATTTACCAATTTTACGTCATTATGTGGAGCTGATGTACCAACAGTTGCAATCAGGACATTATATACATCCTCTTTTATTGGAACTTTCGTTTATCGACCGACCGCTAGCTTTATTATTTGAAAGACAAAACAATCTCCGATATTTAGAAAAGGATTTAGACGCATATGCAGCTATGCTGACAGAACAGATAGAGCAGAAAATAATGAAAATCATTACATTAGTTCAACCTTTTTTCTTCGGCTTTTTAGCCCTCATGATACTTTTCGTATACATCAGTTTAATGTGGCCCATGTTCCAATTAATTACCACTATTTAAAAGAAATATGAACATCTTTCGCTTTCAAAGTAAGATGAATCATATGAAATAAAGCCTGTCTAATGCAGGAATTCTAAAAAAAGTTTGATAAAACGAATTTTTGGCGCAAGTAATAATAAAAAGGAGCCGATCCATGACTAAAAACGAAGATGGATTTACTTTAATTGAAATGTTGATCGTATTAATGATTATTACCGTGTTGATTTTACTAATTATCCCAAACTTAACAGATAAAACGAAAAGTGTTCATGAGGATGGTTGTACAGCGTTACAAAAAACAGTACAGGCACAAGTCGAAGCATATACCTTAGATAAAGGAAAAGCACCGTCATCCATAGAAGAGCTAGAAAAAGAAGACTATATTGAAAAAGACCAACAGCGATGTGCTAATAGTGATCAGGAGTTTGAATTAAAAAATGGAAAAGTTACGTTGCCAAAATAACCCAGGATTCACGTTGGTCGAACTTTTGTATGTGCTCAGTTTAGTTTCTGTAATGTCTTTGTTAACAGTACCCATCTTAAATAAAAGTTATGACAGTGTGCAAATTAAATTATTTTTTCAAGTATTGGAAGAAGACACATTATATATACAAAATACAGCCTTTAGCGAGGAGACAAAAATGCAATTAACTTTTACAGATGATAAGTACAATATAAAACGAGGTAAACATACAATATTATCGAGAAAATTGCCGAAAGGGCTTCATTTTCGAGGAATATCTGACAATAAAATAATTTATAATAAAAAAGGAAAAGTGGAAACGCCAAGAACAATTACGTTTTATGAATCATCTGGACAGAAATATAAAGTTATTTTTCCATTTGGGACTGGAAGGGAGTATATTGAGAAAGAATAATGGTTTTTCGTTAATTGAGAATTTAGTTGCAATGAGCATTATTATGATGTTAGTCGGTACAATACTTCCGGTTTATCAACTCATTCATAAAGAAGAAAAAAATCTGGAAGAGAAACTGCTTGTGCAATCACGACTACATGACATCCTGCGAGAAGAGCATCAAATAAAAACATTACCTACAGTGTTCCATGAAACCGTCAATCATAAAAAAGTAGATATAAAGGTTACACAAGAAGAAGAATGGCAGAAAGGATGTGCCAGTTGGAAGAATGAAAAGAAGAGAACAGAAGAAGTTTGTTTATACGCCTTATTGGACAAATAACAAAGGATTTACGTATATATCTGTTTTATTGTCCTTTTTAATTATTTTTACAACATTACCTCTGCTGGTCTTTTTTCTATCTATTCTTGATGACTCTCCTAAAAAAACTTCGATTTCCGTTCAACAATTTTTTCATATTATTCAAAAAAATCAATATAGTGCGCTGTCACTCCATGTTCATGAAAACAGAATTTATTATCAACGAACGAAAGCAGATAAAGAAGAGCAAGTCGTTATTGAACAATATAAATCATTTATTCGTCAAAAAGTTGAGGGTAAAGGGCATGAAATTTATTTACGGGATGTAGACAGCTTTGCCATCGATGAAGCAGAAGATTATTTTACGATCACACTTAAGTTATTAAATGGAGATAGTTATGAAAAAACATTTACCTTGCCTTCATAAAGAGTCTGGTTTTTATTTTGTGTATACGATTTGGGTGACTATGTTAGTGTTAGCAGTTACCATAACCATCATTACTGGATATCGTCTTCATATCGAAGAAGCACACCGTTTGTTAGATATTACTCGAAAAGAAAATATTATAGATATGACGAGGGATCGTGTCGTAAAAGAAGAATTATTTTCAAAAAAAGGGGAAATAAAAGAGCATCATCAATATCCGCATGGTGAAGTGAGGGTGACATCTCAAATGGTAAGTAAGTCAACCATAAAATTAATAATGAACATTCAAACAGAACATCATACCTATGAAGAACAAGTGTATGTAAAGTTTAATCCATCATAAAGGAGCAGAGAAGGACTTTTTTAGAACAAGTCCTTCTTTTATAAAATGGAAGTTCGCTGTGTATAAGGCTGTCTACTTTATCTTTTTAGTAGACTTATTACTTCTGTCGTGTATCGTTATCTGTAAACGTATTTTTGATTAACTTCAAATAAAGGGGATAATTGTTTCTTGTGCATGATTCCTGTTGCATTTAACAATAGATTTGTTTACAATAAAAGTGTCTTAGTTTATACTATAATTGTATGAGGTTACATAAAGGAGGGGGAAAAGGCATGGATCGAATGTTTCGTGTGCTTGCTTTTTGGACAGGAATATTTATGGTAATGTTCTTTGTAGGCGATATGTACAACACCGCAATTTTATTTCTAGTGCAAACAGCTTTTTTCCTAACATTAAGTTATTTAAAACTTTCTGAACGAATGTATATGTATATGTTCGGCGCATACTTAACGGTGTTTATGATTGGATTTACATGGTATACTGAATTTATAATGATACCAGGATTTGGTTAAAACACGAAAAAATCCTGCTTGCATAAATTGCAAGTAGGATTTTTTTAATTCTCATATCACTGAGTGAGACTGAAAAAAGAATTCCTCATGTCGTTTTCTTTTACTGATACCCACATCATTAGAAATCATTATAAAAAATACAGTCTCAGATGTACAATTGATATGTTGTTATTTAGTACATAGAAAGATAGTTAAGTTCGAAAAATTAAGATAGGGAGGTCTACATTTTATGTTAAAAAGAACACCTATTTACCCTTTATACGAAAACCTTGGAGCTAAGACAGTAGACTTCGGAGGTTGGGACTTACCAGTTCAATTTTCCGGAATTATGGAAGAGCATCGGATGACTAGAGAAAAAGCAACCTTGTTTGATGTGTCCCATATGGGAGAAATTCTTATTCAAGGTCCTGATAGCCTTGCTTTTTTGCAGAGAATTGTTACGAATGATGTAAGTAAGCTGCTCCCTGGTAAAGCGCAGTACACGTTTATGTGTTATGAAAATGGGGGAACAATCGATGACTTTCTAATTTATATGTTGGAAGAGAACAGTTACTTGCTTGTGGTAAACGCTTCCAATATTGAGAAAGACATGGATTGGTTAGAAGAGCAACATCGTCTCCATGAAGAGACGATAAATATTAATAATGTGTCCGATTCTTATGCACTTATAGCTATTCAAGGACCATTAGCAGAATCAATTTTACAACAAGTAACAACAGAAGATTTAGCAGCGATCAAGCCTTTTCGTTTCAGACAGGAATGTCCTATAAAGGAACTGTCGGGAACTGCTTTAGTGTCTCGAACAGGATATACTGGGGAAGATGGTTTTGAAATTTATGTAAAACAACCAGATGCAACCACATTATTTCAATTACTATTAAACACAGGTGGAGACAACATAATTCCGGCAGGGCTTGGCGCACGCGACTCACTTCGTTTTGAAGCGGGATTAGCATTATATGGTCAGGAACTATCTAAAGATATCACTCCAATTGAGGCAGGGATGAAATTTGCTGTAAAAGTAAATAAATCAGAATATTTCATCGGAAAAGAAGTGTTAGCAAAACAAATTGAAACCGGAACTTCTAGAAGACTTGTTGGTTTAGAAATGATTGATAAAGGAATTCCCAGAACAGATTACGAAGTATTAAATGAAGAAGGAAATTCCATCGGCGTTATCACCACTGGGACGAAATCACCTTCGTTAAACAAAGCAATTGGTTTTGCACTTATCGAGCAAAATTATACAGAACAAGGCACTGAGGTAGTAGTACAAATTCGCAAGAAACAAGCAAAGGCTCGTGTGATTGCTACCCCTTTCATTAAATAAGTTCATCTGTTCTTAAAAGGGAACAGAAAAGAAAAAGTAATATACTAAACATATTTTCATATAAATTATATTTGATGGCAATTGTCTATATCAGAAAGTACTTGCTTACATTGCGTGCTAGCGATGTTAAAGGATTATTTAGGGAGGCTTATTATGCATAATAACCGTTATTTACCAATGACAGAAGAAGATAAACAAGAAATGCTCGATACGATTGGCATTACATCAACAGAAGAATTGTTTTCTGACATTCCCGAAGATATTCGTTTCCGCCGTTCATATCAATTGCCGGAAGTCCCGAGCGAATATGCTTTAAAAAAAGAATTATCTGAAAAAGCAAATAAAAACGTCCATACAAATGAATACACTTCATTTTTAGGGGCGGGAGTTTATGATCATTTTATTCCATCAGTCGTTGATCATGTTATATCTCGATCAGAATTTTACACCGCGTACACGCCTTATCAACCTGAAATATCGCAAGGAGAATTACAAGCCATATTTGAATTCCAGACAATGATTGCTGAAATAACTGGTATGGATTTAGCAAACTCTTCTTTATATGACGGCGGGACTGCTTTAGGAGAAGCTGTAAATTTAAGTCATGGTCAAACGAAACGAAACAAGATCGTTGTTTCCAAAACAGTACATCCTGAGTATCGTGAAGTCATTCGAACATACGGAAAAGGCTTCCATCTAGATGTAGTCGAAGTCGATATGAAAGATGGGATGACAGATCTTAAACAGCTGCAGCAATTAGTCGATGAAGAAACAGCAAGTGTTGTGGTGCAATATCCAAACTTTTTGGGACAGATTGAGCCGTTGGAAGAAATAAATCGTATAGTCAAAGAAACCGAGAAAACGATGCTAATTACATCCAGCAATCCTTTAGCTTTAGGGTATATCACGCCTCCTGGTGAATTTGGAGCTGATATTGTAGTCGGAGATACACAGGTGTTTGGTATACCTGCACAATTTGGAGGACCGCACTGTGGTTATTTTGCGACGACAAAAAAATTAATGCGTAAAACACCTGGGCGTCTGGTTGGTGAAACAATCGACGAAAATGGTGTGAGAGGATATGTTTTAACGTTACAAGCAAGAGAGCAACACATCCGCAGAAATAAAGCTACATCTAATATTTGTTCTAACCAGGCTTTATATGCATTAGCTAGTTCAGTAGCGATGACGTCACTGGGTAAATACGGCATGCAGAAAATGGCTTATACAAATATGCAAAAAGTAAGGTATTTAAAGAAGCAGGCAGAAGCAAAAGGTTTAACAGTACTATATGGTCAAGCTATGTTTAATGAAGTCGTTGTTCAATTGGATCGTCCGGTGCAAGAAGTGAATCAACAGCTATTGGAAAAAGGATTTATCGGTGGCTTTGATTTAGGGAAATTTGATAAAGTACTCGAAAATCATATGTTAATTGCGGTTACTGAAAAAAGATCAAAAGCTGAAATAGATGACTTTGTGAAAGAATTGGGGGAATTCCATGCAAAACAATAACTTTCCACTTATATTTGAACGTTCGAAACCAGGACGTATCAGCCATACCTTACCAGAATTAGATGTAGAAGAAGTCGATTTAGCGGCAGATTTAAGTACAGCTTATATTCGTAAAGAAGCGGCAGATTTACCTGAAGTAAGTGAATTGGAACTCATTCGGCATTATACCGCTTTATCTAATCGGAATTTTGGTATAGATTCAGGATTTTATCCATTAGGTTCATGTACAATGAAATATAATCCGAAAATTAACGAAGATGTAGCGCGTTTTGATGGCTTCAGTCATATTCATCCTCTACAGGATCCTGAAACAGTACAAGGTGCGCTCGAAATCATGTATGATTTAAAAGAATCGTTAAAAGAAATTACAGGCATGGATGCTGTTTCACTTCAACCTGCAGCGGGAGCTCATGGGGAATGGACATCTCTCATGATGATTAAGGCATTCCACGAAGCGAATGGGGAAGAGAACCGTACAAAAGTTTTGATACCTGATTCAGCTCATGGAACAAATCCCGCTTCTGCAACGGTAGCTGGATTTGAATCAGTAACGATTAAAACGAATGAAAAAGGCTTAGTGGATTTAGAGGATTTAAAGCAACATGTTGGCGATGATACTGCGGCCTTGATGTTAACAAACCCCAACACACTCGGTTTATTTGAAACGGAAATCATGGAAATGGCTAAAGTCGTGCACGATGCCGGTGGTAAACTATACTATGATGGAGCAAATTTAAACGCAATTATGGGGTATGTACGACCAGGAGATATGGGCTTCGACGCTGTGCATCTTAATCTTCATAAAACATTTACCGGTCCACATGGCGGCGGTGGTCCAGGCGCAGGACCAATCGGTGTAACAGATGAATTAGCTGCGTTTTTGCCAAAACCGTTGCTTGTTAAACAAGATAATGGAAAATACGACTTCGATGAAGAACGCCCAAAATCCATTGGTCGGGTAAAGCCGTATTATGGAAATTTCGGCATTAATTTACGAGCTTATACGTATATTCGTTCTATGGGTCCAGAAGGTTTAAAGCAGGTTAGTGAATATGCTGTATTAAATGCTAATTATATGATGCGGAAATTAGAACAAACGTTTGAGCTACCATACTCGCAACATTGTATGCATGAATTTGTACTTTCTGGACGTAAACAAAAACTAGAAGGGGTACGAACGCTCGATATGGCTAAGCGGTTACTCGATTATGGATATCATCCTCCAACCGTATATTTCCCACTAAACGTGGAAGAAGCCATGATGATTGAACCGACCGAAACCGAATCCAAAGAAACGCTCGATGGCTTTATTGAATCATTACAAACAATTGCCAAAGAAAGTGAAACAGATCCAGAAATTGTTCAAGAAGCGCCACATCACACAATAGTAGGTAGAATGGATGAAACAAAAGCAGCAAGAAAGCCAGTTTTAAGATATCTAAAGGATTAACATTATATAAACATATAAAAAGACGGCAGAGTCGAACTCCGCCGTCTTTTTTAAACGGTTTACTAAAAAATAATCAGAGAACAATCTCTGATTATTTTTTATAATCTATTTTCCCTGTCCATTTTTTAAATCCGCCTTTTAGGACATTAATATTATCAAATTTATTTTTATGAAGTAACTGAGCTGCTCGATAAGAACGGCTTGTGTTTTGACAGTAAAGATAAACTGGTTTATCTGCTCGTAAAGCTTGGATGCTTTGTTTGAGTTGTGTAAGCGGGATATTTCTTGCACCCCGAATATGACCCCGATCGAATTCTTTTTGTTCTCTTACGTCAATGAGTTGCGCTTTACGGTACCCATCGATGAATTCTTCCTGTGTTAAGATGTTTAAATACTTTTTCTGTCGAAAATAAGTAATTGCATAATATACAAGTAGTGCAATAAGAATAACTAGTAATATTTTTAACATAAAATCCTCCATCAGCTAAAATGAACTTCTTCTACTCTATAATTATAGATATCTTCTCTGTTTTTTTCAAAGAAAATAAACTCTACAACGCTTGTGATGAAGACAAACAAGCTAAACACTCGAAATAATATAGCAGCTAAAGAGATTTAATGAGGCTACATATAGGTTATAAAGTAAGAAATGAAACGGTATACTGATATTAAGTTTTATATCATGTATAATATAAATAAGTAATCACCTCCATATTTTGTGATTTTAAAGACAGGAGTGGGAATATGTTAAATTCAAAAGACGAGAACCGACTAATTAATAAAGTAGCTCTAAACGAAGATATTCTATTGTTTCCACAAGTCTACCCAATAACGGAAGATATGCATCTTTCACGTGAAGGTGTGTCCAGATTAGTTCTGCTTGATCGGTATGCTTTTAAAGACACTGAAAAAAAGACCTTAAAACAGGGCGATTTCATTCTTTTAACCGTAAAACCGGACTCAAAATTCCCGGCCCGTGGATTTGGTTTTATAACAGAAGTAAATTGGGATAATCAAGAAGCTTCCATTGAAGTTGCAGATGAATTTAAATCTAGCTTGGATGCTAAAGAAGTAAACGAGACAGGTATGATAAAACGACAGTTAAATGTCATTGATAAACCACTCGAAATATATTATGAACAGATAGCAAAACGAAACGCTGAAGGACTTGCTGAAGTTGAAGAAACAGAAGAGGCAGTTGAACATTCTTTCTTAAGGTTTAAAGACGAATTAACCAGTTTGCGTTTCATACCTGCTGGTCGTGTTTTGTATGGGGCTGGCTCACAAACAGATGTGACGTATTTTAACTGCTACGTCATGCCCTTTATGAAGGATTCTCGCGAAGGAATCGCAAACCATCGTAAACAAGTAATGGAAATTATGTCTCGCGGTGGAGGTGTTGGTACAAATGGTTCTACATTAAGACCACGTAATACGTTAGCAAGAGGAGTAAACGGAAAATCATCTGGATCAGTATCTTGGTTGGATGATATTGCAAAATTAACTCATTTGGTCGAACAAGGTGGTTCAAGACGTGGTGCTCAAATGATGATGCTTGCAGATTGGCATCCGGATATTGTGGAATTTATTATCTCGAAAATGCAAAATCCCAGAATCCTCCGTTATATAATAGAAAATACAGCTGATGAACAAATTAAACAACAAGCGACAGAAAAGTTAAAGTTCACTCCATTGAGTGATATGGAAAAAGATTTGTACCAAGGAATTGCGAATTATAAAAATAAGGAAAATTTAGGTGGATTTACCAAAAAAGCTATGAAAGAAGCAAAGCAAAAACTTGAAAGCGGAGGCAATTACAGTGTTCGTTCTGCTGAATTTTTATCGGGTGCGAACATTTCCGTCTGTATAACAAATGATTTCATGAAAGCGGTTGAAAATGATGAAGACTATGCTTTACGGTTTCCGGACGTCGAAAATTATACACCTGCGGAGATGCAGGCATACAATGAGGATTGGCATAAATATGGTGACATACGAACATGGGAAAAGGCCGGCTTTAACATTCAGACATATCGTACAATAAAAGCAAAAGAGTTGTGGAATTTAATCAATATCTGTGCTACTTATTCTGCTGAACCGGGTATTTTTTTTATCGATAATGCCAATGAGATGACCAACGCAAAAAGCTATGGTCAACAAGTCGTGGCTACAAATCCGTGTGGAGAACAACCGTTAGCTCCTTACTCTGTTTGTAATCTTGCAGCAGTCAATCTTGCAGAAATGTGTAATAAGTCGACAAAAACGGTCGATTTTGAACAATTACAAGAGACCGTTAAGATTGGGGTTCGGATGCAAGATAATGTAATAGATGCTACACCTTACTTCTTAGAAGAAAACAAAATCCAAGCTTTAGGAGAACGTCGTATTGGTTTAGGCGTTATGGGGCTTCATGATTTACTTATCTACTGTGAAACAATCTATGGATCTCTGGAAGGGAATGAACTAGTAGATAAAATATTTGAAATCATCGCAACTACGGCATATCGCACTTCCATTGAATTAGCAAGAGAAAAAAGCAGCTTTCCATTTTTAGTAGGTAAAACAACAGAAGAAACGAAAAATTTACGTGATGCCTTTATTCATACAGGCTATATGAAAAAGATGCCACTTGATATCAAAGAAGGGATTATGAAGTACGGTATCCGTAATTCTCATTTACTGACAGTCGCTCCGACAGGTTCAACAGGAACGATGGCAGGTGTCAGTACGGGACTTGAACCATACTTTTCGTTTTCATATTACCGAAGCGGTCGTTTAGGTAAGTTCATAGAGGTAAAAGCAGATATTGTCGAGGAATACCTACAAAACCACCCAGAACAAAGCGAAGATCATTTACCGGAATGGTTCGTCACAGCCATGGACTTAAGTCCTGAAGCGCATGCGGATACACAATGTGTTATTCAACACTGGGTAGATAGCTCTGTATCAAAGACTGTTAATGCGCCAAAAGGATATACAATATCGCAAGTTGAATGTGTCTATCAACGTTTATATCAAGGAGGGGCTAAAGGCGGAACGATTTATGTGGATGGAAGCAGAAATGCACAAGTATTAACATTGAAGTCAGAAAGTAAATCTATTGATGAAACAAAGACGAATACAGCTATGGAAGAGAGACCTAAAATAGCAGGTACAGCCACGGTTCGTGAATTAGGGAAAACAAATGTAGGAATTGGCTCTGAGATTGGTGACCTCTGTCCAGTTTGCCGCGAAGGTCATATTACTGAAATTGGTGGTTGTAATACCTGCATCAATTGCGGTACCCAATTAAAATGTGATGTGTAAAATAAAAAAAAGTGAAGTTGTCTCTTTTAACAAGAGTTGCTTCACTTTTTTAAGATAAACTTCTATATACCTGACGTTTCATGTAAGCAGTAGAAGTCAACCTTATATTTAGCAGTATATGACATTAAGAAACCAATTTTTGATCATTTTGTGGCCGTTGTTTATCCGCACGAGATTGCAAGATTCTGTGGTACATATTATTGGCTATAATCATCGCACAAACCATGCTTACCCCGCTTATTTCGTAAATAGAAATCGAATGCCCTTGAATCAACCTGATAAGAACAGTTGTAACAGGAGCTAGATTAATAAATAAAATAGCATTAATCGGCTTTAAAAGTACAACTCCTTTATTCCAAAATAACAATGCAAATAACCCTGGTAATAACACCATAAACAACATATGATATTTAATTGTGATGATATTTGAAACGCTTGGAACTTCAATTAACTGGAGCGCACTTCCCATACCAACAAATAAAATAGCTGTTAACGTACCATACAAACAACTTAAAGTAGAATACCGGAGAACAGACCAACCTTCAAAAGTGCTTCCGCCAATTGTATAAAAGGCCCACCCCAATGCTGCCAACAATAAAATAAAGAGAGGCATTAGCTGATCAATTTCAAACAGCGCTGAGAAGTCTCCATTTGTAACAACTAAAAAAACACCAATAAAAGCTCCCGCAATTGCAATCATCGTAAAACGATGCGGACGATTATTGTATACAAACCATAATATAAATATAGAAAGGATTGGAGCAAGAGCTTCCATAATTGAAGCTAATAGAACACCTTGGTCTTGCAATAAATCCTGTCCCCAAAAGATAAATATATTATAAATCGTAAACCCCATTGTACCAAAAAACCAAATCGCTAAGCCTTTTCCTTCTAAACGGAAGCTTTTTTTACCTTCTATAAAATATAACAACAAAACCAAGATGACTACGACGGGAATATACCGAATTAATGTAAAATAAAATGGATTTATATAATGAAAAGCATCATTTGCTACAGGGAACATTGCTCCCCACGAGATACTTGCAATCCCACAAAGTAAAACGCCCAGCCAAATATTATGTTTCATCACTCAATCGCCTCATTTCTCTTAAATAACTACATATCATTTAACTATATTATGGGTATCATGTAAAATGAATTTAAATGATAGATTATATCACTAAAAATGAATGGAGGCAGATAACTTATGAATTTGCGAGATTTAACCATTTTCCAAATGGCTGCACAATTAAATAGTATTAACCAGACTGCCCAGCAATTAAACTATGTCCAATCGAATGTTACATCACGAATTAAAAAGTTAGAAAGAGATCTTCAAGTCACTTTATTTCATCGGCATCGATTAGGTATTACATTAACAGAAGAAGGAGAAAAGCTATTACCCTACGCCCAAAAAATGATTGCTTTATCCGAGGAAATGCAGCAAATTTCACAATATACGAAAGAGCCTGCCGGTAAACTTGACATTGCTTCTGTGGAAACCGTCATCAAATTACCTACCATTTTGTCTCGCTTTATTAAAAATTACCCTAAAGTGGATGTCACGTTATCAACCGGAGTAACAGGGCAATTAATTAATGATGTATTGCAGTATAAAATAGATGGTGCTTTTGTAACAAAAAATAAACAAATTGCTTTGCATCCGTTAGAACAGGTAGAAGTATTCCAAGAGAAATTAGTTTTAATTGCGTCCAATGATATAACATCTATTGACGAAGTTCTAAAGCTTCCATTATTACGATTTAGTGATGGATGTGGTTACCGAGAAAAACTGAACGAATGGTTAACCGATAAAGAAATCGTCCCTACAAAAGTAATGGAACTTGGGACGCTGGAGACAACTTTGGGGTCTGTAATTGCAGGATTAGGGGTAGCCTATGTCCCTTATACAGCGGTAGAATTATATGAAAGAAAAGGGAAAATTCGCTGTTATAACCTGCCAAAGAAATACAGTGAAATATCAACGGTGTTTATTTATCGGAAAGAAGATTATATTACCACAGCAACAAAAGCGTTTATTTCTACCATACAAGAGAACGCTCTTTCTACAACTTAAGGCGTATAGTAAAATAACACTCCCGTACGTTCCTCTTCTCTGTTTCAACAGATACACTAGAAGTATCAAATCAGAGAGGGGGTTTTTTAATGAGAAAATTTTTATTGTTTTTAGCGGGGTTAACAGCTGCTATTTTATTTTTGGTGCATCTCGGGCCAATGATTTTATTAGGAGTAAGTATTTGGCTTGTGTATCTTGTTTTTAAACAATTTATAAAAGCTGAAACGACACTTGCAAAAGTTGGCTGGGTTGTACTCGGATTGTTCATTTTATCTATTGGCATATCCAACATTTACGCAGTGATTGGGATTGCTGCAGTAGCGCTTCTTTATTACATTATTAAGCACTGGGATCAAGAATCAGATACTCCTGATTTTCTAAGTGGAGATACGGATGCTTTTATGAACTTCGACCAACAATGGAACGATATTTAAAAGGGGAGATAGTAATAATGGAAAATATATTTACGCGGATGAAGGAATCGATCACTGCAGACTTACACCAAATGATGGATAAAAAAGAAGAAAAAAATCCGATGACGGCGTTAGACAATTATTTGAGACAATCGGAACAACAAAAGGAAAAAGTTAAAAAATTATTACAAAAACAATACCAATTAAAAGAACAATTTACTTCGGAATATCACCAAGCTGACGATTTAAGAACAAAACGAAAAAAACAAGCAGAAATTGCTAAGCAGGCAAATGAAACCGAGTTGTTTCATTTTGCAGAGAGCGAATTTGCAGAATACAATGATAGAGCGAATCGTATGCAAACAGCTCGTGAAAATGCAATAGAGCAAATCGAAGAACTAGAGAAGAATTACAAAGAAATGAACCATAAATTAAAAAACATGCGTTTAAAAAGAATGGAATTAATGGGACGGGAAAATGTCGCACGCACAAATCATAAGATGAACCAAATTCTTCATGAAGATTCAACAGGATCTGTGGATCGTTTTCGCGAATTAGAACAATTTATTGAATCAATTGAAAAAAAGGTGAACAAAGCTTACTATAAAAGTACCTTTGACCAAAAAATAGCCGATTTGGAAAAAGAAATGATGTCCTAACTTAAGAGTTTTGGTACAGCATTTTCATAAGATTATATTCTACTACACTACTTGTATAATACTGGAGGATTAGCCTAATGTTTGATCGTTTACGTACAGAAACTTTAAATTGGATATTAATCATTAGTCTAATCCTTTTTGTTGTTGAACTACTATTTTTTAAAAGCGGTTTAATAATCACAGCGATTGTTATGGTGGGTTTAGGATATTACGGGAAAAAATATTATTCTTCTTCTGTCGGTAAGCTATTATTTTGGGTAGCTGCGATTAGTATGATTGTCATCATTTTAAATATGACGGTAGTACGATTCTTATTACTTGTTTTTCTCATCTTATTTGTATTGGATTATTATAAAACGAAGGGGATTGTTTATTTACAGCCGCAACATGGGGAGCGAGATGTAACCATAGAAGACAAACCCATACTTAAAAAAACACCTTTGTTTCGGCAATTATTGTATGGCGATCAACAAACAGATGACACTGCTTATGCCTGGAGAGATATCAATATTTTCGGAGGGTTTGGAGAAAGAAAAATTGATTTAAGCAATGCTATTTTAGAAGATGATACTGTTGTCATCTCTATCCGTCATGGCGTGGGGAATATAACGATCTATATACCTTATGATATTGAATTCTCGATCATACATAGCGCGGTTTTTGGACGAGCCTATATCCTACAAGAACAACAAGCTGAATTATTTAATCAGCAATTAAACTATCAAACCATATATTATGCAAAGCGTAAAACAAGAGTGAAAATTGTTACTTCGCTTATCTCAGGAAATATCGAGGTGAAGCGGATATGAAGCTATTATTAAAGCAATTTTTTATTCTATTTATTTATGGCTTGCTTATTATTTTCAGTATTTTGTCATTTACCTTTTTTATCTTTCCACTCGATGACTGGTCTCTACTGTATCAGGCAAAAATTTTCAACCTATCTTATCCTGTCGTTATAGTTGGATTACTTGCAGTATTTGCTATGCTTATGGCTATTATTACCAGTATCACATGGCGACAGTCTGCAGTGTATATAGAAAAACAACTCGAAAGATTATTACACGACGAACAATTATTAACAGAAAATTTTAATGAACTGAAAAAGATTGATTTCTATATCAATGAGTTACAAGCGAAAAATCAACAACAAATTGAACACGCCCAACAACTGGCTACTAAGCATGCAACTGAACGCGAAAAAAGTCTACAAGAAGTTGTTATCCAAGAAAGAAGTAGACTAGCCAGGGATTTGCATGATTCAGTCAGTCAACAGCTTTTTGCAGCATCCATGATGATGTCAGCGATAAATGAAACGGAGGAATTGGAAAGTAAATCAATCAGCAAACAATTGCACACAGTAGAAGATATGATTCAACAGTCACAATTGGAGATGAGAGCGTTATTATTACATTTAAGACCAGTAGCACTAAAAGGTAAATCACTGCAAAATGGGATTAAGCAATTTTTAGAAGAATTAGAGGAACGCATCCCAATCGATTTAGAAAGAAACATTGAAACGTTCTCTGTTGAAAAAGGTATTGAAGACCAATTATTCCGCGTTCTGCAAGAAGCTCTGTCGAATGCTTTACGTCATGCAGAACCAAGCAGTATTAAAGTGATACTTATCAAACGAGATCATTTTATTATATTAAGAATTCAAGATGACGGAAAAGGGTTTAACTTAACTGAAGTTCAAGCAGGCTCCTATGGTCTTGAGTCAATGAAAGAACGAGCACGAGATTTAGGAGGGACCTGTAAAATAGTAACGTTGCCTGAAAAAGGAACCAGGGTCGAAATAAAGATTCCAATTCAAGAAAAAGCAGGAGGGGAGAATATATGATTCGCATTCTATTTGCTGATGATCATGAAATGGTTCGGATTGGAGTTACAGCCTATTTATCTGCCCAGCCGGATATGGAAGTCATCGCCGAAGCGACTAACGGTAAGGAAGCAGTAGCTAAAACGATTGAATTAAAACCAGATATCATTTTAATGGATTTAGTCATGGACGACATGGATGGGATCGAAGCAACGAAACAAATTATGAAACAATGGCCCAAGGCAAAAATTATCATTGTCACCAGTTTTATAGACGATGATAAAGTTTATCCTGCTCTGGAAGCTGGTGCGATTAGCTATATGTTAAAGACATCTAAAGCGAAGAAAATAGCAGAAGCTGTTCGTGATTCCTTTAAAGGAAAGTCTATATTAGAACCGGAAGTGGCAGGGAAAATGATGACTAAAATGCGAAAAGAACAACCACTGCATGAGACATTAACAGCACGAGAAAAAGAAATTTTACTCTGTATGTCAGAAGGTAAAACGAACCAAACAATCGCTAACGAGCTGTTCATATCATTAAAAACAACGAAAGTACATGTAAGCAACATTTTAGCGAAACTTCAAGTTGAAGATCGAACTCAGGCAGTTATTTATGCTTTTCAACATCAACTTATAAAATAAACAATTTTCACCGCTGTTGCATAAGCGAAATGACCACAAGCAACAACACTTGTGCTGTAAAATAGAATAAGGTATGATAAGGGTAGAAACATTGTTTCCTGAAGTAAAATTATAGAAAAGAGGAATTACATTGCCAAAACCTACCCCTAGTATGGAAGATTATATCGAACTTATCTTTAACTTGATTCAAACAAAAGGATACGCACGAGTAACAGATTTGGCAGAAACATTAGAAGTACATCCTTCCTCAGTAACAAAAATGGTTCAAAAATTAGATAGGGATGAATATGTCCATTATGAAAAGTACCGAGGATTTGTCTTAACAGATAAAGGAACGAAAGTAGGAAAACGTCTCTTGTTTCGACATGAATTACTTGAAGAATTTCTCGAAATAATTGGTGTTGAAACAGATAGGATTTATGATGATGTCGAAGGGATTGAACACCATCTCAGCTGGAATGCAATCGACCGAATAGCTGACTTAGTCCAATATTTTAACAACGATACAGAACGACTTAAAAATTTAGCAACCATTATTGAAGCAAGTAAAAAAGAAGAATCCGCTTTGTAACATAGTAAAATACGGAATCCTCTGATAATTCTGACGCTTTATAATTGACCTAAGCCAGTGGTTTGGTAAAATAAAGTTAAGGAGGGATAATCATGATGGAGGAGGATGGAAGAAGAAAATTAGAAGTAGACCGAAAAAAAGAGAAACGAACAAAAGATATTTCAAAAATGATTAATGAAGGGGGGTTAGGTTCGAGAGTGTATTACAATATTGAGAAGAAAGGATCTATCGATGAAGAAAATAAAAATATGCAAGGTGAGAAGTAAACGATTATCTGAAAAAGGATGGTATGTTTTCTCTTTATCATAATGATACACACATCAATGAAACGTTTGGATGTGTGTATTTTTTAATAAACAAATAATGAAATGTACTCACTTTTCAACTGTATTTGTAACCTTCAGCAGTAAAGATGAGTGAATGTCCAGTTTTCCAGCGCTGTTAAGAAGAAACACGTCTTTCTTGCTACATACGTGCAACTAACAAAAAGAAGGCCAAACTTTAGTTAGAAGCCTGGCCATTGTTGTTTCCCTTTTTCTTATCCTTTTTTCCTTCAATAACTGTTAAATGTGAAGCGTTTCTTCGTTTCTTTTTAGGATTTATTTTTTTAGTAGTAGCAGCAGATTTATTTACTGCTGACTTTTCTTGTTTGTATTTTTGTTGTGATTGTTTCACGGCTTTTTTATATTTTTTTGCTTCGTCGGACGTTCCCATATTTCTTCTATTCAAAACTGCCCTTACAATGAAAAACAGAATCGCCGCAACCCCAATCATTATTAAAATACTGCTTAAAAACTTTATTGGATCATTAATTAAAGAAGATAGTAACCCTACAACGGCTAAGCCTACAATAAACATTACTAGAATAGAACCTTTATTGCGACCCACTTATCTCACTCCTTTCAATTAAATTAACCTTGCGCTATTGGATGGTCTACTGCTTCTAACTGCTGTTTGTCCGCATCGTTTTCTAACACTTTTTGAAACGAGTGAAGAGCTACTTCCACTTGCTCGTCATCCGGACTTTTTGTAGTTAATAATTGCAACCATAATCCAGGATATCCTAAAACTTTTAATACCGGAACATGGCGAACCTTGTTCGTTATTTGCAATACTTCAAACGATAAGCCAATCACTACAGGAATTAGAATAATCCGATTGACAATTCTCCACCACAATGGGTCAGCTGCAACAAACATATAAACAAATATACCGACGATGACTGTAAACAACATGAAACTTGACCCACATCGATAATGCAAGCGAGATTGAGATTGGACATTTTCAATTGTAAGTGGCAACTTGTTTTCGTATGCGTTAATCACTTTATGTTCGGCTCCGTGATATTGAAATACACGCTTAATTAAAGGAGTTAACGAAATAAAGTAAATATAACTGAGTAACAAGATGAGTTTAAATAACCCTTCTAACAACACTTGCCCGGTATTTGAAGATATCCAATCGGAAAAAAGATTAGCTACGATAGCAGGAGTAAGTGTGAAAATCAGCTTACTCACTAAGAAAGAAAGGACACCTATCGCTCCGATGCCTATAACCATTGCTAACTTAGATGTTTCTTTTTCTTTCTCTTTTTCCATTTTTTCATCATCTACTGGGTCAACATCATAACGATCAGAGGCAAACTCTAAATGTTTAATCCCATTAGCACTTGCTTGAACTAAAGAAACAATGCCTCTTAGCAAAGGGATTTTTTTTAACTTCTTACTTATATTATTGTCTACCCGTTTTACTTGAAAATAATCTATGCTTTTATCTTTTCTTCTAATAGCAGAAACAAAACTATTTTTTCCAGCAAACATGACACCTTCAACGAGTGCCTGGCCTCCATAAGCTTGTTCCTCTTTTTTCAATGGAATCACCATCCTCACATTCATTTTACTAAAGTTTCCGATAGATAACTAGTCTTAATGCTTTAATATTCATGATTTTATCATATTTTTTTACTAATGGAAGATATAAACAATAAAATATCAGATACAGATAGCCGTCTTGCTTATATTGTGATAGAATGAACGTGTGAAAATTTCATGAAGAGGTGAAACAATGACGGTACTTAATCAAGTGAGAGAGCAGTTACAACAGAAAAAACTCGACGCAATTTTAATTACGAACCCTTATAATAGAAGGTACTTGACAGGTTTTACCGGAACAAGTGGAACTTGTCTGATAACAGAGACAGCTGCGTTGTTTGTTACTGATTTTCGTTATACGAAACAAGCCAGTGAACAAGTAAGAGATTTTGAAATTATTGAACATAAAACTTCGATGGAAGAAGAACTAAATACACAATTAAAAAAACATGAAATAAAACGTTTGGGTTTTGAAGCAGATGATATTTCTTTTGCAAAATATAAGCAATATCGTGATAGCTTCACTACAGAATTAGTGGACACCAAAGGGTTGATTGAAGCTTTACGATTAGTTAAAACAGAAAGTGAAATTGACATTATCCAAGATGCTGCTTCTATAGCCGATCAAGCATTTGACCATATATTGACGTTTATCGAACCTGGAGTTACGGAAATAGAAGTAGCAAATGAATTAGAATTTTATATGCGTAAACTTGGAGCTACTTCATCCAGTTTCGATATCATTGTTGCTTCCGGTTACAGAAGTGCTCTTCCTCACGGTGTAGCCAGTTCAAAAGTAATTGAAAGCGGTGAGCTTGTCACTATGGATTTTGGTGCTCTTTATGAAGGCTACTGTTCGGATATAACTCGAACAATTGCAGTTGGTGAAATTAATGAGGATTTAAAAAAGATATACAACACAGTCTTAGAAGCACAAAAAAGAGGAGTACAACATACAAAAGCAGGCTTAACTGGCAAAGAAGCAGATGCGTTAACGAGAGATTACATTACAGAACAAGGCTACGGTAAATATTTTGGTCATTCGACAGGACATGGTTTAGGTATGGAAGTCCATGAATCTCCTAGCCTCTCTCCGCGTAGTACAACCCCTCTCGCTGCAGGGATGGTCGTTACGGTTGAACCGGGGATTTATATAGAAGATATTGGTGGCTGCAGAATTGAAGACGATATTGTCATCACAAAATCTGGCAATCGCATTTTAACACAAGCACCGAAAGAATTAATAACAGTATAGGAGAGGTACTATGATTTCAGTAAATGATTTTAAAACAGGAACTACGATTGAATATGAAGATAATATTTGGCAAGTAATTGAATTTCAACATGTAAAACCAGGCAAAGGAGCTGCATTTGTACGCTCGAAACTACGCAATCTGCGAAATGGAAATATTCAAGATAAAACATTTCGTGCAGGAGAAAAAGTAAATAAAGCTCATATTGATCATCTGAAAATGCAGTATCTTTATGCTTCTGGAACTTTTCACGCATTTATGGATATGAACACTTACGAACAAGTTGAGATTCCCGAAGAACATATTGCGAACAAACTTTACTATATAAAAGAAAATTCTGAAGTGGAAATAATGATGTATGATGGTGAAGTGATTGGTTTACAATTACCTAATAATGTAGAATTAGACGTTGTTGAAACAGAACCTGGTTTAAAAGGGGACACTGCGAGTGGAGGTTCGAAACCTGCAACGATGGAGACTGGATTAGTCGTCCAAGTGCCGTTGTTTATAAATCAAGGTGAAACACTTGTTATCAATACATCTGACGGTAAATACGTCTCACGCAAAAATTGATTAGAAAACTTGACATGCGCAAGCGATTTTCGGCGCATGTCTTAGTTGCACTTATGCAGTAAGAAAGACGGGAGACTTTCTTAACGGCGATAGAAAACTTGACATGCGTAAGCGATTTTCAGCGCATGTCTTAGTTGCACTTATGCAGTAAAAAAAGCGGCAGTTTTTCTAGACGATGATAAAAGCGCGGTATTCGCTAGCTCTAATTAGCGAATGGCCAGTTGAATATATGCTTATAGAAAAGAACATTGACACGATATTGTTAATGTTCTTTCTTCTGTTACAAGAAACTGGAGCGAATACCACTGCCTTTTTGAGTGAGGTCAGTTGGTGCTTTATTTGTTTTCTCCAGTATGAGCATATAGTTGTAGTGAATTGCCTCCATGAGACGATAAGCTAGAAATAAGCTATACACAATTTGCATAACAGAAATAATAACAACCGCGCTAAGCGAGCTGCTTAACCCGACAAGTGCTACTAAAAGAATGATTTCTATAAGGAATGCAAGAATAGATTTAAAGTACAGCACGGCAAGTCCTGAACTGATAAACCCAGCAACAAGAATAAATACGGACCAGTGACTTGTTTCAACTAACGTTTGAATTTGAGACATCACTATCATCCTTTCCAATGGTTTCTTTTAGTATAAAACAAACATGTTTCGCTGTAATTGACTTCCATCAAAATTTATTCCCATTGAAGTTAATGAATATTAATAGATTACATTCATTATAGTGTGTAAAAGCAAAATGAAACGTAGGAAATGTGCGGAGACTCCTGCCGGATAAAAAAGCCTCGGTAAGACTCCGCACGGCGAAGCCGAAGGAGGCTTAACAGCGCCGGCTAAAAAGCGAAGTGCATTTCCGAAGTGACGTATGTACACATAATTTTAAATGTAACCTATTAACGTCAATCTTTTTACTATAAATACCCTGTTTCATCCCAAAATGAAACCTTTATTTAAAAAAAGATGCCAGATTCATTAAATTTTTTAAGTTTTTGAGCCAATTTATGTTAAAATAGTATGAGTTACTTATATTTATCGTTAAAAGGAGATACAAAAATGTTAAAAATCGAAGAAATACAAGAAATGATTCGTTTAATAGACCAGTCCTCTATTCAAGAGTTTGATTTTGAACAAGATGGCACTGTTGTATCTATAAAGAAATCTACTTCTGCAGATAACATTGCAACACCAGTTGTACAAGCACAGTCTAATCCGGTAGAAACCAAAACGGTTGAAAACACACCTGCTCCAATAAGAGAAACGGTGACTCCTGAATCAACCGATAAGAATGACGACCAATCAGAAACAGATGACTCGATTGAAATTATCTCCCCAATGGTAGGTACTTTTTATAAAAAGCCATCTCCAGAAAGTGATAATTTTGTTGCAGTTGGTAGTAAAGTGGATACGGACACCGTTGTATGTATTGTTGAAGCGATGAAATTATTTAATGAAATTGAAGCTGAAGTAACAGGGGAAATTGTTGAAATCCTTGTAAATGACGGAGAATTGGTCGAATACGGCCAACCTTTATTCAAAGTTAAATCAAAGTAACGTTAGGAGACGATTAGCATTGATTAATAAAATATTAATCGCAAATAGAGGAGAAATCGCAGTACGTATTATTCGAGCCTGTAAAGAATTACATATTAAAACAGTGGCCGTTTTCTCTGAGGCGGATAAAGAAGCTTTACATGTAGAATTAGCGGATGAAGCTTATTGCATTGGAGGTCCACTGGGTAAAGACAGTTATTTAAACATTACGAATATCATGACCGTAGCTACGTCGACGGGTGTTGATGCAGTTCACCCCGGTTATGGATTCCTATCTGAAAATGCGGATTTTGCAGAGATTTGTCGCGAATGTAATATTACATTTATCGGCCCTTCCCCAGAAGCAATTTCTAAAATGGGAATTAAAGATGTAGCAAAAACAACGATGGAAGAAGCAGGGGTACCTATTGTACCTGGATCTGACGGTGTCGTAACCAATGAAGATGATTTAAAACAAATAGCTGAAAATATCGGCTATCCTGTTATTATTAAAGCTACTGCCGGAGGTGGCGGCAAAGGAATTCGTGTGGCAAGAGATGAAGACCAATTAATTAAAGGGTACCGTGTCACTCAGGAAGAGGCAGAAAAAGCTTTCGGAAACCCTGGAATTTATCTAGAAAAATTTATTGAAGATTTTCGTCACGTAGAGATACAAATTCTGGCAGATGAACATGGCAATGTCGTGCATTTAGGAGAAAGAGACTGCTCGATTCAACGTCGTTTACAAAAATTGGTGGAAGAAAGTCCTTCTCCGGCAATCAATGAAACAATCCGAAAAAAAATGGGAGAAGCTTCAGTAAATGCCGCTAAAGCAGTGAATTACGTTGGGGCAGGTACCATTGAATATATTTTTAATCGTGAAAATGAAGAATTTTACTTTATGGAAATGAATACGAGAATTCAAGTAGAGCATCCGGTCACAGAAATGGTTACAGGTAAAGATCTGATTAAAGAACAAATCCATATTGCAAATCATGAACCGTTAACATTTAAACAAGAAGATGTAACTTATGAAGGTTGGGCGATTGAGTGTCGGATTAATGCCGAAAATCCATTCAAAGATTTTATGCCTTCACCAGGAAAAATAGTTACTTATTTGCCTCCTGGCGGTTTAGGGGTGCGGGTGGATTCAGCTGTCTACCCAAATTATGTTATACCACCATTTTATGATTCAATGGTTGCCAAATTAATTGCATATGGTAAGACTAGAGAAGAAGCAATCCGTCGTATGAAACGTGCATTAGATGAATATATTGTTGAAGGTGTAGATACAACCATCCCTTTTCATGCCCGTATAATGGAACATGATGTATTCATCAACGGTGATTTTAACACGGACTTTTTAGAAGAAAACCCAATCAATCCTAAAATCACAGAAGAATAAAAGTCAAAAGGGGCTTCCTTTTGACTTTTATTTTGGCGGATAAAAAAATTATTTATGCTCGCAGCATAATTCTCTTTCACTATATACTTTTATATTTATCGCGTTTCGAAAAACTTCTTTTAACTGGTAGTTGAAACAACTGAAGAATGTCAGAACTCACTTGGTACTCAATGACCAGTTTAGAACACATTTCTTCTCGCATTGTTCACGTAATTCTGGTACGATTTTTGTAATAGATACGTTATAGTATAAGAAGAATATAAAAGCAGATTAGTTCGTGCATATAAGGAGCAGAAAAATGAAACGACATCAAGCAAGAGAAGAAACTTTTAAGATTTTGTTTCAACTCGACGTAAACGATCAACAACCGGAAATGGAAGAAGCATTGCTAGAAGACAAGTATTTACAAACTGTCCTCGAAGGCATAAAACAAGAGCAACCAAATATCGATCAGCGCATTACGGAACAATTAATCAATTGGACATTTTCCAGAATTGCCCTCGTAGATAAAACTATTTTAAGAATAGCAGTATATGAGATTATTCATATGGACGACATACCTCATGCTGTATCCATCAATGAAGCTGTGAACCTCGCTCATAAATATGGGGACGATAAATCAAGTAAGTTTATTAATGGTGTGCTATCTAAAATTCATTCGTAAAGGAGTTTATAAATATGACTGCAGCTTTAATTAATGGAAAAGAAATAGCTGAAAATTTGAGAGAAAGAATGAAAAAAGACGTAATAAAGTTAAATGAGCAAGGAATACATCCTCATCTAACAGTTATTATTATAGGTGATGATCCGGCGTCCCACTCTTATGTGCGGGGCAAAGAAAAAGCTTCTAAACAAGTTGGTATTCAATCTGAAATTATCCAAAAAGAAACAACGATTACCGAAGAAGCGCTACTTAAAGAAATTGAGCGTTTAAACCAGACATCACATGTACATGGTATTCTTGTTCAGTTGCCTCTTCCAGACCATATTGATGAACAGAAAGTCATCGAAGCGATAGACCCAACTAAAGACGTGGATGGGTTTCATCCCATTAACGTCGGCAAAATGATGACGAATCAGGATACATTTTACCCTTGTACACCATTTGGAATTGTTCATATGCTGAAAGAGAAAGAAATACCTATTGAAGGACAGCATGTTGTTATTATAGGGCGAAGCAACATTGTCGGGAAACCCGTGGGTCAACTGTTGCTTAATGAAAATGCAACAGTTACATATTGCCATTCTCGTACGAAAAATTTAAAAAAACTAACCAATCAAGCAGACATTTTGATTGTTGCGATCGGAAAAATGCATGTCGTAGATGCCTCCTACATAAAAGAAGGTGCTGTTATTATTGATGTAGGTGTCAATCGAAATGACGAAGGAAAATTAACGGGAGATGTTGATTTCGCCGCTGTAGAAGAAAAGGCTTCGTTTATCACACCAGTTCCTCGCGGTGTAGGGCCGATGACTATTACAATGCTTTTATATAACACTATTAAAGCAGCAAAAGGTCAGCAATAATATGTCATCACTTACAAATTTTCCATCAGCTTCAGGCGATAGCGAAAATAACAATCCGAAATATTTAACTGTACAAGCCTTAACAAAATATATTAAAAAGAAACTAGACATTGATACACATTTGCAATCCATTTTTGTTCGTGGGGAAATTTCGAATTTTAAACACCATAATAGTGGTCATATGTATTTAACAATTAAAGATGAAAAGGCACGTATTCAAGCAGTTATGTTTCAAGGAGATAATAAACGATTGCGTTTTAAGCCGGAAAATGGAATGAAAGTTTTGATACAGGGTAAAGTATCTGTGTTTGAAGCGTTTGGACAATATCAACTTTATATTCACGAGATGGAACCTGATGGCATCGGAGCATTGTTTTTAGAATTAGAACAATTAAAAAAACAATTAAAAAAAGAAGGACTATTCGAGGAAGCAGACAAGAAAACAATTGCCGCTTTTCCGGAACACATCGCAATTATAACTTCTGAAACGGGAGCAGCGATTCGCGATATGGTTACGACAATCAAACGACGTTACCCTATTGTGCACATTTCCTTGTTTCCTGTCCAAGTACAAGGACAAGGATCTGAAGAGGCAATTGCAGCCGCAATTTCTCAAGTAAATCATTATCCGGAAAAAATAGATACGATTCTTTTAGCCAGAGGCGGCGGTTCTATTGAAGATTTATGGTCTTTTAATATGGAAAGAGTTATACGTGCTGTTTATAATTCCTCTATCCCGATTATTAGTGGAGTAGGACATGAAACGGACACGACATTAACTGATTTTGCAGCAGATTTGCGAGCTCCAACGCCAACAGGAGCAGCAGAACTTGCGGTCCCCTCTATAACAGAATTACATTACACCGTAGAACAATCTCGTGTTCATTTAAATCGTCTAATGCAACATAAGATATCCCAACAAAAAGAGCGATTGAAATCCATTCATCGTTCTTATGCGTTTCAGAAACCTAAGTTGTTTATTCAAGAAAAGACCCAATATGTTGATCGCTTGCAAGAAGCATGTCAACGACAACTAACACTAATTTTTTCTCAAAAACGAGAACAAAATAAACAATTGCAGCAAAGACTTATACAGACACATCCTAGAAAAAAAATATCAAATGCGAAACAAGAACTGGACAATCTCACGGCTTCGTTAACAAAAAATCGCCAACAGATGATGCAGCAAAAAAGACAACAGTTACAGACCATGCTGGATAAATTAGCATTGTTGAATCCATTATATATTATGAATAAAGGGTTTTCGGTAGCTTACAAACAAGATGGGACCATTGTAAAACGAACAAACCAAGTACAACTCGAAGAACATATTGATGTAGCGTTAATGGATGGAAAATTAGCTTGTTCTATTACTGGAATGAGGAGCGATAAAGATGAGTGAAGAAAAAGAAATCACGTTTGAAAAAGCTTTAGAAGAATTAGAGAAGATAGTGGAGGAATTGGAAAAAGAAGATGTTCCGTTAGAAAAGGCGATTGATTATTATCAAAAAGGGATGGAGTTATCAAAACAATGTGATGATAAATTACAAGACGCTGAAGAAAAAATGACAAAAATTGTTCAAAAAGATAATGAGTCAAAACCATTTCATATGCAGGAGGACCAGTAGGGTGGTTAATTCAATACATAATTATATGAGTGATGTGAAAGAAAAAATCGAACAAGAGATGAAACGAGCATTAACTGATGTAAATGCTCCTGCTAACTTGAAAAGTTCCATGCAATACTCCTTGCTTGCTGGAGGGAAACGGCTGCGTCCTATATTAATGATGGCCAGTTATCATACATTTCAATCACAATCAGATAAGGTTTTAAAATCAGCCGTTGCACTAGAAATGATTCACACTTATTCTCTCATACATGATGATTTGCCTGCTATGGATAACGATGACTATCGACGCGGTGAACTTACGAACCATAAACAATTTAATGAAGCAACTGCTATTTTAGCTGGCGATGCTTTATTAACGCACAGTTTTGAATTAGTAGCGAATGATGCTTTATTAACAAGCGAAGAGAAAGTATATATTTTAAAAGAACTGGCTAATGTAAGTGGTCCTGAAGAAATGATAGCAGGACAAATGCTTGATGTGGAGGGCGAAAACAAAACATTAAATCTCAACGAACTGGAAGAAATTCACGTCCATAAGACAGGCGCTTTAATTCGATTTGCTATTATGACAGGGGCATATTTGGGGCATGCTACAAAAGATCAGATACAACACTTAAATGATTTTGCATATTATTTAGGGTTAATATTTCAAGTGCAGGATGACATTTTAGACATTACGGGAGACCCTGAGAAGTTAGGTAAACCTGTAGGTAGTGATACAGAAAATGAAAAAAGCACCTATCCGAGTTTATTAGGATTAGAAGGTGCCAAGCAGAAAAAAGCGGCATATACCAATAAAGCAGAAGCTGCTTTAGAGTTAGCCAATGCTAAAGATTCTTATTTAAAAGAATTACTTCATGTTTTTGGTCAAAGAGAATATTAAATACGTTGTTTCGCTAATGATTCCAATAAAATGGCAAAATAGATTTTTCGATTATCTCATGATATAATAAAATAAAGCAGGAGTGGCGCAGTATCCTAGTCAGTCCTCCCATCCTGACGGCGGGGCTAAAAATCTGCCAAAGGGCACATCGATGAAGTTCCTTGTGTCGGCTTGAGGCGCCCAGCCTTGGGTCGATGCTGGGAGTTAAGGTTTATGGGCGATCCACAAAGGCATGTGGGCGTTGACCCATTAACCGCGGAGGCCCATCTCTGTCGTCGATATTGAAAAGTAGAAACGATGGAATGGGGTATGAACCTGTCAAAAATAAGTATTTTAAATAAGACAGCGTAGCCTGCCTTGAGTGGTTATTGAGGGGATTAGAGACACTGAAAGAGTAAATTAGATGGCCACTAATGAATCTTTGTTTCTCTCTATGAAATCAAAACTGCAAAAGAGGCTAGGGATGGAATAAAGACTGCTGAGGAAAGCTCCTAGGCTGTTTCTAAAGACATTTAAAAAGGATTATAGTGCGGACTAAGTGGTAATCCAGTCTAACGAAAGTGGCGACATGTTAAGGTGGACTTAAAAGGAAACTGCCTCGGTGGCAACACCAGGTGTCCGCTTGGGAAAACCTACTGGACCTAAGCCGCAGTCTTAACTTTTTAAATGGCCATTCCTGCATACATATTGTAAGTAAGGTAGATGTATATGAATCAAAGAATGAAAAATTCGATTAAATTTAGTATAACAATAGCCGTTATCACTTTTGTGTTAGCGGCTATTTTTTCCAGTATTTCTTCTTCCATTCTAAATGAAGTATCCTGGTCTGTAGGTTTGTTTATCGTGCTTGTAATTGTTTTAATAGGGATTGTTTTTGATATGTTAGGCATTGCATCGACAGCAGGTAAAGAAGCTCCATTGCATGCGATGGCCGCTGAGAAAGTTAAGGGTGCAAAAGAAGCAGTTCTTATTAATAAACATGCTGATAAATTCGCCAGCTTTTGTAATGACGTTATTGGGGATATTTCTGGAATCATTAGTGGGAGTGCACTAACAATTGTTATTATTGAACTAACCCAAATTCTTCAAGACAGTTCCGAAGTAAATGTGCAACTTATTTTGTCAATTGTCCTGAACAGTTTAATAGCAGCTTTAACTGTCGGCGGGAAAGCGTTTGGGAAATATTTTGCTATTCATTCCTCCACACATATTATTCTGTTTGCAGGAAAAATCGTTTATTTTATTGAAAATAAATTAAAAATAAAAATTTTTGCTGTTAAAAGTAAATCTAAAAAATAAAAGTTCAACAAAGAATAAGGAGTTACTGCATTGCGTACAATTTTACAACCAACGAATCAGACAATTCATGTAGAGCAATTTGCCAGTCTATATAATATAATGCTTGAGGCAAATGATCAGGAAAATGCTGATAAAATAGCAGATTTATATGAGAAATTTAAATACAATCAATTACATTTAGCATTTGCCGGGCACTTTTCAGCTGGTAAGTCATCTATTATTAATCATGTATTAGATAAAGAAGTGTTGCCAAAAAGTCCAATTCCAACAAGTGCTAACATAGTGAATGTTACCTCTGGTGGGGGAAATGCTAAAGTATTTTTCAAAGAAAAACAAGCTGTACAATACAATGAACCCTATGATATAGACGTCATTAAAGACTATTGTATGGATAAAGATACGATTAAACAAATTCATATTAGTACGAAAGAAGAAATTTTACCTGCGAATTGTATTTTAATGGATACCCCTGGGATAGATGCAGCAGATGATGCGGATCGATTAATGACCGAATCAGCTGTGCATGTGATTGATGTACTATTTTACGTCATGGATTATAATCATGTTCAATCAGAAGTGAATTTATACTTTTTGCAGGAAATGACAAAACGCGATATGCCCATTTTCATTATTATCAACCAAATTGATAAGCATAATAGCGCTGAATTAAGCTTTGACGAATACGATGAAAAAGTTAAACAAACGTTTGATCAATGGAATATACAGCCAGAAGCTGTGTTTTATACGTCTATGTTGGATCAGTCACATTCTAAAAACCAATTTGCCGCTTTAAAAGAACAATTATTTCAGTTGATGACCCAGTCTGTTAAACAAGAAAAACGTATCGCAGCCGCCGTAGAAAAAGTGATAGAGGACCATAAGACGACTGTACGTGAGCAGCTGGAAGCTGAGACAAGTAAAGCAACGATGAGTGAATCGGAATTGAATGAGTTGACAGACTTAAAAGATCAGTTAACTCACTTAAATGATACGAAGACACAATTACAAAAAGATTATGCTTTAGAAGTCAGGACAACACTCGAGAATGCCTACATTATGCCTGCCACTTTACGGGATACAGCAGAGTACTTTCTGAAATCTCAAGAAAAAGGGTTTAAAATGGGAATCTTTGCGTCAAAGAAAAAGACATCAGAAGAACAAGAAAGACGTCTAAACCAATTTTTAAATGATTTGACAACTTCGTTTGAAACGAACATTCAATGGAAGTTAAGAGAGAAAATCACGGAACTAATACAATCATATGAACTAGGCTCTGAAGAATTATTAAAAGAAACGCAACAAATGTCGATTACTTTCGATGAAACTGATATATATGCCTTTATGAAACCCGGTGCAATGGTTAATGGTAACTATGTGTTGAATTACACCAATGAACTAAGTCAGTCCATTAAAAATAAATACCGTAAGCAGACAAATATTTTATGGGAAGATATTTCAGCAGTGTCTCATGCTAAATATGAAGCAGAAGAAAACGAGATAAATAAAGCGCTAGAGCCCTTAGAAACGCAGCAAGAACTTGCGTTTGAAAATAAACAGGTAGCAGAAGAAATTAATCAATGGAATACGAGGACAGATAAAGCATTTCAATCGCCTTCTCCAACGCAACTGGAGATAGAGCGCTTAGAGCAAGTTTTAACTCTTCGATATAAAGTTAAAATCGAAGAAAGTCCCGAAAAAATATTACCTTCTGCAATTCAAACAGAAACAGATACCGAAAACTCAGTTTCCACTAAAAAAGCACAACCATTACGCGACAAAAATTCCATTATCCATTCACTGGAGACCGTGATTCAAGAGCTTAGTGATCTCGATGGATTTGACACTATTATCGAAGGACTGGAAAATAAACAAAGCCGTTTAAAAAATCGTTCCCTGACGATTGCTTTATTTGGAACATTCAGTGCAGGCAAGTCTTCTTTCTCCAATGCGTTATTTGGTGATAAAGTGTTACCTGTGTCTCCGAATCCGACAACAGCAGTAATCAATCGCATCTCACCTGTCGACGAAATGCATCCTGATGGAACTGTTGTGATTACGATTAAAAGTGAACAAGAATTAATGGATGATCTAAAGACAATCACGAAACATATCGAAGGAAAAGCAAATTCTTTTGATGAATGGATCGCTTGGATTCGAAAAGAAAGAATATATGAGCATCCGTATTTATCAAAAACGTATCAAGCTTATTTAGAAGCATTGTTGACCGGTTTCAATCAGCAACGTGAACAACTAGGCAAATCTATTTCTATATCTATGGACACTTTTGCGGCTTTTGTCACGGATGAAACGAAAGCGTGTTATATTCAAGCGGTTGATTTGTATTACGATTGCGCTTTAACAAGAAGAGGAATCACGTTAGTGGATACACCTGGCGCAGACTCAGTGAACGCTCGTCACACCAATGTCGCTTTTGATTACATTAAAGAGGCAGATGCTATTCTTTATGTTACGTACTACAATCATGCTATTACTAGTGGTGATCGTGACTTTTTGATGCAATTAGGACGAGTTAAAGACAGTTTCGAAATGGATAAAATGTTTTTTATCGTTAATGCTTCTGACTTAGCTGAATCACAAGAAGATCTTGATTTAGTTGTTAAATATGTTACTGGTCAGCTACTGCATTTCGGTATCCGTCATCCGAAGATATTTCCAGTATCGAGTAAACAATCGCTTGCTGAAAAATTAGATGGTCACACCTTAAATGAAGAAATGGATACTTTTGAACAAGCATTTTTCCAATTTATTGAAGAAGATCTGACTGCACTAACTGTTGACTCAAGCTTATGGGATATGGAGCGGGCGCGTAATACGTTGCAGCAATTTATAGAATCATTGCAATTGAGTGAAACAGATAAACAAAATCAAATGAAGCAATTACAGGCAAACAAAACAAAAGTAGCAGATGTTATCGAACAAACTGACACGAATATGTTTAAACATCGAGTAGCTGATCGCATTGACCGACAACTTTATTTTGTAATGGACCGCCTATATATCCGTTTTCACGATTTGTTTACTGAACATTTTAATGCTAGTACGTTAAACGCTTCAGGGAAAAAAGCTACGGAACAACTCGAATATAATCGAAATCAGTTCGTTGATTATATTGGTTATGAACTGCTGCAAGAAGTACGAGCTGTTGCATTGCGAGTGGAAGCATATATGAAAGAATTATTTCAAGAATCGTATGATGTACTGCAAAAGGAAGCACAAACCATTCATCATACATTTGTCTTTTCAAGTCAAGAAACAGTTACATTAAATACTCCAGAATTTGAGGCAGCTTTCAGCCAATTGGATATGGAGATTTTTCAAAAGACATTAAAAATATTTAAAAACACTAAGTCCTTTTTCGAACAAAATGAAAAAAAGAAAATGGAAGAATCTTTTTATGAAATAATTAAACCAAAAGCTGAAACGTATATTGATGAAGCAAAACAAATGATGGAAAACAGTTATTTAGCACAATTTGAAGAAAAAATGGATTATTTAAAGACTTCTTCTGTAAAAGATATGCAGCAACTGGTGAATCAACAAATGAATATGTTGTCCACACCTGTCGATATGGAGGCTTTACAACAGAAATATGAACGGGTGAAAGGAGCATTAAATAAATGAGTAACACACAATCAGAAAAATTATTACTGGTAGACGGCATGGCGCTGCTCTTCAGAGGTTATTTTGCAACAGCCTATAGCAAACAATTTATGAAAAGAGAAGATGGAACTCCTACAAATGGCGTTTTTCAATTCTTAAAGTATTTTATTGATGGTATTCAAACCTTCCAACCAAGCCACGTCATTTGTTGTTGGGACATGGGAAAACAAACGTTTCGGACCAGTTTGTATGACAATTACAAAGCGAACCGAGCAGACCCTCCAGAAGAATTGATACCACAATTTGATTTAGCAAAAGAAGCTGTAGATGCCTTTTCTATTCCAAATATTGGACTCGAAAATTATGAGGCAGATGACGTTATTGGGTCACTCGCACACCGTTATAAAGAAGAATACCAAGTAGTTATTCAATCTGGAGATCAAGATTTATTACAGCTTGTCGATCAGAATATTCAAGTAGCAATTATGCGAAAAGGAATTGGAAATTACGAAGTGTTTCATGAAGAGAATTTCTTTGAAAAACGTGGTTTACATCCTCATCAGATTATTGAATTTAAAGCATTTACAGGTGATTCTGCTGATAATTATCCAGGCATCAAAGGAATTGGGGAAAAAACAGCGTTAAAGCTATTGCAAACGTATGGTTCGATGGATAGTATTTTAAAAATGAAACATGAGTTAACGAAAGGGATTCAACAAAAATTACAAGATGATATAGATATGTTCGAGCTATGCAAGACATTAGCAGAAATTAAATGCGATGTTCCTGTAGAATTTACGATGGACATTGCCAAAACCGATTTTAATATAGAGGAAATACATGAGCGAATTGAGAAACTAGGCATACGTTCACGAGCACTAGAAACTTTGAAATAAGCTAAATTTGAAAGTCAGCGTATCATTTTAGTGCAGCATAGTATAGAAAACAATCCTAAAAAGATGTGCTTTTTGACTTTTTCAAACAAAGCAGATATAGTATTGAATATAAATTACATTCGCTTTATGGAGGATTATTAAATAATGACACATGCATTGAGACTACGTTTCCCATCTTTGAACCAGTAATTAAATATGTTCAATGGCTCTGTTTGTGAAACAGAGTAATCGGGATTAGTCTGTCCTTTTTTAATATCCTTCCTTTCATACATTCAAGATGAATCTTTTTCCACTTTTATTCTTTATGACAGTGGAGCTTGTACTATTACTTGAAAATAATTGTATGTAAGGTTTAGAAAGGCAGCTTTTTCGGCCTTTCTTTTTTTATTTGAATAAACCTTTCTCTATTTGCAATACACCTAGGATAGGTTTATTTGTTGCGAGTCAATCATTCGCTACTTGAATTAGAATAGCCTTTTTCCTTTTACTCTTGTCACAAGCAGATGCTTGTGATTTTTTAATGCCTATAAAGGGGATGAGATAGATGGAAAATGAAAATGTATGTATTGAATTAAAACATATAAAACTCTCTTATTTAGATCGTACTGTACTGAATATAGAAAGACTAGCTGTACATCAGTTTGATCGGATTGGTGTTGTTGGAAAAAATGGATCAGGCAAAAGTACACTTTTAAAACTTATCGCAGGTCACATAAAACCAAATCAAGGAAATGTGAATCGATTGGTTGATTTTGCTTATTTTGATCAATTGGAACTAACAGAGGAACATGATGCCGACTATGATTTAATTGGTAAGCTATCTGTTCCGGAAACGTCGATAGAAAAATATAGTGGAGGAGAATATACAAGACTAAAGCTTGCACGTCTTTTTTCAATTTATCATGAAGGGATGTTAATTGATGAGCCAACTACTCACCTTGATGAAGAAGGAAGGAAATTTTTGTTGGATGAACTAACTTACTATTACGGTGCATTATTACTTGTCAGCCATGATCGTTATGTAATGGATCAGTTGGTAACGAAAATCTGGGAAGTAGAAGACGGAAATGTAACAGAATATACTGGTAATTATTCCGATTATGTTACACAAAAAGAACTTGCTAAACAACAGCAATTAGATCAACATGAAAAGTATTTGAAAGAGAAGTCACGATTGATGAAAGCTGCTGATGAGAAGATGAAAAAAGCAGATAAGGTGACGCAAGCAAGTAAACGAGTGAAGAAAAGTGAAGTAAAAGAAAAGCCGAATAAAATGTTCATGACGAAATCAAAAGATACCAGTCAAAAAGGAATTCAAAGAGCCGCAAAAGCGCTTGAACAAAGAGTAGAACAATTAGAAGCAGTTGAAGCTCCAAAATTTGAAAGTATTATTCGTTTCAGCAAACCAAAAGCGCTTCAGTTGCACAATAATTTCCCAGTTATGGGAGATCAATTAACACTCTCTGCTGGGGATAAAATACTTCTCGATAAGGCTAGTTTTCAATTTTCATTAGGAAAAACGATTGCCATTACAGGCAACAACGGTTCAGGAAAAACAACATTACTTCACCATATTTTACAAAGAGGAGAGGGACTTACCATATCGCCGAAAGCTGTTTTTGGATTCTATGAACAGATGGATTATCAATTTACGGGAGATCAATCCATTCTGAAATATATGAAGGAAAAAAGTGATGAACACGAAAGCAAGATTCGATCTGTACTTCATAAAATGGATTTTAAAGATACGGACTTAATAAAAAATGTCCGTAATTTAAGTGGCGGAGAGGCTATCCGGCTTGTCTTATGTCAACTTTTTTTAGGAAGATACAATATCCTTGTTCTGGATGAACCTACAACTTTCCTGGATGTTTTTAGCATTGAAGCATTAGAACAATTTTTGCTAGGATATGAAGGGACAGTATTGCTTGTGTCACATGACAGAACTTTTATCGAACGAGTTGCAGATGAAGTATATATATTTGAAGATTATAAATTAAAGCTTGAAAACTAAATTTCATACCAAAAAAAGCAACGTGTGTTAAGCGTTGCTTTTTTCATGCTCAGTCATTTCAGCTAAAAAGGGGGAATAATTAATTCATAATAATAGAAGCAAGATCCAACCTTAAAAGTGATAATTATATTCTAGTTTACATAATATATATTATATGAAGTAATTTGTGTTATTAAAAAGGGATGCTATTTCTTCTATAAGCATCCCTTTTTAAGCATCCCTTTTATGATTATTCTACTCCATAATATACACCATTATCTTCTTGAGGAATCAACGAAGATAATTCAGATACCGTTACAAATTCATATCCTTCATCGGAGAGTTCTTGAAGTATTTGAGGAACAGCATCGGCAGTTGCGTGATGTATGTCATGCATTAAAATAATTGATCCTGGTTTGGTGTTATCAACAACATTTTCGTACATTTGTTCAGCATTTAAACTTTCCCAATCGCGTGTATCTAATGACCACAATACAATATTTTGGTTCGATTCTGCCGCTATATCGGTTACTGTTTCAGAATAACTTCCGTATGGAGGTCTGAATAAGGTTGGTTCTTTCCCTGTAATATCAGTAATGGTCTCTTTAGAAGTTTCTATTTCTTCTTTTGCCTGGCCTTCATCTACCTTTTTTAAATCGGGATGAGTAATACTATGATTTGCAATTTCATGTCCTTGATCGGCAACTTTTTTGGCAAGTTCTGGGTATTTCTCAACACTTTGACTTAGCATGAAGAATGTTGCTTTTGCGTCGTATTCATCTAAGGATTGAAGAATTTCTTCCGTGCCCTCTTCTCCTGGGCCGTCATCAAAAGTAATGGCGATTTTTTTCGATTCATTTAACTTTTTCTGCTGTTCTTCTTTGATTTTTGCCTTTAAGTCATCTGAAATTAGAGCTTCTTTGTACGCTGCTGTTAATAAAGGATAAACATCAGTATAAGACAATGAAATATCTTCGGCTTGATCTGAAATATCACCTGGATTAAAGTAAATATGAAACGTTTCTTTTTCCCGGTCAATAATCCAATTTAATTGATCAAAATCATCTAGAAATGCACTCAATTTCTCCTTGTTGACTTGACCTTTAGCTTTATCTTCTAATAATGACTGTAATGCTTCCCGCTTTTTATCCTGATTTTCTATTATATCTTGCAAAGGAATTATTTCACCATCATCTACATTATATGCAATGGTTTCATAAGCGTTTTTCTCTTGTTTTTTAAAAGATTGATTACTATGTATTTTTATTTGTTGGATATCTTCAGTTAATTTATAAACAGCAGAGTCAATAGTGAATTCGCCTTTTTTAAAGAAAAATAAGCGATCTTCTTCTTCTGCAAGCTGAGATTGGAAATCCTTTTCCTGGCTTCTTGCCCAGTCATACACATCATCATCTATACTTTTTTGATTTATAAAAGGTATCGTTATAATAGAGTGAAAATAACCGGCATCTTTTTCTTCCGTTTCTAGTCTAATATCATCGTTTTCTTCTGTTTCAGTGCTAACTTCTACCGACAAATTTTTCATATATATCGAATCTTTAATAAACATCGTTAGTTTTCCAATAAAAAAGGTTAGTAGTATGAACACTAATATAATTCCAATCCATAATAACCAATTGATATTTTTCATCTTGAACATCCTTCATTACAGACTAAAATCCACTTTAATTATATCAAATCAAAAAGGAATTACCAATGAACTTCACTTATGGACCTTCATTCATTGCATGCTTGTTTTAATTTATTATAAACCCGGAATAAGTACTCATAATTTAACGGTGAGAGATTATCCCAATTTATTGCATCAACGATAAAATAATGAAAATTCCACACTCTTTGCTTTATATCTGGTTTACTTATAAGAGCAAGTTTATACAATACTTCTATTAAACTGTAATAAATAGAGACATCTTCTTGCGCAAAATGTATTAATTGATAAAAACTTTTATACAAATAATCTTCAAATATTTTTGGATACTGCAAAATACGAAGGTTTTCATCATGGTCGGCCAAATAATAAACCTCCTTATAGTCGTTGCTTAATTCACTCAATGTGGTTCCAATCCGATTTATACAGTTAATTGCTGTATGTGGGTCATTTATTGCTGGAGAAATAGCTCTTAAGGCAATTTCAACAAGTTTCTGTAGCATAAATTCAACGTCCGCAATATCCGTTCTTTCATTACCAATGACAATTTTGTTCTTTATTTCTTTTTCGTCTATCTTTAACCCTGGGGTTTCACTATACATATAAAATATTGGAAATCCTGCAGGGACATAATCGCCCATCTGTACTTGCATATCCAGAATTATGTTATGTTGCTTAGACCACTTCACTAAAGAATTATTTGCAATAAACTGCACATAGCCTGAAATTGGGGCTCTGACAATTGTTTTGGAGAGCTGTTTAAATCGCTTGATTTCTTCTTCGTCCCAAGTCTGATATTCTTTGTATTCTTCTTTTTTATAAGCTTGATGAATCACTTTTGAAGTGTCTCTACGTATTTTAACAACCAGATTATTCACTTGAATCCACCGCGCAGAATAATGGATAAAATAAACAAAAAAAGCTAAATTTATAATCGCTATAGCACTCATTAATATCGGACCAGTGATCAAAGGTTGTTTATCGACAAGCACTAAATTAATTACAGCAAATATAAACCCAAAACAATCAACACCTAGTACCTGATGAGTTACTCTGCTTCGCATAAAATCTTGCAGTGTTCTAGGAGAAAACTGTGCTGAATAGGTAGTCAAAACAACCATAATAGTGGAAAAGCTAATCGTAGTCATTGTAAGGATAGCTGTTACTAATGAACCGTATAACCAGACGGCTACTGCTTTTTCTGTCGTAATAGGTTGAAGAAGCTGCTGATCAACATAACTCAGGATCCAAGTGTCTGTTATATTAACTAGTAATACCAATATAATAGCGCTTATACTATAAAGTAATGGTACAAACCAAAAGCTGTCTCTTGTATCAATCCAGATTTTTATTCGGTTCATACAATCTCCCTTTCTTCACTCTTATACCTTCTTCTTTACCCGCTATGTAAGACTATTAAGCCTATTCTGTTAAAGCTTTTTTTAGCTGCTTCTATTATAGTTATGTGTAACTAAATCAATTTCTTGTACTATGCCTTGTTTTCTTCTCCTTGAATATAAAAAAACCACAGTATTTACTGTGGTTTAAAATTTGTAGAGGTAAAATGATATTCTCTTTTTACGCAAAGTATATTAACTATTCAATTTTTCCAAAATATTCTTTGTAAAATCCGCCTACACGGTTGCTGTTGTCAATGACAAAGATAAATTCATCTGTTTCATTAATGACATCATATACTTTACCTTTTGTTAACATTGTATCTACTTTATATTTAGCTGCATCAGTATGGATACACTTCACTTGCTTTATCGTTTTCGGATTATCCCACGTTAAATGTAGTGTCATCTTCTTCCTCCTGCTATTTCTTATTTACGATTTTGCTTCGTTAAAAATATATTCATAACGACCATAGCCTTCTTTTTCCATGTCTTCCCGTTTTATAAAGTTAAGAGCAGCAGAGTTCATGCAATAACGCAGACCACCTGCTTCGACTGGTCCATCCTCAAAAACATGTCCGAGATGTGAATCTGCTTCTTTACTTCTGATTTCTGTCCGAATCATACCATGAGTCTGATCTAATTTTTCAGTGACTTTTTTATTTGAAACCGGTTTGGTAAAACTCGGCCAGCCACAATCGGAAGCAAATTTATCTTTAGAAGAAAACAACACATCCCCGGAAACGATGTCTACATAAATACCTTCTTCTTCATGGTTCCAATACTCGTTATGAAAAGGCCGTTCAGTACCATTTTCTTGGGTAACGTAATATTGCTCATCTGTTAATTTGTTTTTTAAATCAGCTTTATCATACGTATTCTTCCAGTTTTTTTCAATAAATTGTTGTCTCCCTGATCCTTTTTTATAGAGTTTATAATGAAAGTGGTTACGTTTATAATAATACTGGTGCTCTTCTTCTGCTTCATAAAATGGCTCAGCAGGCACGATTGGTGTTACGATAGGTTTCTTAAATTTACCACTGTCGATTAATGCTTGCTTGGAATTTTCAGCTATTGTCTTTTGTGCGTCATTTTGATAAAAGATAGCTGTTTTATATGAACTTCCCCGATCATGAAACTGGCCGCCATCATCAGTTGGATCAATTTGTCTCCAGAATAATTCAACTAGATCTTCATATGGGAAAATGTCTGGGTTAAAGGTAATTTCTACAGCTTCAACATGTCCGGTATTATCCGCACAAACTTGCTCATACGTTGGATTTTCCACATGACCACCCGTATAACCGGAAACGATGGATTCAATTCCAGGCTGTTCATCGAATGGTTCCACCATACACCAAAAACAGCCACCGGCAAATATTGCTTTTTCTAATTTATTATTCATGCATAAGCACCTCTATTAATTCAATATTATTTATTATCTTACTTCTATTTTACTCCACAAAGTCGCTTGTTAAAAGGAAAAGCTTTCCGACTAAAAAAACCACCTCTATTCATCTTCTAATAGAGGTGGTTCTGTAGTTATTTTTTCTTTTTAGAATCTTTTGAATCCATCTGATTATTCATAGAGCGCATCATCTGATTGATTTTCTTTTGGCTCGGTTTCTGACCCATTTGCATCATCATAGTGCGTAACATTTGTTCATTAATCGGTGGATTTTTCTTTAAATAACTCATCATATACTTTCTTGCAATAAAGAACCCTGCTGCTACACCAATCAACAATGCAAGAATAGCGATGAGGACAACCCAAATCGTTGACATGCTCGATATACTCCCCCTTCAAAAACTTCCTTTTACAGTATACTCAATTTTATCTGATTTCACAACGAAATTTACAAAATAATTATAAGTTTTTTACTTTAGCGACTACGTTTTCTACTGTAAAACCGTATTCTTCCACTACTTTATCACCTTTTGCAGAAGCACCAAAACAATCAATTGCCAGCACGTCCCCGTCTAAACCAGTGTAACGTTCCCAGCCAAGCGAAGCACCCATTTCTATTGCCAGACGCTTTGAAACAGCTTTTGGAAGGACAGTTTCTTTATACTCTGCACTTTGTTTTTCAAAACGGTCCCAAGAAGGCATGCTCACAACACGAGTATCGATTCCTTCTTTTAACAGTGCTTCTTGTGCATTGACGGCTAAGCTCACTTCAGAACCAGTTGCTAGTAAAATAGTGTCTAGCTTTTCTTTTTCTTCGCTCACGACATAAGCTCCTTTAGATACGCCCTCTAAAGCTTTTTCAGCAGTATTTTCCAGGGTTGGTAATCCTTGGCGTGTTAACACTAGAGCTGTTGGCTGATCTTTAGTTTCTAAAGCAATACGCCAAGCAGCATTCACTTCATTTCCGTCAGCCGGGCGGATAAGTGATAGATTTGGCATTGCGCGTAGAGAAGCTAAATGTTCAACAGGCTCATGTGTCGGACCATCTTCGCCTACAGCTACCGAGTCATGCGTATAAACGAACGTAACCGGAGCGTTTTGAATCGCTGCTAAACGAACTGCTGGACGGGCATAGTCACTGAATACGAAGAAGGTTCCACCATAGACATGTAACCCACCATGTAAAGCCATACCATTTAATGCAGCAGACATCGCAAATTCACGTACACCAAACCAAACATTACGACCTGCAAGATTAGCTTCGGTAAAGTCATCATCGTCTGTCATCATTGTATTGTTCGAGCTCGCCAAATCTGCACTACCACCAAATAAGTTAGGTACGGTTTTTGAAATAGCATTAATCAGCGCACTAGAAGCTTTTCTCGTCGCTTGAGTGTCTTTTCCTGCTTCAAATTTCGGAAGGTCTTTATCCCAATCTTTTGGCAGCTCATTATGGATTGCTTGTTCAAATTCCTGTCCAAGCTCCGGATATGCTTGTTTATATGCTTCCACAAGAGCTTTCCAATTTGCTTCACTTTCTTTTCCGCGTGCTTGAATATTCTCTTTAAAATGGTCATATACTTCATTCGATACGTAAAATGGCTCATGTTCCCATTTGTAATATTCTTTCGCTTTCGCTGCTTCTTCCTCCCCTAAAGGAGCACCGTGCGCAGCATTCGAATCAGATTTTGTTGGTGCGCCGTACCCAATAATCGTTTTCACTTCAATTAATGTAGGCTGATTTGTATTATTTCGAGCTTCCTTTAATGCGTTATGAATGGCTGTCGTATCGTTTCCGTCTTCTACATAAATCGTTTGCCAACCGTAAGCTTCAAAACGTTTTTTCGTATCGTCTGAAAAAGAACGGTTTAAATCACCATCTAATGAAATGTCGTTTGAATCGTATAAAACAATTAATTTCCCTAATCCTAAATGACCTGCCAAAGAAGCAGCCTCATGAGAAATTCCTTCCATAACATCGCCATCACCTACTAATGAATACGTATAATGATCAACGACTGGAAACTCTGGTTTATTATATTTACCACTTAAATGTGCCTCAGCCATTGCCATACCTACAGCCATTGCAACTCCTTGACCGAGCGGTCCGGTTGTTGCTTCTACTCCATCGGTATCGGTTACTTCTGGGTGACCAGGAGTTCTTGAGCCCCATTGACGGAAAGATTTTAAATCATCGATAGTAACGTCGAATCCGGATAAATGTAGTAAACTATAAAGCAACATAGAGCCATGACCAGCGGATAGTACAAAGCGATCACGATTAAACCACTTTGGATTCGTCGGCGTCAAATGCATCATCTCTGTAAAAAGCGTATAAGCCATTGGAGCTGCTCCCATTGGTAACCCCGGGTGACCTGATTGCGCTTTTTCAACCGCATCAATTGATAGAGTACGAATAGTATTAATTGATTGTTGTTCTATTGTTTCCATTGTTTTTGACATGAAATCTCCCTTTCCTTGAAGCTGTTATTTTTTATTTCTTAATGACTTTTGTTTCTTTTTTAACTTTTCAGGTGTGACATCTTTCCCTTTAGGGTCAATAACAGTTGTATGTTCAATCTGTTCTTTGAAAGACTGTCTAAATTCTTTTAAATAAGCTTCTCGAAGCTCTTTTTGTTCCTGTTTTTCTTGTTCGCTTAAGCCTGTGGATTTTGCTTTTTTAGCTAATTCGTTTATTCGATTTAGCTGCGAGTTGGATACCATATCGCTCACCTCATTTATTTCCCCATTGTACTACAAATGATTCACTTGTTGTCTTCAAATGACTTTATAATAAAGAAAGGAATTCCTCTCTAATCGTATATTTTTATGTCTTTACTTTCAAGTTTTTTAATTTCTCATCAAAAAAGGGGAACTTGTGTTTGACTTCGCTTTTGAGAATGTTATACTGATGGTAATAACAATATGTAATGAGGTGGCTTCATGCAAAAATTATCTAAACGACAACAAATGATATTCGATTTTATTCAGAATGAAGTGGAATTAAAAGGCTATCCTCCTTCTGTTCGCGAAATCGCCAAAGCAGTTGGTCTAGCTTCGAGTTCTACTGTCCACGGTCATTTAGAGCGAATTGAAAACAAAGGCTATATTCGACGTGATCCCACTAAACCTCGAGCAATTGAACTGTTAAACGAAAATACAAATTATGTTGAAAAAGACAGTGCCCGTTATGTTCCTGTGATCGGTAAAGTAACTGCTGGAATCCCCATCACCGCAATTGAAAACATCGAAGAATATACTCCGATTCCCAGCTCGCATTCAAACTCTAACGATCAATTATTCGTTTTAGTTGTTGAAGGAGACAGCATGGTGAATGCCGGTATTTTAGATAATGATCGCGTGGTGGTCAAACAGCAAAACACGGCTGAAAATGGTGATATTGTAGTTGCCATGACCGAAGATAATGAAGCTACAATCAAACGCTTCTATAAAGAAGAAAATCATTTTAGACTTCAGCCGGAAAATGACACCATGGATCCAATCTATTTAACGAATGTATCTATTCTTGGTAAACTCGTTGGTTTATATCGCAGTTTTTCTTCTTAATTTTTGAAACCGTATGGATTAAACAAGCGCATACGGTTTTTTTGTTGTAAAAATAAGCGGACTCTCATTCTGAAACAGTAATTAATCCGTCAGAAATCATTTTTTCCATTGTATTGTTAATCGCAATTTTTACATGAGCATACGTTAGTCCGCCTTGCATAAAAGCAATATATGGTGGTTTAATCGGACCGTCTATTGATAGTTCGATGCTTGCTCCTTGGATAAATGTGCCGGCTGCCATAATCACCTCTTCTTCATACCCTGGCATTTCACTAGGATAAGGAGCTACATATGAATTAATCGGTGAGTTGGCTTGAACTAACTGACAAAAAGCAATCATTTTTTCTTGATTATCAAAAGTAATCGATTGAATTAAATCAGTGCGTTTCTCATGATAAGCTGGAGCAGTGGTTATATGTAACTTTTCTAACAGTCTAGCAGTATATACGGCTCCTTTAAGAGACTCCCCTACAACATGAGGTGCTAGGAAAAAGCCTTGGTACATCTCCTGTAACATTTGTAAGGTTGCTCCTGTTTCTTTCCCTAGTCCAGGAGCTGTCAGACGATTTGCTGCTTTCGCAATAAATGCTGCTTTTCCCGCAATATACCCGCCTGCACGTACCAATCCTCCCCCAGGGTTTTTGATAAGTGAACCGGCAACCACATCTGCACCAACTTCTAAAGGTTCTCGGTCTTCGACAAACTCTCCGTAACAATTATCAACAAAAACAATTGCTTGAGGATGTAAATTTTTCACAAATTGAATCATTTCCGCTATTTCATCCATTGTAAAAGACGGCCGATCAGCATAACCTTTAGAGCGTTGGATACCAATCACTTTTGTCCGTTCGGATAAGCCAGCTTTTATAGCTGGATAATCTACTTTTCCATTTTCCAGCAGGTCGACTTCTTGGTAAGTCACTTGCAATTCTTTAAGTGAACCGCTCTCTTGACCACGCTTACCTATAACTTCTTCCAACGTATCATAAGGACTGCCTGTAATATACATCAGTTCATCACCGGGAAGTAGTAAAGAAAATAAAGAGGTCGCAATCGCATGTGTTCCTGAAACCAATTGTGGACGAACTAACGCATCCTCTGCTCCAAACACATCTGCATACAACGCTTCTAAGCGTTCCCTTCCGATATCATCGTATCCATACCCATCTGTCGAGTTAAAATGATGGTCTCCTATTTGTTGTCGTTGAAAAGCATTCAACATCTTGTGTTGGTTACGTTCGACCATCTCTTGTATTTCTTTGAAAATACCCTCACACTCTTTTTCTGTTTCGTTTACTAATTTTTCTAACATCCGAGTTATTTCCCCTTTATTTTCCCGAGTAATGGATGAGTACTGGCTATATACCCTTCAATATCGTATTGATTTGTATCTTGGTTATATTCTTTCTTTTCTACAATGGAGTGAATGTCAAGCTGATGCATCACTTTACCCTCGTCCGGTTCTAGAGAAATAACATAATACTCCCATTCTTCTTTAACAAGTTGCTCCATCTTTTGTAACAATTCTGATAAATCTTGTTTATTGTATGCACTGATTATAGTATTTGGAGACGTCCCTCCTACAAAGTCTCTCTCAAGAAGATCTTTTTTGTTGTAAACCGTAAGCATCGGAATAGTATGTGCATCCAGTTCTGTTAATATCGAATGCACTGTCTCTTCTTGTTCTACATATCCTTCATGTGAAGCGTCTACCACATGAAGCAATAAATCCGCTTCTGTCACTTCTTCTAAAGTTGATTTAAAAGCAGCAATTAATGTGGTAGGCAATTCTTGTAAAAACCCTACTGTATCCGTTAATAAACATTCAAAACCGGAAGGCAAAGCAACCTTTCTCGTTAAAGGATCCAATGTTGCAAATAATAAATTTTCTTCCAAACTGGCTTCATCTGCAAGTTGATTAAAAATGGTTGACTTTCCAGCATTGGTATAGCCAATAATAGCAATTTGAAAAACTTGGTTATGTTTGCGTCGTTTTCGGTATTGTTCCCGTTGCTGTACAACATCTTTTAGACGCCGTTTCACCTCATCAATTCGTCTCCTAATATGACGCTGATCGGTTTCTAATTTCGTTTCACCAGGGCCTCTTGTACCAATACCGCCTCCAAGACGAGACATAACAAGTCCCATTCCATGTAACCGTGGTAACATATACTCCAGTTGAGCGAGTTCGACCTGTAACTTCCCTTCTTTTGTTTTGGCGCGTCCTGCAAAAATATCTAATATTAATTGACTGCGATCAATAACGCGCACACCCAGCTGATCATTGATGTTACGCAATTGGCCCGGAGATAGTTCGTCATTAGCAACCACCAGTCCGATGTCGTTAGCAGCAACTAAATCACCAATTTCAGCTAACTTTCCTTCTCCGACATAAGTGACAGGGTGTATAGAATGTCGATTTTGCTCAACTGTTTCAATAACTGTACCTCCTGCCGTTTTACTTAATGATTCAATTTCATCCACTGATGCTTGAAAATGGTGAGGTAACTGATTTTTTTTCTTAACTGCGATAATTAACACGCGTTCTTTCGTCATAATATCCTGCCTTTACTTCTTCTTGATGTATAAATCATCATTTTTCATCCTATTAAAATATACTTGAATAAGTGGGATTAGGAATCTTCTGGAGATTCTAGCGTAACATTTTTAGACGGAGCGAAAGTTGAAATTGCATGTTTATAAAGCAATTGCTGCTTTCCATCGGTATCTAACAACACAGTAAAGTTGTCAAAAGCTTTGATGGTTCCTTTCAATTGAAAACCATTCATTAAAAATAGAGTAACAGGGATGCGTTCTTTTCTCAGTTGATTTAAATAGTGATCTTGAACATTAACAGAGTGAGTCATCTTGTTTCCTCCTTTATTTATATAGCCTCTTCTTCACGGAATTAAAAAGCGACGAATGACAGTAGCTGCAAACGGATTCTTATCCACTTTTCAACTTGCTTTGAAACTTCACTTAGCAATAGCTCTTTTTAATAAATTGTTCTGTATCACGCTTAATGGATTCTTTTACTTCAGCAATTTCTTCTTTTATTGTATACCAGTGAACATCTTCATGCATTTTATTTTTAAACCATGTGAGTTGTCGTTTAGCATACCTGCGTGAATTTCTCTTTAAAAGTTCAGTAGCTTCTTCTAAAGAGGATTCTCCTTGTATATAGGGGATAATTTCTTTATAGCCAATTGCTTTCATTGCAGGCGCATCCATGTAGCCTTGTTGTAGTAAATGTTGAATTTCGTCGATTAATCCTGTTTCCAACATTGTTTCTACTCGTCGGTTAATCTTATCATACAGTTTTTGGCGCTCCATTTCCAGACCGATGATAAATGTGTCGTATAGTGGTTTTAGATTTTGTTGTTTTTCCTGAAAAGTACTCATCGTTTGCTGCGTTGTATAATAGACTTCTAAAGCACGAATGACGCGGCGATAATTATTGGGATGAATCGTTTGTGCGTGTTTCGGGTCGATGGCTGCTAATTCATCATGTAAAGCACTATTCCCAATTTTTTCTAACCGTTCTTCTAATTTTTTAGTCACTTCATCATCTCTTTTTTGCTGTGAAAAGTGATAATTATACAGTACAGATTGAATATACAACCCGCTTCCGCCCACAATAACAGGAATATTACCTCGTTGATGAATTTCTGCTATAAGTGACTCTGTCTTTTGCTGAAAAGCTGCTGCAGAGAAACTATCCAGTGGGTCTTTTATGTCGATTAAATGATGCGGAACCATCCTTTGTTCTTGCTTAGATATCTTTCCTGTTCCTATATCCATTCCTTTATATACTTGCATGGAGTCCCCGCTAATGATTTCCACTGGCAAACTACCCAGATGTAAACTGACAGCTGACTTTCCAACAGCAGTGGGTCCCACAATGACAACGACTTTTTTCAATATTCATTCTCCCATTCCTTCATAATCGATTGCTTACATAATGCGCTTAAACATTTTCTCAATTTCATAATACGTAAAATGAATAATAACTGGACGTCCATGGGGACAAGTGAACGGATCCTGTGTCTCTCTTAACGTATCTAATAGTGCCGACATATCTTCCATTTTCAAATAATGATTCGCTTTTATGGAACGTTTGCAGGACATTAATATCGCTACTTCTTCCCGTAGCTTTTCAATGTCAACACTACCGGTTTGTATGATCTGATCCACCATATCACGAATAATCTCTTGCTCTTCTCCGGCCGGGAACCAGCTAGGATGTGATTTCACAGCATACGTCTGCCCTCCAAAAGGTTCTAACACGAGGCCAACAGTTTCCAATTGTTCACGGTGTTTTTCAATAAATAAAATTTCATTTGTTGTGAATTCAAACGTAAGCGGCATAAGCAATTGCTGAGAAACATCAGCTGTTTTCCCTAATTTTTCTTTAAAAAATTCATATTTAATTCGTTCTTGTGCTGCATGCTGATCCACCATAAAAAAGCCTTTTTCGTTTTGTGCTAAGATATATGTCCCTTGCAATTGACCGATAGGATACATCGGGGGGACAGCATATGTTTCTTGTAGTGGACTTTCATCTTGTACTGGTTCCGGTATGGGAGAAATATCCCCCTGCTCCTGTATTTGCTCCGAATCTAGTGTAAATCGAGAAGATTCTTTCATATCCTCGCCATCCTCAAAAGAAGAATCTACTGCAGGAATATCGATATCCGGCTCTCGTTCAGCTGGTGTCTGTGGAGACGGATTAAAATCCATCGTTGCTTGTTCAGTTGCTGTTCGTTGTTTCGGTTGATGTTCCATTTTCGGAATTAAGCTCGTTGAGCGCAATGTCGAACGTATCATAGATTCGAGCATATCGATTAAAGCTTTTTCTTTACTGAACCTTACTTCCAATTTCGTTGGATGGACGTTTACATCGACTAAAATTGGATCAAGTTTAATCGCAATTACCGCAACAGGGTATCTGTGAATCGGCAGCAATGTATCATATGCACGAACGATCGCATGCGTAAGTGCGTTACTTTTTACATAACGACCATTCACAAGAAATGTAATATAGTTACGATTGGCTCTCGTGGTAGTTGGTTTAGCGATAAATCCTTCAATGGAAAAGTCGAGCGATGAATCTTTCATTTGAAACATATTTTTAGCTACTTCTAAGCCGTAAATTTGGCGAATCACTTGCAATCGATTGCCAGTTCCTGGAGATTGGAAGACTCGTTTATCATTATGCATCACTTCAAACCGAATAGATGGATGAGCAAGCGCATATCGATTCACAATATCTGTTATATGCCCCAATTCTGTATGAATACTCTTCATGTATTTTAACCGAGCAGGGGTATTATAAAACAGTTCCTGTACCGTAATTTCTGTACCCTTTCGCGCATCGCTTTTTCCAATTTCCAACAATTCTCCTGCTTCTGAATAGATTTTTGTTCCAGCCTCTTCTCCCTGCGAAGTCGTTAGAGTTAATTTACTCACAGCAGCGATACTAGCAAGTGCTTCTCCCCTAAACCCTAGTGACTTAATATGAAATAAATCTTGATCGTAATGAATCTTACTGGTTGCATGGCGCAAAAAAGCATGTTCTGCATCTTCTACCGTCATACCTGTCCCATTATCTGTCACTTTAATTTCAGTAAGCCCTGCTTCTTTTAATGTTATAAAAATCGAAGTGCTGTCTGCATCAATACTGTTTTCAATTAATTCTTTTACAACGGATTGCGGCCGCTCTACGACTTCACCTGCGGCAATTTTATTAGCCAGTGCTTCTGGAAGTTGACGAATATTCACGCTATCCCTTCTCTCTTTCTATGCTAAATGAAGGAAATATTTACGACAGACGCTGATGCAATTGATAAAGAACATTCATCGCATCCATCGGAGTCATTTCCAATAAATTAATATCTTTCATTTCTTGAATCACTGTTTTTTCTTTGTTCGTAAGAGCTGAAGATGTTGTTGGTTGTTCAGGTGTCGCAAAAAAAGATAATTGTCCCTCTTCTTTGACTTCTGCAGCAGTTCCATTTTGCTGTACCGCTTCTGAGGAAGAATTCTCCAACCGCTTAAGAATCGATTGCGCCTGTTCAATTAATGGATCCGGTAAATCTGCTAACTTCGCTACATGAATTCCATAACTCTCATTCGCTCGTCCTTCTTCTACTTTGTGAAGAAACACAATTTTATCTTCAAATTCTTCTGCTCGTACATAAATGTTTTTCACATGAGCGAGTGTTTCTTCTAACTCAGTCAACTCATGGTAATGAGTAGAAAAAAGCGTCGTGGCGCGCACCTCTTCATGAATATACTCAACGATAGCCTGCGCAAGCGCCATTCCGTCATAAGTGCTGGTTCCACGACCGATTTCATCAAAAAGAATCAAGCTTTTTTCTGTTGCATTCGCTAACGCATGATTGGCTTCAAGCATCTCTACCATAAAAGTACTTTGTCCACCAACTAAATCATCTGCCGCACCAATGCGAGTGAAAATTTGATCTACAATCGTTAATTGTGCTGTTGTTGCAGGAACAAAGCAACCAATTTGCCCCATTATAATCGCTAAAGCAAGCTGCCTCATATATGTACTTTTTCCAGACATATTTGGCCCTGTAATTAATAAAATGAACGTTTCTCTATCCACGTACAGATCATTCGGTACATAGCTCGTCTCTTCCATGACTTGCTCAATAACCGGGTGTCTGCCATCTTTAATAGTGAGCACTTTATCATGAAAAGTCGGACGTGTATAATTATTGGTTTCACTCACCTGACTGAACGACTGCAACACATCCAGTTGACTTACTTGATGGGCTAAAGTTTGAATGATGCCAATCTGTTGTTTCAATGTTTCACGTATATCAACAAATAATTCGTACTCTAATTCTCTGCTTTTTTCTTCAGCTTCTAATATCATCGCTTCTTTTTCTTTTAATTCAGGAGTAATAAATCGCTCTGCATTAGCAAGTGTTTGTTTACGATCATAGCGATCAGTAGGAACCAAATTCTTATTTGCATGACGCACTTCAATATAATATCCAAAAACTTTATTATACCCGACCTTTAATGATTTGATGCCTGTTCTTTCACGTTCCTTAGCCTCTAAATCTAATATCCACTGCTTACCATTCGTTAAAGCCTCTCGGTATTCATCTAACTTTTCATGATAACCTTTTTTAATAATATTGCCTTCTGTTATGGAAATAGGCGGCTCGTCCACTATGCTTGTTTCCAGTAACCCCACCATATCTTCCGGATAAGATAACTCTTGAAAGAAGGTTTGCACAGTTGGTTCCGTAATTTCTCCTAAAACGGCTTGGAGCTCTGGAACAGATTGTAAAGACTGTTTTAGCTGGATAAGATCGCGGGCATTAACATTTCCATACGAAATTCTTCCGGCAAGTCTCTCTAAATCATAAACGGTTGTTAACGACTCTCTAATCTGTTCTCGTTCCATGAACCCGTCGTAAAATGCCTGTACGATATTTAGACGTTCGTCAATGGCGTTTTGTTGTAAAAGCGGACGCTCCAACCATTTTTTTAATAAGCGAGCACCCATAGCAGTCACTGTGTGATCCAAGACCCATAATAGAGAACCGTATTTATGTTTTTTCATAAATGTTTCCGTTAACTCTAAATTCCGTTTTGAATACATGTCTAAAGACAAATGTTCTTGTAAGGGAATAACTTCCGGGTTTTGTAAATGACTTAAGGATCGCTTTTGCGTGTGTTGAATGTAATTTAACATTCTGCTGAAAGCTTCTAAATATCGTTCATCATCTAAATCCTCGTATAATTCCCTGAATTCTGCCCGAAAGCTAACATCATCTTCATACGAAAAAGTAAGCTGTAGTTTTGATTGTAGTTCATTGGTATACGTATCTGCTAAATCAGAGGCAATGACAAGTTCTTTCACCGACTGTTTGCCTAATTCATGCATCAATTGACTAAAAGACGACTCAATTAATATGAGGTTTGTCTCTCCGGTTGATACATCATGATATACTAAGACGAAGGAACCTTGCTCAAAAGCAGAAAGACTTGCGATATAATTGCTTTCTGTTTCATCTAACATTGAAGATTCCATAACTGTACCAGGTGTAATAACTTGGATTACTTCTCTTCGAACAACACCTTTCGCTTGTTTTGGATCCTCCGTTTGTTCACAAATTGCCACTTTATAGCCTTTTTCCACTAATGTTTTTATATATCGTTCCGCAGAGTGATACGGAACTCCACACATAGGGATGGGGTCTTGTTTTTGTGCATCCCGCTTCGTTAACGTAATTTCTAACTCTTGAGCTGCTTTTATAGCGTCATCAAAGAACATCTCATAAAAGTCACCTAAACGAAAAAATAAAAAAGCATCTTTGTAGACTGCTTTAATTCGCAGATATTGTTGCATCATCGGGGTTTGATTCTCCATCTTCTTTCCTCCAACCATTCGTTACATTCTATATTAATTATATCATAGTTTACAAACGGAAAAACAGATAAATTAGCTTCTGTTACTTCTATTTCTTGTTTTCATGTTAAACTGGAATCAGCTTTACATTTCGTAAAGTAGGAAATTCATTAGAGGAGTTTACAATATGGAACTTACATTTTTAGGTACAGGTGCTGGTTTACCTTCACATGAGCGTAACGTCACAGCAATTGTCCTGAATCTCTTAACAGAGAGCAATCAATGCTGGTTATTCGATTGTGGGGAAGGCACACAACATCAGTTTTTAAAAACGACTTTAAAACCACGAAAAATTACAAAAATCTTTATCACTCATCTTCATGGTGACCACTTATTTGGTCTGCCCGGCTTATTGAGCAGCCGTTCCTTTCAAGGCGGGGAAGATGGAATCATTATTTACGGGCCTGAAGGTATACAAAACTTTGTCGAAACAAGCCTGCAAATAAGTCAATCCCGACTAGCTTACCCTATATCTTTTGTCGAATTAAACGAAGCTGGACCCGTTTTCGAAGATGAACAGTTTATTGTAGATTGTGTACTGCTTGATCATGGAGTCACCAGTTTCGGATACCGAGTGAAAGAAAAAGAACGTTTAGGAAGTTTACAAACGGATAAACTAAGAAAGATGGGAATATTTCCAGGGCCGATTTACCAACAAATCAAAGAATCACCCGTAACTACTTTAGAAGATGGAACCGTGATTCACCGAGCGGATGTATTGGGAGCACCTAAGCCAGGCAAAACAGTCATTATATTTGGAGACACTCGTTATGTAGCCCATCACCGGGAGTTTATAAAAGAAGCAGATGCTTTAGTACATGAAGCAACTTTTGATAAGACCAAAACAGAGTTAGCAACAAATTATTATCACAGCACAGCGACACAAGCTGCCCAATTTGCAAATGACAGTAATATAGGCTCCCTTTATTTAACTCATATCTCTGCGCGCTATCAAGCTAATCGTGCGCAGCAGCTTCAGGATGAAGCTCGAGATATTTTCCCCAATACTTATGTTGTCTCTGACTTAGAAACGTATTCAATTACATCATAAAAAGGAGTTATCTCATGAAAAAATTAATCGAATCCCAAAAACAATTTTTTTTAACAGGTGAAACAAAGTCATATGATTTTCGCAAAAAACAGCTTAAACGCTTCAAAACGATGCTAACAGATTATGAAGAAGATATTTACACTGCCCTCAGGAAGGATTTAAATAAGTCTGAACACGAAACACTGACGACTGAGTTAGGAATTATATACACTGAGATCAGCTTTGCTCTCCGTCATTTAAACGAATGGATGAAGCCGGAAACAACTAAAACACCTATTACTCATAAAGGGACAACAAATATGATTTACCATGAACCATATGGGACAGTTTTAGTGATTGCTCCTTGGAATTATCCATTACAATTGGCATTAGTACCAATTATCGGGGCGATTGCCGCTGGAAATACTGTGGTGGTCAAGCCATCTGAGCACGCACCTCACACCTCACGTCTCATTCAAAATATGATTACCGCCCATTTCCCTTCCGAGTATATAACTGTTATAGAAGGAGCAAAAGAGACTAGTGAAGCCTTGCTCGAAGAACGTTTCGATTATATCTTTTTTACGGGAAGCAGTACGATAGGGAAAATTGTCATGAAAAAAGCAAGTAAACACTTAACGCCTGTAACACTTGAATTAGGCGGTAAAAGCCCTGCGATAATCGATGAAGATGCTCAAATAAAGCTCGCCGCAAAGCGAATTGTTTGGGGGAAATTTACAAACGCAGGTCAAACCTGTGTAGCTCCTGATTATTTGTATGTTCATCATAAAGTATATGAAAAGTTTAAGCGGAGAATAAAAAAAGAAATCACCAACTTATATGGAAAAAAGCCCTTAAAAAATAAAAATTACGTCCGTATTATCCATAAAAATCATTTTGATCGTTTGGCAGCACTCAAACAAGATGGCACAATTTCTTTTGGAGGGGAAGAAGATCAACAATCATTGAAAATGGCCCCTACAGTTATTGAAAATGTGACGTGGAATGATTCGATTATGCAAGAAGAAATATTTGGGCCCTTACTTCCTGTATTGCCTTTTTCAGATATTGATCAAGTTCTTGAAAAAGTGCAACAAAATGAAAAACCATTAGCATTATATTATTTTACTTCATCAAAAAAGAAAGAAGATAAAGTCATTCACAGCGTTTCATTTGGCGGTGGCTGCATGAATGACACCTTGTATCATTTAGCTAACCCTCATCTTCCTTTTGGCGGAGTTGGTCAAAGTGGAATGGGTGCTTATCACGGAAAAGCAAGCTTTGATTTGTTCTCACATCAAAAGAGTATCTTGAAACAGACCAATGCTTTTGACATTCCCGTCCGATATCCAGGAAGCAGAATTAATTTTAATATAGCAAAAAAACTCTTTAAATAACAAGAAAATAATCATCCCATGGTTCAGTGCAGCATGGGATGATTATTTAAATGTTTTTCTACTATTAAATTCTTTTAAATAACCGGATCTACACTTTCTCCTTTAGCTCAACTATCACCTATAATTGATTTTTTCATATTTTATGCTTGATTAGTCCGATTTATAATCATCGAGGAAGTCTTTTTGAAAACTGGTACGAAGTAATTTATCTTGAGTTGCACTTCCCTCTTCTATCATACTTGGAAAAGTATCTTTACCATATTTCTTTTTCAGTTTATCTAACGTTTCATCACGTTTTGATTTTTTCAACGCTCGTTCATACGTAAATAAGCTTAATTGTTCAAGGACTTCGTTTCTTTCAAGTAAATCGCTCATCGTCACCCCTAATAAACGGATAGGTTCTCCTTGCCAATGTTCATCTAATAAGTCGAAGACAACGATTAAAACATCATCAAACGTACTAATATAACTTTCTAACTTCCGGCTACGGGTTATTGTCGTCCGGTCATTGAATCGAATCATTAACTGGATTGATTTACCAGCCAGTTGACGACGTTCTAAACGATCTGTCACCCTGCGCGAGAGCCGAGAAAGCACATTCTTTATTTCTGTTACTTCAGTAAGATCTTCGGGGAGTGTTTCTGAATTACCAATACTTTTAAAGTCATGCACAGACTCAGGGTCAATAACCCGGTTGTCGTGTCCGTTGGCTCGTTGTATAAGTCTTTCACCGTTAACGCCCAACAATTGCGCTAATGCATAACTATCTGTTTGTGCTAAATCTCCTATTGTCTCAATCTCAATTTTCCGTAATTTATCGGCGGTTTTTGTACCTACACCATACATTTCTTCTACTGGTAATGGCCATAATTTTTCTTCAATATTTCGTTTCCGCAAAACCGTTACTCCCAAAGGTTTTTTCATATCTGAAGCGGTTTTAGCTAAAAATTTATTCGGGCCGATTCCTATACTGCATGGGATATCCAATTGTTCCAGTAAGATACGTTGTAATTGATAAGCAACGTCTACCGGATGGTTTTGGTTGTCGGTTACATCCATAAATCCTTCATCAATGGATACAGGTTCTACCAAATCTGTCACTTCTGATAAAAGTCGAAATATTTTCGCGGACACTTCACGATAACGTTCAAAATTCGGGCGAATTACTATGAGAGAAGGACACAATTTCTTCGCTTCCCACAAAGGCATGGTTGTTTTAACCCCTTTTGCCCTTGCCTCATAACTGCTCGTTACAACTATCCCTTTTCGTTGTTCAGGATTACCGGCAATAGCGATAGGTTTCCCTTTTAACGAAGGATTATACGCCATTTCTACGGATGCATAAAAGCTGTTCATGTCTACATGAAAAATCACTTTTGCTTTACTCATCACTATCGCCCTTTTTATACCTTAATTAATAACGCTTGCTTGCTGAATGATTTCTAACACATATTTCGTTAAATTCTCTAAATGATCTGTATGAATACGTTCATTTGTAGTATGGATGTGCTCATATCCTACAGCTAAATTAACGGTCGGTACTCCGTGGCCATTAAATATATTCGCATCGCTTCCTCCACCGCTTTTTAATAATTCAACAGGTAAGTCTAATGTTTCTGCTGCTTGTTTTGCCACCTGTACAACTTGCGTGTCCGGTTGGTGTTGAAAACCTGGATACATCCACTCAATATTGACCTCTACTGTTCCACCAAGCGCTTCAGCAGTTTCATTATATGCTTTTTCAATATCATGCAAGACCGTTTCGAGTTTATTTTCTTGAATCGAACGAGCTTCTTGAACAATACTTACTTCATCAACAACAACGTTCGTTTGCGTGCTTTTCCCGCCTTGGAAATAACCAATATTAGCGGTTGTTTCGTCATCAATACGTCCGTTTGGCATTTTCGCAATAGACTTTGCCGCAATGGTAATCGCAGAAGCCCCTTTTTCAGGCGCAAGTCCTGCATGTGCTGTTTTTCCAGTTACTTTTGCGTTAATTTTTGCCTGAAATGGAGCTGTAGTCACTATAGAACCGATATCTCCGTTACTATCGAGGGCATAGCCATATTTCGCCTTAAGTAAAGCAGCATCCAACGCTTTTGCCCCAACTAAACCGGATTCTTCACCAACAGTAATCACAAACTGGAGATCACCATGGGCTATTTCATTCTCTTGTAAAGAACGAATGACTTCGAAAATAACAGCAATACCCGCTTTATCATCGGCTCCCAGAATGGTTGTACCATCCGAAGTAATGTAACCGTCCTTTTGTTGTGGTTTGATTCCTACACCTGGAGTCACTGTATCCATATGAGCTGTAAAGAAAATGGGAGCGGCGCTTTTAACAGACCCTGGCATATTAATAATGAGGTTATTTGCTTCATGGTCCGTTTGATTCGCTGCATCATCTTCAGTGACTTCCAGTCCCAAATCATTGCATTTCTTTTTTAATAAAGCAGCGATATTTGCTTCATACTTTGTTTCTGAGTCGGTTGTTACTAATTCAATAAATTCTTCTATCATTCGTTCTTTATTCATTAATGACCCTCTTTCCTTTATCGATTATTTCAAATAAAATTTCTGTTGAAACATGTTAAATATCATGAAGACACCCCAGTTGAAATGTCCCTGCTTCTTGATGATACCACCCTAACCCTCGTAATTGCCAGAGAAGTATACGCTTCTATCTGGCTTTCCTGTATGTATGATGGGTGTTTCAATATTCTTCTATCATGGAAAGATATATTACTTTTTCATTAGATAGAATGCTGCTTCTTCAAAAACTTTAATACTTGTCTAAACCGAATAACCAACGTATAATAAAAATAGAAAAGTTTTGATTAGGAGGATTAAGCAGTGGCAAAAAAACAAGCGCAACAATCAAAAGCAAAACGCAAATCAAAACGTGAACGTCGCATGAAAGTATTCATTTATTTGATGGTTATTGCCATGTTTTTATCGTTGTTTACAGCAGGAGCATCATTTTTCTAAAATACAGCATTTTAATCAACAAAGAGAGGCTCTATTATTTAGCAGCCTTTCTTTTTTTATATGTTTTTTGAACATCTGACTTTTTAAATTTACTTTTCAACACAAGATATTCTTCAATTTCAAATAATAATTGAAATAAACTGGACCTTGTTTCGAATTCTTCCAATGTTTCCGGTAAATCTTCTTGTTTGAACTTCTTTCGCAATGCTCTTAATTCTTCTAAAAATACTTCCGCTGTATTCCCCGGATGAACAGCTGTTGCCAATTCTTCAAAAAATTGTGCTACATCCTCAGCAATATCTTCTTTCTTTGGTAACCTTGTTACTAAAGGGAGCATTTGTTGTAATAAAAGATATTGTTCTTTTCGCATTTCGAAATAGTTAAAATAAGAATGCTTATCCCGTAGTAGATGGTTTTCTTTATCACGCTCTACTAAATCATCTGCTTCTTCAAAAAGTTCCTCGAGAATTGTAATTTCTTTCCCATCCCAATCCATTGATTCTTCTCGGATAAATTTTGCTAGTTCATGCAAAATAGAAGAAAATTGTTCCTCTATCTCATGCTGTTTAGCTCGCATTTTTTTATCCAAAGAAGGCATGTACAAATTAATAACCAGTCCTGTGCCAATCCCAATAATGATGAGCCACAGCTGATTATAGATAAATGCAGTATTCACCTTTTCAAATGTATAAATATTCAGCGTAATGACTGTACTCGTCATGATGCCTTTCTCTATTTTTAAAAAAATGGTACTTGGAATAAAAATGATTAATAATAACGTTAAAATAAAAGCAGAATAACCTAGTGTTTCAAAGAACACAACAGAAAATAAAATAGCCAACAAACAGGCAAGAAAACGATGTGTCGCAGTTTCAACTGATTTTTTTCGTGATGGCTGAATACAAAGCATTGTTAATATTCCTGCAGTCGCTACATTGCTCACCCCAAAAAATTGGGCAATTGCTAAAGAAAGTGGTGTTGCAATCGCTGTTTTAATCGTTCGATAGCCTATTTTCACCTTACCTGACTCCTTAATATTCCTAGTTTATACAGTTATTATAAATCGTACCAAGGTAGTAAAAAATAAGACTGCCTTAATAGACAGTCTTATGTAAATTATTTATACTTCTTCACAATGCTCGTCAAAGATTTGTTGTAAACGAGAAATAACATCCATCGGTGTAGAACCTTCAATGTCATGGCGTTCTAACATGGTTACAATTTTACCATCCTTTAAAAATGCCATCGAAGGAGAAGATGGTGGATATCCTTCAAAATAAGTTCTGGCTTCTTCTGTCGCTTCGCGGTCTTGACCAGCAAAAACAGTAACTAAGTGATCCGGTCGCTTGTCATAATGAATAGCGTTTGCAGCCGCTGGTCTTGCGACACCTCCCGCACATCCACAAACAGAATTCACCATCACTAAAGTCGTTCCTTCTCTTGTTAAAGCGTCTTGTACCCCACTTGGGTCACGTAATTCTTCGTAACCAGCAGTAACCATATCTTCTCTAGCTACGTTTACAACGTCCGTCATAAAGTTATCAAAGCTCATCTATCTTAACTCCCCTTTGTCAAAATTTAGTTTTCACACTATTAAGTTTACCAAGGAAAGCCGATAAATTCAATTGGAAGAGCCTCTGTTAAATGGCTATATTTGCAAAGTATCTTCATTCATTCCTTCTAATATTTCTTTTACTCGCGTTAGAAAACGACCGCAAATTAATCCATCTAGAACGCGGTGATCTAAAGAAAGAGATAAGTTTACTATATCTCTTGCAGCAAACATATCGTTAATAATAACCGGCCGCTTCACAATAGATTCAACTTGGAGAATAGCGACTTGAGGATGATTAATAATCCCCATCGACGAAACCGATCCAAAGGTTCCTGTATTATTTAAAGTGAACGTACCACCAGTCATATCTTCAGGTTTCAGATGGCCGACCCGTGCATTCATAGCTAAATGATTAATGGATTTAGCGATGCCTTGAATGCTTTTTTCTTCTGCATTTTTAATCACCGGGACAAATAGCTCCTCATCTTTTGCAACAGCAATCGACATATTTACATCATTGCGTTGGACGATTTTATCTTCTTTCCAAACACAATTTAATTGCGGGTATTCTTTTAAAGCTCTGGTTACTGCTTCCACAAAAAATGCAAAATACGTAATTGAAAATCCTTCTCGTTCCTTGAACGAGTCTTTAATTTTATCGCGGTACCGCACTAGATCAGTTACATCCACTTCCACGGTCATCCATGCGTGCGGAATTTCATTAGATGAACGCACCATATTATCAGCAATTACTTTGCGCACACCTGTAAGTGGTATCTCTTTATCCCCAGGCTTTAAATCAGATGGAGCTGGAATCTCAGGCTCTGGGTCTTTCGGTGTATCCAAATTTCGACTGAAGTGACCTGATAGATACTTTTCAACATCTTTTCGCGTAATTCGTCCGCCAGCTCCCGTTCCATTTATGTTGGTTAAATCTAAATTATGCTCATTCGCCAAATTCATAACAGCTGGAGAATAGCGAGTTTTATTTTTTTGTCCTTTATTTGTCGGGCGACTCTGTTGTGACGGACTTGTCTTTGCTGAATTATCTACTATTTTCTCCGATTCATCTTGAGCAGCAGGCGACTCTTCACGAGACACTTCAGCTTCATCTGCTTCGACGTCAATATAACCTATAAGGCCATCTACTTCCACGGTTTCGCCTTCTTCGGCAATTAACTCCTGAATGGTTCCAGTAAAAGAAGAAGGAATCTCCGCATTCACTTTATCTGTCATTACATCAGCTAAAGGATCATACTCATCTACGTGATCGCCTACTTTTACAAACCAATGATTTATTGTTCCTTCCGTGACACTTTCACCTAATTTTGGCATACGTATTTCTTTTTTAGCCAAGGCTCATCCCTCCTTTAATTTAAAATAAAGCTAATGAACGAATCGCTTGTTCAATTTTTGTTTCATCGACCATGAATTCTTTTTCCAGGTTGGCAGCGTATGGCATTGCTGGAACATCCGGTCCTGCTAAACGCTCGACAGGAGCGTCTAGTTCAAACAAGCAATGTTCTGCAATAATAGCAGCAACTTCACCTATGACACTGCCTTCTTTATTATCTTCCGTCACTAATAATACTTTCCCTGTTTTAGAAGCTGCTTGAATAATCGCAGACTGATCAAGTGGATATACGGTTCTTAAATCTAGTAAATGTACATCAATATCTTCTTTAGCTAAGTTCTCTGCAGCCTGTTCTGCTAAATGGACATTGAGACCATACGTAATCACCGTCACATCGCTGCCTTCTCGTTTAACAGCAGCTTCCCCGATTGGTAATACATATTCTTCTTCAGGTATTTCTTCCTTAAGGAAGCGATAAGCCCGTTTATGTTCTAAAAATAAGACTGGATCATTATCACGAATAGCAGCTTTTAAAAGCCCCTTCGCATCATACGGGCTGGAAGGCATGACAATTTTCAATCCTGGCTGGTTGCTAAACATTGCTTCTAAAGATTGCGAATGGTATAACGCACCGCTCACTCCGCCACCGTATGGAGCCCGGATTGTTATTGGACAATGCCAATCATTATTGGAACGATATCTTATTTTAGCTGCTTCAGAAACAATTTGATTCACCGCAGGTAAAATAAAGTCAACAAATTGCATTTCAGCAACTGGGCGCATTCCATACATAGCAGCTCCAATCCCCACTCCTGCAATAGCAGATTCGGTTAAAGGAGTGTCAATCACTCTATCGGTTCCAAATTCGTCAAATAATCCATCTGTTGCCCGAAAGACACCGCCTTTTGCACCTACGTCTTCGCCGAGAACAAACACATTTTCATCCTTCTTTAATTCCTCTTGCATTGCTTGTGTAATTGCTTGAATATATGTTGTTTCTGCCATTTTACTCGACTCCTTTTGGTTCATATACGTAGTCCATTAATGTAGCAGGATCTGGGAGTGGCGCAGCTTCTGCATATTTCGTTGCTTCGTTGATTTCTTGTTTAATTTCTTTATCCATCGCTTCTGACTTCTCTTTAGTTAATATACCTAAATCTGTTAAATAAGCAGCGAAAGTATGCACACAATCATTTTCTTTCATTTCATTAATTTCTTCTTCTGTTCGATATAATTTATCATTATCATCACTGGAGTGAGCAGTTAAACGATCTGTTACAGCTTCGATCAAGCTCGGTCCTTCTCCATTAATTGCCCGTTCTTTTGCATTTCGAACCGCCTCGTACACTGCTAACGGATCATTTCCGTCCACTTGTACACCAGGCATACCATAGCTTTCTGCACGAACTGCAATGTTTCGAGAAGCCACTTGCTTATCGAGTGGCACCGAGATAGCATATTTGTTATTTTGAACAAATGTAATGACAGGCAATTGATGGACCCCTGCAAAGTTTAACCCTTCATGAAAATCACCTTGGTTTGTAGAGCCGTCCCCTAAAGTAGCAAGCGTTACAAACGCTTGTTTTTTCAGTTTAGCGGCCAAAGCAAATCCAACAGCGTGTGGCACTTGAGTCGTTACCGGAGAAGAACCAGTAATAATATTTTTAGCCCGGTACCCATAATGGCCAGGCATTTGTCTTCCGCCAGAGTTGGGATCTTCCGCTTTTGCAAAACCATGTAACATAATTTCTTTAGCAGACATACCAAAGTTCAACATAAGCCCCATATCACGGTAATAAGGAGCTAAGTAATCTGTTCCCTTTTCTAACGCAAAACCTGCCCCTATTTGTGCCGCTTCCTGCCCTTGACCTGAGACGACAAAATTTATTTTCCCGGAGCGATTCAGTAACCACATCCGTTCATCTAATCGTCTTGTGAGTAGCATGTCCCGGTAAATAGCCAGTACATCTTCATCTGTTAAACCTAATTTTTCGTGACGGTTCTCTGTCATGACACTTTCACTCCTATCCATGAATATTTAACTCCTTAACAGCCAATGCCGCTTCTTTCATTGTTTCTGACAAGGTTGGATGAGCGTGAATGGTCTCTCCTATTTCCCAACCACTTGCATCTAAAAATGCGGCTAATCCTGCTTCCGAAATTAACTCTGTCGCTTTAGGACCTACAATGTGGACACCTAAAATATCGGATGTCTGTTTATTTGTTATTACTTTAACAAAACCCGTTGTATCCCCTTCTACAAAAGCCTTTCCATTAGCTTGAAAACTCATTTTACCAATTTGCAGTTCGTACCCTTCGCGTTTTGCTTCCTCTTCAGTTAAACCGACATGAGCAATTTCTGGATACGAATAAATGCAAGAAGGTACTTGAACGTCTTCCCAAGGCTCTGGATCGGCATTTGCCATATGTTCTACAGCTGTTTCTCCTTCTTTACTGGCTACATGAGCAAGCTGCATACCGCCAATACAATCTCCTATCGCATAAATATGATTTTCTTTTGTTTGGTGCACATCATTTGTCACTAGAAAACCGCTGTCCGTTTCTGCTTTAGTATTAGCTAAACCAATATCATCAATATTTGCTTCTCTGCCTATAGACGTTAAAATGATATCTGAAATAAGGGTAACTATTTCTCCGTCTTTTTCGTATTGAACGGAAATTTGATTATTTTCTATTTTCCGGGTTTCCGGCATAATTTTGGCACCCGTAACAATAGTGGCACCGCGTTTAGTCAATTGTTTTTTCACTTCTTTGATGACTTCTTTATCTTCAGTTGGTAGAATCTCTTCCTGGAACTCTAAAACCGTTACATCCACACCTAAATCAACCATCATAGAAGCCCATTCGATACCAATAACTCCACCACCGACAATCGTTAAACTATCAGGTAATTCCTCTAAGTGTAATGCTTGATCTGTATGAAGGACATATTCTCCATCACATGCCATATCAGGTAACTCCCGAGGTCGTGATCCAGTTGCAATCAATACATATTTAGGGACAATCATTGTATTTTCACTTTCTTCCCCGTGGTCAATCGAAATAGTGCCTGGCATAGGCGAGAAAATACTTGGTCCTAATATCCGGCCAAACCCTTGAAACACATCGATATGATGTTTTTTCATCAAGCCTTGAACACCTGTAAAAAGCGATTGAACTACCGTTTCCTTTCGTTTCTGTGCTTGATTAAAATCAAAAGTTACCTCAGTAGCTTGTACTCCAAAATCAGTTGCTTCCTTCAGCTCACGAAATTTTTCAGCCGATTTCAACAAAGCTTTCGAAGGAATGCATCCCCGATGAAGGCATGTCCCTCCCAACTTGTCATTTTCAACTACTGCTACGGTTAATCCAAGTTGAGACGCGCGAACAGCAGCCGTATATCCCCCTGTTCCACCGCCTAATATAACTAGATCATATTCTTTTGTCATATACTTCCTCCTCTTTTTACGAGATGATTCTCGTACACTTTAACTGCTTCCTCTTTCTTAAGGACTCGCAACGCCGCTCTATTTAATGTTTCTAATTCCGCTTCTCCAGGATAAATAAAAACATCCGCAATCCAGTTCACTTGATTACTAATAAAATCCGCAACGTAAGAACTCGCAGCAAACTCTCCTGTTAACACAACACCATCAACATTCCCTTGCAGTACGGTTGCCATCGCACCAATTTCTTTAGCAATTTGATAGCCCATTGCTTGAATAATAACGGTCGTCCTCGCGTCTTGTTGGTCTAATTTATATGCTACTTCTTGAAAAGATTGAACGGATAAATAAGCATGCAAACCACCTTGAAAGGTCAATTGATGGATTAGTTTTTCTTTGGTCATCCCTTGATGAAAACTCATTTCAATTAAATCGTGTAAGGGAAGTGACCCGGTTCGGTCCAGTGAAAAAGGGCCATCTCCATACAAGCCATTATTAACATCTATCACTTTTCCTAATTGGTGAGCACCTACAGATATTCCGTTTCCAATATGTGCCACAATAAGATTCAGCTCATTATAAGAAGATTCTAAAGCAACTGCCGCTTTTCTTGCGGCCGCTTTATGATTTAGTGCATGAAAAATACTTTTACGCTCAATCAATGGTGACCCGGAATAATAAGCTATTTGGTTCATTTCATCTACAACAGGAGGATCAACAATAAATGGAGTAATATTTAGCCCTTCAGCAATTTCTTTTGCGATTAAACCACCAAAGTTTGAAGCATGTTTGCCATTATAATGACTAGCCAGATCTTGAGCCATTTTGTCATTTACTACATACGTGCCTCCCTCAACAGCTTGAATAATTCCGCCAGTCGCACATACTGCTTCAAGTTTTGACAGATTAATTCCTGCTTGTATTAAGGCGTCTAAAATTATGTTTTTACGCGCATTGATTTCCGATAAAGAGATTGCTGTTTGCTCTAGATGGGTCAATGTTTTTTTAAAAAGACATTTGTCGTTATGGAAAACGCCAATCGTTGTTTGCGTCTCTTTTGGAACAATCACCAGTGTTCGATGTTCATTCTGCATGATATTCACTCCGTCTATATTGCATGCTCAAAATTTATTTTAGATATTGTCCCCGCGAATGTTTCATTGCTTCAATACGCTCTTCTGCCATACGGTCTGCCGCTTCAGAAGTAGGAATGTTTTGTGCTTTAGAAATAGCAAATACTCGGTCTAATGCATCGTATATAGCAGACACTTTCATCATGACACTTTCTTTATCGTATTGTTCCGCCAATTCTTCTGCTACATTAATAACACCTCCGGAATTAATGACGAAGTCTGGGGCATAAACAATTCCTCTTTCATGCAATAGTTTTCCGTGATAATCTGTTTGCAACTGATTATTAGCGCTTCCGGCTACGGCTTTTGCTTTGATTGTATCGATTGTGTCATCGTTAATAACTCCACCTAAAGCACACGGAGCAAAGATATCACATGCTACACTGTAAATTGCATCCGGCTCTACTGCAGTTGCGTTAAATTCATTTACTGCCCGTTGAACCGCTTCTTGATTGATGTCCGTAACAACCAAGTTCGCACCTTCTTCGTGCAAATGCTGGCATAAATTAAAAGCCACATGGCCCACTCCTTGAACAGCAATCGTTTTTCCTTGTAAATCATCACTATCAAAAGCAGCTTTAGCAGCCGATTTAATTCCTTTATAAATACCTAAAGCAGTAATGGGTGATGGATCTCCTACCCCTTTTCCACGAGAATGTCCTAATACAGATTCGGTTTCCATATGAATATAGTCCATGTCTTGGACTGTCGTTCCAACGTCTTCTGCTGTAATATAACGCCCATTTAAACTTTCAATATACCGTCCAAACGCACGGAACAATGCTTCACTTTTAATTTCCTTGGCATCTCCAATGATTACTGCTTTTCCGCCTCCTAAATTTAAGCCTGCTGCAGCATTTTTATACGTCATTCCTTTAGCCAATCGCAAAGCATCTTCCACGGCTTCTTCCTCTGTATCATAATTCCATATTCTTGTTCCCCCTAAAGAAGGACCTAGCGTCGTGTCATGAATTGCAATCACGGCTTTCAATCCTGAAGCTTTATCCTGGCAAAATACAACTTGTTCGTAATCATCTCGTTCTAATACGTTAAAAATCTCCATCATCTATTCTCTCCTTTATGTTGACAACTTATAATTTCTTGCTCCTTTATCATGTAAGCGCTTTTTTACATACGCATTATGAAATCCCTCCCTGATTTACAATTACTTATCAATGCCATACTTTTCCATTTTATAATAGAGGTTTCGTAATGAAATATGTAGTTGTTTTGCAGTTTCTGTTTTATTATATTCATTTTGTTTGAAAACATCTCTTATAAACTGCTTTTCAAAGGTCTCTGTCGCCTTCTGCAATGATTGACCTTCTATCGTTACAGCAGGAGTTTGTGGTGATCGATCTATATTCTCCAAGACAGGTAAGTGTTCACGTAAAATTGTTGATGCCGTCTGATCCATAAAAATAATAGCGCGGCAAATTACATTTTCTAACTCTCGCACATTTCCCGGCCACTTATACTTTTTCAGTTTCATCAAAGCTTCCTTCGACAAGGTAGTGACGCTTCTGCCATATTGTTGATTTACCTTTGTAATAAAATATTGGATTAACTCCTCTAAATCACTTCCTCGCTCCTTTAAGGATGGAATGAAGATTGGCAACCGGTTTAAACGATAATATAAATCTTCACGAAATGTCTGGTTTTTGATCGCCTGCTCCAAATTCTTATTCGTTGCTGTAATAATACGAACATCTACAGGTATTACTTCATCGCCCTCGACTCGTTTGATGCTCTTTCTTTGAATGACTTTCAGCAATTTCACTTGCAGCCGAGTGGACAATTCTCCAATTTCATCGAGGAAAATCGTTCCTTGATTTGCTTCTTCAAATAAACCAGGAGAATATCCAGTTTCTTCTTCAACACCGAATAATTCGTTATCCAGAGCAGCGTCTTCTAAGGTAGCGCAATTAACTCGGATAAATTTATGGAACCTACGCTCACTCTCGTTATGTATGGCGTGTGCAAACAATTCCTTTCCTGCCCCTGATTCGCCTCGTAATAAGACAGTAGCTGGAGTTCTTGCTCCAATCTTAGCTTGCTCGACAGCAATTTGCATTTCGGATGAGTGACCAATAATGTCATGAAACGTATAATTAGCTTCTAAATCACGAATCATTCGTTTAGCCTGCTTCAATTCATTTGTCAGCATGGTAATTTCCGATACATCGTGTATCACCGCAACGCTTCCCTTTAATTTCCCTTCTACAATTACCGGCGCGACATTAACAATAACTGATTTCTTTTGCGGACCGACTTTCATCTTAGCACCACGTACGTGCCTGCGCGTTTGCAGTACTTTTAAGTGCACACTTTCGCCCTCTGAAATATCGACTGTAGCTGATTTACCGATAATATCTTTTTCAGTTAAGCCTGTCATGCGCGTATACGCTGGATTAATCATCAACCCTTTTCCATCCTCATCAACTACGCTGATCGCTTCATCCGAAGAGTAAATAATCGCTTCCAACATTTTCTTGATTTCTTTTAAATCGGTGTTTTCTTCTGCGAGCTGCTGCACTTCATTTTTATCTTTAAACAAAGCAAAAGCTCCAATTAATCGTTGTTCAGCATTAATCAATGGAATTCTGGTGGAAATAATTTGTTTTTCATTGGAGAGGTCAAGTACTTGGTTAAATTCATTTTTTTGATGTTCAATTACATTAGGTAATCCCGTGTTTGCAATAATTTCTTTAATTTGTCTGTTTTGCGTTTCCTGTCGATCCATCTCTACTACATCACTTGCAGCCTGATTAATAAATTCAATTTCTTCTTCAGCGTTCACTACAATTAGCCCGTCTTGAATATTATTTAAGATAAGCTCGAGTTTTTGAATATGAACTGCTGATTCCTGCACAACCGGATAAATCATTTGCAAGATTTGCCGAGATAATACTACAGTATTTTGTCTAAGTTTATCATGTGGAATGCAATTTTCTGCATTTTCTTCACAGATGAAAATATAATCCAATTCTTCTATAGGCAAAGTAACATACGAGTACTGCGGTGGCTGGTATTTAATATGAAATAAAGTATAAGGGGACTCCTCAGTCTTTCCAATAACTAATTTCATACTTTCAAGCGAAGTCAACAAAGAAAAATATTTTTCAGCCATTTCATTGTCGCCAATAACCCCTATATATTTCATCATTTCACCACCTTGAAATTTATTGCACGGTTCCTATTGTCATTTTATAGGAACTTGCAAAATTTAGCAAGAATTATTTATAGGAAATTTGTGTTTTTTTTTTCAATTATTGAACGGTTTTGCTATACTAGACATAATTTCAAAGAAGGAATGAGGATATCATGGCTCGAATTGTAGCTGCAATTATCATATTTACACCTGGCGTCATAGGCGCTATTGGCATAAAACTAATGCGAGATGCTTTATTTGCAGAAGTTACCCCCTTTTTAATCAATCAATCGCTTCAATTTGCAGTTGGGCTGATTATGTTCATTTTAGGGTTAGCTTTTATTGGAGGATTTATCCACCATCGTGACAAGAAAAAACAATTAACGAAAAAAAGGAATAGAAACTAGTTGGAGGCTAAAGCATGAATGTAGCAAAATTTGGAGGCAGTTCTCTGGCCAATAGTGAGCAGTTTAAAAAAGTTGGCAAAATTGTAGAAGAAGATTCAAGTCGGAAATTTATTGTCGTGTCTGCTCCTGGAAAACGATATGAAGAAGATTATAAAATAACGGATTTGCTCATTCGATTAGGAGATGCCTACATCAGAAATAGCAAGTATAAATCCTATTTTATTACAATCATGGATCGAATTGCAGTCATTGTACAGGAATTAGAATTGCCGGAAGAATTAACACAGGAAATTCAAGCAAATATCGATCACGTGTTACAAAAAGACTTGCAACAAACAGACAAAATGAATGAAATAAAAGCCATTGGGGAAGATAGCTCCGCAAAAATTTTAAGTGCTTACTTACAAACACTCGGCATCGATGCACATTATGTTAATCCCAAAGATGCCGGTATTATCGTTGATAGTAACCCGGAAGGTGCTACTTTACTTCCAGAAAGTTTTGATAAAATTCACACATTGCGAGAAAAAAAAGGGGTACTCGTGATTCCAGGGTTTTTCGGGTACACTAAAGATGATTTATTGGCTACTTTTTCGCGCGGCGGTTCAGATATTACCGGTGCAATAATTGCTTCAGGAGTAAACGCAGAGTTATATGAAAACTTTACGGACGTCAATGCAGTTTACTCTGTGAATCCATCCATTGTTCATAACCCGAAAGAGATTAAATTGCTCACTTACAGAGAAATGCGCGAATTATCTTATGCCGGTTTTTCTGTGTTTCATGATGAAGCACTGATTCCTGCTTTTAATGCAAAAATTCCGGTTTGCATCAAAAACACTAATAATCCCGAAGCGAAAGGGACTATGGTTGTTGCAGACAAAGAAACAAATGAAAAACGCGTCGTCGGTATTGCCAGCGACAGTGGATTTACTAGCATTTATATTAGTAAATTCCTAATGAATCGCGAAATTGGATTTGGTCGTAAGTTATTCGAAATCCTCGAAGAAGAGAATATCTCATTCGAGCATGCCCCCTCAGGCATTGATGACATGTCCATCATTATCCGTGATAGCCAATTACCAGATGAAAAAGAACTACAATTAGTACAGCGGCTCAGTGAAGAACTGTCGCCGGATACAATTTCCGTTCATCATAATTTAGCTTTAATCATGGTTGTAGGTGAAGGCATGAAAGAAACAATTGGGATGGCACAAACGGCAACTACTGCATTAGGCGAAGCAAACGTCAATATTGAGATGATTAATCAAGGCTCTTCTGAAGTGTCCATGATGTTTGGAATCAAAGCAGATGGTATTCACCGGGCGATTAAATCATTATACAAATCTTTCTTCGGTTAATAGATATATTAAAAGGTGCTGATCATAATAGAGATCAGCACCTTTTTTATTTAGATATTCTGATATACATAAGTACTTTTATTAATTATAAACCGTTAGTTCACTTTCTATTTTCAAATGATGTACGAGAGCAGAAATAAATTCACTGTTTGTTGGCTTTTTCAGTCGAGAAAAACGAAACATTGCTGAAGACGTTAATGCTTGATTCTGATTCCAAGCGGATTGAATAGCATTTCTTATAGATCTTTCTACACTTGCTACACTCGTTTGATATTTTTTGGCAATAGCAGGATATATCCACTTCGTAAAAGCACTCAGTGCATCTATTTCTTCAAAGCCAATCCAGGTTGCTTCTTTTATATATTGATACCCTTTAACATGCGGTTGAATTCCTGCTTCTTCCAAACAGTTCAACAATGCTAAATACAGACGGTTTTCTTCTTGATTCAATCGCTCGTCTCCCTCTTTTACGACAGATGCGATTGTCGATTCTTGTTGGTACACTTCTATTATCTTATGAAGAAACACCTTCATATCAAAAGGTTTTAACAAATAATACGCAGCACCAAAACGAGTAGTTTGCCGCAGCAATTCTTCTTGTCCAAAAGCGGATATCATGATAACAGACAATGGTTCTACATCTGTTTTTGACAGTTCTCGAAGCACTTCTATCCCGTCTAATAAAGGCATCACTATATCTAATACTAGGACATCTATAGAAGTTGTTTTTAATTTCTCTAATACTTCCTCTCCGTCCCCAGCTGTTCCCGTAAGCTCCATCTCTTCTTGTTGATCGACGTAAGCTTTCATAACAGCTAGTAATTCGGCATTGTCATCTGCAATAAATACTTTTATTTTTCCCACAAATAAAGTACACCTCGATTAAGAAGACAAGTTTAGATATCTTCGTTTTTTTAGTTATTACGATCCGCTTTAAATGCGTCCGTTAAAGCAAGCATTTGTTCTGAATGTTCCACAGCTGTTTTAGTTAAAGTTGCTCCTGTCAACATTTTACCCAACTCTTCTACTTTTTCCGTCTTATTTAAAACATCAATCTCAGTTGCAGTGTGAGCTTCGGATTCTTCCTTTCGTATCAGCATATGATCATCCGCCATAGCAGCGACTTGAGGTAAATGCGTAATACATAACACTTGGGTTGTCATGGAAATTTGATACATCTTCTCCGCAATCGCTTGAGCAACACGACCACTTACACCAGTATCAATTTCATCGAACACAACTGTGGGAATTTGATCATGTTTAGCAAACATTTTTTTAAGTGCCAACATAATACGGGATAATTCGCCGCCAGATGCTATTTTAGATAGTTGTTTCAAAGGTTCTCCAACGTTCGTGGACAATAAAAAGCTCACCATATCTGTGCCGTCTGCTGTGGGCTCGATATTTTCTATTTCCTCAAAATGGACTGAAAAAGTAGCATTTTCTAAATATAAATCCTTTAATTCTATTTGGATAGCAGTTTCTAACTCTTGGGCAATTGTTACTCTTGCTTCATGTAATTGCTCCGCTTTTGTTAAAACCACTCGTTTATGCTCAACAAGTTTACCTTCCAACTCTTCTATATGTGAATCTTTATGTTGTAGTGTATGCAATTCTTCCGCGATATCTTCCTGATATTGAAGCATTTCATCTACCGTCGGACCGTATTTTTTTTGCAAGCGTTGAATTTCGCTCATTCGCGCTTCAATATCATTTAATCGATTTTCATCAAAATAAAGTGATTCTTTTTGGTTTCTTAGATGAAAGCTAACTTCTTCCAATTGGTAATAAATGTTGGTTAATTCTTCTGCCGCATATTTAATCGCTTCATTCACATCTGTCGCTTCTTGTAACTCTTGTTGAGCAACGTCAACCCATTCCAACCCTTTTGCCTCTCCATATAAAGCATAATAACTCGCGTTTAATGCACGATGAACTTTTTCAAAATTCTGCAGTTGGCTTCGTTCCTCTTCTAATAATCGATCTTCATTTTCGTGTAATGCAGCTTCTTGCAATTCACTGAGTTGAAAGGTTAATAAATCGATACGTTGGTTGATTTCCTGATCATTTTCACTCAAGCGTTTATATTGTTTTAGAATCGATTGATACGTCCTGTATTCTCTATCATATTCTTCCTTTAAAGGACTAATTTTTTCAAATTGATAAGCGTCTAATAAAGATAAATGATTTTTTCTATCCATTAACTGCGTTGTGTCGTGTTGGCTATGAATATTAATGAGCGTTTGCCCAAACTCTCTTAAAACAGCAAGCGTTACAATTTTACCATTAATCCGGCAAATGCTTTTCCCTTTGTTTGTGATGATTCTCTCCAGTACAACCGTTGCTTCTTCTATATCAATATCATAATTACGACATTTTTCATGTATCTCATTGGATTGTTCTTCTATAAAATATATTCCACTAATTTCCGCTTGTTTCTTGCCATGTCTTACGAAATCTATGGAGCCCCGCCCTCCTGTCAGAAGTTGGACGGCATCAATAATAATCGACTTACCTGCCCCTGTTTCTCCGGTGAGGACAGTAAGCCCCTCTTGAAATGATACAGATATATCATCAATAATGGCAAAATTACGTATAGACAGCTCTCTCAGCATATCATCACCCGACTTTCGTTTGAAGTGCTTACAGCATCTCTAAAAATCGTGCCTCAATTGTTATTGCATCTTCTTCTGTTTTGCATATAATTAAACAAGTATCATCACCGCATATTGATCCTAAAATTCCTTCCCAGTCCAAATCATCAACTAGTACTCCGATAGAATGAGCATTTCCCGGCAAAGTTTTCAGCACAATGAAATGATGGGCATGATCAATACTCATAAATGATTCCATAATTAACCGTTTTAACTTGCTATGTGGATTAAACCGTTGTTCTGTCGGCATACTGTATTTATAATTGCCCGATTCAGCAGGTACTTTTACTAAATGGAGTTCTTTAATATCACGGGATACCGTTGCTTGCGTGACATTAAAACCTAATTTTTCCAAACGATCCACTAAAGCGTCTTGCGTTTCGATTGCTTCTTCTGTAATAATTTCTCTGATTTTCAGATGACGTTTTGTTTTACTCATTCTTTCCTCCACGACGTTTGGCTTGAAAATGATGATGTGCAGATTCAACAACTTCAGTAATGACTTCGAGTGAACGTTCATCCTCTTGTTGTTTCTCCCATCCAAAATGACCTATAAATTCAATATTACCCTCTCCACCTGTGATTGGTGAATAGTCCAAGCCTAAAAATGTAAATCCTTCGTCTATTGCAAATGAAATGATTTCTCGCAACACACTAATATGAACAGACGAATCTTTAACGACGCCTTTTTTTCCTACTTGATTTTTTTCAGCTTCAAATTGTGGCTTAACTAAAACGATGATATCACTTTCCGGTTGCAATAACGTTTTCAGGACAGGGAAAATAAGCCGTAATGAAATAAAAGAAACATCTGTTACTGAGACATTCGGGGTTCCACTAGCAAATAAATCAGGAGTTACATACCTGAAATTCGTACGTTCATGCACTTCTACTTGTGGATCATTTCGCAGCTTCCAGACGAGCTGATTATGCCCGACATCAATCGCATAAACATATTCGGCACCATATTGCAAAGCACAATCCGTAAAGCCACCAGTCGACGCACCAATATCTAGAACCGTTTTATTTTTTACATGAAAATTAAAAACTTGTAATGCCTTTTCTAATTTGTAACCGCCTCGGCTTACGTAAGGTAACTTTCCTTTTACGTGCAATGGAATCGAAGAATCTATTTTTACTCCAGGTTTGTCCAATCGTTCGGGCCCGGAAAAAACAACTCCTGCCATGATAAGTCTTTTTGCTTTTTCTCTTGTTTCTGCCAATTCTTTTTGAACTAATAATACATCTAAACGCTCTTTAGTCATTTAAATAATCCTTATCTTTTAAAAGTAGTTTTTAAACTCTTTCTCAAGTATACGAAAACACGACACATATTTCTAGCAGGAAGAACAAAACCTGGAAAATACTTCAATAAAATAAGCCAAACAAACCATTTTATCTAGTTTACATAATACGTATATTGTTTACTTATTAAGTTTACATAATATCATTATTGTAAATTTATAGTCGTAAAAGAAGCTAGCCTACCTAAAGGATAGACTAGCTTTTAATGTTGTGAACTCTTACTTTAGACTGGATAAATTCCATGTTTTCTTTCCGTAAATGATAATTCTTTTGTTTGGTATAATTCAAATCTATTTGATAATTCTTTACGTAAATCATTTGGATTAATAATATCGTCAACAACCATCTCTGAAGCCAGATGATAAATGTCTATATCTTCTTTATATTCCACTTGCTTCTCTTTAATAAAATCCGCCCTTTCTTCTTCCGGCAATTGAGCAATTTTATTGGCATAAACTGCGTTAACAGCGGCTTCCGGCCCCATAACTGCAATTTGTGCAGTTGGAAAAGCTAAAACAGCATCAGGTTCAAAAGCTGGACCTGCCATAGCATACAATCCTGCGCCATAAGCTTTTCGTACAACTACAGAAATTTTAGGTACAGTTGCTTCACTCATCATTGCTAACATTTTTGCGCCATGACGAATAATACCTTGCTGTTCTACTTTCGTCCCAATCATAAAGCCAGGAACATCCATTAAAAATAACAACGGAATATGAAAAGCATCGCACAACTGAATAAACTTAGCTGCTTTATCTGCAGAATCCGGGAATAGTACGCCACCTTTAACACGCGATTGATTGGCAATAATCCCTACTGATTCTCCTTCTATTCTACCTAAACCAGTAATTATTTCTGGAGCAAATAATTTTTTGATTTCACAAAATGAATCTTCATCAACTGTTCGTTCGATAAGATCGTACATATTGAATGCTGCATTTTGATTTTCCGGTAAAATATCAGAAAGAGAGGTCTCAAATGATTTCGCTGCTTTAGCCGGTTGTGCTGACGGTTTATGTTTATAGTTGGCTGGAAAGTAACTTAAATATTGTTTAGTATACAGAATAGCTTCTTCTTCTGTTGAAGCTAACACATCCCCACAGCCAGAAGTTGAACAATGCATTTTTGCACCGCCCATTTCTTCCAAACCTACTTTTTCCCCAATTACCATTTCGGCCATTCTTGGGGAACCTAAATACATAGAAGCATTACCATCAACCATGACAACAATATCGCAAAATGCTGGAATATACGCTCCACCAGCAGCGGAAGGACCAAATAAAAGACAAACTTGGGGGATACGTCCGGACATTTTTATTTGGTTATGAAAAATACGACCTGCTCCGCGACGCCCCGGAAACATTTCAACTTGATCCGTGATTCGAGCACCTGCTGAATCAACTAAATAAAGCATTGGCACATTTAATTTTAGCGCTGTTTCTTGAATCCGGATAATTTTCTCTACAGTGCGTTTTCCCCAAGAACCTGCTTTCACTGTTGAATCATTTGCCATCACACAAACTGTTTCTCCTTGAACTTTACCTATACCTGTGACAACGCCGTCTGCAGGTAAATCTCCCGCTTGATTATTCGCAAAGAAGGCATCTTCTATTTCTACATCCTCATCTAACAGAAGTGCCAGTCGTTCCCTAACAAATAATTTACCTTTTTCTTGATTAGCTTCATGATACTTTTCTTTTCCACCTTGTAAAATGGATGAAGAAACTTCGTTTAACTTATCAACATAATCCATATAGGAAGCCTCCTACTATTTTCCTTGGTAATTAGGTTTTCTTTTGTCGCGAAAAGCTTGTAATCCTTCTTCGCGGTCTTTTGTCTGAATCGTTTCTTGATAACATAAGTTTTCGATTGAAAGTCCGGTATGTATATCTGTTTCAATTCCATCATTAATTGCTTGCTTAGCACGGCGGATTGCTATCGGACCATTTTCTGCGATGTTACCTGCCATATCCATCGCTTTATTAAACAGATTTTCCGATTTGGCAGTTTCTTCCACGATGCCCAGCCTTTTCGCTTCTTCTGTACCAACCAGCTGGGCAGTAAAAATTAAACGTTTTGCTTGCCCACTCCCAATTAAACGGGCTAGGCGCTGTGTTCCTCCAGCTCCTGGAATAATGGCCAATGATGTTTCTGTAAGCCCCATTTTACTATTCTCAGCCGCAATTCGAATATCACAAGCAAGTGCTAATTCCATGCCCCCTCCAATAGCGGCCCCATTCATCGCTGCAATCACCGGGACAGGAAGTTCCGCAATCCGCTGAATTGTCTTGCCAATTAAAGCGACGGTCGATGTAACTTGGGCATCAGTCATTTGTTTTCTTTCTTTTAAATCAGCGCCTGCAGAAAAAGCTTTTTGACCATTTGCTGTTATAATGACTACACGTATGTCCTGTCTTGCTTCCAATTCATCTAGAATACGGTTCCATTCTTCTAATAAAGACATTGAAAATGAATTCATGACTTCTGGACGATTCAGCCTGATAACGCCAATATGTTTATCTTGTAATTCAAATAAAATGGGCTCTTCCATCTGTCTGCTCCTTTTTTAAATGGACTTTACTTATTCAATTACTGCTATAATATCTCCTTCGTTTAAAAATGCTCCTTCTTCTACTTTAAGACTTTGTATTGTACCTGTTTTAGGAGACGGCAGCGGAATTTCCATTTTCATGGATTCCATAATTCCTACATCTTCTCCTTCTGTAATTTGATCTCCTTCTTTTACCAACAACTTCCACATGCTTCCTGCCATACTAGCTTTTACTTCACTCATTTTATCTGCTCCTTTATTATGTTTTTCTTAACATCCTAAATTTCTAGCGATTACCATACGCTGTATTTCAGAAGTGCCTTCTCCAATGACTAATAATTTCGCATCTCTTAAATATCTTTCCACTTCATATTCACGCATATATCCATATCCTCCATGGATTTGTACCGCTTCTTCTGCAGCTCTTACAGCTGTTTCTGTTGCAAATAACTTTGCATAAGCTGCTTCTTGAGAAAAAGATTTTCCATTATCTTTTAACCAGGCAGCTTTCATGACCATATTTCTGGCTAATTCAACTTCCATAGCCATATCGGCAAGTTTAAACTGAACAGCTTGAAAAGAAGAAATCGATTTATTGAATTGCTTTCGTTCTTTGGCATATTGTAACGCACGGTCAAGTGACCCTTGAGCTATTCCTAGTCCTAGTGCAGCGATTGATATTCTTCCACCGTCCAGAGTAGAAAGAAACTGGCTGAATCCTTTAGAGGGATCTCCCAGTAAATTATCTTTAGGAACGCGTACGTCTTCTAAAACAATTTCTGCAGTATCAGATCCACGGACACCCATTTTATCGTAGTCACTTGAAATTGTAACACCTGGAGTGTCTGTCGGCACTATAATAGCAGAAATAATTGGGCGCCCATTGTCTTTTTTGCCAGTAACCGCTGTTACAATAATTGTTCTTGCAAAAGACGCATTGGTAATAAAGCATTTTTCTCCATTTATAATATACTCATCGCCATCTTCTACTGCCGTAGTTTTAGTCCCCTGTGCATCAGAACCGGCATTAGGTTCGGTTAATCCAAAAGCTCCTAGAGACTTCCCTTTTGCTAAAGGAGTCAGATGTGCTTCTTTTTGTTCCTCCGTTCCAAAAGCATAAATCGGTGTAGCTCCCAATGAAACAGCTGCTGCATAGCTTAGTCCGGTACTGCCACATACTTTACCAATCTCTTCTACTGCAATCGCGTAGGAAACAGTGTCTGCGCCGGAACCACCGTATTTTTCCGGAAATGGGAGACCTAATAAGCCTAACTCGCCCATTTGACGAAATGTTTCTTCAGGGAATGTCGCCTCTTTATCAATAGATATAGCTTGGGGTTGAACAACATTTGTTGCAAAATCCTTCACCATATTACGAATCATTTCTTGATCTTTTGTTAATGAAAAATCCATTATTTCCCTCCTATGTGCGAAACTGCAAATATGTATAACATTATTTTCTATGCTTAGTCTGTAATTCTTTTAAACGGTTGTATATTTTGGCTAGCCGTTGTTCATCCCCAGCTTCGTTTGGTTCATAAAATGTTTTATGTTGCAGTTCTTTTGGCAAATATTCTTGATACACCCACCCATTCGGGTAATGATGTGGATATTTATAGCTGTCGCCATGACCGAGCGATTTTGCTCCCTGGTAATGGGTATCTTTCAAATGATTCGGGATATCATACGTTTTTCCTTTTTTAACAATATGCATAGCTTTATCTAACGCTTTATATGCAGAATTTGACTTAGGAGACAGACAAAGTTCTACTACAATAACAGATAAAGGAATTCTCCCTTCAGGCAACCCCAACCTTTCAACCGATTCCACAACTGGTAAGACACGTGCACAAACTTCCGGGTTTGCTAACCCGATATCTTCATAAGCAATTACTAGCAACCGACGGCAAATCGATATAATATCTCCACCCTCTAATAAACGGGCTAAGTAATATAAAGCAGCCTGTACATCGCTTCCTCGAATGCTCTTTTGGAATCCTGATAATAAATTATAATAAATGTCACCCTTTTTATCATGATTCAGTCCTTTGTTTTCAATACTTTGACTGACAACGCTTTTCTCCAGGACGATTTTTTTCTGATCATTTTGTTCTGAAGCCCACATTGAATCTTCTAAAATATTTAATGCAGTCCGAGCATCTCCAGTTGTTTGTGCAATATGAGTGAGTACATCCTCTTCGTATTGAAAACTGTAATGACCTAAACCATTTGCTTTATCAGTCAGAGCATGTTTCAAAAGAGCTATCACTGCTGACTCATCCAACATTTTCAATTCCTTGATTTGTCCACACCGGGAACGAATTGCGTTATTCACACTATGAAAAGGATTTTCTGTTGTTGCGCCAATTAAAGTGAAAACACCTTCCTCAATCGCTCGCAACAGTGTGTCCTGCTGACTTTTATTAAATCGATGTATTTCATCGATAAATACAATCGCATTTCGTGTTATTCGGGTTTCACTGATTACTGCTTCGACATCTTTTTTTCCATCTGATGTAGCGTTCAATGCGTAAAAATCTTTTTCCATCGTTCCAGCAATTGCAAATGCCAACGATGTCTTTCCGGTACCAGGAGGCCCATACAAAATCATCGACGGGACATGTCCATGTTGGATCATTTTATACAAGGCTGTATCTTCCCCAATAATATGATCCTGCCCAACCACATCTTCTATTTTTTGCGGGCGCATTCGATATGCCAAAGGTTCGTTTCGACTCATGAAAATTCTCCTTATTAAAGCTTTCATCCTTTTTTAGCATATCATAAAACGAACATTAATTCTATTTCACTCTTCCGTTGTTTCCATCCAATATCACACATAAAAATGAATTGTATTATCTTCAACAAGAAGAAAATACAATTGGACACAAAAATTCATTAATCCCAATAATGCCGTCGTACTTCCATTTTGATCCCGCTATATGCAGGTGGGTGTTCTGTTCTATAATTATTATTTTTACGAACAACCATAAAATTCAGTTATAAGAAAAATAAGTATCTTATAGAAACGCTAAACTCCCTTATAATTGGTGTTCGGTCAAAATGTTTGGCAACAAACATTCCAGGATTAATGATTTCTATTTAAAGAATAGCATATGTAAGCGCTTTAATCAAGCGTTAACTATTTTTTGATTCAACGAAGTGATCATTAGCTAATACGTTTTCCCTTTTATCTGTTTTCTCGTAGTCAGCTTAAAGCTCTGCCTGCACTCCGTTTACTGTAAAATCTTGTATATGGAATATTTCTTTCTCTGCTGATTTTTTAACATTTGCTTTAATAGGACCCAAGAAAGCGAGAGAACCGGTTCTTTCTCATATATAAAGCACTCCCTATTTTGATCAGGGAGTGCTTTATTAACTTTATTATTCGCCTTTAGGCTTTTGTATACTGCGAATCGACAATTCTTCTAACTGTTTTTTGCTCACTTCAGAAGGAGCATCTGTAAGTAAGTCCGATGCTGAAGCGGTTTTAGGGAACAAAATTGTATCACGAATATTGGATTTGTTTGCCAAGAGCATTACAATCCGGTCTAATCCAAATGCAACACCGCCATGAGGAGGTGCGCCATATTCCAATGCATCCAATAAGAAGCCAAATTGTTCTTCGCTTGCTTCTTTCGTGAAGCCTAATGCTTCAAACATGTCTTCTTGGACTTGTTTATCATATATTCTCAGTGAGCCGCCACCAAGTTCATACCCATTTAACACCACATCATAAGCATTTGCCCGTACTGCTTTTGGATTTGTTGTTAGTTTTTCCAAATCTTCTGCTACAGGCGATGTGAAAGGGTGGTGAGCAGGCGTATATCGTTTTGCTTCTTCGTCATACTCCAATAGCGGCCAATCCACTACCCATAAAAAGTTGAATAAGGAATCATCAATCAAATCTAAATCGTGCGCTATTTTTTGACGAAGAGCGCCTAAGCTGTCATGTACGACTTTGCTTTTATCTGCTCCAAATAATAATAAATCTCCGTCTTCCACATCTGCTCGCTCATAAATAGCAGCTTTTTCTTCTTCAGAGAAAAACTTCGCAATTGGTCCTGTCATATCACCATCAGCAACTTTCACCCATGCCAAACCTTTAGCACCATAAGTCGCTACATATTCGGTTAAATCTTTATCAATATCTTTACGCTTAAACTGGTCCGCGTTTCCTTTTACGTTGATTAAAGCTACTTTGCCACCGCTGTTTGCAGGTCCGCTAAATACTTTAAACGAACTGTCTTTTAAGATATCTGTGACCGTAATCAGTTCCATTCCAAACCGTGTATCAGGTTTATCCGAACCATATCTCTCCATTGCTTCATCATAACTAAGTCGCGGGAAAGGGGTAGCAACATCTTTATCCAGTACATCTTTCATCATTTGCTGCAGCATTTCTTCCATCATCTTCATAATATCTTCACTGGATAAAAAAGCAGTTTCAATATCAATTTGTGTGAATTCAGGCTGACGGTCTGCTCGTAAATCTTCATCGCGGAAACAGCGAGCAATTTGATAATATCGTTCAAAACCACTCATCATTAATAACTGTTTAAATAATTGCGGCGATTGTGGCAGCGCATAAAAATCACCTGTATGAACCCGACTCGGCACTAAATAATCGCGCGCTCCTTCTGGTGTACTTTTCGTTAAAATTGGTGTTTCCATCTCCAAAAAATCATGATTATCCAAAAAATGACGAATGGATTTTGTGATTTTATGTCGAATTTGAAACGTCCGCTGCATATCCTCCCGACGTAAATCGATATAACGATATTTCAATCGCAAATCTTCTGAAACATCTTGTGCTTCATGAATGAGAAAAGGCAAGTTCTTTGATTTACTAATAACTTGAATAGTAGATATCGTCACCTCAATATGACCAGTATCCAAATTAGGATTGACCGTTTCCGCATCCCGTTCAATTACTTTTCCTTCTACTTCAATCACATATTCGCTTCGCAATGATTCTGCGATTTCTAATGCTTCTTTCGAATAGTCTGGATTAAATACAAGTTGTACGATTCCTGATTGATCTCGTAAATCAATGAAAATTAATTCACCTAAATCCCGGCGCCGATGTACCCAACCTTTTAGCGTTACCGTTTCATTCACATTTGCTTCGCGCAGTTCACCTGCATGTTGACGTTTGGGCATTTATACTTCTCCTCCAATTTGATTTTGTAATTGTTCTACTGCTTCATCCAGGGCCACTTCAGTTTGCTCCCCAGTTGCCATCGAGCGAATGATAGCTTTGTTTTGTTCTATTTCTTCTTCTCCCAAAATAAGAACATACTTTGCGTTAAAACGGTCAGCTGCTTTAAATTGTGCTTTCGCTTTACGCATTTGATAGTCTTTATCAGCATGGATTCCAACATCTCTTAATTTCTTTAATAACGGAACGGCCGTTTCATCGACATCTCCCATCGTAACCATGAATACATCTAAATGGATCGATGCAGGTAAGTCAACCTCTTCTGATTCAAGTGCCATCATTAAACGTTCTAACCCCATTCCAAAACCAATTCCAGGAGTTTCAGGTCCACCTAACTCTTCTGTTAATCCATTATAACGACCACCACCAAGTAATGTTGTAATCGCTCCAAACCCTTCAGCATTACTCATAATTTCAAAAGCAGTATGGTTATAATAATCTAACCCTCGCACCATTGTTGGATCCACTTCATAAGGAATATTCATCCCATCTAAAAACTTTTTCACTTTTGTAAAATAAGCTTCCGAATCTTCATTTAAATAATGCAGAACTGCAGGAGCTGAGGCCATAGCCGGGTGATCTTTATCTGTTTTGCAATCAAGAATCCGGAGTGGATTTTTATCTAAGCGACTTTGACAATCACTGCATAATTCATCGATATATGGTGTAAAATGATCTACTAATGCTTGGCGGTGAGCATCACGACTTTCTTTATCACCCAGACTGTTCAACACAAGTTTTATATCCTTTAAACCCAATTGATCGTATGCAGACATCGCAAGGGCGATAACTTCTGCATCGACTGCAGGGTCTGCACTGCCGAGCACTTCAACACCGAATTGATGTAATTGACGCATGCGACCTTGTTGCGGACGTTCATAACGGAACATCTCAGCAAAATAGTACCACTTTGTTGGTTGTACAGGGCTGCCATACATTTTATTTTCCACATATGCTCTTACAACCGGAGCAGTTCCTTCAGGCCGCAAAGTTATACTTCTACCACCACGGTCTTCAAATTCATACATTTCTTTTTGAACGATATCTGTCGTATCTCCCACACCACGCTTAAATACCTCGGTATGTTCAAATACAGGTGTTCTTACTTCATGATAATTATAAAAGTCAGCTATATTTCGTAAAACACTTTCGGCATATTGCCATTTCACAGATTCTTCTGGTAAGATATCTGCTGTACCTCTGGGCGCTTTAATCTTCATTTCATAACCTCCATTTGATAACATAAAAAAATCCCATCTCCATTTATTTCACACATTCAGAAATAAAAGGGACGAGATTTACCCGCGTTGCCACCCTACTTTAATGTTTATATACATTCGCTTCATTTATACAGTTAACGCCTGTTATACGGTAGTTCTCCTAGAATGTCTTCAATGAATTGTCATGAAAATAGTCTCAGCCTGGCTATTTCTTTCTGTGCACACAATATTCATTTACTCGTTTCTATTCATAGAACATCATTATTGATTCTTTTCAAATCATAATCATAAATGATAGGCTTGTCAAGAATTTTCAATTCAGGATATGATTTTCCCTTCGATTGTTTCAATCGGTATTGTCACAGGCCCTGCATTAGTTAATTGCACATCCATTACCGCACCAAATTCACCTGTTTCGACTTGTACACCTTCCGCTATTAACGCTTGATTAAAAGCTTCATACAGTTGTATTGCTTTTTCGGGATGTGCAGCATGAACAAAGCTCGGTCGTCTGCCTTTTTGTACATTCCCGTATAAGGTGAATTGCGAAATAGATAAAATACTTCCTTGCACATCTTTTAAAGATTGATTCATTTTCCCTTCATCATCTTCAAAAATGCGTAAATGAACTAATTTCTGTACCATAGTATGAATGTCTTTGTCCGAGTCGGATTCTGTAAACCCTACGAATAGAACAAAGCCGTGATTTATTTTCCCTATCATTTTATTTTCTACTGTTACTGATGCTTCCGCTGCTCGTTGCACGATTGCTTTCATTTCTATTCCTACTCCTTTAATGGACTGTTCGTGTCACTGCGTAAATATCTTGCACTTGTTTAATTCGCTCAACGACATGTTGTAGATGATCCGTATTTTTAATTAGAATAGTAATATGAATATGAGCGATTTTATTTTTATCTGCACGTCCGCTCACCGTAGCAATTTGAGTTTGGGTTTCATTAACAACTTGTAATACTTCGTTCAATAAACCGTTTCGATCAAACCCCGACACTTCTAAATCTAAAGAATATTCCTTAGAACTATATTCAGGTTCGCGCCATTTCACTTCAATAAAACGGGATTTAGCTTCTTCGCTTTGCACATTAGGACAATCTGATCGGTGTACCGACACACCCCTGCCTTTTGTAATATAACCTACTATATCATCGTAAGGAACTGGGTTACAGCAGCGGGATAAACGAACAAGCACATTATCAATCCCCGCAACTTCTACTCCCGAATCTGATTTTGTGATCGATTGAGGTTTTTCCTGGACGGAGGATTGCACTTCTTCTATTTGTTGATCCATGTTTTTGGCAACTTCTTGTTCACGTCTCAACCGGTCGGTCAGCCTCGTAATCACTAAAGCGGCAGTAATGCCTTGATATCCGACTGCCGCGTACATATCATCTTCACTTACAAAGTTAAACTTCTCACAAACCCGTTTAATATTCTCATTCGTCAGCACTTCTTTAGGTGTAAAGCCTAATTCTTTAATTCCTTTATCAATTTCAGCTTTCCCTTTCACCATATTCTCTTCTTTGCGCTGCTTTTTGAAAAACTGTTTAATTTTGTTTTTCGCTTGGGAAGACTGAGTAATCTTTAACCAGTCTTGAGAAGGTCCGTATGAATGTTTCGACGTGACTACTTCTACAATGTCACCATTTTTCAATTTATAATCAAGAGGTTCCATTTTGCCGTTAATCCGAGCTCCTACTGTTTTATTACCAATCTCAGTGTGAATACGATAAGCAAAATCAAGCGGGATAGATCCGTTTGGCAGTTCAATCACGTCACCTTTTGGCGAGAACGCATAGACCATATCAGAAAATAAATCGACTTTTAACGACTCGACAAATTCTTCCGCATCATGAGCTTCATTTTGCCATTCCAAAATCTCTCTAAACCAAGTTAGTTTATCGACATATGACTTTTCATTTTGCTTGACTTGTTTACCTTCTTTATATGCCCAGTGCGCAGCAATTCCATATTCAGCAATTTTATGCATTTCTTTTGTCCGAATTTGTACTTCTAAAGGATCCCCTTGTGGACCGATTACAGTGGTATGAAGCGATTGATATAAATTCGTTTTGGGCATTGCAATATAGTCTTTAAAGCGTCCCGGCATTGGTTTCCAATATGTGTGAATCACACCCAAAACTGCATAGCAGTCTTTAATACTGTCGACAATTACCCGAACAGCCAATAAATCATAAATTTCATTGAAATCTACTTTTTGATTGACCATTTTACGATACGTGCTGTATATATGTTTTGGCCTTCCGGAAATTTCAGCTTCGATGCGCACTTTTGCTAACTCATCCGCAATATCGGTCATCACATCATCAACCGAACTTTCCCGCTGATTTCGCTTTTGCTTCATTAGTTGTACGATACGGTAATACTGTTGCGGTTTTAAATAACGTAAAGACGTATCCTCTAACTCCCATTTAATGGTGGACATTCCTAAGCGATGTGCGAGTGGAGCAAAAATTTCCAACGTTTCATTAGCGATACGACGCTGTTTTGCTGGAGGCAAATGCTTTAAAGTACGCATATTATGCAGTCGGTCTGCTAATTTAATTAAAATAACCCGAATATCGTTTGCCATTGCCACAAACATTTTTCGATGGTTTTCGGCTTGTTGTTTCTCTTTGGATTTGTATTTAATTTTCCCAAGTTTTGTCACACCATCTACAAGCATAGCTACTTCTTCATTAAATGCTTCCTCAATATCTTCCACCGTATAATCTGTATCTTCGACTACGTCATGTAAAAAACCACCTGCAATAGTTTCGTGGTCCATTTCTAAATCCACTAAAATATCACCGACTTGTACTGGATGGATAATATACGCTTCGCCGGATTTCCGATATTGATCGCTATGCGATTTTTCTGCAAATTCATATGCTCGATAAATAAAATCCACATTTTCTTCATTTAAAAATGTTTCTGCTTTTTCTAGAATTTCTTCAATTGTTACATTTTTATCGTTTGCCATGCCATCACCTTAGTCCTGAATGTTAATTAGTCGTATTCCATTAATGATAACACATCATAACCTTGAAGTTTACTTATACCATCTAAATAAGCTAACTCGATCAGAAAGGCACACCCTACAACAATACCTCCTAATTCTTCTACTAATTTTATAGTTGCCTCAATAGTTCCGCCTGTCGCTAGCAAATCATCCGTTATTAAAACACGCTCTCCAGGTTTAATTCCGTCACGGTGAATCGTCAGTGCGTCCTTGCCGTATTCCAGACCATATTCTTTTGTAACTACCTCTCTCGGTAATTTATTCGGTTTACGTACTGGTACGAACCCAACGCCAAGCGCATAAGAAACAGGACAACCGATGATGAAACCTCTCGCTTCTGGTCCTACAATAACATCGATTTCTTTTTCATCAGCGTAACTAACAATTTTGTCCACTGCAGAGCGAAATGCGTCGCCGTCTGCCATTAATGGAGTAATATCTTTAAATTCAATACCTTCGTGCGGCCAGTCTTTTACTATTGTAATATGTTCTTTAAGATTCATTTGTAACTTCCTCTCTTTGTTCCATTTCGTTTCTTCGATATTCGTTTATCCATTCCTTTAAATCATCATAAGATGAATAATACAAAATCTTTTCAATCTTACCTTGCTGTAGGCGATGTTGATATGTGATGGAATGATGTAATGGAGTCTTCTCTGCTGCTTTATTTACATATAGCACATTTTCTTCTACATAAAAAAACTTTAAATCTAAAAATACTTTAACCATAAAAATAGCTTTTTCTTTGGACCATTGTTTTTCTTTAATAATAGTAACTAAATCCACTTTTAATTTTACAGGTTGGTGGTTGATTAAAAAGCTGTACATCCATTTAAATTCATCGCGAGTAGGAACAGTGTTGAAAAAAGCATCATCTGTTACGTGGTAGTTAACGAGAATTTTATTCGCATGAATATGACTCAAAATAAATTGTAAATCTTCAATTCGAGAAGGTAAGTCACAAATAATCAGCAAATCCGTCTCTCGAACTGTAATATCTTTATTACTATACGTAATAAGATCGATATGTTCTCTATTTTCTTTAACCTGTTTTAAAATCTCTTGCTCTTGAGACTGCCCTATTAAAACAGCATTCTCCACTGCTTGCAAGTATGGTTCTGCGCTTCTTTTAATCGACTTCCCTCGGTTATCAAATAATTGCCAGTCTTCAATCGCCATATCTTCTAGTAGCATTTGTACGGTGCGAGTCCCATTCCACTCGTTAATTTGTAATTTCCCAACGACAGAAAGGATAGCATCATTCGAAATAAAAGGGTATAAATGACCTAATTGGAAACCAATGGCATCAAATACGCGCCCTTCTTCTTTAAATTGTACTTTTAAATGGTTTTTCTCCTGACCTATTTGTCGAACTTGACTCGCTTTACTTTGAACTAAAAACACAGGTTCCTCATTCGCCATACCGAATGGAGCGAGTTGGCTCAACTGTTCAACAAATCTTTCCGTCAATTGATGACTGGATACGACATGAATATCTGATATTACAGGATAAAAATCATTTTCAGAAAGCTGGTTTAAAATAGCATCATTGAACCTTGTTTTTAACTCAGCAAAGTTTTCAAGAGGAAACGTCATCCCTGCCGCTTGTGCATGCCCTCCAAATTGGGAGAATAAATGATGAAATTGCATGCCTGTTTCAAACAGATGAAAAGCAGGTATACTGCGTCCCGATCCTTTAAGAATTCCTGTGTCCGGTTTGTGGGTCAACAAAATGACTGGACGATGAAATTGACGAACTAATCTGGAAGCAGCAATACCTAAAACACCTTCATGCCAACTGGAATCGTAAAGCATGATAATACCATCTTCCGGATTCACCCTTACGCTTGCTTCTGCAACAATTTCTTCGACGACGGTCTTACGATGTTGATTTAATTGTTCCACATCCGCAGCAATGTGCAGAGCCTCTTCTGTATCTAAAGTGAGCAATAATTCCACAGCTCTAGAGGCATTATCCATTCTTCCGACAGAGTTCAAGCGGGGTGCAATTTTAAACCCGATATCCCTTTCCGTTAATATAGCAACAGATTCTATTCCCGAAACTTCCTTTAAAGCAAGCACTCCAGGATTCGTTGTTTTATTTAAAGCTTGCAATCCTAGTGCTACAATAGCACGATTATCTTTTTTCAACGGAACCATATCAGCTATCGTGCCAATCGCAGCTAACTCTAATAAAGCATCGGGAGTTTCTTCTAATAAAAATCTTGCTAATTGGAAAGCAACTCCGACACCAGCTAACCCTTTAAATTCGTATGCGTCTGACAACTTAGGGTGAAGAATAGTATAAGCATTTGGCAATTCTTCTTGTATTTCATGATGATCTGTTATGATAACATCTATCCCAAGCGACTGGGCGAAAGCAACCTCTTCTACATTACTAATACCATTGTCAACAGTGATTATTAAGGATATTCCTTGATGTTTAAACTGTTCAATTGCATTATGCTGGAGTCCATATCCTTCTTTGAAACGATTCGGTATATAAAAATCGCAATCTGCTCCTAATTCCATAAATACTTGCATTAATAAAGCAGTTGAAGTTATTCCATCCGCATCATAATCTCCATAAATCAGAATAGACTCCCCATCTGCTATCGCTTCAATAATCCGATCACTTGCTTTTTCAATATTTGCTAATTGTTTCGGATTAGTAACAGTCTGTAGAGTTGGATGTAAAAACTGTTCCTTTTCTTCCACCGAAGTAATCCCTTTATCAGCAAGCAATATATCGATGAGGGACGTCTCATCTTGTTCGAAAGAAGAATTTTCTTTCAACTGCCAATTCGCCTTACTTTTTAACAAATAATCACTCCTTACGTACCACCATTTATCAGGGTCATACCGTTCTTCCTATTTCTTCTCTTTATTTTTCGTTGCTTCCTTTTGAACAGGTTTTGTTTGATTGGCGCCTGTATTTTTCTGTGGAGTTTTTATTTGTTGTTGCAGCTTACGATTCTCTCGCTTCACTTGAAAATATTTTCTGCTTCCAACAATCGTTGCTAGAATACCTCCTAATAAAACAGAAAACAAGATAACAAATATTAACGGGGTAGACCCGCTCCAAAATAAATAATTCACTTCTACTTCTCCAACATTTAGTACAGAAAAAATGGATATTATAATTACAAAAACAATCGCTAGAATAAGATATGTTTGACCTTTCATTTATTTCACCAATCCTCCAAAAATAAATGCGCAGAAACAAAAGTTGAAGTTCTTTCCTATGTTCCTGCGCACTTCTTTTTTTATAAACTATACTTGTGGTCCATCCACTCGTTGCTTCTTCCGGAAATCAACCGGCTTTTCTTTCAGTTTTCGTCCACGGAACACTAACCATAATTGAGAAGCCAGGAATAAAGAAGAATAAGCACCTGCAAACAAACCAACAACTAAAGCGAGAGCAAAACCAAAGATTGATTCAGCACCTAAAATCATAAACGCCAGTACCGCAATCAATGTTGTTACTGTTGTATTAATGCTTCGCATGAATGTTTGCATTAAGCTCTTGTTCACAACACTGGCCAATTCTTTCGGATCTTTAATTGCCTTATTTTTAGCTCGAATATTTTCCCTAATCCGGTCGAATACCACAATAGTGTTGTTTATCGAGTACCCGATAACGGTTAGAATTGCCGCAATAATCGTAACATCAAACTCAATTCTTGTAAGGCTGAAAACAACTAGCATGAAGAACACATCATGCAAGAGAGCAATTATCGCTGTAAGAGCAAAGAAAAATTCGAAACGCAATGTTACGTAAATAATCATACCAACTGACGCAATAGCTAACGCATAAATAGCATTCATTACTAATTCTTGTCCTACAATTGGAGAAACAACGCTGACGCTTGGATCATTTCCGTATTCCTCCGTAAAGTAGTCTGTTACTTCAGTTATTTGATCTTCTGTCAATATCGAATCAAAACGCATGACTGCAAGATCATTATTATCTCCCGAAATGACTATTTCTTTTGCTTCCAGGCCTAAATCATCTAAATCATCTTCTATTTCTTCTGTTTGAATGCTTTCATCTGCTGGGACCTCAACTCGAGAGCCGCTAGTGAAATCAATGCCTGGGTTCAATTTTAAGAAAGAGAGTACTATGGCCCCGGCAACTAACAAGGTAAGCGAAAATGTAAAGATTTTCTTTCGGTGTTTGACGACATTAAAAGAACGGTTAAATAGTGTTGGTTCAACTTCTTTGTTTGAATTAATGTCTTGAATGTCTGACTTTTTAACACCAAACCAGGTTTTTCGATTTTTCAACAGACCACTGTCAACCCATAACTGCAGTAATAGTCTTGTGCCATACACCGCCGTTATAAAGCTAGCCAAGATACTAACAATAAGCATCGTAGCAAAACCTTTAATAGAGCTCGTTCCAAATATAAACAAAACAGCTGCAGCAAGCATTGTCGTTATATTCGCATCTAAAATCGTTACTAAAGCATTCTTTCCTCCAGCTTTAAAGGAAGCTTTTACTGATTTACCTGACCTGAGTTCTTCTTTTATTCTTTCAAAGGTTAAGACGTTCGCATCTACGGCCATCCCAACACCGAGTATTAGAGCTGCTATTCCCGGCAGCGTTAAGACCCCGTTCATTAAATCAAAAACGACTAAGATAATAAAAATGTAAATGATTAAATTAATACTTGCAATGAAACCAGTGAAACGGTAAACAGCCATCATAAATAACATGATAAGGCCAACACCAATTAACCCAGCTATAACTGTTTTGTTTAACGCCTGTTCTCCGAATTGAGCACCGACCGATGTAGAAAACAATTCATCCATATGCACTGGCAGAGAACCTGAATTAATGATATCCGCTAATTGTTGTGCTTCGTCTACCGTGAAGTCTCCTGTAATTTGAACATCATTGGTATATAGGGGTTCAGATACGGTTGCAGCGGAAGTGTATTTCGGTTCTTTTCCTTCAGCAGCCTTCTCCGCTTCTTCTTCATAGGAATCATCATCTTCATAATCCATCCAAATGACCATCATATTATCTGGAGGAGTTTTCTCACTAATACTTTTCGTGGCGTCTCCAAAATCATCGGCATCTTTTGCTTTTAAGGTGACCATAGGGTCGTTCGTTTTCTCATTAAAGTCTTGTTTGGCACTACCTTCTTTAATATCTGTGCCGTCCATTATCTCATTATCATCTACATCTCGGAAGGTTAGTAGAGCAGAAGTTGACAACATTTCACGAGCTTCTTCCTGGTTGTCTACACCTGCGAGTTGCACGCGGATACGGTCATCTCCCTCAATGTCGATAACCGTTTCGCTAATACCTAAACGATTGACCCGATCATTTAAAGTCTCAACAGTTGCTTCTAATAACTCACGATTTACTTCTTGGTCTTCGTCTACCGGCGATACTTCATACAATATTTCAAAGCCGCCTTGCAAATCAAGCCCTAAATTAATATTTTTACTTACTCCTGTAACCGTCGTACCAATTGCCGTTAAAAATAAAACAACAATTAATAAAAAGGCAACAATTCTACCTCTTTTTTTCATGTGCCATTTCCCCACTTTTCAAGATAATTTAATGTGCGTTTACGTATCAGTTCCTCTCATCTATTGCCTGGATGGAAGACATTAAATCGTCTTTACCCGATTGCAACGCGTGTACTCGTTTATAGTTTATATATGTACTTGATGATAAGGTAAATATGTCTGCGGTAATATCGTGCAACCTTTTAACAGGGTTGCCTTTCCATACCATCGCTTCTAAGCAATCCCAAAGCTCATTTTCTGTAATATTTGCATAACCGAACACACGAAACTCCGCACATTTGCTCGTTAACGCAGGTTGTAACCTTGTACGCCAAGATTGGACAGTCTTTTCCTCCATATAGCCTCCTCCATTTCATTATATTTTTTAAATAACTTTTTTATTTATTCCTATGAATTAATCAGCACTCCTAAATAAAACAAGTAAAATTCTTACATTACAAATGAACATGCTTTTTTGGACACTCAGCATACATTCATCTCGATTATTAATTTATATATTTCCATTCTTTATTTTAACATATATTTAGCAATCACGTAACAGAGACTCATCAATTCACAAAATCGACCCAAAAGTTACTTTCATCCCTTTTTATGAAATCTGGTTTTATTTCAAACAAAAAAGAAGTTGAATCATTATGATCAACTTCTCTCTTTATGTAAGAAAAGTAATTAGTCTTGCTTTACCTCTCTAATCGCAGCGCGGTCAAATTGTAATTTTGTATTGTTACACAGAATAATGATTGAATCTTCATCAATCGCATCAACCGTTCCATGTAATCCACCAATTGTTACTATTTTATCCCCTTTTTGAATGTTGCTTTGCATTTCTTTTACTTGTTTTTGTCGCTTTTGTTGTGGACGAATCAGTAAGAAATAAAAAATCACCAACATTAAAATGATTGGAGACAGTTGGACCAATGTACCCATCTTTCCACCTCTTTCTATTTAAAAGTTTTTTGCATCTTTTTTATGGAATCCATATTGTTCAAAAAATGCGTTTCTAAAATCACCAAGTCTGTCTTCTTTGATTGCATGACGGACTTGCTCCATTAATTCTAACAGAAAATGAAGATTATGGTAAGTAGTAAGTCTGAAACCTAATATTTCATTTGTATTAATCAGATGTCGAACATAAGCACGAGAATAATTTCGACAAGTATGACAATTACAATTTTCATCAATTGGTGTAAAGTCTCGTGCATACTTCGCATTGCGCACAACGAGACGACCGTTCGAAGTCATGCACGTTCCATTTCGAGCAATTCTCGTCGGCAGTACACAATCAAACATGTCGATGCCACGCATTGCCCCATCAATGAGAGAATCAGGCGATCCCACTCCCATTAAATAACGTGGTTTATTCTCCGGCATCAACGGCGTTGTCCAATCCAAAACTTGATTCATCATTTCTTTCGGTTCGCCAACCGATAAACCACCAATCGCATAACCTGGGAAATCAAGAGAAACTAGATCCTCTGCACTTTGTTTACGCAAATCCTTATATTCTCCGCCCTGAATAATGCCAAATAAGCCTTGATCATGCTGTCGTTGATGTGCTGCTAAGCTTCTTTCAGCCCAACGCGTCGTTCGTTCTACTGACTTTTTCATGTAATTATGAGATGCTGGATAAGGAGGACATTCATCCAAAACCATCATAATGTCCGGTCCTAAGTCATTTTGTACTTGCATCGCTTTTTCAGGGGAGAAAAATAACTTTTCACCGCTTAAGTGATGTCTGAAGTGCACACCTTCTTCTTTAATATCTCTGATTTTACTTAAAGAAAAAACCTGGAACCCACCTGAATCTGTTAAAATAGGACGATCCCAGTTCATAAATTTGTGAAGGCCGCCCGCTTCTTTTACAATATCCTCTCCTGGACGCAGCCATAAATGGTAAGTGTTCGAAAGAATAATTTGTGCATTCATTTCGATTAGTTCTTCTGGACTCATTGTTTTTACTGTTGCCAGTGTACCAACAGGCATAAACATCGGAGTATCAAATGAACCATGAGGGGTGTGTACCTTCCCTAAACGTGCACCTGTTTGTTTACAGGTTTTGATTGCTTCATACGTGATCGCCAATTATATCCCTCCCTCAGGTAATATAAACATCGCATCTCCAAAACTAAAAAATCGATAGCGATGATCAATTGCTGTTTGATACGTTTTTAAGATGGTTTCTCTTCCAGCCAGAGCACTGATTAATAATAACAAAGTAGATTTCGGTAAATGAAAATTAGTAATTAACCCGTCGATTGCTTGGTATTTATAAGGTGGATATATGTAAATATCTGTCCAGCCAGATGCTGCTTTAAATTCGCCGTGATTGTTTTGTACAATGGTTTCTAATACACGGGTAGATGTAGTTCCTACTGAAATAATACGTCCGTTTGACTGTTTCACCTGATTCAATACAGAAGCGGCATCTTGACTCATAACGTAATATTCTGCATGCATATGGTGGTCTTCCACTTGATTTACGGTGACCGGACGAAAAGTTCCTAATCCTACATGAAGAGTCACATAAACAAGTTGCACACCTTTTTGTTTTAATGTTTCCAAAAGTTCTGGTGTAAAATGAAGACCAGCAGTTGGTGCTGCAGCTGACCCTTCTTCTTTTGCATAAACAGTCTGATATCTTTCCTGATTGCCTAATTGCTTCTTTATATAAGGGGGAAGCGGCATTTCACCAAGTTCGTTTAATACTTCTAAAAATATGCCTTTATATTCCAACTTTAATAGACGAGCGCCTTCCGCTCTTTCTTCCATACAAATTGCTTTTAATTGTCCATCGCCAAATATAATCTCCGTTCCCGGCTTTACTTTTTTTGCCGGTTTCACCAAAGCTTCCCATACGTCTTCTTCCTCTTCATGCAGAAGTAACAACTCAATTTTTGCCGATGTATCCTGCTTGGAACCAAAGAGACGTACAGGAATAACCCGAGAATCATTTAATACCAGACAATCGCCTGATTGTAAATACTCGGTAATGTGGTGAAAAGTATCATGTTTAACTTGCTCCGTTCGAGGGTCTAATACTAGTAATCTAGAAGCATCCCTTTGCTTAAGTGGAGTTTGAGCGATCAGTTCTTCTGGTAAATCATAGTCATATTCTTCCATGTTCATAACTTTATACTCCTATTTATCGATTCAATTTCGAAATTAAAAATAATAGCAAGGTTAGAATGATACTCACGATAATGGAAGTCATGAATGGAAAATGAAAAGAAATATTTCCTTTTTTAAACGAAAAATCTCCGGGGAGCTTTCCTATCCATGTCCATAAAGCGCCAAGTACGAATAGGACAATGCCTGCTATCATTAACATTTTCCCTGTTTGCATAGCTAATCTCGTTGTATTCCAAAGTGTTCATAGGACAAGTCTGTTGCCATTCGACCTCTTGGGGTTCGTTGGATAAATCCTAACTGGAGAAGGAATGGTTCATACACATCTTCTATTGTCTGTTTTTCTTCTCCAATTGTTGCAGCAATCGTATCTAAACCTACTGGGCCACCTTGGAAATCTTCCATAATTCCTTTTAATAGTTTATGGTCAATATGATCAAGCCCTGCCCGGTCAACTTGCAGCATATCCAAAGCTTCTTTCGCAGTTTGGAGGCTGATTTCTATTTCTCCTGCAACTTGAGAAATATCACGAATCCGTTTTAATAAGCGGTTTGCAATTCTTGGAGTTCCACGAGACCGCCCTGCAATTTCAAGAGCTGCCTCTTTTTGAATCGGCATTTCAAAAATGTCAGCAGTTCGTTCTATAATAGAACAGAGGTCTTTTTTTTCATAGAATTCCAACCTGCTTAACACCCCAAATCGATCTCTTAATGGAGCGGTTAATAGTCCAGCCCGTGTCGTTGCCCCTATAAGTGTAAACGGAGGCAAGTCAACGCGAACTGACCTCGCGCTTGGGCCAGTTCCAATAACGATATCCAAGAAAAAATCTTCCATTGCCGGATATAAGACTTCTTCCACTGCACGCGGTAATCGATGTACTTCATCGATAAATAATACATCTCCCGGTTCTAGGGAGGAAAGGATAGCAGCTAAATCCCCTGATCGCTCGATAGCTGGTCCGGAAGTTGTTCTAAATTGCACTTCCATCTCATTTGCAATAATAGCAGCAAGAGTTGTTTTCCCTAATCCCGGCGGACCATACAACAAGACATGATCCAGGGCTTCTTCTCGCATCTTAGCTGCTTGTATAAAAATATCCAAATTCTTTTTTGCTGTATTTTGTCCTATATATTCTTTTAATTTAGCAGGACGGAGACTTAATTCTTCTATCGATTCTTCTTCCATCTGCTCTCCTGTGACAAGTCGTTCTTCCATGACAAATCCTCTCCCATCGAAGTGCTGCTGTATATTATACTCCTTTTATCAGGATTTCATGAGTAATTTCAAAGCTATTCGTATTAAACCTTCCGTATCTGCTGTTGTTTCTTTGCGTAATTCCGGAATAATTGGACGGATTTCTTTCGTTGTATATCCTAAAGCAAGAAGTGCTTCTTCTGTTTCATCAAGTTGTACAGCAGAATGATTCGCTTCTGTTCTTTCTTCCGTATCTGTAACAGAAAACATACCTGTCAATTTCCCTTTTAAGTCTAAAATAATTTGTCGTGCTGTTTTCTTCCCTACTCCTGGAAATTGCGTTAAATACTTTTCATCTTCTTTTTCCACAGCTTGAATAAAATCCGGTACATTTACTGTACCTAACATCGAAACAGCACTTTTTGGTCCAATCCCAGCGACAGAAATCAGTTTCGTAAATAAATATTTTTCATCTTCATCTTTAAAGCCGAACAAGCATTGAATATCTTCTCTTACATGGTGATACGTGTCAATAAATAACTCGTCATGCAAGTGTTTTTGAAAATAAAATGGATTGGGACAAATAATTTCATAACCAATCCCATTGACATCCAAGATAATCGCTTCTTCTTGGATGTTTACCAGTTGTCCTTTCATATATGCAATCATGCTATACCTCTATTCTTGAACTTTTAAGTTATGGTGCACATCTTGCACATCTTCGCTCTCTTCAAGCATATCAACCAATTTCTGCACTTTATCTTCTTTATCTTCGTCTAATTCTGCATATGTCTGAGGAATGCGCGTCAGCTCTGATTCTTCAATGTCATAACCTAATTCGCGAAGATGATCTACAACATTCGTGAAATCTGCTGGTTCTGTCGTAATTTCAAAAACACCATCAACTACTTCAATGTCTTCAGCACCGGCATCAATCGCTTCTAATGTCAGTTCATCTTCGTCAATTTCATTATTACGATTAACAATAATAATCGTTCCTTTGCGATCAAACATGAAAGAAACACAACCTGTTTCTCCCAGATTTCCACCGTATTTACTGAATGCATGGCGCACTTCAGAAGCGGTTCGATTTTTATTATCTGTTAATACATGCACGATAACCGCAGTTCCACCTGGACCATATCCTTCATAATCTAATTCTTCAAAATTAGCTCCATCTAGTGTACCTGTGGCTTTCTTTATAGCACGTTCGATATTATCGTTTGGCATATTGTCTTGTTTGGCCTTTTCAATAGCTGTTCGCAAACCTGGGTTCATATCCGGGTCGCCACCGCCTTGTTTTGCTTCCGTATAAATAAACTTCGCATGACGCATAAATATCTTACCTCTTTTTGCGTCTTGAGCACCTTTTCTTCTTTGTATATTATGCCATTTTGAATGTCCTGCCATGATAAAACTCCTTTTCATCCAAGTTAATTCGCCGTTGTTAAACCTTTATCAGTATAGCAAAGAATGTCTTTTTAATAAAGAGTTGAGCGTCTTTAGAGTACCTGATTTACCTGTTTATCTAAATATAAATGGAGTGGGCATTCTTCGTTTATGAGCTGTTTTTTTATGCAGGTTTTCGATAATTTTCTCATCTGCTTCAGGTACGTCATCTCCATTTAAATAGCGATCTATATAGCGGTATTTCGTCCCCATTTCTTCTTCATCAGATTGTCCATTCCATAAATCAGCGCTGGGACGCTTTTGAATGACTGATTCTGGAATACCGAGCGCTGCTCCCATATCCACGACTTCTTGTTTTGTCAATTGGATAATAGGTTGTATATCAACTCCGCCGTCACCATGTTTGGTAAAATAACCAGTATAATATTCCGCAGCATTGTCCGTTCCTACAACAAGATAATTATATTGAGCAGCAACTGTGTATAAAGTACTCATACGCAACCGGACTCGCAAGTTAGCATCAGAAAGCTGTTCTTTTTCCTCTTTCCATCTTCCATCTTCTTTGAGTACAGTTTGAATATGCTGGTACATTTTTTCATGCGACTCAGTTAAATCAATTGTTAAGTGATCTATTCCGGATTCACCCACTACTTTCTGAGCATCTTCCTGATCTTTCGGATTTGTATGGATAGGTAAAATAACCCCTAGCGATTGTTCAGGGAAAGCCTGTTTTATTAAATAAGCAACTATTGCAGAATCTAGCCCACCGCTTACCCCTACAAGCAGGCCATCCATTCCTGCTTCTTTTACTTGTTCACGTAACCATTCAACGGTTTTATTAATTATTTCATGCATCCTTTTCATCCTTTTTCTTTCATTTATTGATTTATTCTAAAAGTATCTACTTTCATTATACACCGTTTTAGGATAAGAATGAAGGTAGCCGCTATAATGTTTGTCTTATATATTTGTTATTATTCTGTACTGTATAGGATAAATAAAAATGGTTTCGATTAGCTCACCATGAGCATCAAAACCATTTTCAAAGCACATTTTATATTTGTTCCACTTTACGTTTCAACGGGTACACTGGATACGTCCCCAAAATGGTTACTTTACAACCCAATGCTTCCAATTCTCCTTGTACTCCCGGAAATAACGCGTCATCATATGGCTCATCTACATCAATAATAAAGAAATAATTTCCAAGACCTGTTTTCATCGGCCGGGATTCAATTTTAGATAAGTTCATTTTTCTCCAGGAAAAAGCAGACAGTACTTGATGCAAAACTCCCGCTTTATCTTCTGGTAAAGTAATTAACAAACTTGTTTTCTCCAAATTAGTTTCCTGCTTTAAATGAACAAGAGATTCATCTTTTGCAAGTACAATGAAACGCGTGTCATTGTTTGGATAATCATGAATATTCTCGCGAATTGTACGTAAATTAAATTCTTTTGCAGCTAATGAATTACCGATTGCTGCAATAGGTCTTCCGTTCTCACTAACCATCTCCGCAGCACTTGCTGTGGAATTGGTAAAGAAAGTCGTTGCATTTGGCACATGTTTATGAATATATTGTTGACATTGTGCTATGGCGTGACGATGAGAATGAATCTCTTTAATATCAGATAGATCACCTGTGAAATTCTTATGCACTAATAAATTCTGTTCAATTGGTACGACAATTTCCGCCACAATTGGCAAACGCACTTGATGTACTAAATAATCAATTGATAAATGAACCGTTCCTTCAATCGCGTTTTCAATAGGTACAACGCCTACATCAACCTCATCTCGGTTTACTGCATCAATACATTGTGGAATTGTTTCAAACGCTTGTGTCTCTTCTCCGTTAAATGCTTGATCTACCGCAATCTTTGTAAAAGTACCTCGTGGCCCCAAGTATCCTATTTTCACTGCCAACTCAAATCCTCCTCGTCCTCTTCAAGCAAAATCGAGCAAATATACATGAAGTTAGTGTAGCAAATTAAACAGGTTTTTTCGAATTTTCTACCTTATTCAACAAATTCAAACTCAAATCCTAATAAACGAATCGTGTCTCCATCATTGGCACCGCGTTCTCGTAAAGCTTTGTCAATTCCCATATGTCGCAATTGTCTAGCAAAACGATTTACTCCTTCATCTGAAGAAAAATCTGTCATTTTGAATAGTTTTTCCACTTTTGGTCCAGTTAATTCGTACACATCAGCTTCCAATTTTTGAATCGTAAACGCTGCTTTTTGTGGTTTATGTTCAATAATAACTTGTTCTTCTTGTTCCTCTTCTTTAGGAATCGTCTCCAATAGGTCTGCAATATGGTAATGTAATTCCCTTAATCCTTGTTTTGTAAGCGTAGAGATTGGCAACACAGGAACATCTTCACCTATTTTTTCTTTAAAAGCAGCCAGATTCTCCTCGGCTCCAGGCATATCCATTTTATTCGCAACAATGATTTGTTGTTTCTTTTCCAGACCACGTTGATAACGACGTAGTTCTTCTTTAATGGTTACGTAATCTTCATAGGGGTCACGTGTTTCCGTACTTGCCATATCAAGTACATGCATAATAATTCGTGTTCGCTCGACATGTCTGAGAAACTGATATCCCAGACCAACCCCTTCATGTGCTCCTTCTATCAAACCTGGCAAATCAGCCATGACAAAACTTCGGTCATCTTCTGTATCAACAACTCCTAAATTGGGCTGCAATGTTGTGAAATGATAATCAGCAATTTTTGGTTTTGCTTTACTCGAAACCGACAACAATGTTGATTTACCAACACTTGGAAAGCCGACTAATCCAATATCCGCCATTACTTTTAATTCGACACGAATATTTTTTTCTTCACCAGGTTCGCCGTTTTCCGATAAATTAGGAGCAGGATTACGGGAAGAAGAAAAATGAATGTTCCCCCGGCCTCCACGACCTCCATTAGCAATGACGGCAGATTGACCATGAGTCGTTAAATCAGCAATTACTTCTTCCGTATCCTCATCATAAACAGTTGTCCCCGGTGGTACAGCAATGTCATAAGCAGCCGCGTTTTTTCCATGTTGCGCTTTACTCTTTCCATCTTCTCCACGCTTCGCTTTATAATGCCGATTGTAACGGAAATCGATGAGTGTATTTAAGCCTTCATCCACTATAAATACAATATTTCCTCCTTGCCCACCGTCACCTCCGGAAGGCCCACCTAAAGGAACATATTTTTCACGATGGAACGATGCAAGGCCATTACCACCGTCTCCGGCTTTCACATATACACTGACTTGATCTGCAAACATCTGCTCACCTCCATTTATACTATTTGTATTTTATTTTAAATAAACGAAAACTCCAACCTGTTTCAGATTGGAGTTTCGCGAAGCTTAAGCTTCCACAACTTCTGGATATACACTAACTTTTTTGCGTTTACTGCCGTTTTGTTCAAAACGAACAACACCATCTACTTTGGCAAATAACGTATCGTCTTTTCCAAGACCTACATTTTCACCTGGATAAATCGTCGTTCCTCGCTGGCGGAAAAGAATAGATCCACCTGTTACAAATTGGCCATCAGCGCGTTTAGCACCTAAACGTTTTGAATGCGAATCGCGGCCATTCCTCGTGCTTCCGGCACCTTTCTTCTGTGCAAAAAACTGTAAATCAAGTTTCAACATTTGGAGGCACCTCCTTATTTTCTTTTAATTTGAATAAAAGATTGATAATCACGCTCTATCGTTTCCAAAGAGACAACCATGGTCTGTAAGATTGTTTGCACATCCGCTTCATTCTTAAAAGATTTTGGGATTTCTATATAAAGATACCCGCCTTCATCTTCTTGATGAATTTCCGGATCTACATCACAAAGTTCAATCAAAGCATTGACTGCTCCAAAAGTAACTGCCGACACTCCTGCACAAACTAAATCATACCCATGCGGGCCACTGTTCGCATGACCACTTAATTCAAATGCATGAATTTTATTTTCTTTTTGGAATAAAACGACGCTAATCATGATTTTAAATCCTTATTGATTAATTTTTTCGATTGTCAATTTTGTATAAGGTTGACGATGACCTTGTTTACGGCTGTAATTTTTTTTACGCTTGAACTTGATTACAGAAATCTTTTTCTGACGTCCTTGCTTTTCAACTTTAGCTTCAACAGATGCTCCATCTACATAAGGAGTACCTACTTTTACGTCCTCACCGCCAACAAATAACACTTTATCAAATGTTACTGTTTCATTTGCGTCAGCATTTACTTTTTCAACGTAAATCTCTGCGCCTTCTTCTACTTTAATCTGTTTTCCACCAGCTTCAATAATTGCGTACATTCTTGCACCTCCAATATACTCAGACTCGCCATACAGGCACTAAGTTTCTAGTTTATAACCTGCTCTGTGCGGTTGTAGCTTTGGTGCTACATTTACATAACATTGAAATGATAGCATGTTTTCTTATTATATGTCAACTATAACTTATAAATTTTTGTTACGATCCTTTAATTTTAAAAAATTGTTTCATTTTTTGAAAAACTGTTTTTTCTTTTTCCAGTGATTGTAAAGGAACAGTTTCTCCTAAAATGCGACGAGCTATATTTCGATAAGCAATCGAAGCTTTGGAATTAGGTTCAAATGCAATTGGCTCTCCACTATTCGAAGCACGAATAACGTCATCACTATCTACAACGATACCTAACAATTCAATGGAAAGAATTTGGACCACATCTTCTATATCAAGCATTTCTCCGTCTTGCATCATGTGATTTCGAATGCGGTTAATCACTAGGGTTGGGCTATCAATTTCATGCTGTTCAATTAAACCAACAATACGATCTGCATCCCGGACACTCGATTTCTCCGGAGTTGTTACCACGATTGCTTTATCTGCTCCTGCAAGCGCATTTTGAAATCCTTGTTCAATGCCTGCAGGGCAATCAATAATGATGTAATCATATTCTTCTTTTAATTCTGCGATAATTTTCATAATACCTTCTTTCGTTACCGCAGATTTATCGCTTGTTTGTGCTGCTGGAAGTAAGGCGAGTGCTTCAAAACGTTTATCCTTTATTAAAGCTTGTTTTAATTGGCATCTTTCTTCGATAACGTCTACGATATCATAAATAATTCGATTTTCGAGGCCCATAATGACATCTAAATTACGCAATCCTATATCTGTGTCAATTAAACAAACGCTTTTTTCATTCAGTGCTAAGGCGGTGCCTAAATTTGCCGAAGTAGTTGTTTTCCCTACTCCACCTTTACCTGAAGTAATCACAATAGCTTCACCCATTATCCATTCTCCTTTCCATCGCACGTAATTCTCTTTGCAATTGAGGTAAAATCTGCAGGCGATCAATTGCTATTTTTTCATTTTCTTTATCTAAATAACCGCACTCCATATAAACGCCTTCCGATTCATAATCTGGCGCTCGACTAATGTAATTTGCAATACGCAACTGCATCGGATTCATATAAGAAGCAGCGATAACTGCTGATTCGTTTCCATAGACTCCTGCATGAGCAATCCCGTTTAGTTGACCTAGAACATATATATTTCCAGATGCTTTCACTTCTCCACCAGGGTTAACATCCCCTACTAAAAGCAAATCGCCTTTCACTTCTAATTGTTGCCCGGAACGCACTACTTGCGTCATTAATTTAACCGAGCTTTCTTCCAGCCATTTCTCTGCTGCTTGTTTATCTATGACCTGTGAATCATATCGTTCGATTTTAAACTTATGTTCATGTTCAATTAACTTTTTCAATTCCTGCTTTTGTGCCCGGTGGATATAACGGTAGCCTAATTTTAAGATGATGGAAGCGGATTGATCTGCCTCCTGCTTGAAAGTTAAGGCTAATCTAGATTGCAAAGCTTCGTATAATTCATCGAATGAACAGTCGTCATCCAAATAGAAGGTAAGTCCTTCTTTTGTTCCTCGTACCGTAACCAGCTGTTGCTCGTCTTTCGTCACACCGTCCACCTCACATTCACCTGTTTTTTCCTTTTATTCTTTAAACAAATCTCTTCTCCATCGTTCCATCATACCAGAAAATAACACATAAAGAAGTAGCAAAAACAATAAATTTGCAATCAAAGTAGGAATATATCGATTGAACAAGAAATAGGCTTGGCTTAAATCCAAAGATAATACAAAAGAATAAACGATAAATAATAAAACCTCAACGACTAACAAACTTGCTGAAGCGATAATGAGTAGCATATAAAAATTCGTCTGTAAAAAATGTTTGGATATATGTACCAAATAAATCACAAATGGATAAATAAACATATAAATACCTAAAACATCCGAATAAACAATATCTACTAATATCCCAAAAAACGCTCCGTAAATCACAGCATAAAATGTATTGTTTGTGTCGAATTTAAATGTCATCAATAATAAAAACATAAAAATCCAGTGCGGCGTAATCAGTAAATTAGTTTTCGCCAGAAATTGCGGAAGAAAATCGATTGCAATTCCTTCAATGACTAGAATAAGAAATAATGGGATGAAAAAGAGTAATGGTCTCATCTTATTCATCCCCTTCGCTATCATCATTTTCTAATGAGCGATCAACAACGATAACATGATTGATATCATACATATCAGCTGATGGTTCTACATACGCTGTTTGTGTCAAGCCATATTCATCTGGTTCTACTTCAACAATTTCCCCGATAGACAGCCCTTGAGGGTACAGTCCTCCTAGATTTGATGAGACAACTTCCATTTCTTCTTTTAATTTTGAATCTGATTCTTCAATCACGCTAAAAATGAGCTTTTCTTTCTTTTCATCATATCCTTCAATTAATCCAAAAATATCTTTATCATCTTTAACAGAAACGGTAGCTGATACTCGATTTAATTGGTCAAAACCAGTGAGCAATTTCACTTTAGCAGTGGAGGCAGATACACTCTGCACTTTCCCTATCATACCTTCCCCAGTAATAACTGCCATATCTTTTTTAACTCCACTGTTTGAGCCTTGGTCAATGGTGACTTGGTCCATCCAACGCTCAGGGCTTCGGGCAATCACATTTCCATGTATGGATTCGTAATCTCGATTAGACTCTTCCACATCAATTGATTTACGCAATTCTTCATTTTCTTTCTCTATGTCCTGCATTTTGGAAGTTAATGTTTTATGTTCTGCTAGTTCTTGTCGTAAAACTTTGTTTTCTTCATATGTGTTTTTAATATCTTTAATACCTGAAAATGAATCTGTAATAAATTGCAGCGGTTTGTTAATAACGGTTTGTGCCCAGCCCACTGTATCAACTACAACTTTTTCCGGACCTGATGCATTCTCACGGTCAGAGAGAGAATAACCAATCAACACCACCGCTACAATTATTCCAATTAAAATAATAAATAACGATTTCTTCCTAAAAAATGACATACGTCCACCTACTTATTCTAAGGTTGCACGAGTCGCTACGTTAGGGTGATTACGGAAATGTTGAATATACTCTAATGATCTCCCAGTTCCAATAGCAACACTTTCCAACGGGTTTTCTGCTGTAAATACCGGAATCTCTGTCTCTTCACTTAGTACATGTGAAATGTTTCGCAACAGCGCTCCCCCACCTGAAATAACAATCCCGCGATTCATAACATCCGCTGATAATTCCGGCGGCGTTTTTTCTAAAGCAGTTTTAACAGAGTGTACAATTTTATCTACACTTTCTTTTAACGCACCAGTTATCTCAGAACTGGAGACAGACATTGTTTCCGGAAGTCCAGTTAATAAATTCCGACCACGAATATCCATCGTTTCATCTTCTGATTCATAGGTTGCAGAGCCAATATTTACTTTGATTTCCTCTGCTGTTCGTTCCCCTATCATCAAATTGTATTTTTGACGAATATATTGAGTAATTGAATGATCCATGTTGTTCCCGGCAACTTTTATTGAACGGCTTGTTACAATTCCGCCTAGTGATATAACAGCAACCTCTGTGGTGCCCCCACCAATATCCACAATCATACTACCTGTCGGATCCCACACAGGCAAATCCGCGCCGATTGCTGAAGCGAAAGGTTCTGCAATCGGAAATGCTTCCTTAGCACCTGCTAATCTTGTGGCATCTAAAACCGCTCTTTCTTCTACTTTTGTAATACCGGAAGGGACGCAAACGACGATACTCGGTTTCGTATTCAAAAAAGATTGTTTTTCGCGCGCCTTGCGGATGTAATATTTCAGCATCGTCGCAGTTGTATCATAGTCTGCAATGACACCATCCTGCATTGGTCGTATAACCGTGACCCCTCCTGGAGTTCTGCCCAACATATTTCTTGCATCATCGCCAACAGCTACAATGTCTCCAGAGCTGTCATTGATTGCAACCACGGAAGGTTCGCTGACAACAACACCTTTCCCCTTAAGACAAACTAATGTATTCGCAGTACCTAAATCAATTCCTAAATTTTGTGAGAGTTGAAACATAATTTGTATTTCTCCTTTTCTTCTGGCAATTTCCTAATCTATACTTTCAGTCAATTGCTTTTCAGCTTTTTTATTCGAATAAAACCTGGATCGTAATGACATAGAAAAGCGCCATTATCAATTTATGAGTATAAATGGCGGTTTCATAATCATATCATTTATTATACGAAAAAAAAGCAGAAAATGATAGGATTTATATAAAGACATTTTTAGCTTCAACTCTTTTTCAGCACTATTCAATTTAAAAAGGACGAACATTAAACACTGTCATTCCTGTATTCTCCTAGTTTATCACTTCTTCGCAGGCACGATTGCAATGTTTATGTCAAAACTTAACATTTTAATGACAGTATTGTAAAGAAAACCTAATATTATTATAAATAACCTTTTTCTTTTAATGAAATAAAACGATTATTACCGATTACTAAGTGGTCCAGCAATTCGATACCCATAATTTTACCAGCTTCGACAAGACGCCTGGTGACCTGGATATCTTCTTGGGACGGGGACGGGGATCTCCGGATGGATGGAAATGGTTAAGTTCATTTCAGGTAAGTTCAGCGTATTTTAGCTAACACTTAATTTTCGGCTCTTTTTCAAATGTGGTGGTATTCCACTTATTCTCTTCTCTGTTAGATCCGCGGCTTAAGCCGCGGATCTAATTGCTTGTCTAAATAATATTTTCTTACGAAGTCGGTCAAAGCTTTTTATCCCGTAGGACATAC